>DAHVCP010000024.1 GCA_027314025.1 Acidobacteriota bacterium
GCTGATCGGCGGCATCGCGCTGCACCAGGGCCGGATCGCCGAGATGCGCACCGGTGAGGGCAAGACCCTGGTCGCGACACTGCCGGCGTACCTGAACGCGCTGCCCGGCGAGGGCGTGCACGTGGTGACCGTCAACGAGTACCTGGCACAGCGCGACGCGGATTGGATGGGGCCGGTGTACCGGTTCCTCGGCCTGACCGTCGGGGTGATCAAGAACTCCCAGAGCCCGGAGGAGAAGCGCGCCGCGTACGCGTGCGACATCACCTACGGCACCAACAACGAGCTGGGCTTCGATTATCTGCGCGACAACCTCGCCTTCAGCCTCGAGGAGCGCGTGCAGCGCCAGCTCGCCTACGCCATCGTCGACGAAGTCGATTCGATCCTGATCGACGAGGCGCGCACGCCGCTGATCATCTCGGGGCCGGCCGAGGAGAGCACGGAGCTGTACCTGCGCATCAACAAGCTGGTGCCGCGCCTGACCCGCCAGGAGGTCGAGGAAGGTCCCGGGGACTTCTCGGTGGACGAGAAGGGCAAGCAGGTGCACCTGACCGAGGAGGGGCACGAGCACGTCGAGCAACTGATGCTCGAGAGCGGGCTGCTGCAGGCGGGGGAGAGTCTCTACGACGCGACGAACATCCGCCTGATGCACCACCTGAACGCGGCGCTGCGCGCCAACGCGCTCTACAAGCGCGACGTGGAGTACATCGTGCGCGGCGGCGAGGTCATCATTGTCGATGAGTTCACCGGCCGCACCATGCCGGGCCGGCGCTGGTCGGACGGCCTGCACCAGGCGGTCGAGGCCAAAGAGGGCGTGCAGGTGCGCGAGGAGAACCAGACGGTCGCCTCGATCACGTTCCAGAACTACTTCCGCCTGTACAAGAAGCTCTCGGGCATGACCGGCACGGCCGATACCGAGGCGCCCGAGTTCCTGCAGATCTACGGGCTCGAGGTGGTGGTCATTCCGACCCACAAGCCTATGGTCCGCAAGGACGCCGCCGACTTCGTCTACCTGACGCAGGCCGACAAGTTCAAGGCGATCATCGAGGACATCCGCGACTGCGTCGAGCGCAAGCAGCCGGTGCTGGTCGGCACCACCTCGATCGAGACCTCAGAGTACCTCTCGGGGCTGCTCGACAAGCAGAGCGTTGCCCACCAGGTGCTGAACGCGAAGCAGCACGAGCGCGAGGCGAGCGTCGTCGCGCAGGCCGGGCGGCCCGGCGCGGTGACCATCGCCACCAACATGGCCGGCCGCGGCACGGACATCGTGCTCGGCGGCAGCCTCGAGTCGGAACTCTCGAGCCTCGATCCGATCGACCAGACGGACCGCGAGCGCGTGCGCACCGAGTGGCAGGTGCGGCACGATCAGACACTCGCCGCCGGCGGGCTGCACATCATCGGCACCGAGCGGCACGAGTCCCGCCGCATCGACAACCAGTTGCGCGGCCGCTCCGGCCGCCAAGGCGACCCGGGATCGAGCCGCTTCTACCTGTCGATGGAAGACAACCTGATGCGCATCTTCGGCGATCCGACGCGCACCCAGCGGTTGCTGAAGATGGCCGGCATGAAGGACGGCGAAGTCTTCGAAAGCGGCATGCTGAGCAAGCAGATCGAGAAGGCGCAACGCAAGGTCGAGGCGCACAACTTCGACATCCGCAAGCAGTTGCTGCTGTTCGACGACGTGGCCAACGACCAGCGCAAGGTCGTCTATCAGCAGCGCACCGAGATCATGGCGACCGAGGATGTCTCGGCGGCGATCCACGGCATTCTCGCCGAAACGGTCGGCACACTGATCGATCAGTTCCTGCCCAAGCACGCCATGGCGGCCGATTGGGACCTCGACGGGCTGAACGAGGCGGTCGGGCGTGATTTCAACGTCGCGGCCGATCCGAAGAGCTGGCTCGCCGCCGAGCCCGATATGGAGGAGGCGGCGCTGCGCGAGCGCCTGGTGCGCGTGGTGGACGAGGCGTACGGCGCCAAGGCCGCGCGGCTCGATGTCTCGTTGATGCGCCATATCGAGAAGGACGTCATGCTGCGCACCCTCGACATGCACTGGCGCGACCACCTCGCAGCGATGGACTACCTGCGCCAGGGCATTCATCTGCGCGGCTACGCGCAGCAGGATTACCGCACCGAGTACAAGCGTGAGGCGTTCGCGATGTTCAGCGCCATGCTCGACCGGGTGAAGTTCGAGACCGTCTCGACGCTGATGCAGATCGAGGTGCGCTCCCAGGAGGAAGTCGACCGCGAGGAGGAGGAGCGTCGCGCCCGCCTGATGCGTGCTCTGCAGGCGCAGCACGCCGAGGCGCCGGTATTTGCCGAGCCGCTCGATGCGCTCTTCGATGGCGAGTCGGGCACACCGCCGCCGCCGGGCATGCTGAGCGGGCCCGACGAGGCGCACAGCCCGTTCGTTCGCGGCGAACGCAAGGTCGGGCGCAACGAGCCGTGCCCCTGCGGCTCGGGCAAGAAATACAAGCGCTGCCACGGCGCCACGGAAACCGTCTAGCCGCGGATCATCGGGCGCGCATCCCTGGGGGGCGGTGCATTGCCCCCACGCGGCGCCCGCCAATGACAGGCGCGGGCCCGGGAAGGGGCTCCAATAGGGTGCGGCCCGATGCGGCGAAGCACCACCGGATTGTGACATTTTGCGGACGCGTAGGCATGGAAGTGCTTTGTTTTCAGCGTCAGCGACCGCCAATCTTGTCACGAGCGGCAATTGGAGCCGCCCCTCGGCGCGCGCGCGGCCCAGGTTTAGGGCCGCTGGCACATCGGGCAAAAATGGCTGGACCTGCCGGCAACGATGACGCGGCGGATCACGCCGCGGCATTGCGTGCAGGGACGCCCCGCCCGCCCGTAGACACGGTGTTGCACCTGAAACCATCCCCGCGCACCGTCCGCACCAACGTAATCGGAGATGGAGGATCCCCCCGCCTGGATGGCCTCACGCAGCACCGATTGCACCGCCGCGTGCAGGCGGTGCAGGCGCGGCCGGGACAGGCTCCGCGCCCGGGGCCGAATGCCGGCGCGGAACAGGCTCTCATCGGCATAGATGTTCCCCAGGCCGCGTAATAGGTCTTGGCGCAGCAACAACCCCTTGATCGCGCCGGTGCGCCGCCAAAACAACGCCGCGAAGTCCTCCGCGCCAATCTCCAACGGCTCGGCGCCGGGGACCGGCGGCCCGGATCCCTCCGGTCCGCCCACGGCGACGCGGCCAAAGCGCCGGGGATCCACATAGCGCAAGCCACGGCCATCCGTGAAGCGCAGCAGAAAATGCGTGTGCGGGGCGAAGGGCGCCGCGGCGGGCAGAACGAGGAGCTTGCCGCTCATGCCCAGATGCAACCACAAGGGAATTTCACGATCCGGCCCGCGGAACGACAGGCGAAGAAATTTTCCCGCCCGCTGGACGTTCTGGACGGCGCAACCGGGCAGCTCCGCCAGCCGTTCGCGAGCTCCGCGCACCAGCCCAGGGAAACGCTCCTCGGCCGCCTCGACGCGGGCGCCCAAGAGGGCGCGACGGAGCCCGCGGGCGACGGTTTCGACCTCCGGCAGCTCGGGCATGTTCCAGTCTAACGTTCGCCCTGGCGGGCCTCGCGTTCGCCCCGTTCCCGGTTCAACGCAAGCGAAACGGCGCGGGCAGAAACGTCAAGGCCAGAATCGCCAAGCAAAGGCAGGCCAAAACGGCTCTTCCCCAGCCCGCGGGCGGTGCTGGCGGCACATACGGATGCCGCGCCCGCATGACCAGCAACAGCCCCGCCCACAGGTACCAGCCATCCCAAAACCGCCAGCCCATGAACAGCATGACGGCGACCATGGCCCAGCTAACCCAGCGGTGCGTTCGGGGAACGAATGTGTAGAGAATATGGCCGCCATCCAGCTGGCCGCTGGGAATCAGATTCAGCATGGTGGCCAACAAGCCTACCCACGCCGCCCGCGCCACCGGACTGAGCGAAACCACGTCCGGCGCCACGCCGGGATGCAGCCAGCGCCACACCAGCAGCATCAATGGCGGCCAGCCAAAGCGGAGCGCGGCGCCGTAGGCGGGCAAACGCAAATGGGACTGGGCCAAGCCCCACACCAGCAGGGGAAGCGCCAGCGCGAAGCCCGCCAGCGGCCCCGCCGCGCCCACGTCGAACAGCTGCCGCCGGGTGCGGAACGGCGAGCGAATGTAAATGAACGCGCCGAGGGTGCCGATCAAGGTCGGCGCCGGAATGAAATGTGGCAGGGTCGCCGCCAAGCCATAGTGGCGGCAGGCCAAATAATGCCCAAGCTCATGCACCAGCAGAATGCCGAGCAGCGTGGCTGCAAACGGCCATCCCAGCCCAAGATAGGCGGGATGACGCCATAGCCACAAAAAGGGAAACACGTCGGTATTGCCGCGGTAGGCGGGGACGCCACGGTCGAAATTGAATTGCAGCCGCGCCCCGACCGCCATGGCCGTCACCACGGTGGCCGCGAACAGCAGTGCAGGCAGCCAGCGCCTGGGGCGATATTCGGAGGGCGTGACCAACGGAGGCGAAGACAACGTCGGCGCGCGTGAAGCCACTGCCTTCAGTGTACGGTAGGATTCCGGATCGCCGCCCGAGGCCGCCGCGGCGCGGACTGCCTAAGTACCCCGCCGGGCGATTGCAAGCCCCTGCCGCTCAGGCACTTACCTGCCCAGCGCCGCATGGCGGGCCGGCGGTGGTATAGAATGCTGGTTGGACCGCTCGGGCCCGGGCGCGCGGCTTTGCCGCCGCAATTTGCCCGCATTTCCAACCTTCAGCTTTGCAATCCTTTCTCCTCCATTACGGCTATGCCTTCCTGATCCTCGGCTTGATCGTGGAGGGAGACGCTACGCTGGTCGCCGCGACCATTTTGGCCGGGGAGGGATATTTCGATTTGCGCTGGGTGGTGGGCATCGCCATCGCGGTCAGCGCGCTGACCTATGAAGCCGTCTATGAAATCGGCGCCCGCGGCAAGCGCTTGAAGTTCCTGACTCCGGAACGCCAATGCCGCGCGCAGGATTGGCTGCACCGGCGGTTCGGACTGGCGGTGTTGTTTTTCGGCCGCTTCATTTGGGGTTTCCGTCTGGTGATTCCCTTCGCCGCCGGGCTGGTGCACACGCGGCGCCGGCGTTTCGCCTGGGCCAATAGCCTAGGGGCGGCCTTCTGGACCGTCATCGTGGTGCTGTTCGGCGTGGCGCTGCAAGCCACGCTACTGAACGTCTGGTACTGGGTGCGCAGTTATCAGGCCGCAATCGCCGTCGGCATCTTCCTGGTGGGAATGGCCGTCGTTCTCGGCTCCATTCCGGTACAGATGACCTGGCGCCGACGCAAGCGGCACCCGCACCATAACCTGTCGCTCCAGTTAACGGGAACGGAAAAGCGCTGAGCGGACCATTGACCGGCGCGGGCCCCGCCCGGGGCACGGGCCGCTTGACCTTTTCTAAGGGTCTGACTAGACTGCCTTTACAGTGATTAAGTTCGACATCGTGCAGGAAGTGGTGCAGCGGACCGGGCTGCCCAAGAACAAAGCCGAGATCGCCGTGGAGGCGGTCTTCGGCGGTATGAAGCAAGCGTTGGAACGGGGCGACCGGATCGAATTGCGGGGCTTCGGCGTATTCAACGTCCGCCCGCGCAAGACCGGTATCGGCCGTAACCCCCGTACCGGCGCGCAGGTGAATATCGCCCCAGGCAAGGCCATTCGGTTTAAGCCGGGCAAGGATTTGCAAGCGCTCGATTAGCCGCCACCGCGGTGCAGCGCCGGCGCCGCGGCCCCGCCGAAGCAGTTCGGGCCGGAAAGGAAGTTGGTTGTCATGCCCCGAAGCGTCAATCGCGTCACCTTGCTCGGTCACCTGGGCAAGGATCCTGAGTTGAAATACACCCCCTCGGGCCAGGCCGTGACCCGGCTGCGGATGGCCACCTCCGATCGCTGGAAAGACAAAAACGGCGAGTGGCAGGACCGAACGGAATGGCACGACGTCGTCCTGTGGGCCAAGATGGCGGAAACGGCCAACCAGTATCTGAACAAGGGCTCGCAGGTTTTTATCGAGGGCCGGCTGCAAACGCGCACCTGGGATGACAAGGAGGGCCGCAAACACTACGCCACGGAAATCGTGGCGCAGGACATGGTGCTGCTGGGCGGCCGTGGAGGGGGAGAGCGCGGCAGTGAACCCCGGCGCGCGGCCGAGCCGGCGGGCGGTGGTTACGAAGCGGAGCCGTCGCGCGGCGGCCCGGAAATCACCGACGACGACATTCCCTTTTAGCGCCGGCCGCTCCTCGATTCCCGCATGCCCCCTTCGCACCGCGGCGCGCGGTCGGCCCTGCGCTTTGAACGCGTGGCGCCCCTGCCGCTCAACACACCGCTGACGGAAATGCAGGTCGAAGGCGCCAAGCTGGATCTGCGCAACCTGCTCCAGTTCGTGGGCATTACCTTCGGCGCCGAGGAGGCCGCGGTCACGCTCGGGTGGGGCGTGACGCGGGAGGTGCGGGTGCGGCGGGAAGGCCAGCCGGCGACCCTCGCCGGACTGACCCTGACGGTCACTGGTTTGACACGATTCGAAGTGGCGTTGGCCGCGAACGCCCCGGGGGGCCCGGCGGCGACCGCCGCCGCCGGCGCCGCGCCGGCGCTGGCCGGGGCGCTGGAATATCTGGAGTATCGGCTGGATCCGGACCCTGCCCTGCTATTTTTTTTCGAGGGGGGCACGATTCGCCTGTGCGGCGAAGTGTTGCGCGGCGAGGTGCTGGTCGAACAAGAGCCGACGTTCCGTGTGATCCAATAGCTCGCCGCCGGCTCGGCGCGGCACGCCGCGCGCGTGCCGCGGCTAGCGTGGAAACCACGCGACCCGAACAGCGTGCGAACCAGCACGGCTGGCGACTGAGACGCCGGGCCCTGGCCATTCGCCCGGTAGTAACCCAGTTAAGGGTTTTCTTCGACTTGCGGCGTGGCTCACGCCTCTATACTCAAAACGTGGGCACCTCCGGAGGCAGAAGGCGGCGCGGCGTGCGGACGGCGCGGTGGTGCGGCGTCGCGCTAGCGGTATGGCTGCTCGGCGTCCTGCCCGGGTGCGCCCAAAACGTCATTCCCGCTCCCGACTTGGCCGCATTGGCCCAGGCGCCCCAGCCCGTCATCACCGGGAATTCACTTTCGGCCCAAACTCTTCCCGCGCCAGGGTCCACGCCGAGCGCAGCGACGCCGGCCGCGGCGACACCGACATCCACGCCCGTCACGCCATCGCCCGCGACGCTGACGTCGCAGCCGGCGGCGCCGTTCCAGCCGCCGATGTTCCGCAACGTGACCTGGCCCGCGCCTCCCAGCCTGTTGGCCTCGGTTTTCTATACCGCCGATGACAGCAAGGGCATTGCCAGCTTCCGCGCGCACGCCTCCAAGGTGGGCATCGTTGCGCCGCAGTGCTACTCCTTGGACCGTTGGGGCTGGCTGCACGGAGCGCCGCCGCAGGACCTGATGGACATTGCCCGCGATCACCATGTTCCGGTGATGCCGCTGGTGATCAACCGGGGCTTTTCCCGCTGGCAAGCCCACGACTTGCTGTATGACCGCGCCGCTCGCGACCGGGCGCTAGGACAATTGATTACCCACGCCCGCGCCAACGGATACATCGGCTATCAAATTGACTTCGAAGGGCTATGGTGGACCGACCACGACGCGTTCGACCGCTTCATCGCGGAGCTGGCGGCGGGCCTGCACCGGCATGGCTACATTTTGAGCGTCGCGGTCGCGGCCCGCACCAGCGACGCGCATAACGACAACTTCTACGGCTACTCCGGCGTTTACGACTACCGCAGCTTGGCCCGCTCGGCGGATTTTCTGAGCGTGATGGCCTACCCGGAGCACAACGGTGACGACCCCGGGCCATTGGCGGGCTATCCCTGGGTCAAAAAGGTCATCCGCTACGAACTGCAATTCATTCCCGCCGACAAGTTCTCGCTCGGCGTGCCAACCTACCAAACGGATTGGACGCGGCGCTGGCAACGCGTGAGCTGGCTCAAGCGGGTGGGGCGGGAACTGCGGCGGTTCTTTTACTGGACCTATCACATGCTGGCCTTTGACGGACAGGCGAACGCCGCCGGGCCGTTGCGCTGGGATCCGGTGCTGAAGTCCTCCTATCGCGTCTACGGCCAGGGCGTCCACCGGCATGTGACCTGGGTAGAAGACGCCCGCAGCTTCGCCGCCAAGCTGCAACTGATCCGGCAATTTCACCTGCGCGGATTTTCGGTGTGGCGCCTAGGCTTGGAAGATCCGCGGATCTGGAGGATCCTGCCGGCCACGGCCAGCCCCAGTGGCGCGAGCGAGATGCTGGCGACCAATCGCCGCCCAGCGATGGTCACCGTGCCCAACCGGTACGCACCCATTGGCGAGCGCGCATTTCCGCCCGCGCCGCGCCGCGTGGTGCACTATTACGTGGTCCGGCGCTATGCGCCGGTGCGCCATTACACGCCGGCGCAGCTGGCGTATCGCCGCCGCCTGGCGCATGAACGCTACTTGGCGGAGCTCCGCGCGCGCCGCCTCCGCTTGCGGCATCTCGCCGCGGAACGCGCCGCCGCCCACCGCCGTTACCTGGAGCGGCTAGCCGCGCATCGGCGCTATTTGGCCCATTTGGCGGCGGAGCGACGCAAGCGGAACGAACGGCGTTAAGGGGCAGGGGCGACCACGTCCGCCAGCGCGCGGCTACATGCGGTAGAGCATCCAGTACACGACAACTCCGGTCACGGAGACATAGAGCCAGATCGGCAGCGTCCAGCGCGCCCAGGCCTTGTGCCGGACAAATTTGCCGCGCAGCGCCAAGGTCATGGTGATGATCGCCAGCACGGGCACAATCGCCGCCAAGGGCGTATGGGTCCCGAGCACCACCAGATAGATGGTGCGGATCGGCCCGGTGCGGCGGAAATAGGTGATGCCATCCACCAGGTGGTGCCAGACGTAGACGACGAGGAACAGAACCGAGCAGACGAAAGCGCTCAGCATCATCCGCTTGTGGGCGCGGATGCGGCGCTGGCGGATGAAGATAAAGCCTAAAACCAGCAGCACGCCGGCAATGCCATTGAAGATGGCGACCCAAACGACGGGCGGGGCCCACACGGCGGCAAGTGGAAATGGATTCACGATGGGGAGCCGGCGCTGCGGGGGTTGCGGTTAGGAATTAGGATTGGACGCCGCCGAACAGGCCTCAGGCGCGTGG
The DNA here is from genome assembly GCA_027314025.1 of Acidobacteriota bacterium. Lineage (GTDB taxonomy): Bacteria > Acidobacteriota > Terriglobia > Terriglobales > SCQP01 > JAKAUF01. Next base: position 9,176 of record DAHVCP010000024.1, read on the forward strand.
GTGGCGGGCGGCTGCGGCGCCACCGGCATGGTGGCGCGCCAGGGCCGGTCCCGCGCGCCTACACGCCCGCGCGGCGTTCGCCGCGCACCATCCAGAGGGCGATGGCCAGCATCAGGGCGTCGAATCCAGCAGTGACGCCCAGCGCCGTGCTCAGCGGCAAGGCGCTGGCGCCATACAAGACCTGGCGCAACGCCTCCGTGCCATACGTCAATGGGTTCAGGAGCATGACCAGGCGAACCCATTTCGAGGCGCCCGCCAACGGGAACAGCGCGCCGGAAACCAGCCAGGCGGGAATGAGGAAAAGATTGACGATGGCGTGAAAGGCGTGGCTGGAATCTAGCCGCCAGGCAATGATGAATCCCGCGCCGGTCAGCGCCAGCGCGACCAAGCCCAAGACGCCAAAGACCGCCCAGAACTGCAGGAAGCCGACATGGATGCACAGCGTCGGCGCCAAGGCGAGAAATACGATGCCCTGCAAGGTGGCGAGCGTCGCCCCGCCGAGGACTTTACCGAGCACAATGCTGGTGCGCGGGCAGGGAGCGACCAAGACGGCTTGCAGGAAGCCCTCCTGGCGATCTTCAATCACCGACATCATGGTGAAGATGGCGGTGAAAAGAACGATCAGCACCATGGTGCCGGGAAAGAAGTAGGCGAGGTATCCCTGCTTGGCCGCGCCTTGGGCGGCGGCGCCAGTGGAGAACGACGTGCCGAAGCCGGCGCCGATGATCAGCCAAAAGATAATTGGCGACCCGATGACGCCCACCACGCGCGCTTTCTGCCGGTAAAACCGGACCAACTCCCGCCACCAAAGCGTGGCGGCGGGAAGCCATAGCCCGGTGGGGCGGTTGACGCGCGCGGGAACGGCCGCCGACGGGGTTGCGGCCAGCTCCGCCGGAGTTGCGGTTGCGGCAGGTTCCATCATGATTAGGTCCGTACGGCTTCCCTCCCTAGGCGCGGGCCTCGGCGGCAGTTGCGGCGGGCGCCTCGCCCATGGCTTCAATGCTCCAACGCTGGCCGGTGCGGCGCAGGAAGACATCCTCCAGCGTCGGCCGGGCCACGGTGACCGAACGGATCTGCGGCCCGAAGGCATCCATCAAGGCGGGCACGAACTCATGGGCCTGGGCGCGTTCGATGCGGACCTGGTGGCCGATCACTTGCGCCGGCTGATGCAGACGTTCCTGGATGCCCTGGCGCAGCCGCTCCGGGGCGTCGGCTTCCATCACCAGTACCTCGCCTTCGATTTCCTGCTTCAACTCCGCCGGCGTGCCCAGCGCCGCCAAATGGCCCTTATGCAGGATGCCGAGGCGATCGCAGTCCTCGGCTTCCTCCAACAGGTGGGTGGTGGTCAATACGGCGATGCCATCGCGTTCGCGCAGCAGGGTCAGGTAGGACCACATCTCGCGCCGGGCGAGCGGATCCAGGCCGGTGGTCGGCTCATCCAATAGCAGCAGCCGGGGGTTATGCAATAAGCCCTTGGCGATCTCGATGCGGCGCTTTTGGCCGCCGGAGAGCTTTTCGCAGGCGGTGTGGCGGCGGTCGGCCAGGCCCACGCGGCCCAGCATCAGTTCAATGCGCTGTTGCAAATCCCGGCCGCGCAAGCCATAGAGATGCCCTTGATGGCGGAGATTTTCCTCCGCGGTAAGCTTGAGATCCAAACTGGAGGCCTGGAAAACCACGCCGAGGCAGCGGCGGACCAGGTCGGGTTCGCGCAACAGATCGTAGCCGCCGACGCGGGCCGTACCCTCCTGCGGCCGCATCAGCGTGGACAGGATGCGAAACAACGTGCTCTTGCCGCCGCCGTTGGGCCCGAGCAGCCCGAAGATTTCGCTGTCGCCGACGGTGAAGCTGACGCCCGCCAGCGCGCGCAACTCCCCGTAGCAATGCCCAATGTTTTCGACTTCGACGGCGAAGGCCATGGTTGCGCAGTTGCCCTTCTAGTTCCAGTATGAGCGCTTTGGGCGCGTCATCGCTTGTTCCACATCATGGCGATGAACAACAAAGGCAGGTAGATGACCGAAGCGCGCAGCAAACGCCGCGCCGCCTGCCGGGTCTTGTCCCGCGCCGAGCCGATGCCCACCCAAAGGAACCACGCGCCCAAGGCCGCCGCCACCAGCAAGTATGCCGTGCCGGCGATGCCATAGACGGCGGGCAGCAGGCTGACGGGCAGCAGCGCCAGGCTGTAGAGCATGATCTGGCGGCCGCTTTCCTCGCCCCCGGCATCGAGCACCGGCAACATGCGAATGCCGGCTTTCTGGTAGTCCTCGCGGCACAGTTCGGCGATGGCGAGAAAATGCGGGAACTGCCACAAGAACTGAATACCGAATAAAATCCATGCGCCGGCGTCCAAGCGGTTCTGGGCTGCCGCCCAGCCCATCAAAATGGGGCCGCCGCCGGGCAGCGCGCCAATCACCGTGCTCAGCGGCGAGCGGTACTTGAGGGGGGTATAGATAAGCAGATAGACGGCGGCGGTGGCGGCGCCCAATCCGGCGCTGAGGGCGTTCACCTGCCAAGCCAATGCCGCGAGCCCCAGGCCCATAAGCGCCAACCCCACGGCCAGCGCCGCCGGCGGGCGGAGCTGGCCCGTCGGCAGGGGGCGCAACTGCGTGCGGCGCATCAAGGCGTCGCTGCGCCACTCCCAGAGCTGATTCAGGGCCGCCGTGCCGCTGGCCAGAAGGGCGGTGCCCAAGGTCAAAAACGCCAGCCGTTGCCAGCCAACCGGCCCCTGCTCGCCGACATAACAGGCGGCCAGCGCGGTCAACGTGACCAGCACCGTCACGCGCGGTTTGGTCAGCGCCAGGCACGGCGACAGCAAGGCGCGGGCCTGATCCCAGCGGTAGGGCACGGCGGGCAAGCGCCGCCAGGTAATTTGCGCCGGCGTGGGGGTGGTTTGCTTCACGCTTCCACGACTCGGGAGGCGACGCGGGCGACGGATTCCCGCGGGGCACGCAGATGCTGGCGCGCGCGCAGGGCCACCGACAAGGACATGGCGAACAGCGCCGCCCCGCCGAGAAGATGGGCAACGGCGCCGACGACGCTGGCTTCCGGCGCCTGCGGCAAGGACGAGGTCGCGCGGCTGACCAAATAGATATTTAGGCCCAAGGCCAACTGCAATCCGAGCACGGCCAAGAGCCAGCGCACCGGGCGGCGCAGGGCGGCCAGATCCTTATGACGGCGCAGCGCCACCGACGCGGTCCAAATGACCATGATGCTCACGGCAGCCGCGCCGGCCAGATGCGGCCACAGTGGAAGCGCATCGTGCCGATAGGCGCCACCGAAGATGATCTGGAGAAAGATGACGGCGGTGGTGAGGACCGCCAAGCGAAAAACCCCCGGCGAGGCGTCGTCACGAGGTTCGGCGGGGGTGCGCCAATGGCGGCCGGTGAAGATGGCGAGAGCGACGGTGGTGAGGAAGAACAATTGCGCCAGCGAGGCGTGAAAAGCCGTCAGCCAGGGAGGCTGAAAATCCAACACCGTCAAGCCGCCTAGGATGGCCTGGAGAATGACCCCCAGCAGCGCGGCGATTCCCAGCCACCGCATCCAGCGGCGGCGATCCGCGACCCACAGCCAAACGACCAGGCCCACGGTCATCACGCTGACCACGCCGGCGATCACGCGGTGTGTGTACTCGAAGCGAATATTGCCGACATACGGCGGCACCAAGCGATGAAACGCCAGCGGCCAATCGGGGATGGACAGTCCGGCGCCCTTGACGACAGTCAGGGCTCCCGCGCCCAGCAAGATGAACGTCAGCGCCGCCAAAATGCGCGTATAGGCGCTAAGCGCCGGACTATAGCCGGCGTCCGGAGTGGGCAAGGACGACGAAGATTGAGTCAGGGCGGGGGACGACATCGGGGCGCTGGGCCAGCCGCGCGAGCGGCCCGTTCCAACCCACGAGCAGGCTGGAACTAAACATTGTGACATGCCGCGACCAAAAATGGCGGTTCTGCGGCGCACGCATTGCGCGGGGGCCGCGCCTTTTGCCCGGGGGGCAAAGCAGGTGCGGGAAGGCCGCGAAACTCCACAGGGCGGCTAGCCCCCGGCAAGAGAAGCGGCGTGGCCCCCAAAGCCGGGGTCCCCAACGCGCAGCGGTGCGCGTTGGGGTGGAGCGACGCGCTGGCTGGGCCGGGGCGGACGGGGTCCCCGGCCCAGCCGGGCGCGTAAGCGGGACGCCCCGCCAGCGGCGGGGCTGGGGCCCGGCCTATCAATGCGGCACTGCGGCCAATCGGGGCCCGGGCATCAACTCCGGCGCCGAGCCAAGCCGCATCCAACCACACTCCAAAAAGGCGCATGGGCGCCCCATTTTTTAGAAACGCCAAGTGAACCAAATCTTTTGTTTTGTTAATTTAACAGCCGCTGGCCCCGGGCCTGCCTGGGCAAGAAGCGAAACTGGATGTTTTGCGCCCCACAGGTGGGACCAGCAGGGACGGCGAGCCGAGGTGGGGGCGGTAGCGGCTGGGCCGGGGCGATTGGGCGGGTTAATGGCGGAAGATGAGCCACAGCAGGACCAGCGCCGGAATGGCGGTCCAAATTAGCTCATTGATCATGCGGGCGCTGCCCAGCCGGGGGCGGGGGCGGAGCCAGCGCCAGGCGATGATGACCACCACGGCCGCCGAGCAAAGATAGAGAATGATGCGGTACAGGTCCATGGCAGGGGCTAGCCGCCAGCGGGGGGGTGATAGGTAAAAACGACGCGGACGTGCTGGCGGGGCAAAACGTCCACCTGCCGGCGGCGAAAACCGTATCGCTGCTGCCAGACGGCCAGGGTGTAATGGCCGGGAGGAACGTTGCGCAGCTGGAAGGAGCCGCGGCGTCCGGTGACGGCGAAATAGGGATTGTTCACCACGCCGATGAAGGCGTGCATCCAGGAGTGCACGTTGCACTCCACCGGAATCATGACTTCGGGATGGTTAAATTGCTCCAGGACCGGCGCGGCGCCGGGCAGCATGGAGATGTTCCAAGGGGGGTTCCGGCGCGGCGCGGCGTGCACATTGTGCGGTACGCTATCGCGGGTCAGGATGCGCAGCGGCTGGCCGGCCATCAGGCCCAAAACATGAGGGCGAAATTGGCAGCCCTGTTGGACCAGATCGGCGGGACGGGAGGGGGGATCGAAGTTCCAGCCCTTGAGGCCTCTAGCGATGTAGACGAAGGCCCAGCGGAGCGTGCCATTGGAATTGACCACCACGGCCGGATCGTGAACCGGCGGAGCTCCGGCCGGCAGGCAGCCCGGCGAACCGCTCATATCCAGAAGCGGCATGGACGGGGGAAAGCCGCCAAACCGTACCGAACCGGTGATGACTCCGACGGTTTGCGGATCCACGGGCGTGGCCGGACCGCGGTAGACGCGGGACTGCGATGGGGCGTGGTGGCAGGCGGAGGCGCACATCGCCGCCGCCAACACCGGGAGCAGGAGCGCGCCGATGCGCCCCGTGCGGGACCCGCCGCCGGCGCTACAGGCTTCGCTCATGGCTTGAGGAAGACCAGAATCAGGATGACGAAGAAGGCCGCGGAGATGATGCCATGCAGCATGCTGGCGTCCTTCCGCGCAGCGGGGCGGCGGTCGAGGTCGCGGACGCGGGTCCAGAGGCGCCAGTCCAGCCACAGGAGGACGGCGACGATGGCCAGCTTGATGTTGAGCCAGGCGGCACGGAAGAACGCCGGGTCATGGCGGCCCGCCAGATACAGCAACAAGCCGCCGCTGGCGAGGGTGATGATGGCGCCAGGATGGGCCATGGCGCGAAGCGTGCGCTGCGCGGTGCGCTGGTGGCAGGCACGGGCGGCGGCGTCGTTAGGCTCCTCCTGGGAGGCGCTGGCGAGCACCTGCGTGGTCATCAGCAGGCCGCCGATCCAAAAGACAATTCCGGTGATATGAAACACCAAGGTCCAGGCAAGTGCAGCGCTCATGATGAAGAACCATGATAAGCCTGACGCTCAGCCAGCGGCAGCCCGCGGCGCAAACGAGGCGCGAAGCCGTGGCGAACAGGCGTTTCCCCCCACCTGCGGCGGCACGTCGGGCGGCGGCGGGCACGCCGGCAGGATGCCGGCGCTCCCGGAAGGGCTGCGTCTTGGCAGCAGCCGTGGGGCCGCCCGCCGGTTGCCGCCGACCGGAGGGCGACACTGAGCAGGGCAGGAGCCCTACCCCACAAGGGGCGGCATGTGGGGTATGCCTCTGGCTTGCGTGCGGCCGCGCTCGGCGCGGTCGGGGCGGCGGGAGGAATAGGCGATTCGCCGGTTGCCGCCGCCCGGAGGGCGACGCTACGCAGGGCAGGAGCCCTACCCCACAAGGGGCGGCACGCAGGGCGGGGGCGGGCCAATATCAGGCCCCGGCAGGCGAGCCTAAGGCCGGAGGGCGCGATGCGCCTTGAGGATGCAGCGGTCGGAAACGACGAGCAGGCCGGCGGCGCGGGCCTGGGCTTCGGCGGCAGGATGCGTGACGCCTTCCTGGAGCCACAGCATCTTGGCGCCGATGGCGGTCGCCGACGCGGCGATCTCCGGAACCGCATCGGAGCGGCGGAAAACATCCACGATGTCCACGGGTACGGGCACATCCTCCAAACGAGGATAGGCCCTCTCGCCCAGCACGGTGGCTTCGCCCGGATTGACCGGAATCACGCGATAGCTCTGCGATTGGAGGTAGGCGGCAACACCATGACTCGGCCGCAACGGATTGGACGAAAGGCCGACAACGGCGATCGTGCGGGCGGAGCGGAGAAAGTCATCGGCGGCGGACATTGGCTAGGGCTAGGTTATCCCAGCAGAGCGACGCAAGAAGGGGGCTGGCGTTAACCCCGCCGGTGCGCAGCTCGCAGTTTGAAGCGCGGAACATCAGAACCGCCGCCTGCGGTCGGCACGCCGGGGTGTACCCGGCGGACGTGCCGGCAGGATGCCGGCGCTCCCAGGGCCTGCGCTCGTGAACTGCAATAAAAAGGGGCGGGCACAGGGCCCGCCCTAGGCAGCTTTACGCGATCACCCATGAGGGCGACGGGCGGAAACCCGCCGCCGCACGGGGTGAAGGCTACGCCACTAGAACATCCACTTGACGGCCAGCTGCATGATGCGGGGATCATGCGCGCCGGTGGAGCGGAGGTAGCTGCTAGTCCCCATGCAGGAGGCAGCGGTGCTGAAGCAGCTAGCGCCCGAGTTCACACCGGAAAAGTTGGTGTGGTTGAGGGTATTGAAGGTTTCCCAACGGACCTGAATGGTTTGGCCTTCGGTGATCTTGAAGTCCTTGAACAGGCCCATATCGAAATCTACGAGGCCGGGTCCAAAGTAGGAGTTCCGGCCTTCGTTGCCGAAGGTCAGGCCGACGGGTGCGGCGAAGGCGGCGGGATTGCCATAGAGCTGCGGGCTGGCCAGCTGGTTGGTAGCGAGGTTGGGGATGGCGCTGTTGTTGCCGACGACATCCACGTACGAAGCGGTGGTCTGGCCGTTAGCAACGCCAGCGCTATCGCCGAAGTTGGTGCTGTTGGTGACGGTATAGGGCGTTCCGCTGTAGGCCTGGAAGATGCCGGAGTACTGCCAGCCACCGGCCCACTTGTTGCCCTTGAAGAACGGCAGGGCGTAGACCCAACTGGTGCTAAAGTTCTGCGGCTGATCGAAGGTGGAATTGCCGTAGGCGCCGTTGAGGTTGTAGGCGTTGTACCACAAGCCGTCATAACGGCTGGAGGCATTATCCAAGGAGTGCGACCAGGTATAGGCGGTGGTGAAGAACAGGCCGCCAATTTGGCCGTGCATGGAGACTTGCAGCGAGTTGTAATCCGAATTGCCACCAAACGGCAGGAAACCAATGTCGTTGTAGGCGGGGTATTTGCGGTAGAAGGCCGCGTTGCCGCCGCAGCCGACGAACTCATTGATCATCCATTGGCTGGAGGTGCCAAGCAGATTGGTTCCAGGTGTTGCGCCGTTGGCCGCGGCGGTGTTGGCGGGATCGGCAACCCCACCTCCGCTGGCACAGTCGATCGGCTGGCCGGCCAACGGGCCGCCGGATGCATAGGGCGTGCCGGAGAGGCCGACTGGAAACAGCTGGTTCAGATCCATTTGCTGGGCCAGGTGGGTGCCCTTGCTGCCGACATAGGCGATTTGGCCCACCAGGTTGTTGCGGAACTGATGTTGAATATTCAGGTTCCACTGCTGGATCATGGGCCACAGGCCTTGCGCGGGAATGGCGCCACCACCGTTCAGGTTGAGCGGATAGTTGGAGCCGCTGGCGGCGGAGACGTTTTGGTAACCGACGACGTGCACGACGGTCGGGCTGAGTTGGAGGGGCGGATTGCGCAGGGCATCCACGATGTCGTTGCTGTTGGTGTGGTCGTAGAAGATGCCGTATCCGCCACGCAGCGCCGTGGTGCCGTTGCCACTGAGGTCGTAGGCGAAGCCGAAACGCGGCGCCCAATTCCAGAGGTGATTCTGGTTGCAAGTGGGCGTTTGGCCCCCGGAACCGCAGTTCACCAAGCCGTTGAAGACCACAGCGTTGTTGGGGGTGACGTTGGTGCCGCCGTTCAGGATGTTACCGTTGGCCCCGATTTGCGCGGCGTTGGCGGCATTGTAGGCGCTCGGCGAGAAGTTGTAGAGCAAGCCACGGGAATCGTAATAGCCGCCCATCAAATCGGCCTGGAGTCCCAGGTTGATGGTCAGGCGGGAAGTGGTGCGCCAGTCGTCCTCCAAGAACAGCGTGCCGGTCTTGTACCGGTCGTAGTACTTGGGCTGGACGTTGACCTGGTTAAAGGAGCTGATGTTGCCGAGCAGCATGTCGGCAAAGCCGTTGCCGCTGGATCCGGACCAGCCGCTGCCGAAACCCAGGCTGCCCTGGAGGTAGCCGCCCTGCATCTCATTTTTCTGCCCGGCGGTGAACTCGCCGCCATAGGTCAGGACGTGATTGCCGACGACCTGGGTGATCTGGTCGTTGTAATCGTAGGTGGGATTGGAGTTGTACCAGGGCATGTCGCCGCCGGTTTCCGCGAAGGAGTTGTTGACGTTGGCGTCAAATGCGCCGACGCTGATGCCCGGGATCTCGCCCTTGAAGCCGTTGTTGAACAAGCCGCCCATGGTGAAGCTGGAGGGACGGGCCAAGGGACCGTTGGTGGTGAGGCCGATGTGGTCGGCGGTATAGCCGGCGACAAACTCGTTGGTCATCGTCGGGCTGAGGATGCCGGTCAAATGCGCGACCATGGCCACGCCGGGGCCGACGAAGTTGGTGGAAACCGTCGGGAAGCTGGCGGAATCCCAGAGGGCGCCGGGAACAACGGTGTTCCAGGAGTCGTGGATGAAGTTGTAATACAGGTGCCAGTTGTTGCCGAGCTGCTGGTCAATGCGGAACAGGCTCTCATACCAACTCGTGGGATAGGTGGCGGAGCCGACGAACGACGAACTGCCACCGGAGCCGAAGTTGGCGGCGGGAATCAGGGGCATCAGGTCGGCGCCATTGGCGTTGATGGGGACCGTGTTGTTGGCGTAATAGGCGCCGTTGCTACTACTCGTTGGCTGCGTGAGCACAGGGCAGGTCGGGTAGTCGGCTGCGTAGGTGGCTCCGCCCTTGCCATTGGGGTCGGCCGCGCCGGGGGCGGCGCCCGCAGCGGGGCAGAGGTCGGAGAAGTTGCCTTGGCGCTCCGCATTCGATGGCACCGGTACGTTGAACAAACTGGGCTCGGATTGGCGGCGCCATTCCGAAGACCAGAAGAAGTACGTTTTGTTCTTGATGATCGGGCCGCCAATAGTGAAGCCGAAGTCATTCTTCTTGTAGGACGGGCGGCTGGAGGCGAAGAAGGGACGGGCGTTTAGGGACGTGTTGCGCAGGTACTCATAGGCGTCGCCATGAAACGCATTGGTGCCGCGCTTGGTGGTGACGATGACGGTGCCGGAGGCGTCACGGCCATACTGGGCGCCGTAGTTGGAGGTCAGCACGCGGACTTGGGAGATGGCGTCCAGGCTGGGATAGACGTTGATGGTGCCGTTGGAGCCGTTGTCCTCGATGTTGGTGCCATCCACTTCCCAGTTGTTCTCGGTGGAGCGACCGCCGTTGATGTTGTAGCCGATGCCGCCGTAGACGCCGACCTGGCCCTCATCGGTGGGGCCGGTGCCGACGACGCCGGGAACCAGGGCGACCAACTGAACGAAATCGCGGCCGTTCAGTTCGAGCTGGTTCACCTGCTTGCCGTTAATGGTGTTGGCGACGGTGGCGTTTTCGAGCTGCACCTGGGCGACGGCGTTGCCCTGGACCTCGACGGTGCTGGTCACGGCGCCGACCTGGAGGGTGGCGTTGATCTGCGCCTGCTGCGAGGAGCGCAGAACGTAACTGTGCACGGCGAAGGTCTTGAACCCCTTGGCGCTGACCTCGATGTCGTAGGTGCCCGCGGGCATGGCGCCGGCGGCATAGGCGCCCGCGCTGTTGGTCACCATGGTACGGCGGAAGCCGGTGGCGGCATCCGTGATGACAACCGTGGCGCCGGGTACGACCGCGCCGGTCTTATCCGTGACCGTGCCGGAGATTTGGCTGGCAGTCTGGCCCCAAACGGCCAGCGACAGCGCGAACACCAAGACCAATGACCAAATAGTGTGTTTCCGCATTCAATTCTCCCCCGTCGAGCCCCAAAACGACCACTTGGGCTGCGGCTCAAACAGGTGTATCACCAAATGCGGTTAGGGTCAATTCGTTTTTTGTATGGCGATTCACGCAGCCGCGATCCGGACGCCCCAAAGTGCGCCCCTGGGCCGCGAAAATGACCTGGCTCGCGGGGCGGTGAACCTGGCCCTAGGCACGGGCGGCGGCGGCAGGAACCGCGGCGGGCTGCGGGGCTAGGCGGGGAGCGGCGCCGGGTGCGGCGGTGGCGCTTGCCGCCTGACGGCGCAGATCGTCCCATCGGGACTCGGGAACGGAGGCGAAGACCTGGACCACTTTGGGATCGAACTGGCGGCCGCTTTCGCGGACGATCTCCGTTTTGGCCACGGCAAAGGCCAGCGCGGCGCGATAGGGGCGGTCGCTGGTCATGGCGTCGAAGGCATCGGCGACGGAAAAGATGCGGGCGGGCAGGGGGATCGCGTCGCCGCTGATCGCCCGGGGATAGCCGCGGCCATCGAAGCGCTCCTGGTGGTTATGGACGATTTCGGCGGCGATGGCCAAGAACTCGATGCGCTGGACCATCTCATAGCCGATGCGGACATGGCTCTCCATGACCGCGCGTTCCTGGGGCGTGAGGCTCCCCGCCTTGAGCAGAATGGCGTCGGGAATGCCGAGCTTGCCGATGTCGTGCAGGTAGGCGCCGCGAATGACGTTGCGCAGGGCCTCGCCGGCAATGCCCATGCGCTGGGCCATTTCCTCGGTATAGAGGCTGACGCGGAGGGAGTGGCCGGCGACCTCGGTGGCGCGCAGGTCCAAAGCCGCGCCCAGGGCCTGGAGGGTGGCGTCATAGGTATCTTCGATGTGACGCATCGCCTGCTGCAACTGCGCCGTGCGCTCGGCGACCATCTGCTCCAAATGCTGGCGATAATTCTCCACTTCGCGCTCCAGGCGGGTCTTTTCCAGGGCGCGATGCACGGCGGCGAGGACGAGCTCGAATTGAAAGGGCTTGAGCAGGTAGTCAGCGGCGCCTTGCTTCATGGCGTCAATGGCGACCTGGATGTCGCTTTCGGCGGTGGCCAGGACCACGGCGGCGCCGGAACGCCGCTGTTGCAAGGCGGCGAGCAGGTCCATACCGGAACCGCCGGGCATGCGCAGGTCGGTGATGACCAAATCGGCAGGGTGCTGCTGGAATTGCTCCAGGGCGGCGGCGGCGTTGGCGGCCTGACGGCAGTCGTAGCCCGCCAGGCGGAGCCGCTCGGCGAGCATGTCCCGAATCGGGGCCTCATCATCCACGACGAGGATGCGGTCGAAATGGGACGGGGCGGTCATGGAGAGCCAGGGTAAAGGACCTAGACAGACTAACTCCGCGCAAAGGGAAAGAACTAGCCGTTCGCGCGAGTACAGGTAGCGGTTGCGGTTCCCTCGCGGTACGGCAGGTAGCTGCATAAAAAGTTGCGCAGCAACGATTTACCGTCACTGGTGAGGATGCTCTCGGGGTGAAACTGCACGCCTTCGAGCGGCCAGTGGCGATGGCGGACGGCCATGATGGCGCCATCCGGGGCGGTGGCGCTGACCTGGAGGGATTCCGGCACGGTGGCGGGATCAATGACGAGGGAGTGGTATCGGGTGGCGATGAGGGGCTGCGGCAGGCCGGCGAAGATGGTGCCGCCGTCGTGGTGGACCGGGCTGGTTTTGCCGTGCATCAAAATGGGGGCGCGGACAATTTTGGCGCCCAACGCCTGGCCGATCGCTTGGTGCCCGAGGCAGACGCCAAGAATGGGCAACTGGCCGCCGAGCTGGCGCACCACTTCCAGGGTGATGCCGGCCTCGGTGGGGGTACAGGGACCGGGGGAGATCACAATGGCGGCGGGGCCCAGGCCGCGGATGGCGGCGACGGTGATTTGATCGTTGCGCCGCACGACCACTTCCTCGCCCAATTCCCCCAGGTATTGCGCCAGGTTGTAGGTGAAGGAGTCGTAGTTGTCGAGGAGGAAAATCATCTAGAGGCCCTGGGCAGCGATTTCCAGCGCCCGCAGGAGGGCGCCGGCCTTATTGGCGCATTCCTCGTACTCGCGGGCGGGGACCGAATCGGCGACGATGCCGGCGCCGGCCTGGACATGGGCCAAGCCGGAGCGCATGACCATGGTGCGGATGGCGATACAGGCGTTGAGATTGCCGCTGAAGTCGAGATAAAGCACCGAACCGGCGTAGACGCCGCGGCGGGTCGGCTCCAACTCCTCGATGATCTCCATGGCGCGGACCTTGGGCGCGCCGGAGAGGGTGCCGGCGGGGAAGCAGGCGGTATGGGCGTCGAACATATCGCAGCCGGGGCGGAGGCGGGCGCGAATTTCGCTGACCAGGTGCTGCACGTGGGAGTATTTCTCGACGAACATCAGGCGGGGAACCTGCACCGAGCCGGTGGCGGCGACGCGGCCGACGTCATTGCGTCCCAAGTCCACCAGCATGACGTGCTCGGCGCGTTCCTTTTCGTCGGCCAGCAGTTCCCGCTCGAGCGCCTGATCCTGGGCCTCATCGGCGCCGCGGGGACGGGTGCCGGCGATGGGGCGGTATTGGATATTGCCGCCTTGCACGGCGACCAGCATTTCCGGCGACGCGCCGACCACATGCACGCCGTCCATGCGGAGAAAGAACATGTAGGGTGACGGGTTGACGGTGCGCAGGGCGCGATAGGCCTGAAAGGGCGCCACGCGGGTGCGCACATCCCAACGCAGCGAGAGCACCACCTGAAAGATGTCGCCGGCGGCGATGTAGCGCTTGGCTTGCTCCACCATGGCCAGGAACTGCGGGCGAGTGACGGTTTGGGTGACGCTGGGGCGGGTGAGCAGGGCGCGGCGGCCGGCCGGCGGGCGCGGCAGCTGCCGCAGGCGGCGCTCCATGGCGGCCAAGTCGCGGCGGGCGCGGGCGTATTCCTGGGCTAGGGGGCGGCCGTTATCCGCCATGACGCAGGCCACTAAGGTCAACTGGCGGCGGGCGTGATCGAAGATGACCTGGCGGGAAAAGAACATCAACATGGCGTCGTCCAAACGCAAGTCATCACGGGCGCGCTCCGGCAAACGCTCGGACTGTCGGACCATGTCATAGCCGAAGTAGCCGACCGCCCCGGCGACGAAGGGCAAACCGGTGGGGGCGACCTGGCGGCTTTCGGCTTCGGCGCGGGCCAACTCGACCAGGCCGCCGGCGCAGGCGCGCCACTCGCTGTGCGGCGGGTGGCGCTCCTGCACTTTGCCGCCGCGCTGGCGCAGGAGGCGATACGGGGCCAAGCCGATGTAGGAAAAGCGGCCGACGGTCTCCGGGCCGGAAACGCTTTCCAACAAATACGCGAAGGCGGCCTTGCCGCCGTCGGTGAGCTTGAGATACGCGGCGACGGGCGTTTCCAAATCCGCCAGCAGCGTGCGCGTCAAGGGAATCACGTTGTAGCGGGCGGCGAGGCGGCGAACCTCCTCCAGCGTGGGCTGGGGGGCACGAGTCGCGCCCTGAGCGGCGATGGCCATGGGGAAACCTTGATTGTACGGCAGCGCGCGGCCAGCGCGATGCCGGCGCTCCCGCGGCGGTGTCGCGCGGTTCCGGCGAAGACTAGAAGCGCGTGGCGAGGCGCAGGTAAAAACTGCGGGCGGGGCCGATGGCGTTGCCGGAGAACAAGCCACCGTAGTCTATGACGTCCACCAGGTTGGTGAGGTTTTCGCCATCCACTTGCAAGCGGACGCGCGCCTTTTCGGAACGGTATAGCTCGGCGCCGAGCGAGGCGTTCAGCAGCACCGAGGGCAGAATGCGGCCGCGGGAAAAATTGAGGCGATCCACGACCGGCGCGCCGTAGATCGCCTCCTGGCCGGCGATGCATTGCGCGTTGGTTTGGCCGCTGGGACAAGTGAAATCGAAGGGCAGTCCGGAATCGTATTCGACGCCGCCGGCGACCCAGAGGCGCGGCGCGACGCGGTAGCGCAGCCGGCCGCTGAAGGTGTTGCGCTGATCCTGGGAATCGGGGATATGGCCGGTGGTGGGGAGGACGGCGCTGTCGCCGAGGAAAAGGCCGCCGGTGACGGGAAACCAGGCGCTGCCGACCTCATAGGAGTAGCTGGCGTTGCCGGAAAAGCGGCCCCAGATGGGAATCGTCAGCTGGCCCTCGGCCCCATAGATGATCGCCTTGCGGAAGGCGATGGGGTAACTGATGGTGGTGTTGTTGATCTGATCGTCATCGGCGTAATTGTTGACCGCGCGCAGGAAATAATTCCCGCCGAGCCGAAGCCGGTCGAGGAAGACCTTCTCGAAGCCGGCCTCGTAATAGTTGCCGACCGAGGGCTGAACGGGCAATTGCAGGGAAATCGTGTCGAGGCCGGCGGCGGCGGTGGAACTGGACAGAAGAAGATTCTCAAATGATGGCGTTTGGAAGACGTGGTCGTAGGCGACGTGCAGCATGAGCCCCAGCGAGGGAATGTAGCGGGCAATGGCGAGGCGGGGGCTCAGGGCCTGGCGATTCACCAAGAGCTGGTAATGGTCCCAACGCAGGCCGGCATCCACGGTCCATGGTCCAAGGCGGATGACATCCTCGGCGTAGGCGCCCTGTTCCCAATCCGGATGGCTGCCGAGGAAGCGGAAAGCGCGGGGGGTGCTGGCATCGTACTGCGCGGGGGCGGTGATGAGATAGCGGAAATTCTCGTTCAGGAACTTGTTGTCGGAGTCTATTCCGGCCTTCCATTCCTGGCGGCCGTGGTCCACCGTCACGCTGGCCTGGCCGTAGACCTCATGAAACCCGTTGTGCTGAAAGACCGCGATCGGCGTGGATTGCGGGTTGGAATTGTATTGATCGGTGAACTGGCGCACCATGCCGCGGACGCTGGCGACGGCATTGGGGGAAAACGTGTGTTCGTAGACGGCGATGCCGTAAGTGTCGAAGTCCGCGCCGTTCTGATGCTGGCCGGCCCGCTGCTGGATCAGTTCGTTGGGGAGGTCGAAGCGGGCCAGCTGGTGGCGGAGGAGAAAACTGACGCGATCGTTGGGGTCGAGGTCGCGCTGGAAATTGAGCGAGAAACCGCCGAGCGTGGCGGTGTTGGAGAAGTTTTGGATGACCACGGGATTCAGGTAGTGGCCGGTGGTCTGGCCATCGGCGCTGAAGCCCAGGGAGTTCGCGCCCCAGCCGTATTCGCCGCGGAGGGCGCTGCTTGCGGTATCGTAGCTGCCGCCGGAGAGGACCAGCTGGCCGTGAAAGCCCGGCTGGGGATTCTGGATGGTGTTGACCACGACAACACCGCCCAGCTTGCGGCCGTACTCGGCGGGAATGCCGGCGGTGTAGACGGTCAAGGACTGGACGTCATTGGCGCTGAGGTTGGCGCCGAAGCTGGGCGACATATTGTTCGTGAGCGGGATGCCGTCCACGACGAACTGGGTTTGATATTCCGAGCCGCGGGGATGCAGGACGGCGTTGCCTTCGTAGATCCAGCCGGGCTGCGAACGGATCAGGCTCTGGAGCGAGCGGCCCGGGATGGCGGTGACGCGGTGAGCGATGGCGCCCGCGCCGATTTGGCTGACGGCGCCGGCTTGCTCGGGATTGATCAGCGTATTGCCGGCGCTGACGGTGACGGTCTGGCTAACGCCGGACAGGCGCAGGCGAATGGTGGCGGCAATGGGAATCGAAGAGCGGATGGGTACGGTTTCGATCACGGGAGCGAAGCCCGTTTGGCGGATACGAATTTGATAGATACCGAAGGGAAGACGCTGGACATCCAAATCGCCCTGGCGATTGGTGGCCAGGGTCGCGTTATAGCCATTGGCTTCGCTGGTGAGATGTACGGTGGTGGTGACGCCCGCGCCGGAGGGGTCGGTGATGGTCAGGCGCAACTCCCCCGCATTGGTTTGGCCCAATGCGGGCCACGGCAACAGCAAGGCGAGCACCGCGACGAGCGCCGCCGGGAGCGCCATGCTTGGGGGCAAAAGCCGTCTGCGGGGCATGGTGGATCGGACGGCCGCGGGGCAGGAAGAGCCAGCATCCCCTCGCGCGCTGCTATCCATTGTAGAAGGCCGCGCCGCGGGCCCGGCGCCAGAACGGTTGGAAGAGTAGCGCCGCCGCAGGCAGAAGCGCATGAGCGTACGAACCCGATGAGCCGTTGGTGGTTTGCCGTACCGGTAGCCCCGGTTCGAAACTGCACTTGCGCCCCTGGCGGTGCGGGGCAGCTATTGATGGGCGCGGGCCCCAGCCCCGCCCGCGGCGGGGCGTCCCGCGTTATTGAGGGGCTAGGCGCGGGGCAGGCCGAGAAAGCGCATGGCGATTTGCAAGTCCTTCCAAGCCTCGCGCTTTTGGCTCGGATCGCGCAGCAGGTAGGCGGGGTGATAGGTGATCAGCAACTGCGTGTTCCAGCCGTCGAGTGCGAGCGGATGCAGGCGGCCGCGGACGGAGGCCAGCGAACCCTTGTAGGCGAGAAGATTCTGCGCCGCGCAGGCGCCCAGGGCGATGATCAATTTGGGGCGGATGGCGAGCAATTGCCGGCGCAGAAACGGGGAGCAGGCGGCGCACTCGTCGCTTTCCGGCGTGCGGTTTTGCGGCGGGCGGCATTTGACCACGTTGCAGATGTAGACGGCGGCGCGGTCGAGGCCCATGCCCTTTTGGATCATGTCGGTCAGCAACTGCCCGGCGCGGCCGACAAAGGGCAGGCCTTGGACATCCTCATCGGCGCCGGGGCCTTCGCCGACAAAGACCAATTCGGCGCCGGGATTGCCCGCGCCAAAAACGATTTGCCGGCGGCCCAGGCGATGCAGCTTGCAGCGCGTGCAGTCGCCGAGGTCGGCGCGGATGCGGACCAGTTCGGCAACGGGATCGGCGGGCGGCGCCACGGGCGCGGCAGCCGCGGAGGCAAACGAGCCGCTGGGGGAGGGCGCCGGGGCGCGAGGCGACGGCGAGACCGGGTCGGATGCGGGAGCGGGATGGAACGGCGGCATCGCGGATGGCCCGGGAGTTTGCGGGCGGGGCGGGGCGGCGGCGGCGAACGCCGGCGCCGGCGCATCCCGAACCGGCGGCGGCGCGAACGGAGCCAGCGCGGCGGGCGTGATGCGCAGGCGTTCGACTCCCAGCTCGCGTTGGAACTCCAAGTACGCAGCCAGGCGCTGGCGCAGGCCGGAATCCATCGGGCTAGGCTCGCAGGCCGCCGGACTTCGCGGGAACCGGAACGGGACGAGGCAGGGCGGCGATGGCGGCCAGGATCTGGCCGGCGATGCGGTCCTTGGAAGCACGCGGCAGGGCCGCCTCATCGGCGGCGGAGACCAAAACGACGGCGTTGTCGGCGCTATCGAAGCCGACGCCAGGCTGGGCGACGTCATTGCCGACGATCAGGTCGGCGTTCTTGGCGGTCAGCTTGGCGCGGGCGGCGGGGCGAGGATCGCCGGTTTCGGCGGCGAAGCCGACCAGCAATTGATGCGTTTTGCGGCGGCCGAGTTCCGCCAAGATATCGGTCGTGGGCAGCAGCTCGATATGCAAGGCGTCGGGGGATTTCTTGATCTTGGCGGCGGCGGGCCGGGCGGGACGATAGTCGGCGACGGCGGCGGCGAGAATGGCGGCATCACAGGCGGCGAAGCGGGCAAGGACCTGCGCCGCCATCTCTGCCGCGGTGGTGACGGGAATGAGCTCGATGGCGGGGTCCGCCGGCGGCTCGGCGGTGGTGGGCCCGAAGACCAGCTGGACGCGGGCGCCTTGCTGGGCAGCGGCGCGGGCCAAGGCGAAGCCCATCCGCCCGCTGGAGCGATTGCTGAAATAGCGCACCGGATCGAGCGGCTCGCGGGTGGGACCGGCGGTGATCAGGACGGTGTGGCCGGCCCAAACGGCGGCGGGCGCGGGACGAAGGGCGGCCTCAACGGCGGCGGCAATGTCGGCGGGGTCGGCGAGGCGGCCCTCGCCAACCATGCCGCAGGCAAGATAGCCGGCCTCGGGAGCGACGATGGCTAGGCCGGGCCTGCGGGCGAGGGTTTGAAGATTCGCTTGCGTGGCGGGGTGGCGCCACATATTGACGTTCATGGACGGCGCCAGAATGATGGGCGCCGAAGTGGCCAGGTACACCGTGGAAAGCAGATCGTCGGCCAGGCCGTGGGCCAATTTCGCCAGGCAATGGGCGGTGGCGGGCGCCACGACCAGCGCCTTGGCGGATTGCGCCAAGGCGATATGGTCAATCGAGGAAGCGAACGCCTCGCCACTTTGCGCCGAGGCGAACAGGCGGGTGAGGGTCGGCTCGCCGGTGAGCGCGGCAAAGGCCAGCGGGGATACGAAGCGGGCGCCGCCGCGCGTCAGAATGACACGCACGCGGTGGCCGCCTTGCTGCAACTGGCGGACCAGCTCGCAAGCCTTGTAGGCGGCGACACCGCCGGTGACCCCCAGCAGGATGGGCGGAATACGGTCGGAGGGGCTGGCCGCGTCGGCCATGGCTTCGCGCTTAGGCGCCCGTGCCATCCTCGCCCTCGCCCTCGGTTCCGGGCAGGGGCGGGGCGGTATAGGCAATCAGCCCCTGCATCGCCTCCAATTCCGCGATGCGGGTGGGCTTTTTCGATACGGTGGCCAGGAGCGGGAGCGCGCCGCCTTGAATCTTGCGGGCCCGACGCGCAACCACATGGACAAAACGATAGCGGCTGGGAACCTCTTCCAAACTCTTATAGGGCATATCGGCAACTCCTCGCGGCCAGCCTTGGCCGCCTTAGACGGGTAGCAAGCCAAACGACCGCAGCACCGGCGCCAGGGCCGGCGCCACCGCTTCCCGGCGGCAGGCTGCGGCCAAGCGCCGCCAGCGCTCCGCTTGGGCGGCCTCCTCGGCGTCCAGTGAGCGAACCCGCCCGCGCTCGAAGAGCACGATGGCTTGCAACTGCTCGACGGAGATGTCCAACCGGTCGTTGATGATCACGTACTCATAGTTATTATAAGCGGCAATCTCGCGGGAAGCGTTCTCCAGCCGCTGGGCCACGACCTCGGGCTTGTCCAGGCCGCGATGTTGCAAACGGCGGGCCAAGGTGTCGCGGTCGGGAGGGGCGATAAAGATGCTGACGGCTTCCGGCAGGCGCTGGCGGACCATGGCTGCGCCCTGGACATCAATATCCAGCACCAGATCCTTGCCGCGGCGGCGGGCATCTTCCAGAAAGGAAGCGGCGGTGCCGTAGTAGTTGCCGAAGACCTCGGCGTGCTCCAAAAAGCCGCCCGCCGCCAACATGCGCTCAAACTCCGCCCGGCCCACGAAGAAATACTCGCGGCCGTTTTGCTCACTGCCGCGCGGGGAGCGGGTGGTATAGGAGATGGAAAACTCTAGGCCCGGGACCAAGGTGAACAGCTCGCGAACCAGGGTACTTTTTCCCGAGCCGGAGGGGGCGGAAACGATGAAGACGCAGGTGGTTGGCAAAGGCAAGCTCCTATTCTATCGGCCCGGCGGCCGAGCCGCGACCTGGGGCCGGCGGCTAGGAAGCGGGGCGGACGCAAAACGGGGAACGGGCGAAGGCAGGGCCCATTCCCAGGCGGCCGGGCGGGAGTAGGGCCGGTAAACCCGCGCCGCCAGGGGCTGTCGCAAAACGTCCCTCCCTGGTATGGTGAGCAGATGGCGCCGCCGCCCCAAGTTGCCTTGCTGCTGGAAACCTCGACGGAGTACGGCCGGGGGCTATTGCGGGGGATTTTGCGCTATTCCCGGCTGCACGGGCCATGGTCGCTGGTCATGGCGCCGGGGCATTTGGACCAGATGTCGGCGCTGGGCCAACGCTGGAATGGCCAGGGGATGATCGGCCGGGTGCGGCCGGAAGAGCTGGCGCGGGTAGCGCGAACCGCCAAGGTGCCGATCGTGGCATCAAGCCTGAGCGAAGCACTGCCCTTGGCAAGCGGGGAACTCTACGGGGAGATTCGCACCGATTCGTCCGGTATCGCCGCCATGGGCCTGGCGCATTTGCGCGAGGCGGGCTTCCGCAAGCTGGCATTCGTGAGCTTTCGCGACTGCCATTGGGCGCTGGCGCGGGAACAGGCATTCCTGCGGCTGGCGGCGGACGCCGGATTGGAATGTCTGGCGCACCGCACGCCGCTGGCGAACTGGATGCGCAAGCCGCACTGGATGCGGAGCTGGCAGCGGGAACAGCCGCTGCTGGTGCGCTGGCTGGCGGAACTCTTCCAAAGCGAGCCGCGGCAGCCGGTGGGACTGATGGCCTGCAACGACGTCTGCGGGCGGGAGGTGCTGGCGGCCTGCGCCGCGGCGGGGCTGCGCGTGCCCGACGACATCGCGGTCATCGGCGTGGACAACGACGAGATCATTTGCGAGCTGTCCAGTCCGCCGATGTCCAGCGTGGCGATGGGCACGGAAGCGGCGGGCTATGCGGCGGCCGGCCTGCTGGACCGGCTGATGCGCCGCCAGCCGGCGCCGTCGCGGACCATCTGGGTGCAGCCCACGCACATGGTCACCCGCACCTCTAGCGACGTGATGGCGCAGGAGGACGCGCTGGTGGCGGGAGCGCTGCGCATGATCCGGGAACGATCGCGGGAACCGATCGGGGTGGAAGACGTGGCGCGCGGATTGAACGTCTCGCGGCGCACGCTGGAGCGGCGGTTCCAAGCGACCGTGGGCCGGACCGTGCTGGAGGAGATCACGCGCGCGCACATCCAGCGGGCCAAGCAGTTGCTGCAAGAGACTGACCTGCCCGTCTACCGCGTCGCGGCGGCGGCCGGGTTCGGCAGCCATAAGGCCTTTCACCGCGCGTTCGAGCGGGAGGCGGGCGTGACGCCGGGCAAATACCGCGGAGCGTAAGCTGCTGGCGCGGGCGCGCGCGGGGTCGGGCCAGCGGCGGCGGCGATGGAAATCACGGCGCCTCCCGGCCGAGAGGCGGGCGGGCGGCGAGGATCGGGTGCTGCGGCCCGCGTGAAGCGCAGGCCGGCCGCGGCTAGTGACCGAGGGCTTGGCCCCAGACCTCGCCGATAACCTGGCGATTGAGGGCGGCGATGGAATCAGTCAGTGGGATGTGCTTGGGACAGGCCTTGACGCAGTTCTCCGCCCAACTGCACTCCTGAATGCCGCCGGGACCGGTGAAGGCGTTCAGCCGCTCGGCGCGGTTCATTTTGCCGGTGGGATGGATATTGAACAAACGCCCCTGGGAAATCACGGCAGCGCCGACGAAGCCAGTTTTCTCGTTGTACTGCGGGCACACCTCGAGGCAGTTGCCGCAGGAGAAGCAGCGGGAGAGCACGTACGCGAGCCGCTGGTCCGCGGGCGACTGTCGCGGGCCAGCGCCGAGATCATAGAGCCCGTCAATCGGAATCCAGGCCTTGATCCGCTGGAGATCGTTGAACAACCGCGTCCGATCCACGACCAAGTCCCGCACCACGGGAAAGCGCGACAACGGCTCCAGCGTGATCGGCTGGGGAAGCCGGGCCACCAAGGCCGAACACGCCTGGCGCGCCCGGCCGTTAATCAGCATGGCGCAGATGCCGCAGGCCTCCTCCAGGCAGTTCGCCTCGTAGGCCACGGCGCTGGTGGGCTTGCCGGCGCGGGTTACGGGGTTTTCCAGGATCTCCCGCAGCGCCACCAGAACGTTCATGCCGGGACGGAAGGAAACCTCGAACTCCTCCCAGTACGGCTGCTCTCGCGGCGTGGGCTGGCGCTTGATGCGCAGATGAACGGCGCTGGCCATAATTCGAGGCAAGCTTACACCGGCAGCGGGTCGCGCGCGGCGCCGCCGCCGGCCCGGGTCACGATGCCCGACCCACCCTCGGGGCGGGGGTATCCGCCGCGAGCAGCGACTCCAGATAAGCCTTGAGCACGACGGCGTTGTTGTGCTCGGCATCGTGGGAGCTGTAGACCAGCGTCACCCGAGCGCCGGAGCGGGCCGCGGCAAGCAGCGGTTGCAGGCTGGCGCGATGATGCCGCAGCTCCGCCACATAGCGGCGCTGAAACTCATGCCATTTCCGCGGATCGTGGCCGAACCATTGGCGCAATTGCGTGCTGGGGGCGGCATCCTTGACCCAGGCCTCCAGAGGAAGGTTCTCCTTCCGGACGCCGCGCGGCCAAAGCCGCTCGATCAAAAAACGGGAGCCGTCGGTTTTCGCCGCGGCCTCGTACGCCCGCTTGAGCTGAATCATACTCTGCTCCTCTTTTCGCTCCGATCGCTTGGCGCGGGCCCCAGCCCCGCCTGCGGCGGGGCGTCCCGCTTGCGCGCCGGCTGGGCCGGGGACCCCAGCCCGCCCCAGCCCAGCTGGCGCGTCGCTGGAGCCGCGCCGCTTCGCTTGCCGGGGGCGGGCCGCCCTGCGGAATTTCGCGGCCTTCCCCGCCTTCTTTGCTCCCCGAGCAAAAGGCGCGGCCCCCGCGACTGGCGGAACTCTCAATGAGAAAGGCCCGCGCTCTGCTTGCCGGTCACGACCTCCAGGGTCTGCTCGTACAGAATGATGCGGTGAATCAGTGGATATCCGGGTTCAAAGGTCCAGGCGGGATCGCCATATTTGGCGAGAAGCTGGTCCAGGAACCAGGCCTTTTTCCGTTGGTCGTCGAGGATGGCGACGGGTCCAAAGGCGATCACGCTGGTATAGACCAGCGCGGAATTGCAGGCATAGGGCCGGCCACGATGGAGCGGCCCGATCTCCGCAACCTCGACGCAGATCCGGGGGTTGTGCCGAACATTGGCCAGGAAATGCCCCGCGTGATCGCCGGTATCCGGTATGAAGATACAGCCGGTCGCCGCCTTCGTAGATGTACACCAAGGGCACGGCGTAGGGCCAACCTTGCGCATCCAACGAGGCGACGTGGGCGATTTTCTGGGCGCGGAGAAACGCGCGCGCCTCGGAGTCGGACATTTGCCGTTTCGCCCGGTGCATCCGGCCGCGATGGCCCAATTCCTCTTCCCCGGCGCCGGTTGGCGCGACCGAGGCCATGGAGGGTCGGCGTGGGGTCGCCGAGGCGTCCGCCGCGCCGGGTTTTTCAGCTTCCGGCGTCATCTCATCACCTGGCTCGACCTCGCGGGCGGGCCCGTCCCGCGACCGCATTATAGGGATCCGCCGGCATGCAATCCATGACAATCGTTATACCCGCCCGCGGTTTGGCGCGTCCCGCCGGCCGGCCGGCGCGCCGTAGTCTCATCCCGTTGAACGCGGGTTTTTCGCGTCCGCGGCGGTTCGCCGCGGCCTCGCGTTTGGAGCCATTCGCACAACCTCCGCCATCCTGGACGCCGTCTGCCTGGAACTGCCCTGCCCGCAGTGCGGACAGAGTTACCGCGTGCCGCTGAAGGTGATCGGCCTATCGCAGCAAATGCTGCACGAGGGATGTCCAGTCAGCGAGGAGCGCGAGTGTCCGCCGGTATTCTACGGCCCGTTGCTGGACCCCGCGTTGCTGGATGAACTCCAGGCGGTGTGGACGCGGCTGGAGAGCCAGGCTCTGGCGGCCGGCGGCCGGGTGGTGATTCGCGGCTAGCGGAAACCTGAGACGCGACGGGGAAAGGAGCATCGAATGGCGGCGCGCGATACCGGGCCTGCTTGGGATGAGACCTTAGACGCGACCTGTCCCGCCAGCGACTCTCCGGCGAGCGCGGCGCGGCTCGGCCCGCCGTGGCGCCCAGCGGCGAAGGAGCGCGGGATGAGGAGTAACATGGGCGGCATGCAAGCGGAGGAGCCGGCGGCAGGCCGGATGCGGCAATCACTCGAACCCACGGCTGGGGTTCATTTGCGCTTCGACCTCGCGGAGCAGATCCAGCAGCTCCAGGGCGAGCAGCCGTGGCAAGCGGGGCGGAACGCAAAGACCATCGTCAAGTTCCCCGACTTTCGCCTGGTCTTGATCGCGATGCGCGCAGGAACGCGGATTCCCGGCCATCATGCCGATGGCCGCATCTGCGTGCACGCCATCACCGGTCACATCCGCCTGCACCTGCCCGATGGGGTGTTCGATCTACCCGCCGGGCAACTGCTGGTGCTGGACCGCGCGGTGGCGCATGACGTCGAGGCGCTGGCCGATAGCGCGTTCCTGCTGACCATTGCCTGGCCCGGGCCAGGGCATCACGACGAGAGCTAAAGCCATGGATTGGCGCGGGCCCCAGCCCCGCCCGCGGCGGGGCGTCCCGCTTGGGCCGGCGCCTGGTGGCGCCCCGCATGCGGGTCGCTGCTGGCCGTGGGCAGCCTAAGGCGGAACACCACGCGGGCGCGCGCGGCGTCGTTGAACGCCGCGGTCCTACTTGACGCCGCGGGGATACAACTCCAAATTGTGGGCGGCGTTGATGAGAGCTAAATGGGTAAACGCTTGGGGAAAGTTGCCCAGCAGGCGCTGGCGGCCGCGGGCCGCGGTCCAGTCCAACTCCTCGCTGAACAGGCCGAGCGGGCTGCGGAAGGCGATGATTTGCTCGAAGAGCTTGCGGGCCTCGGCGGCACGGCCTAGGAGCGTGAGGCAGTCGGTGAGCCAAAAGCTGCAAATGGTGAACGCGCCTTCCGTGCCGCCGACGCCGTCGTCGCCGGTGTTGGCATAGCGCAGCAGGAAGGGGCCGCGGGCGAGTTCGCGCTGCACCGCATGAATGGTGGCGACAATGTGCGGATCGTGCGGCTTGACGAAGCGCACCAGCGGCAGCAGCAGGGAGCTGGCGTCCACGGTGTGGCTGCCGAAACTTTGCACGAAGGCATGAGCGCGGCGGCTATAGCCGTGCCGCATCACGGCCGCGCGGATGGCGGCGGCGGATTGCCGCCAGCGGGCGGCATGGGGAGCAGGCAAACCGAAGCGCACGGCCAATTTGGCGGCGCGGTCCAGCGCCACCCAGCACATGACCTTGGAGTAGACGAAATGGCGGCGGCCGCCGCGGACCTCCCAGATGCCGTTGTCGGGTTGGCGCCAATGCTGGGCGGCGAAATCGGCCAATTGGCAGAGCACCTCCCAGAGATTGCGCTCCAGGCCGCCGCGCCATTTGGCATAGGTGTAGGCGGCATCCAAGACCTCGCCGTAGATGTCCATTTGCAGCTGCTCGGCGGCGCCGTTGCCCACCCGCACCGGGCGGGAGGAAGCATAGCCTTCTAAATAGGTAATTTCCCGCTCGGGCAGATCCGCCGAACCATCCACGCGGTAGCAGACCTGCAAGGGCAGCGTATGGCGGCTGGCGACGTGCGCCAGAAAATGCAAGAAGCGGCCTGCCTCCTCGTGATAGCCCAGCAGCGACAGGCCGTAAAGCGCGAAGGTGCTGTCGCGCGGCCAGCAGTAGCGGTAATCCCAATTGCGGGCGCCGCCGGGCGATTCCGGCAGGCTGGTGGTGGCGGCGGCGATGAAGGCTCCGGTGGGCTCGTAGATCAGGGCTTTGAGCGCCAAGGCGCTGCGCTCGACCAGATCCTTATATTTGCCCTGATACTGGCCCTGGCGCGCCCAATCCTCCCAGGTGCGGCGGGTCTGTTCCAAGGAATGGCGCAGGCCCTCATCGCGGAAGGCGGGCGCGGATTCACCCCAGTTCAGCACCAGCCAGCAGCATTCGCCCTGGCTCAGATCGAACTCCGCGGCCACGCCTTCGCCTTCCAGGCCGAGGTCGCAGCTGGCGGTGAGATGAATTTCCTGCGGGCCGCGGGCCAGCCACCAGCGCCCGCTGGCGCCGCCGTCCAATCGCTGCCAGCGAACCCGGTTGCGGCCGTATTCAAAGCGCGGGGCGCAGGCGAGGCGCACGCGCATCGTCCCGCGCAGGCCCTCGACCAGGCGGCAGACGGCGCCGGTGCGGAACAGGGAGTGCATGCCGCGGGCGGGCATCCAATCGGTCACGCGGATGCGGCTTTTGCCCTGGCTGAAGGTGGTCTCCAGGATGTTGGTGTGGGGCAGATAGCGCTGCTGCCCGGCGCCGCCGGCGGCCGGCCCGACGAAGCAGCAGCCGCCGCGATGCGGATCCAGCAGGGAGGCGAATACGGCGGGACTATCGAAGCGAGGAATGCACAGCCAGGAGAGCGTGCCGGCGTGGTCAATCAACGCGCCGGTGACGCCATCCGCGATCCAGCCATGCTCGCCGATGGCGGAACGCTCGCAGGGATGCGGCAACTCGGCAGCGCCGCTGCTGGCGGGGGAGGCGTGCCGCCGCGCGGTGGGTGACATGAAGTTAGAGTACCGTGGCGGTGAGTCGGATATGACGCCCACGCGCCGCTCCCTGTGTATTAGCGGTGCGCCGGCGCGGGAACGGGCGGTGCCGCCGGGCGGCGGGAGGGAGCGATGGCCTGCACGGAGCCGGTCGAGTCCACGTGCATGTCCGTGACCTGCGCCACGGGAGAGGCGCGGATGGCGGCGCCCGGACCGCCGATGAGCTGCATGCGCAGCCCGGTGTGCGTATGGCTGCGGACGCGGACTAGAATGCCGCTGGAATTAAAGCGGCTGTCCGTGCGGCCCCTGACGCGCAAGCGCGCCTGGCTGGCATAGCCGGCGGCGGCCGCGGCCTGAAAACCCGGAGTCGCGCCCGGCGGCAGCGTTACATTCGCATGGCTGGTGGTATGCACCGCGGCGAGCCAGCTTCCCGCCGGCCCCGGCCGCCAGGCGACGAACCGGCCATGGATGGGCAGCGGAAAAGAAAAATGGAACTGCGGCAACTTTTGGATCTCACTGCGGCTCCAGCTTTCGCCGGGGCGAACCGCGCCCAGCGGCAGACCCGCTGTCGTGAGCAATTGTCGCAGCATGGTTCTCGCTTCGCGCGGCGCCGGCGGCCGGCCCACCGCAACGATCTGGGTGGCGGCCCCGGGGGCGAGGCGGAGTTCCAGGCCGCGCATGCGCAGGGCCGCCTGGTCGGTGGCGGCGGCGGTGCGCCGCAGGGCCGCCGCCAGCGGGCCAAAACCAGCGACGGTGGTGTGGTATGCGCGAAAACTCAAGGCCACCACGACCGGCACGGCGGCGGCATCGCGCGCGGTGGCGCCGCCGGAGATCACGCGCATCACCACCACCGCCTGGTTGTCCAGCGTGGCGCTGGCGGTTTGGCCCGCCTGCGTGCGGCGGATGACGGAGTGGACACGCAGACGCCAAGCGTACGCCGCGCCGGCGCGATACCGCGGCTGCAACACGATTTGCGCCGGCGCTCCGCCCGGCCGGGCCGCCGCGGGGCGCTGACCAGCAGCCGCCACCACCAGCGCCGATAGCGTGACGGCGGCGGCGAGGAGTCGTGCGAAGCGGTTAGATCGGGGCGCGGTAGCCAAAAAATTCATGATCCTCCGGATATCCGCCGCGGCCGGCGCCCAAATGGCGATAATCAGCCACCAGCTCAATGGCGGAGATCCACTTCACCAGCTTAAAGCCCAGCTCGTTCTCACAGCGCAGGCGCAGCGGCGCGCCATGGATCACGCTCAAGGGTCTGCCATTCATATTGAGGGCCAGCAGGGAAAGCCGGCGATTCATGTTGCGGAGGCCGTGGGCATCGTAGTATTCGCCCCCATCCGTTCCGGGTCCAAAGGAGTAAAACACCGCGTAGCGCGCTGCGGGCAAGGGGCGCGCGCGGGCCAGGAGGTCACGCATCGGGACGCCGCCCCACTCGGCGATGCCGGACCAACCTTGGATGCAGAAGTGTTCGGTGATCTGGCGCTGCTGTGGCATGCCCCGCAGGTCCGCCAGGCTCAACATGGCGGGAGCGGCGACCAATCCGGTAACGCGCAGGCGGTAGCCGGCGAAGCCATCGGCGACTAGGGCGTTATATTCGGGGGAATCGGGCAAGGCGCCGTTGGGCCAGAAATACGGTGAAATATCGCTGGAACGGTACCCCACGTGGGCATCGCCGCGCTCGATGAGGCGCGCCAGCGGCGTCAGCAGCACATGCCCGATGCGCTGCACCCAGCGGGCGTGGCGCAGCGTCACCGGCGTGGCCGCCAGCCACACCACGGCCAGCACCGCCATGGCCAGCGCGAACCACGCCAAGCCCTGCAAGCCGGCGTGCCGGGCGCCGTAAAACATGTGGTTGAGGTTGTCCTTCCAGCCCGTGGCGAAGACCATGGCCACGTGCACGGCGATGAAAAACAGAAACCAGCACAGAACCAGAAAATGCCACGACCGCGCCGCCTGGCGATGGAAATGGCGGCTGAGCGCGCCGAGACGGTTGGCGATGGCCGGCCCTTGCATGAGCCCGGTGACGATGGCCAGCGGAGCGGCGACGAAGACGGTGATGAAATACGCCAGTTGCTGAAGGCTGTTGTAGTACAACCAGCTGTGATTGGCGGGGAAGCGCAGCGATAGATATTGATAGGCGGTGGAGATGGCGTTGGGAAAGACCGCCCAGTGCAGCGGCGCCAAGCGGCGCCACTGCCCAGTAGCGAAGAGCAGAACGTAGAACACCGCGCCGTTCAGCACCCAAAATAGGTCGAAACTGAAATGCCACCAGCGGGCCAAGCCGATGGAATGGCGCAGGCCGGGAATGCCCAGCCAGCCGGGCAAACTCACCGAATCGTCCTTGGCGGTCCAAAGGCGGTCCCTGGGGACCTCCGCCTGGAAGCGAAACCACTCCGTGCCCGGCGTGCAATTGCGGTTCCAATAAAGCCGGGGGTGATCGGCTAGGATCTGGATGCCGGCGCGGATGATGAATACCAGGAAGAACAGGTTGAAGACGTGCTGCCAGCGCAGCCATCCGGGAAACCCCCCGCGCACCATGGCCACCCGCTGCGGCGCGCCCGGATACCGCGCCAGGAACGCCTGGATGCCGGGCAGGTCTCGAGTGGCTACGGCCAGGGCGACCGCGGCGGCCAACAGCACGAGGCCGATCGGTATGAACCACAGCACGGGAAACCAGCGGCGGCCCAGACGCAGATAGGGCGGAGTGCCATGGCGCGGCGGCAGCCAACGGCTGAGATGGACGCGATCATCCGCCGGAGCGAAGACGCCGGGCCGCTCCTGCCCAGCGCCGGGCCGAGAGTTAATGCCGGAGCCCATAGGGGCATCGTACGCCCTGCGGCAGGCGGGCTGAACCCGTGTCGGCGAAAGCCGCCGCCGCGGTGCGGCGGGCGCGCGGAGCCGCCGGCGCTAATCGCATTCCAGGGCTTGGCGGAGGTCGGCGAGCAAATCCGCCGCATCCTCGATCCCAGCCGAATACCGCACCGGCCCGGGGGCGGCGGCCGCGGAGTCGCCGCCGGCGGCATCGGGACGCGAAGCTTCGGGCGGTGTGGCCATGGGAAGGTCAGCACCAGAGTAGCAGCGGCAAGCTGGATGAGGCGTGGGGCTTACAAAGGCAGCAACTGGCGGAGGCGGGCGTGGCCGGCACGGCTGACGGGCACGCGCAGGCCGTTGCGCAGAGTGGCCAAGAAGGTATCCGGGCCCAAGCGATCCAGCCGCGTCACCGCCGCCAACTGCACCAGCCAACCGCGGTGCACGCGGACGAAGCGGGAGGGATCGAGCGCCGCCTCCAGGCTGGCAAGGGTCTGCTTTTTCAGGTGCGTTTTGGCGGCGGTATGCAGCGCGAGATAGTCGTCCTGGGCCTCGGCGGCGAGCAGCTCCGCGAGCGGAAGGAAGGTGATCTTGGCGCCGTCGCGCAGCACCAAGCGAGTGAGCGGACGGGCGGCGGCGAGAGCCTCGGCGACGGCCGCCGGCGGTGCGGCGGCGGGCGCCGCCAGGCGCTGGCGGGCACGGCCGACGGCGGCGGTGAAGCGCTCGCGGCTGAAGGGCTTCAGCAAATAATCCACCGCGTGGGCGTCGAAGGCGCGCAAGGCGTAGTCATCAAAGGCGGTGGTGAAGATCACGGCGGGCGCCGGCTCCGGCCCGCTGGCCAGGAGTTGCAGCACCTCGAAGCCGTCCAGCTTGGGCATCTGCACGTCCAAGAAGATCAAATCCGGGCGCAGCTCCGCCACCGCGCGGACGGCGGAAAAGCCGTCCGCCGCCTCGCCCGCCAGTTCCAAATCCGGCTCGGCGGCGCAGTATTCCCGCAGGATTTGCCGCGGCAGGTCTTCGTCGTCAATCAGCAATACGCGCATCGGCGCTCCCTTCCACGGCGGCGACGGTGGCGGCCGGCCCCGGACCGGGCGCCACGGGCGCGGCGGTCAGCGCCGGCAGCTCCACTACGGTGGAGAAGCGGCCGGTCTCCGCGCGCCAGACCAAGCTGGCGGCGGATCCGAACTGCGCGGCCAGGCGCTGGCGGACGTTTTCCAGGCCCAGCCCGTTGCGCAGCGGCGCGGGGCAGTCGGCATCGTAATCGTTGTCCAGCTCCAGGCGCAGCCGGGCGCCATCGCTGGCGGCGGCCAGGCGCAGCCGGCCCGGCCCGGTCAGGCTGGCAATGCCGTGCTTGACGGCGTTTTCCACCAGCGGTTGCAACAGCAGCGCGGGCAGCCGGCAGGGCAGCGCCGACGGGGCGATGGATTCGGCATAGCCCAGGCGGGCGCCGAAGCGCAGGCGCTCGACCGCCAAATAGGCGCGGGCGACGGACAGCTCCTCCTCGAGGGTGATGGTCTCCTGCGGTCCGAGGCGCAGGGTCAGCCGGAACAGTTCCGCGAGATGAATGCACATCTCCCGGGCGCGCGCCGGGTCGCTGGCGGTCAGAGCGCTGATGGAATGCAGGCAGTTGAAAAGAAAGTGGGGATGAATCTGGGCCCGCAGGGCGCGCAGCTCGGCTTCCCCCGCCAGGCGGCGGGCGTGCTCGCTTTCCGCCTCGGCGGCGGCGGCGCGCGCCACGCCTTGCAAGGCGTAGAACAACGCCGCGGCGGCCGCATAAATAAGGATGCCGGCCACCCACAACAGCGCCGGGCTGTTGAGCAGGCGCAGCGGCGCGGCGGGGTCCGCCAAGCGGATCAGCCAGTCCGCGCCGCGCGCCAACAAGACCCACGCTCCGGCCAGCAGCGCGGCGGCGGCGGCTTGGTGCGCGACGGCGTTCGCGGCGACGGCGGGACGGAGCGGGAAAGCGCGGCAGATATTTTCCGCGCTGAGGCAGAGCACCGCGTAAACCGCCGCCAACGGCAGCCCTGCCGCCAGCAGCCACCAGGAGGAACCGGTGGCCCACACCAGGCCCGCCCAGACCAGGAACACGGCGTTCCAGGCAAGCAGAAAGCGGCCGCGAAATCCAAACTCCCCGGCACGGGCACGAGCGGATTGGCGGGCGGCGGCCACCGGCTACTTCACCGTGACGGCGCTGAAGACGGCGCTGCCGGTCACCACCAGCGTGGGCCGCGCGCCAGCCGCCGCGCCAATGGGCAACGTTTCATCCTGAAAAGCGCCGAAGACGCCATGGCCCTCGAGCAGCACCTGCCAGCTCGGCGGCAGGTAGATCTCCACCCCGCCGAAAACGACTTCGGTATGGATGGTGATGGGATGGTCCGGCGGCGGCATGGCGCGCAGGTCCAAAATGCAGCCGCCGAAGATGCACTGGACCACGCCGCCGCGAAATGATTGATTCTTGATCTGACGCCGGATTTGGCCGAACATGGTGCGCACGTCCAGCCAGGTTTCGTCGCCGCTGGCGGCTTCCGCGGAGGGGGCGGCGGCGGCAAAGCCGGCGGCGGGCGGCGCGTCCCACCACCGGTTCCGGCGGCGCGAACGCCGGCTCCGGGCGCCCCATTGCGCCGTCCAACGCTCCCAGCTGTCCCGGTCGCAGCGCCCGCCGGGCGTGAAGACCCCGGCGCCAAAGGCGTGGCGGCCGCCCAGCATGACCACGCCGGCGGCGATGATGAAGATGGGCCAGGCTTGCCAGAAGTTGTAGCTCCAGATGTGCGTGGTGGTCAGCGTGGCGCCGGCGCCATAAATGGCTATCGCCGCGCCCCAGACCAAATCGGCAAGGCCGCCGCGCGCCATATGCCCCACGCCGACCGCCACCAAGACCAGCGGCCACAGCCGCCACAGATCCCAGATCTGGTACGGGACCACCCCGAAGTTGGAGCCCAGCGCCAGGACGCCGACGATCAGCACGATCCACGCCACCCAGGCTTCGGCGGGACCGCGGCGGCGGGACCGCAGCGCGCCTGGCGGCGGCGCGGTTCCCGTTTCCTTGGGCGGGGTTCCCGTTTCGTTGGGCGGCATCGGTTCCATGGTATCCATACTGGCGCGGCCGCGGCTAGGCGCGCGGGCCGGTGAACGGATCCGCGGCGGAACGCGGCTCGGGGCGGCTGGCGCGCGCCGCGATGCGCCGCTCCCGTCGCTCCAGCAACAGCAAAATGGCGCCCGCGGCGATAGCCAGGCAGCCGGTCAGGAAAGTGCTCCAGGCGAGCGTGGTGTGGGGGAATGCTGGGGCCATGCCGTTAGCCTCGCCGCCGGCCCGCCCGGCCGTCGCCGGCAATTCGGCCAACGCCTGCCGCGCGTCGGCCAACGCCCCCTCGGCGGCGGCGGAAGCCGCGTCTTCGCTGGTACGAAGGTGCTAGACTTCCAGCCGAATGCCTACCTGGCTCAGTTGGGCCTCCGCGCTTGCCAGCGCCGCTAGCCTGGGACTGACAGTGTGGTTGCTCGTAGTCGCCGAGGGGGCAAAGCGCGCGGCGGAAAGGGCCGAGGGTGCAATCCGCAAGCAGAACCTGCGCGAGGACGTCGAGTCGGTGCGTGAGAAAATCCATGAGGTAGGGATATTTCTCGACGCAGGGGATCTCGCGCTCGCTGGTTTGCGGGCCAGAGAGGTCATGGGAATCGGAACGGCTGCACTCGGCAGGTGGCGGGACGATCTCTCCGTTGAGGACCGCGAGGACCTGCTCGCCGCGGTGTCACTATTGCGATCGGTGGTCGAGGTGCTTTCCGAGGCGGGCAGTCAGCCCGTCGCAACCGCGCGGGCCAAGCGGTTGTCCGAGGCCCAGCTAAGGGCGGAGGAGCGTGTGAGCGGGCTGGTCGGGCGCGTGCGCCGACTAGCGGACCGGGGTGGCAAATGAACGAACATTACAGGCAAGCGAACAATGCGCTGATCGAGTCGCTTATCCGCGGCGCCGAGAGCGGTCGACTTCAATGGCAGGCCACGGCAGCCGAGAACGAGTTCACGGCGGCATTCAAGGGGAAGTACGCCCTCACCGTCAGCCGGCACAGCCAAGGTGACCTGTTCGTTATGTTCGACGACAGCGGGCGCGAGATGTTGCGGATCAACTCCGACGACGATCCGGACGTAGAGCGACTCTTCGAGGCAGCGCAGCGCTCGACGCTAAACGTAGACGCTGCAATACGGGAGATCGTGGACGAACTGGGGCCGCCCGCAGCGGGCCGGGGTGGCCCTGAGATCACCGAGGACGACATCCCGTTCTAGTCGCCCGCGGCAGGTACTAACTTGCGGCCCCGCCTTGACATACAATGACCGGCGGAGGGCGAGACGATGGCACGAAGCGAGCGGCGGGCGGGACGGCAATGGTGGGGCTGGCTGGCGATGGCGGTTGCGGGCTTGGCCGTGGTGCTATGGCTGGGGGCCGGCGGACCGCGGGTGGCGGCGGCGCCGGCGCGGCGGCCGAAGATTCTGGGCATCGCCTACGTGCACATGCGGCTGGAATCGGCGGCGTCGGCGCAGCGCATCTTTCACCAATATTTTGGCTTTGACCGCGCCTTCACGCTCGCCGGCACCGCCGGCCCGGTCATTTATTACAAGGTCAACGACTATCAATATTTGGAGATCACGCCGCATTGGGACGGGGGAGCGCAGAAGCGCTTCATGACCCTGGCCTTCCGCACCGACGACGCCCGCGGCTTGCGCGCCTATCTGGCCGCCCGCGGCTTTGCTCCCAGCCCGGTGCACCGCCGCGCCGATGGCAACCTGGGGTTCGCGCTGCGCGATCCTGAAGGGCACCACATTGCCTTCGAGCAATTTCTTCCCGCTTCCCGCACCGGGCGCCTGCGCGGCAAGTTGCTGTCGCCGCGACGGCTGTCGCGCTGGATCATCCATGCCGGCTTTGTCGTCGCCAGCGTTCGGCAGGAAGACCGGCTGTTCCGGCAAGCCCTGGGCTTTCATCGCATGTGGCATGGCGGCATGACCGCCGGAGTATTGGACTGGGTGGACCGGCGCACCACCAACGGACCGGACTGGATCGAATACATGCTGCGCGACGGCGCGCATCCCTCCATCCGCACCCGCGCTATCGCCAACCATTTTTCGCTCGGCATTCTGCACATGCACCAGGCCTACCGCGCGCTGCTCGCCCGCGGCTGGAAGGGCCAGGGCAAGCCGCAGATCGGCCGGGACGGCAAATGGCAACTGAACGTCTACACGTTGGCCGGCTCGCGCGTGGAGATGATGGGACCCAAGCCGGTGCGCAAGCCCTGCTGCTCGCCGATGCTCCCTGGCGCGTGGTAATCGGTGGGCTTGATTGGCGCGGCCCGCGTGAGAACACGCGAAGGCGGCGTTGGCCGGCGGCGGCCTGAGGCCGGCCATTGCCCGCCGCCGCGGTTCCCTGCCGCGGCGCCTACTCCAGCGGTTCAATGTCGCGCCAGTTGGGACCGGCGCCGGCCTCGACGGTCAGTGGCACGGAGAGTGCGTCCACGCCCTGCATCTCTTCCTGCAACAACCGTCCGAACTCCGTCGCCCGCGCCTGCGGCGCTTCCAGCACCAGCTCGTCGTGCACCTGGAGCAGCAGCCGCGCCGGCGTGCCTTGCAGCCGCCGCCAGACGCGGATCATCGCCAAGCGCATCAAATCGGCGGCGGTGCCTTGCAGCCGGGTATTGACGGCGGTGCGCTCGGCGAAGCCGCGCAGGTTGGGATTGCGGCTATCGAGATCGGGAATGGGCCGACGGCGGCCGAATAGCGTCCGCACCTCGCCGTCGCGGCGCGCCTGCTCCAGGGTCGCGTCAATGAAGCCGCGCACCTGGGCATAGCGCTCGAAATAGCGGGCAATGAACGCCGCCGCCTCCGCCTGCGGAATGCCCAACTGCCGCGCCAACCCGAAAGCCGACAGGCCGTAGATGATGCCGAAGTTGACCGCCTTGGCGCGGCGGCGGTGCTCCGCCGTGACCTCCTCCGGAGCGATGCCGAAGACCTGCGCGGCGGTCTGCGCGTGCACATCGGCGCCGTTGCGGAAAGCCTCGGTCAGCAGCGGATCGCCGCTGAAATGCGCCAACAGGCGCAACTCGATCTGGGAGTAATCCGCCGCCACCAGCAGGCAGCCAGGCGCGGGAAAAAATGCCGCCCGGATGCGGCGGCCGATCTCGGTGCGAATGGGAATGTTTTGCAGGTTGGGATTGCTGGACGAAAGGCGGCCAGTGGCCGCGCCCACCTGGGAAAACGTGGTGTGCAGCCGCCCGTCCTTGGGATCGAGCAATTTGGGCAAGGCGTCGGCGTAGGTGGACTTCAGCTTCGCCAATTGGCGATATTCCAAGACGCGGGCGGCGATCTCGAATGATCCAGCCAAATCTTCCAGCACGTCCTGCGCGGTGGACAAGCTTTTGGTTTTGCCGCGGCGGGCGGGCGCCGGCAACTGGAGATGCTCGAACAAGACCTCGCCCAATTGTTTCGGCGAGTTGATATTGAACTGGCGTCCCCCGGCCAGGGCAAAAATCTCCACCTCCAAACGGGCGCAATCGGTTTCCAACTCCCGCGCCATCTCCGCCAGCGCGCCGGGGTCGAGCACGATGCCGGCGTCCTCCATGTCCATCAGCACCGCCGCCAGCGGACGGTCGAGCTCTTGGTAGCAGCGGCTGAGTCCCGTCGCCTCGATTTCCGGCCGCAGCTCGCCGGCCAGGCGGAACAGCACCGCCGCGGCGGTTCCCTCCGGAGCCGTTCCCCAGCGCCGCTGCGCCACCGCGGTTACGCTGGCGGGATTTTGTGTCGGGTCCAAAAGATAGGCGTACAGCTGGGCGTCTTCGATGCCGGCTTCCGGCAGCGGCGGCAAACCCGCCGCGCGCAGCGCCCGCTGCGTGGCCTTGCAGTCGAACACGCGCCACGCCGTGTCCGTTGCGGTGAAAGCCGTCTGCAGCGCCGCGCCCAGCCGGGCGCTGTCGCGGGTTTCCGCGGGCGCCCAACGCAGCGATTTTTCGCC
Source organism: Acidobacteriota bacterium (assembly GCA_027314025.1). GTDB lineage: Bacteria > Acidobacteriota > Terriglobia > Terriglobales > SCQP01 > JAKAUF01. The sequence continues at coordinate 45,538 of DAHVCP010000024.1, forward strand.
GTCGCTCCATTCCAGCCCTCCATCGCCCGCCAACAGCGCCCACGGGCCCTTGGGACGGCGCGCCAGCCAGGCGGCGATGGCCGCCGCATCCGCCGTCTCCCCGCCGCTCAGGTTCAACTCCGCCGCGGCAGCGGGGACCAAGCCGGCGGCGGCATCACCGCTGCCCGCGCCGCCGGCCGCCGTTTCCGCCGCCAACGCCCGCAGCAGCCCGGAAAATTCCAGTTCGGTAAACAGTTCGCGGCAGGCCGCCACATCCGCCGGCTGGCGCCGCAGGTGCTCCCAATCCAGCGCCAGCGGCACATCGGTTTTGATGGTCGCCAGCCGCCGGCTCATGCGGATTTGCTCGGCGTGATTTTGCAGCGATTCGCGATAGGTCTTGCGCTCCACTTCGGCGGCATGGGCGATGGCGTTTTCCACCGAGCCAAACCGCTGAATCAAATCCTTGGCGCCCTTTTCGCCAATGCCCGGCGCGCCGGGAATGTTGTCCACGCTGTCGCCGCGCAGCGCCAGCAAGTCCGCCACCTGCTCCGGCCGCACGCCCAGCAACTGCTCCACCTCCTCCGGCCCGCAGACCATGTCGCCGCGCGTGGGAATGAGCACGCGGACATGGTCGTTGACCAGTTGCAGCATGTCCTTGTCGCTGGAGACGATCACCACGCGCCGGCCCTGGGCCGCCGCTTGCCGCGCCAAGGTGCCGATCACATCGTCGGCTTCGAAGCTGGGAGATTCCAGAATGGCCACGCGGTGCGCCTCAAGCACGCGCCGGATCAGCGGCAACTGCGGCCCCAAATCCTCCGGCATCGCCGGCCGCTGCGCCTTGTAGGCGGCGAACTCCTCCTCGCGAAACGTCGGACCGGCCAGGTCGTAGGCCGCCGCGACCGCCGGCGGATTCGCCTGGGCCAACAATTTGCGCAGCATGTTGGTGAAACCGAGCACCGCCTGCGTGGGCACGCCGCGCGAGTTCGACAGGCGCGGCAGGGCATGATAGGCGCGAAAAATGTAGCCCATCGTGTCAATCAAATAAAGATCGGCGGGCGGCGCGGGGGAAGCGGCGGAGGCGGGCGATGCGGCGGTGCGAGGCACGGTAGAGCCCAGTTTAGCCGCCCAGGCCCGCCAGCCGATTGCTACTATTCCAGCGCACCCGCCCAAAATGGGGCGGCGGGCCGCCGCGGGCCGCGTCGCCGGCGGCCACGCCGCCCTGCCGTCTCTTCCCTGCCGCCCTTCCCGGTCGCGCGACGGCGCTCGGCACGGTCGGCGATAATAGCGAAACGGGGCGTAGCGCAGCCTGGTAGCGCACCTGCCTTGGGCGCAGGTGGTCGCCGGTTCAAATCCGGCCGCCCCGACCACGCATTCACTGCTTGGCGCCAAGAGCCGGCCGGACCTGCCGCAGCCAAGACATTGGGCACGAAGACTGCCAAGTAACCACCGGTTTCGCCACCCGCGGGCGCGGGGCGCTGCCCCTCTCATGCGCCGGGCCGCGCCGCTTCGCTTGCCGGGGGCGGGCCGCCCTGCGGAATTTCGCGGCCTTCCCCGCCTTCTTTGCTCCCCGAGCAAAAGGCGCGGCCCCCGCGAGGGGTCGGGCCGAGGCGTTCTTCTGCTGCGCGCCGTGGGCGCACAGGGAATTTCGCGGCTTTCCCGCGCCTACTTCGTCCCCTGGGCGGACGATTGTCGAGCGACCCTTGCCGGCCGTGGCGACCATAACCTTGCGGCCGCTTTACACCCCGAGCGACGGCCGTGGGTTATGCTGGGCGCGCGTGTAGGTTCCCAAATTGGCGATCCCGGTTCGGTCCTGGTTCGATGGCGAGACAGCGCGAAGCCATGTCGGCCGTCGCCTGTTCGGATTGGCGGCAATTCTCATCGGCATTCTCATGCTGCGATGGGGCGACTTTGATGTTTGGCAAAGCGTAGGCGGCATTTTCCGCAACTCCGCGCTCGTCTATGCTGCCGCCGCAGTGGAGCTCCTCGGAGGCCTGGCGATGCAGTCGGCCAGGACGGCGCGGCTGGGCGCTCTCCTCCTGGGCGGAATCTCGGTTGTCTATCTGCTCTTCTGCCTACCGCCGATTGCCCGCCATCCGCTGCATTACTTTAACTGGGGCAACCTTTTCGAGGTGTTCTCCCAACTCGCCGCGGCGCTGATTGTATTGGGCGCAGCACCAAGCCGCGGGCCATCCTGGCCTTCGCCGGCAGCTCGCATCGGCTATCTGTGTTTTAGCCTCTGCGTCGTGTCCTTCACGTTGGGACAACTGTTCTATCTCCCTCTCACCGCAAGTTTCGTGCCGCGATTGATCCCTCCGGGCCCAATGTTCTGGGCGATCGCGACCACGGTGGCGTTTGGACTGGCGGCGGCTGCGCTGTGGTCCGGCCGCGCGGCTCTGCTGGCCAGCAAACTGCTTACCGGGATGTTGGGCGGGTTTGCCGTGCTGGTCTGGCTGCCCGCGATTGTTGCCAACCCGCACAGCTTGGGCAACTGGACGGAAGCCGCGCAAACCGTGGCCATTGCCGCGGCTGCGTGGGTGGTGGTTGATTATCTCCGTCCATATAGGTACGCCGCCAGTTCCGCCCGGGCGTAAATGCGCGGGACCATGCTGGCCTTATTGGCCTGAGAGATTCCCCGATGCTGACGGCCACACCGCCGGCCACAATCGCGGCCGACGAGCCCGCCGAACATGGCCCAATCCGGCCGCCCCGACCAACTCTCGGGATCATTTGCCCATTTTCGCCTGGTGACACTCGCGGCGAATGCGGTCCAAATCCACGGTGGGTCTTGCTGTTCCTCGCCGCCGGCATTGGGTTCGGGCGCTTCCTGCCGCACGCCGCCGTGCACGCTGGGCTATTGGAGCTGGTCGCCGACCTGGCGCTGTTCGGTGTTCTTTTTTCCGGCATGCGCACCGGCGGCTGGCGGCAGATCGGATCCTGCTGGCGGATCATCGGCCGCTCGCCGGCTCTGGGCATGCCGCTGGCTATCCTGATGGCTGGAGGGCAGCCGCTCTTTCGGCGCCTCGGTCCGGTTCCAACCGCTGAACGCCGTCACCATCGCCCTTTCCATCGTCGTCTATTCCTCCACCGACATTCTGGTGGTGCGTTGGTGGCGCCGTCATCAGGGCGGCTAGCCGGCATGCCAACGCCCTACCGATGGGCTTATTCTGGCGAGGGATGGCGTCGCCGCGCAGCGACGGTTGGTGGAAGAAGCGAAAGGCCAAGGCCCGCCAAGCCCCGGCCGTGCATGGTCGCGCCCGCGCCGGCGGCCCTGCGGTCCCCGCGGAAATTTCCTGGCACGCGCTGGCGGAAGACGAGGTCCGCGAAAAGATCGAGACCTCGCAGGAGGGCCTGACCGAGGCCGAGGCGGCATTGCGGCTGCGCGAGTTCGGACGCAACCTGCTGCCGGGCAAGCCGCCGCCCACCGTACCGGCCATTTTCCTGCATCAGTTCCTCAGCCCGCTGATTTACATCCTGCTGGCCGCGGCGGCGGTTTCCGCCTCGCTGCGCGATGCCCGCGACGCCGGATTTATCCTCGCGGTCGTCCTGCTCAATGCCGGCCTCGGCGCCTTCCAGGAATGGAAGGCGGAGCGCAGCGCCGCCAGCTTGCAGCAACTGCTGCGGGTGACGGCGCGGGTGCGGCGCAGCGGCGCGGTGGCGGAGGTCAACGCCGAGGAACTGGCGCCCGGCGACTTGGTGTACTTGGAATCCGGCGCGCGGGTGCCCGCCGACTTGCGGCTGACGGCCGCGAACCACCTAACGGTGGATGAGGCGCTGCTGACCGGCGAATCCTTGCCGGTGGAAAAGCGCCCCGCTCCGCTTGCCGCCGATCTGCCACTGGCCGACCGCCGCAATATGGCCTACGCCGGTTCCCTCGTCGCCGCCGGCCGCGGCGCGGGCTGGGTGGTGGCCACCGGCGCGCGCACGGAGGTGGGCAAGATCGTTCGCGACGTCGGCGGCGCAACCAGCGCCAAGCCGCCGCTGGTGCTGCGCATGGAGCGGTTCGCGCGGCAGATTAGCTGGCTGGTGCTGGCCGCCGCCGGCGTGCTGGGCGCGGTGGCCTTCGCCCAGGGCATGCCGCTGCTGGAGGTCTTTTTCCTCGCCGTGGCGCTGGCGGTTTCGGCGATTCCGGAAGGCCTGCCCGTGGCCATGACCGTTGCATTGTCCATCGCCACCAGCCGCATGGCGCGGCGCCAGGTGATCGTCCGCAAGCTGACCGCGGTCGAAGGCTTGGGGAGCTGCACCTGCATCGCCAGCGATAAAACCGGCACGCTGACCCGCAACCAGCAAACCGTCACCGCCATCTGGCTGCCCGATGGCCAACTCTGGACCCCCAGCGCCCCACTGGCGGCGGCCAGCCAGCGGCTGCTGCGGCGCCTGGTGCGCGCCGGCGTCCTATGCAATGAGGCCTCCGCTCACGCCGGCCCGGCGGGCCCCGGCGCCGCGGGGCCGGCAAGCTGGCGCTTCGCCGGCGACGCCGTGGACGTGGCCTTTTGGCAATTGGGCCTAGCCTTCGGTCTAACGCCGGATGCCGTGGCGCGGGAGACCACGACTCTGGCCGAATTGCCCTACGAATCGGAGCGCGCCTTCGCCGCCCGGTACGTGCGCGACGGCGGCCGCAGCCATGTGGTGGTGAAGGGCGCACCGGAGGTCGTGCTGCCCCGCTGCCACGGCATGCGGGGCGCGGCGGGGCCGGAGCCGCTGCACTCCGCCGCGGTGGAGGCCGCGCTGGCGGCGCTGACCGGAGATGGCCATCGCGTGATCGCCATCGCCGAGGCCGCGGCGAAATGGGAACCCGCCGCACCGGAAGCGGCGGCGCCTGCCCTAGCCGCGGACGACCTGCCGCCGCTCCAACTGCTGGGATTGGCCGGTTTGCTCGACCCGCCACGGCCGGAGGTGAAGGCGGCCGTCGCCAAATGCCGCCAGGCCGGCGTGGAGGTCCTGATGGTGACCGGCGACCATCCCCGCACCGCCCTGGCCATCGCCCGCGAACTGGGCATCGCCCGCGCCGGCGAGAGCCCCGTCACCGGCCCGCAACTGGCCGCCATCGGCTCGCCGGAGGTGCCCCAGTTTTTGGACACGGTGCGGCAGGCGCGCGTCTTCGCCCGCGTCAGCCCGGCGCAGAAACTGGACATCGTGGACGCGCTGGGCCGGCTGGGCCACTTCGTGGCCGTGACCGGCGACGGCGCCAATGACGCCCCCGCCCTGCGGCGCGCCAATATCGGCGTGGCCATGGGTTCGGGCGCGGACGTGGCCAAGGACACCGCCGCCATCATCATCGCCGACGACAACTTCGCCTCCATCGAAGCGGGCATCGAGGAGGGGCGCTTCGCCTACGACAACGTCCGCAAGGTCATCTACCTGCTGGTCGCCACCGGCGCGGCGGAGGTTCTGCTCTTCGCCTTGGCTCTGCTGACGGGACTGCCGCTGCCGCTGACGCCGGTGCAACTGCTGTGGCTGAACCTGGTGACCAACGGCATTCAGGACGTGGCGCTGGCCTTCGAGGGCGGCGAGGCCGGCGCCATCCGCCGGCCGCCGCGCCCGCCCAGCGAGGGCATCTTCAATCGCCTGATGATCCAGGAGACCGTCGTGGCCGGCGCCACCGTCGGCTTGGTGGCCTATTTCAGCCTCTATTTCTTCGCCGGCCTGGGCATCATGCAGGCCCGCAATCACCTGCTGTTGCTGATGGTCTTGCTGGAAAATTTCCACGTCTTCAATTGCCGCTCGGAATGCGTCTCCGCCTTCCGCGTCCCGGTGCGGCGCAATTGGTTTCTCGTCGTCGGCGTCGCCATCGCCCAGGGCATTCATCTCTTCGCCATGCATTTTCCGCCCTTCCAGCGGCAGCTCCAGGTGGCGCCGATCTCGCTCGGGCATTGGGCGCTCACCCTGCTGGCGGCGGCTTCCATTTTGGCGGTGATGGAGGTATTCAAGTGGCGGCGGAGCCGCGCCCCTGCGCCCGGCGGCTAGGAGCGCAGCCGCAGGCGCACCAGCGTCTCGACGTGAAAGGTCTGCGGAAACAGGTCGAAGAGTTCGATGCTCTCGATCTCCAGCGGCAGCGCCGCCGCCAAGGCGCCCAAATCCCGCGCCAAGGTTGCCGGATCGCAGGACAAATAATGCATCCGCCGCGGCGCCGCGGCCGCCACCGCCGCCACCAGCTTCGGCCCCAGGCCCGTTCGCGGCGGATCCGCCACCAGCAGGTCCAGGGGCCCGCGCCGGCGCCGCAGATACGCCTCCGCGGGCTCGGCGAACACGCGCAGATTTTCCGCCGCGCCGGCGTTCCAACGCAGATCGCGCGCCGCGGCGCGGCCGTTCTCCACCGCGCTGACCCGGGCAAAACGCGCCGCCAGCGGCAGCGCGAATAAACCGACGCCGCTGAACAAATCCACCGCCTGTTCCCCGCCGGCGGGCTCGCCGTCCGCGCCCCGCGTCACCGCCGCCGCCAACTCCGGCAGCAGAAACCGGTTGGCCTGGAAGAACGACCCGTGGCTGACGCGATATTCGTAATCGCCGACGGAATACGCCAGGCTGCCGGCGCCGGCCACCACCGCTTCCGGCCGTTCGGCGCCGGCCGCCCGTGGCTGCGCGAGCCGAGACTCCTCGCGCCGGAAACCCTCGCCGCGGGAACCGTTGCCGCTCCGGCCCGCATCCGCCGCGCCGGCCGAGGCGGAAATGCAGCCGGGGATGCGATCCAGCAATCCGGCGGCGAACGCCCGCTCCTCCGGGCCCAGGCGCGCGAACGTCACGTCGGCCATGATCGCGCGGTCCTCGCCATCCGCCGCCAGCTCCAGCTCCCGCGCCGTCGCCGGCGGCGCGCCGGCGGACACCATCGCCCGGATCGCCGCATCCAGCGCCGGGCTGGCGATGGGACAATGCGCCACGGCCACGACTGCATGGCTGTCCCGCGCGTAGTAGCCCAGCCCGCCCGGACCCCAGCGCAGCCGCACGCGGTTGCGATAGCCCCAAGGTGGCGAAGCGTGCAGCCCGATCTCGCCCGCCCACGCCACGCCGCCGGTGCGAGACAACGTCTCCCGCAAGACTTCGCATTTCAGTTCCAGTTGGCGTTCCGCCGCCGCGTGTTGCAGTTGGCAGCCGCCGCAGCGCAAAAAATATTCGCAGCCCGGCGCAACGCGCTCCGGCGCCGGCGTCAGGACCTCCGCCACCCGCGCCCGCAGATAGCCCGGCTTCTCCGCCTCCCGCACGGCGCGCACCCGCTCGCCCGGCAGGGTAAACGCCACGAACGCCGCCTTGCCCCCCGGCCAGCGCCCGAAGCCATCGCCGCCATAGACCAGCTTTTCAATGGCGATCTCCGCCGTCGCGGGCGTCGCGTCCAATGCGGCATCGCCGGCGTCGCTTCGTGGCGCGGCGTCGGCCGGCGTGGACTGTTCCGCGCCCTCGGGCGCGGCAATCGGTTCGTCTTGGTTGCTCATGACAAATAAAAAAGGCTGAAGCGCGGCAGCCGGTAATGCTCCAACAGCCGCTTGTGCAGAAATTGCTTTTCCACCATCGCCAACTGCTCCGCCCGCAAATTGCGCCGGTGGGGCGCCAGCTCCCGCTCGAATCCCGCCCGCACCGCCGCCAGCGTCTCCGCCGGCGCCGCTAGTTGCAGCGCCGCGATCAGCCGGTCGTCCAGCGCGGTCAGCCAGCGGTCCAGCGCCGCCAAATCCTCGCCCGTGGGCAGGTCGCCCCTGGCGGCGGCTATGATGCCCTGCCCCGCCGCGCTTGCGCTCGCGCTGCCCGCCGCTGCATCCCTAACGGCCGGCGCATCCGCAGCCGCCCACGCCGCTGGCAGCCGGTCCAGCGCGGCTTCCACCTCCGCCGCCACGGCCCGCGCCAGCGGCGGCAGCTCCGCCGCCGCCAGCGACTGCCGGGCGCGGGCCAATCCCGCCATGATCCGCTGCCGCTCCCAACCCGGCTCCGCCGGGCTGACGGCGGCGCCGGCCGGCGGCCGCCCGCCCTCGGCGGCGTCGCGCGCCGCCTCCGCCGCCTGCAACACCGCGCCGGCGCAATACGCCAGCGACCGCGGCCGCGCCCGATCCCGCCGCTTGCCGTTGGCGAACTTGGCGAAGGCCTGGTCAATCCCCTCGCAGGCGGCCTCGAGCGGAATGCCCGCGTCTTTCCACGCCTCGATCAGGGCCCAGTCCAGCGGCGACAAATAGATCTGCGCGCCCCGCGCCCGCTGGAAATGCTCCTCGATCTCGGTGAAGTAGTTGAAATAGTTCATTGCTTGGCGCGGGCCCCAGCCCCGCCGCTGGCGGGGCGGCCCGCTTACGCCGCCGGCCCCAAACTCCATTCTCGCCGATGCGCCGGCGGCCGCTGCCGGCGCGGGCGCCGCGGGCAGGCCGGTGGACCTGCCGATGGGAACGCAGCCCGCGTGCGGCGCGTTAGCGCGGCGGGCGGGAATGCGCCGCCGCACGAATCCTCCTCGCACCGCCGCGCCTGCCCCGCCGCTATGGCTCGTCGCGGCACAGCGCCCAGGCGCTGGCCAGGTCCTGCACGATGTGGCCTAGCGATTTGTAGACCGTGACCTCATCCGCCGCGCGCCGCCCGGGAGCGGTTCCCGCCAGCACCTCCCCGATCTCCGCTGCGATGTGCTCATCCCCTACGCGCCCCGCCGCTTTGGCGCGCAAAAACTCCGCCCCTTGCGCCCGCACGCCCTCGCGGCTATCCACGATGAACCGCGACCGCGCCACCAGGTCCTCATCCGCCTCGACCGGGCCGGCACAGCCGGAGCCGACCAGGTTGACGTGCGTGCCCGGCTGCACCCACCGGCCCAGCAGCACCGGCTCCCGCGCGGCGGTCACCGTGCAGAGGATTTCCGCATGCCGCGCGGCCTCTTCCCCGCGGACCACCGCCGCCGCCGGGATGCCCAGCTCCGCGGCCAGCGCCGCGGCCAGCGCGCGTGCCCGCTCCGGCCGCCGCCCCCAAACGACGATCCGCTCGATTCGCCGCACCCACGTGATCGCCCGCGCATGCGTCGCCGCCTGCTCCCCGGTGCCGAACAGCGCGAGGCGCGCCGCCTCGGGCCGCGCCAACGCATCCGTGGCGACCGCGCTCGCCGCCGCCGTGCGAATGGCCGTGATCTCGCCCGCGTCCGCCACGCAGATGGGCGCTCCCGTTGCCGCATCGAACAGGATCACCACGCCCTGGTGCGAGCGGTACGCGGATTCCGCGCCCGGCCGCGGCGGAAACACGCTGATCAGCTTGGCGCCAAACACGCCGTGCCCGGCCATCGCACCGGGCATCACGCCCGGCATGACCCCAAACATCCGCCCATCGCCCAGGGGCAGGATGGAGCGCAGCAGCTGTTGGGTCTCCCCGCGCGAGAAGGCGATCATCGCCTCCCGAACGATGGGGATGCAGCGCTCATATGTCAGCCGGCGGGCCACTTCTTCGCGGCCGATCATTTTCATGGCGGCCCATTGTCCCACAACCGCGTGGCGGCGCAGGCCCGTAAGCGGCGGAGGCAGGCGTCCCGCCGGCGCCACGGGGCGACCGGAACCCGGAACCCGCCGTGGATCGAGCCGAAGCCGCGACCGTTGATGGCGCGGCCGCGCTGGAGCCGATGACCCAGTGCAGCACGGCGCGCTCCATGCCCTTGTCCAGCGGCGTATCCGCGGGGGCGAGGTAATTCGCCGGCCCCGCCGGGCCGGAAACGTCGTAGAGCAGGTGGATCATATTGGGGAAGACCACCAGCTGGCGCGGCACATTCGCGGGGATGGCGTCATATAGCGGCTGGGCGTCGAGGGCCTGGGTCACCTGTATGTCCTTGCCGCCCTGCACGACCAGCGTGGGCACGCGGTCGTGGCGCGCATAGCGGAGCGGATTCAGGTTCAAGAAGCTGCGGGCGAAGCGCGGCTGCGCCGCCAGGGACGCGAGGGTCAAATTGCCATGCAGCATCGCCGGCGGCACATGCTTGCCGGCGGCGATCCGCGCGACCACCGCCTCATCGCGCCGCAACTCCGCGCGCGCCTGGGCCGCCCGCGCCGGGGGAACGCGGCGCAGGGTGCGAGCGAACTGCCAATCCAGCACCTGCGACAGCTTCCGCCCGGCGCCCTCCAGCGAGACGATGGCGGTGACATGACGGTCGGCCGCGGCGTTCCAAAACGCCAGCGTGGAGCCTTCACTGTGGCCGACCAGCGTGAGGCGGCTCGGGTCCACGCCCGGCCGCCGCAGCAGAAACTTGACGGCCGAGCCGACATCACGCGCGTATTGGCGAATGTTCCGCGGAACGCCCGCGCCCGCGCTCGCCGCGATGCCCCGCTTGTCGTAACGCAGGACGATGACACCGTGCCGCGAGAGGTAGGCGGCCAGACGCAGATAGGTAAAGCGCTGGAACTGCTCCAGCGGGTTGTTGCCGTTGCGGTCGGTCGGCCCCGATCCGGCGATGATGACCGCGGCGGGCAGCCTGGCGCCGGCCGGCAGGGTTGCCGGTTCGGTCAAATCGCCGGCCAGCGCACCGGAGGGAGTGGGAATGGAGACGGGGATTTGCCGCACGCCCGTCAGCAGCTTGGCTTCCAGCTTCGCCGCGGACGCGCCGGCATGCCCGGCGGCATGCGCTTGCGCCCAGGCGGCGATCTTGACGAATGACGCGGGCGGCCAGGTGCGGAGCCGGGCCTGGAAGTTCTGCGGCGGCAGATCCAGCCAAACCAATGTTTCCTTCGGCCCGAGGCAAAACGTCAAGAGCTGGCTGCCGCCCGGCATGCGCAGCCGGAGCTGCCAGACCGACAGGGACACGCGCCGGCCGGCATGGGCGACCGAAATATCGCCGGGCAGGCGCCGCAGCTGAAATAACAGGCTGGGCCACGCGGCCCCCAGCATTTGCCATTTCCCGTTCGCCGCGGAATAGAGGCGGGTTAGGCGGCCATAGAGGGAAAACATGTTGTCGGGCAGCAGCCACCAGCCCGCGGGCAGGTTGCCCGACGTATTCTCCGCCGCGGCGGCCCGGGCTTGCGCCAGCGTGCCGCCGCGGCGAATCTGGACCGCGATGCGTCCCCCGGCGGCTTGCGCATGGATGATCGCAACCGACCCGGGCGGCTGGAGCGTGTCGCGATAGGTGCGCAGGTGGTTGTGCGCGTCGAACACCAACTCGGCGGTTTGGGGAAAGTTGAGGCTAGTCCGCGCCTGCCACCTCCAACCATCTTTTAGCTGCTCGATGGCGTAGGTTTCGCTGCCCACTCGCCTGCCGCCGACGGTCAGGATCAGTTCGCCGCTCCGGCTTCCCGCCGCCGCGCCCGCAGCGGATGAGCGAGCCGCCAACGGGGGTTTCGGCGCTTGCGCCCGCGCGGGATTAGGCGCCAGCAGGACCATGACGGCGAGGATCATCGCCGCGACGGCCGCGACGGGCAGGACCGGCGCCGCCGACGCCTGGGCCGACGGACGCCGCGAAGAAAGGGACCGCCGCGCCAGGGCCGGTTGCCCGGCGCCGCCGGACGGGCTTCCCTGCCGCCGCTGGGCCGCTTCCCGGCGGACAATGACTCTCATCGCGGCCCATTGTCCCACGGCTCCATGGGCCGGCGGCCCCAGCCGCACCGTCGCGAGAAGCGCCGCCGCCAGAATCGCCGCCGCCGGTCGCTTTCGACCAAATACATACGTAGGTCCGAGCGGGCGGGTCGGCGGGACGACCGCGGGGATGCGCCGGGCCGCGGTCGAGGGGCGCAGCGGGCAAGTCCGCGCCGCGGTCACGCGGCGGCGGGTTGCAAGTGCGCCGGCGGCGAGGCGAGCGTGCGCGCCAGGTTGTAGGCGAAGAGGGCCAAACCCACGCCTTCGATCGCCGCCGAGAACGGCAGCACCATCCATGCCGGCGCCAGCCAGCCGGGATAGGCCAGCACCTCGCAGGTGACGCGGGCCAGGCAACCCAGGTTGACCAGCGCCAGCGACCAGCCCATCAGCGCCGGGCTGAACAGCCGCTTCATGCCGGAAAAGGCGGGCAGCACCCGGCAGCCGATCGCCACCACCATGGCGGCCACGAAGCCCACGGTCAGCGCATGCCGAGCCGCGCCCAGCAACCCGGCGACGCCGGGGCGCCAGGCAGCCCAGACGCCCAGCGCCGCCGCCGCCAGCAGCCAGCCATAGGCCAGACGCAAGAAGATGGGGAAGCCGCGATGAATGCCCTGCGTCTTGGCCTTCTGCACCGCCGGGCGGAGCACGCCCAGACCGGCGGCGGCGAGCACCGCCGCCGTCAGCCAGCAGAGCGCCGCCGGCAGAAACCACCCCGCCAGCGTGGCCAGCGTTCCCACCGCCACAAGCGCGATCAGCCAGCGCGCCAGCCAATCCGGCGCGGCCCGGAAGCCGGCGAAAATGGGCAGCCAGCGGGTGCTGAATCCCCAGATAAAGGGAACCAGAAAGGCCCAGCCCATCAGCGTCACCAGCCGCGTGTCGTAGCCGGGGCTGAAGACCCGCGTCGCGGTCCAGCCGGCATGGCAAATGTAGGCGGCCAGGTTCATCAGCAGCGTCAGCAAGCATCCGGCCGCGCCGGTCAGCACCAGCAGCACCCAGCCGGGAGCGCCCGAGCGTCTGCCGCCGCCGGCGGCCGGCGCTGAACCGGCGATTGCCGCAAGCCCCGGCGCGCCTACGCCGCCCGTCCCGCTTTCGCTTGCGGCATGGCGGCGATGGGCGCCGAAAGCGGTGGTTTGAAAGAGCAAAAAGGCGGCGACCTCCAGCACAGCCGAGGCGGGCAGCAACAGCCGCCAATGCCAGCCGCTGACCCCGCCCCACCAGCCCAACGCCACGCCGGCGGTCCACATCGCCCAGCAGGCCCATGCCAGGCCGAGCCGCACGCGCACGCCCCGCAGTCGCGCCAATGAGTGGAAGCCGATGCCCAAGATGAAGCTGCCCACCCAGCCGTAGACCTGGGCATGGCCGTGGGCCTGGAGCAGGGCCGGCGGCACCGCCGTGGGCGATTGCGCGCGGCTGATGCTGAGCAGGCTCCAAACGCCCAACAATCCGCCCGGCGCCAGCAGGAATGCCAGCCCCGAACTCAAAAAGGCGACCAGCAGCCGGGACAGCCGCTGTTCATAGCGCTTGGTATCCTCGGGATCCGGCGTCGCCGCCGCGCCCGATTGCCCGGCGCCGGCCCCGGCGCGGCTAACCACCCCAGCGCGCGCCGCCGCGCGCTGGGGGCCCTGGGGGCCGCTCCGCGCCTCCCCCAGCGACCCGCAAGCGGGGCGCCGCCCCGCGCCAAGCAACTGCTGGGCTGGGGGACCCGGGCCCCGGCCCAGCCTGCGGGTAAGCGGCGCCCTCGCGCCGCGCCGATCGAAGCGGGACGCCCCGCCTGCGGCGGGGCTGGGGCCCGCGCCCATTATTGGTTCAGGCACGCGCCTCGGCTCCGAGTGCCAGCGCCCGCGGGAACAACACGTTGTTCTCCAGGTGCACGTGCTGGTGCATGTCGGCTTCAAACTCCGCCAGTCCCTGGTACAGCACGCGCCAGGTGGTGCAGGCGTTCGACGGCGGCTGGTATCCGTCCGTGAGATGGCGCATCTCCGCCAGGTCGCGCCCGGCGATGTCGTGCTCGGCCATCATGCGCCGCACGGGCTGCGCCAAGACGGCGGCGGTGGGGGCGTCGGCCGCGCCATCGCCGGCCGCGGCGCGCGCGATGGCCGGGAACAAAATCATTTCTTCCTTGGCCATGTGCTGCGCCAGGTCGCCGCTCATGCGCAGGAACACCGCGCGCAGCGTGGCCAGGTCGGAGTTTCGCTCGCCATGCGCGGCCACGACCTTATCTAGCCAGGCGGTCAGGCGCGGGGTTTCCGCGCGGACGTATTGGTGGTGGCGCCGGGCGATATGCTGCGTCAGCTCACCGAGCGGAACGGCGCGCCATTGCGGCTCGGCGGGCGCGGTCCCCTCCAGCGCCGCCAGCGCGGCAAGAACCGGTTCGAGCTCCAGTCCCTTCGCCTCGCAGGCGTCCGCCAGACTGCGGCGACCGCCGCAACAAAAATCAATGCCCAAACGGTCGAATGCGGCGGCGGCCCCGGGCACTTCCAGCGCCAGGTCGCTGACGCTGCGGGTGGATGCGGTAGCGATATCCATAATCCTTCCTCCATCCCCAGCGTCCGCTCCCGCCCGCCGCCGCTCCATGACTGGAGTCACAGTTCCAAGGCGGCCTCGCCGCGCAGCCCGTCGGCGTCCAGCACCTCGACGCCGCCGCGCCGGATACGGACCAGCCCCTCGGCTTGGAAGCGGTTGAGGTTGCGGGCCACCACCTCGCGCACCGTGCCCAGCTCCAGCGCCAGCTCCTGCTGGGTTCCGGCCACCACCTTCCGGTCGCGGCTGCGCCGCAGCAGCAAGCGCGCCAGCCGCTGGCGCACGCCGCCGAAGGTCACCGCCTCCAGCAGCGTGAGCAGGCCGCGCAGCCGCCGCCCGAACAGTTCCAGCGCCGCCAGCGTCACCCGCGGGTGCCGTTCGCAGACCGCCAAGAAGTCGCGCCGGGGCAGAAACAGGGTCTCCGCCGGGCTGACCGCCTGCACCGACGCCGGGTACGGTCCGCCATCCACCAGCGGCACCTCGGCGATGGTGGCGGGCGCCTGCTCGCGGTGCAAGGTCAGCTCCCTCCCGCCGGGCGACATCTTATAGATACGCACCGTGCCGGCGGTCAGCACGAATACGCCGGCGCAGGGTTCCCCCTCGCGGAACAGCATCTCCCCCGGCGCGTAGGTGTGCCGCCGCAGATGCCGCGCCAGCGCCTCCAGCGCCGTCCCATCCAGCGGTCCGAACAGCGCCACCTGGCGCAGCGCCGCGGTTTCCGTCGCCGTCTCCATGCCGCTATTGTGCCCCGCGGCGGCGGCGATGGGGGGAGGCGGCGACCGCAGCGCCGCCGGCCGACGGGAGTTGTGGGGCCTGCGGTGGGTTGGGCTGCGAGGGCGAGGCGGATGGCGCCCCGTAGGGCTGCGATCGTTTAGGCTGCGGGGGGCGAAAAGGGCTGGTGCGCCTGGAGGGAATCGAACCCCCGACACGCGGTTTAGGAATCGGAACCCATCAACCGCCGGTGCTTTATCGTCATGCGGTTACGGCGCTCACAAGCTCCCAAAATACCCCTTGTTTACCGCTTATTGTTCACCAATTGTTCACTAACGGGACGGGTTGGGCTGTCGCCCTGGCGTTGCTGGGCGATCGCTGGGTGGGTGCGGCCTCACCTCGGAGATGGCCTTGCGAAGCCATTCGGTGAGGACCCTGTGTTCGTCGGTCATCTCTTGGCCAGCTTTTGCGCCTGTGGGCGACGGTCCGCCCCGACAATGTAAATCATCAGCCCACCTCACCATCGCTTTGGCTTTGTGATGGCAACGCAACCGGGGCCTCGCCTAAACCCTTGCAGAAATCCGCCGGGCTACGTTATCGCAGGCTTAGCTCGAAGGCGACGCACCGTCGCCACCGAGGATCGGGTTTGAGAGGGGCAGAAGTGATCCGTTTGGGGCGAAGCGGTAAAACCTCGGGTTGGCCCCATTTTCACCGATCCGCACCAACATGACATTTTGGCTGGCGTCTCTGACCAGCTCGGGGAAAAATCTGCGCTGGCTGGGCCTCAATGACCCGCGTGGCGACTTTACTTCGACAAAGCTGCTCCAAGCGCGCCGCCCCCCGCGCCGGAAAACAACAATGTAGTCAGGGTGGCTCCCCGGACGCCTATTGCTGAAACGCGCACACCTGATAAATGCCCGATGGACCTCCGGGCAAGCGGCCCAGAACGCTTTGGCTTGCCTATACCGCGCAAGATTCTCAAAAAAGTAGTGCTTCCTGCGACGGTAATATTCCGGCCAAGGCCCCGGGTCGGGGTGAAACTCGTCCGCCCATGCACGAATTTGGGTCTGACTCGCCCTTCGGGTTGCCCTCCCGTTCAGTAGAAACCGCCCGGAGCGCACAAGCGTGGGGAATTGCTCCCTTGCGCGGCGCTGGCGGTGTCATCCTCTTTGGACCCCGGTCCAATGAAAGCGTGGGAAGCCCGTGCGGTGGTATTGAAATAGCCAAAAGAGGTTCACCGCCCTCACGAACGCGTGACCGTTTCCTGCGCACGATCCTTCGAATGCCCGCTCGAACCTCCCGGGCACCGGCCCGTTCACCCCCATCAGCCAGTACCCGGCCCACACCCCTAGGTCCGCGTCCCCTAGGGAGCACGGCCTGCCCCACCACAGGCGGCACCCTTGGTTTCCGACCGCCTCAAACCTGCGTTCAGCTTCTCGCATGCCTTGTTGAAGAGCCGCGCCTAGGCTTCCCGGCAGTCCGCTTCTTGCCGCCGCGCCCCCTTCGGCGGCGGCTCCCGCTCGGTTCGTCCGAAGGGCCATTCGTTCCCGATTGGCGTCTAGCCCACTTCAATGCGTGCCTGCCAAGGGCTTCGGCCGCGGACTTCAATATATCGGCTCCAAGTGCCACGCCGACCTGGAGTTCGAGCGCAGTTGGGTTGTAGGGGTTCTTGACCCTGATCGTGACGCTCGTGACAGGCCACGTCCGCTTCAGCTCGCGCTCTAAAGCGGGCAGGTTGCGCTGTAGATCGCGGAGCTGATCGGCTCCCGCGCGGCGCGCGAGGGAGAAATCGAGGTCAAGGGTACGGCTCTGCGAGACGCGGACAGTCGGCGCCATTCTCGGAATCTGTCTCCGGTTACTCCAGTCTAGCGCCCCCATGTCGCAGCTCAAGGCGTGAGCGGGCACTTGTCGGGGTTAGCCTTTTCCCGTGGTGCCACGAGGAGCCGCCGCTTTTTGCGCGTCTTGTTGCTCACCGCCGCCGCGCGAGCGTAACGCAAGCCTCTTGATGGCGCTCGCTGACGACGGGGACCCAGCTCGTTCCCGCCGCTCCGCCGCCCCCGCGGCTCTCATAGGAGATCACGCCCCAGGAATTGCACGCGATGTCGAGGCCAGATGTTCCGTCCCTCCAAACCCGCCAGATTGGGAAGAACTCCTTTACAAAAACGGCTTTGGGCATCGTGGCCCCGTGGGCCTGGTGGACTACCGGGTATTCAGGCGGCGGGCTGACATACACCAGATTGAAGCGCCCGGTTGGTTGGGTCGCGTTCACGCTGCCTTTTGCTAATTGTGGCCGCCGCCTGGGGGAGGGGGGCAGAGCTACGAGTGCCGCCGCAGCGGCAATACCAGTGAGGAGCACAGCAGCTGAAGATAGGGACATTTTGCTCATTCGCGGTGCCTCCAAGTCATCGTTCGCTTTGGAAGTTGATCTGGGACGTACGGACATAGAGTGGCGGTTGCTGAAGGATCGCAGTCGCCGAAGCTATTTATGGCGTTTCCAGGATGATTGTTCATTGCGCCGACGGATCATCGGTGCTGGCTCAACCGTACTCTTAACGCGCCACCCGGAAAAGCGGTGAGGCCGTTTGGGGGCAAACCGCCCCTTAAAACCTTCTTCGGGTGCGATCAGTCGAAGTGCTCCCTATTAGGGGCCCGCGCGGCGTTGGGTCCTCTTCGCGAGTCTATCCGGCGGCGGCGGGCCCCACTCGGGCCGTTAACGTCGTTGAGGCCTGCGCCCAGCCTCTCTCGTGGAATGCAACGCCGCTAACGTGGGCAGTGCGCTCT
>DAHVCP010000025.1 GCA_027314025.1 Acidobacteriota bacterium
CTTCACGGTTAACGTCTGGGGGAATCTCCCAATACCTGGCCCCACTTTCGCCGTAACCGTCTACGCCGGGCTCTCGCCGCCGGGTCTGGTAAATGCGGACACCACCGGCGTGCCCTACTGCGCGGCAAACCCTGCAGCCTGCATGCTCTGGGGCCTGAGCCAGCACTCCAACGGCCCCGGCCCGAGCGGAAGCTGGAACAACGGCAATGGCGTGGTCGCCGCCGCCGTCGCCGCGCCAAAAGGCCCGAGTTGTAGCCAGTTCCGAAGCGATGCGGGCGCGATATCATCCGGCCTGGAGGCAATAACGAAGGGCATCGGGCTTGCCGCCGCCGCGGCCTACGTAGGAACGTTTTTCGCCGGCGGCGGGGAGGCGGCGACGTTTGGAGCTGACACACCGCTCACCGTCTCGCTCGCAGGCGCCGCAGCCTACCTCACGGAAACCGCTCTCTACACGGGTGCGGCGGCGGCCGCGCTCAGCACATTCGCTAGCGGGAACGTCGGCGCCATCGGCGCCCTCGACTGGACCCATCTGGTTGGGCTGGCCGCCGAGGCGACCGCATCCGACATTCCCGGCGTCAGCAAGCTTGCCGGCGCGGTCGGCTCGCTCGCGGAGCAGGCGGCCGGCTTGGCCGTGGCGGCACAGGAGGTTTGCCAGTGAGCGGCGCGCATGCGAGGCACCCGCCGCGGCGCTCGCTGAGCTACCTCGGCGTCGGCATGGTCGCGCTGGCCGCCCTCGGGTTGGTCCTCGCGCGGGGCGCAGTTCCGGTGCTCGCCGCGCTAGCGGTTCTATTCGTCGGTGGAGGCCTCGTCCGGGCAGGGGCGTCCGCCACGGCGCGGGCGTCCGTAACCGGCGATTGGGGATCCGCTCCGGTCGCCGCTCGCCGGGGTCGGCCGGGCCCTGCGCTCTGGGCCGCCAGCGGCGCACTGGC
This sequence comes from Acidobacteriota bacterium, assembly GCA_027314025.1. GTDB lineage: Bacteria > Acidobacteriota > Terriglobia > Terriglobales > SCQP01 > JAKAUF01. The sequence goes on from DAHVCP010000025.1 coordinate 930, forward strand.
TGCGGGTGTGCTGGTCTCATATTGGCTCCTGCGCGCGGACGCAGCTCACGGGGGGCACCAAACTTGGCCAATCTACTCATTCACGGGATTTGCATTAGCGGGTGCGGTTGTCTGGCCAGTGCTGACAGCGAAGCTGCGGAAGCGCTAATCCCGTGCGTCCGGGCTCTGCGCCTTCGCCTCTGTCACGCCCCGGACGGCGTCCTGGCGGGCGAGGACAACGCTCGCCGCGGCATTCGCGAGCAATACGCCGGCCTGCCGGGCGGAGCGGAGGCGGTGTTTGACTGCTGCAACCTGTACTACTACCGCGACGGGGACTGGCTGGGCAGCGAGCGGCTGGCGGCGTGGACCAACCAGACGCTGGCGTCGGAAGAGGCGTATGCGCCGTTTGGCGAGGCCTACGCCGGGGCCGGCGCCGGCGAGCAGATGTTCACCGGCAAGGGCCAGCGTCTGGCCGCCGGCATCTACGACTTCCCGTTCCGTCATTATTCCCCGGCGCAGGGCCGCTGGCTCTCCCCCGACCCCTCCGGCATCGCCGCCGTCAACCCCGCCAATCCGCAGAGTTGGAATGCCTACGCATACGTCGCCAGCCAGCCGCTCACGGCCACCGACCCGCTGGGACTACCGAACATCTCCTTTGGCATCGGTGGCGGGCCTTGTGACATGTTCGCAGGCACCTGCGACGGCGGCTTCGGCGGTCCCGGCCCCTGTGACGTGACCGGCTGGAATCCCTGGCCGGCGCCAGGCTGCTCCGGCGGCGGTGTTGGCGGCGGCATCGGCGTCAGCATTATCGGCTTCGGTGGCGGGGGCGGCGGGGGCGGCACCGTTGTCGGCACGCCCTCGGGTCCGGCCTCCGGCACCCTGCCGCCCTGCACCGCCGGCATCTGCTCGCCGGCGAACCTAGTTGGCGTAGGGGGCGCGACCGGCGAGGGTGTGCTTGAGGGCGGCATCTACGTGTTCAGCATTACCGTCGAGGCCTGCGCTCTGAACCCGGAGTGCATAGCGGCGGCTGTCGCTGTCGCCCCGGAGGTGGCAGTCCCGGTGCTGGGCGTGACCCTCGTCTACGAGGGCGTCAAGGCTATCCAGGCCTCCGAGGCTTCCGCGACGAACAAAACGGGGCCATCACCGGCGAGGCCTGAGTGCGAGCTGCAATACCAGCAGGACCTGAAGGTGTGCCGGAACGCCAGATCGCGGGCTTGCTATCAACAAGCGATGTTGCGCTACGTGCAGTGCTCGAAGGGCCTTCCGGTGCCTCCGCTCACTTTCTGAGGCCTGCCGCCGCAATGGACCAAAGCCGACATCCGTTTGCCGAGCGGCACCTGCTCCTCCGTGAGGAAGGCGGCGCGCGTCGCATAACCGTCCAGATCGGGCCTGTCCTCCACCATGCCCAGGACGCCTCCTGCCAGTACCGCATCGTGGGCTTCGGACCCGATGTGGCGCGAGAGATCTGGGGCCTGGACTCCGTCCAAGCACTCCAGCTTGCATTAATCGCGATTGGCTCTGACCTCGACGCCCTCGGCGCAGGCGGCGGCTACAGCACCGAGGATGACGCCGACGGTGAGACCGGCCACGGGTTCCCCACTGCTCCGCCAGGGGCGGGAACCTGAGCGCGCTGAGGGGCAGCAATGACTTCCGGGCTCGCGCGCCTATCATCGCTCGCTCGCCGCCTCGTTGGAGCTGAGTTCTGGGATGCCGGGCGGGCCCTGGACATGGCGGAATTTAGCTTCGGGCAGCGGCGGTCCATTCCGGGCCGCCGCGGCGGCCGCGTTGTCGGTGAGCTTGCTCTGCATGTCAAGTGCGCATGGCGAACAGCCCTTGACCTGCCCCCAAGAACTGGCCCATAACTGAGTAGGATTTGAGCGACCGCGCCGGCCCGGAGGGCCGGGGCGGAGGAGGGCGAGATGAAGAAGCGGGAGTTCACGGAAGAGGAGAAGATCGCCGCGATCCGGCAGACGGAAGCGGGGCGGGCGGCGGCGGACGTGGGACGGGAGTTCGGGGTATTGAAGCACGCGGTCCACGGCTGGATGGCGAAATATCAGGGGCGGGCGCGAACGGAGCGCGGCGGCCACTCCGGCTAGGCCGAGACTTGTGCCGCGCTTGTGACGTAACCCCGCCACCGATGATCGTATTTCGCGGGCTTACGCGGTAGCACTCGGCGGGCTTCGCTGACCCGGTGTTCGCCCGGAAAGCCTTGCCGCGCCTAGCATTTGGCATCAATCCGCGCCTTCGGGTGTGAATTCGTTCCCGAAATTGACACGGTAGAGGTCAGCGGTTCGAGTCCGCTCGTGCCTACCATCCAGCGCTTTGCGCGCGCGGGACCAAATCGCCGCCCCAAAGCTGGGCAGCCTCTAACCGGCCGCGGCGGCCCGCTGCGACCACCACCCCCGCGTCGGTTCCCTTCCGGCCGATCCCGCGCCTCGTCCCCGCCATAGAAACCCAGCCCCCGGCCTTCCCTTCACCCCAGCCACCGGCGCGTCAAGCCCGCGTACGCGTCCACCCGCCGGTCGCGCAGAAACGGCCAATGCGTCCGCGCCCGCTCCACCGCCTCGAGGTCGCAATCCGCATAGACCAACTGCCCGCCGCGCGTGTCCGCCGCCGCCAGCAGCTGCCCATCCGGCCCGGCCAAGAAGCTCTGCCCCCAAAACTCGATGCCCGCTTTCCCGTCGCCCCCTGGCGTGGCCTCAAATCCCGCCCGATTCGGCGCGGCGACGAAAACGCCGTTGGCGATGGCGTGCGCCCGCTGCATGGTCTGCCACGCCGCATGCTGGGCGGCGCCAAACTCCGCTTTTTCCTCCGGATGCCAGCCGATCGCGGTGGGATACAACAAAATCTCCGCCCCCGCCATGGCCGTCAACCGCGCCGCTTCCGGAAACCACTGATCCCAGCAGATCAACACCCCGATTTGCCCGTAGCGCGCCGGAAACACCTGGAAGCCCAGATCGCCCGGCGTGAAATAAAACTTCTCGTAATAGCGTGGATCGTCCGGAATGTGCATCTTCCGGTAGCGCCCCGCCAGCGTCCCGTCCGCATCCAGCACCACCGCCGTGTTATGGAACAGCCCCGCCGCCCGCCGCTCAAAGACCGACGCCACGATTACCATCTCCCGCTCCCGCGCCACCGCCGCCAAGGCTTCCGTCGTGGGTCCGGGTATAGGCTCGGCCAGGGCGAAGTTGGCGTGGTTTTCTTCCTGGCAGAAATACGGCGACCGGAACAGTTCCGGCGTGCAAAATATCCGCGCGCCGGCGCCGGCGGCGCTTTCCGCCGCGGCCACGGCCTGGCGCAGGTTCGCCTCCGGATCGGCAAGCACTTGCGCTTGCCATAAGGCGACGCGAACGGAGCGGGCGTTGGGCATGACGAGTCCTATCGAAGGCAACGACGGAGAAACAAAACGCCGGCAGCGGCGAAGATGCGCGCAACCAATGTCATCCGGCGCGCGACGGCTTCAGTTTACCGGCAATTGCAGGCAAGTGCAGGCGCCGGCCGCCGGGCTTGCAGCCCTCCGTTGCCGGCCGAAACAGCCGGCGTGATTGGCCCGCAGCCGCGTAGATGGCGCGGAAGGCCCGCCCGCGGCCGGTAGGGCCGGGCTTTCCAAGATCGGAGGCCGCGCCGCGCGCCGCCGGCGGTCCTTTATCCTGAAAAGGCCATGCCTGCCGCCTCCGCGCCGCTCGATCTCAACCTACCGCCCGCGCGCCAGGGCTTTCGCTGGCCGGCTGAATGGGAGCGCCATGCGGCCACCTGGCTGTCTTGGCCCCACAAGGAAGCGAGCTGGCCCGGCCGCCTGGACGAAATCCCGCCCGTCTTCGCCGAAATGATCCGCCTCTTGGCGCCCGGCGAGGAAGTGCGGGTCAATGTGGTGGATGATGCCATGGCCGCCGACATTCGCGCCCGCCTGGCGCACCTGGATGTCTCGCCGCAGCGCGTGCGTTTTTTCTCCATCCCTCACGATGATGCTTGGATCCGCGACCATGGGCCCATCTTCCTTACCCGCCAGCTAGCCTGGGGCCCGGGCGGGCGCCCCGCGGCGGCGACTGCGGCGGCGACCGAAGCGGCCACCCCGGCGGCAATCGAGGCGGCGCCCGAGGTGGCAATCGTAGATTGGGGCTACAACGCCTGGGGCGGCAAATACCCGCCTTTCGCCCAAGACGACGCCGTCCCGCGCGGCATCGGCGCCGAACTGGGCCTGCCCGTTTTCGCCGCGCCGATGATTTTGGAGGGCGGCTCCGTGGATGGCAACGGCCGCGGCACGGTCTTGACCACCGAATCCTGCCTGCTCAACCCCAACCGCAATCCGCATTTGGATCGGGCCGGAATCGAACGCCACCTGCGCGACTACCTGGGCGCCGGTAAGGTCCTATGGCTGGGCGCAGGCATCGCCGGCGACGACACCGATGGCCACGTGGATGACCTGGCGCGCTTCACCGCCGCCCGCACCGTGGTCACCGTGGTCGAAGCCGATCCCGCCGACGCCAATTACCAGCCGCTTCAGGACAACCTTGCCCGCCTGCGGTCCATGACCGACCAGGACGGCGCGCCGCTCGAGGTGGTTCCCCTCCCCATGCCCCCTGCGTTCGAGTACGACGGCCAGCGCCTGCCCGCCAGCTATGCCAATTTCTATATCGGCAATCAGGTGATCTTGCTGCCCACCTTCGCCTGCCGCCAGGATGAGCAGGCGCGTGGCATCCTCCAGCGGCTGTTCCCGCGGCGCCGCGTCGCCGGCGTGGACGCCCGCGCCCTGGTTTGGGGCCTGGGCGCTTTCCATTGCCTCACCCAACAGCAGCCCTGCGCCGATGAGCGGCGCTGAGATGGGTTGCCGGCTGGTTGGGCACAACTCCTGGCCGCAGCCCAACGCGCAAAATGGGATAGGCACCCATGGAGGGAACGATGACCTGCCGCGAGGCGATGCGCACCCATTTTGATTTTTGCGTCGGCGAGGAGCGCTTGAACGACGCGCTGGAAATCATGAGCGCCACCGGCGGCAATGTCGTGGCCGTGGTGGAGACGCGTGAGGGCATGCGCCTATTGGGAACCATTACCGCCCGCCAGGCGGCCGTCCGCCTGGGTCTCGCCGACCTGCGCCCTTCCGACGTGATGTGCCGTGAACTGGCTGACCCGCGTTGCGCCAAAGCGGCCCCCGAAGACGACGCGGCCGCCGCGCGCGAGACGTTGCGCCGGAGCTGCGCCAGCGCCATCCCGGTGGTCGAAAACGGCAAGCTGGTTGGCCTGTTGCTCGCCGAGAAGCCGGCGGGTTAGTCATCTCGGACGCCGCGCCAAGCAAAGCCGGACGCCCCGCAGCAGCCGGGGCTAGGGCCGGCGCCAAGCAAAGCCGGACGCCCTGCAGCAGCCGGGGCTAGGGCCCGCGCCAAGGAAAGCCGGACGCCCCGCAGCAGCCGGGGCCGGGGCCGGCGCCCGCGCCGCCAACGCCGGCCAAAGGCCGGGAAAGCCGCGGGCGCGGGTTGCGGCGGTATGCGAAAATGAGGGACGTTACCGCGCATGTCCGATCCCAACTCCAATCCTGCGGCGCCCCAGAGCGAAGCGCTGAACCCCTCCGGCGAGGCCAGCCCACCATCCGCCCCAACTCCCGCTCCGGCGGCCCAGCCCGCCGCGTCGGCGCCGGAAAGCGCCGGCGAAGGCAACTTCGCCGAACTCCTTTCCCGCTTCGAGGCTGAGGGCTCGGCCCAGGCGGAACCGAAAGCCGGCGACCGGATCATCGGCAAAGTGGTCAACATTACCGGCGACGCTGTGCTGGTGGACATCGGCGCCAAGGCCGAAGGCGCGCTGAAAATCGAGTCCGTGCGTCGTGACGATGGTTCCCTGCCCGCGGGTGTCGGCGACGAAATCCAGGTGGTGGTCGAAGGCCGCGACGCCGAGGGCAATTTCAACCTGAGCCCGCTCACGCCCGACCGCCCGCGCACGCTGGAGGATCTGCAAGCCGCCTTCGAATCCGGGCTGATCATCCGCGCCAAGGTCACCGGCATCGTCAAGGGCGGTTTTTCCATCCAGTCGGGGGAGCGCGGCTTTCTGCCCCAGTCCCGCAGCGGCGTGCGCGACACCGCCGAGATGCACAAGCTGGTGGGCCAGGAGATTCGCTGCCGCATCGTCCGCGCCCCGCAAGCGAAAAACGTGGTCGTGGACCGGCGCTCGGTGCTGGAGGAGGAAGAACGCGAAGCCGAAGCCGCCGCCCTGGAACGCCTGCGCGAAGGCGACGAGGTCGAAGCCACCGTGCGCAGCTTGGCGACCTACGGCGCCTTCGTCAACCTCGGCGGCATTGATGCCCTTTTGCACGTCGCCGACATGAGCTGGACCCACGTCGGCGACCCCAGCAAGGTCGTGGCCATCGGCGATCAGGTGCGGGTCAAGGTGCTCAAAATTGATCCCGCCAAACGCCGCATTTCGGTGGGCATCAAACAGCTCACCCCCGACCCCTGGGAGCGTGTGGCGGAAAAATTCGAGGTCGGCCAGCGCGTGCGCGGCGCCGTGCTGCGCACCACCGATTTCGGCGCCTTCGTCGAGCTGGAGCCCGGCGTCGAAGGCCTCATTCATATCTCCGAAATGTCCTGGTCCCGGCGCGTGCGCAAGCCCGATGACGTGCTTAAGCCGGGCGAGATCGCCGAAGCCGTCGTCCTGGCGGTGCAGCCGCGCCAGCGCCGCATTTCCCTGGGACTGAAGCAAGCGCTCGGCGATCCCTGGGCGGATGCGGCGACGCGCTACGCTCCCGGCACGGTCGTCGAAGGCCGCGTGCGCAATCTTCAGCCCTTCGGCGCCTTCGTCGAAATCGCCGAAGGCGTGGATGGGATGATTCATATCGGCGATTTGGCGGAAAGCCGCCTCAATCACCCCAGCGAAGTCGTCAAGGTGGGCGAAACCGTCCGCGCCCAGGTCTTGGAACTGGAGTTGGAAAAGCGCCGCCTGCGCTTGGGCATGAAGCAACTGCTGCCCACCCCCGCCGATGAATTTATCGCCGCCCATCAGCTCGGCGACGTGGTCAGCGGCCGCGTCGTCCGCGCCTACCCCGGCCGCGTCGAGTTGGGTGAACGCATCGAAGCCGCCTGTCCCAGCGCCGTCGCGCCCGCCAAGCGCGTCGTGCAGGGCACGCTCGGCGAGAAGCTGGCCGCGGTCTGGAAGCCCCCCACCCCGGCCGAGCCCGAGCCGGAGCCCACCGGCGTGCAATTGAAGGCCGGCGAGATGCGCAAGTTCCGCCTCGTCAAGCTCGACGCCGAAAACAAGTCCATCGAAGTCGAGCCCGCCTAGCGCCCGCCGCCACGACCCGCCGCCGCAACAGCGAAAGTGGGATAGCCGTCCCGGCTGTCAGCCCGACGGCCACTCCGCTGTCGCTGCTGTAGAAAGGCTTGCGCGCAGCTAAAGGCAGGCCGGGCCGTCCGCGCCCCCAGCGCGGGCGAGGGCCCGTTTGGCGGCGCGGCTGCGGGCTAAAGCCCACGGCACACAGGCTGAAGCCTATTCCACGGCGGCGGATGCGGTCGCGCTGCGCGCGGCCGCCGACATCGCCGCCGCGCGCTTACGCGGCCAGCAGCGCCTCCACCACCTCCGCGATGGCCAGGCACGCCGTCAGCCCTGGCGACTCGATGCCGACCAAATGAACCACGCCTGGATGCCGCGCATCCCGTTCGATGATGAAATCGCCTTCCGGCGCCCGCGCCGTAGCCTGCCGGTCGTCGCCCTCGGGCAGCACCAGCTTGGGCCGAATGCCCGAGTACCCGGGCGTCAGATCATCCATCTGCAACCCGGGGAACAAATGCCGCCCTTGCTCCAGGAAGAACTCCACCGGCGGCCAGCCGTTTTCGTAGTCTTCCTTGCTGGCAACCGAATGCGCGGTGGGGCCCAGCAGCAGGCTGTCATGCACGGTGCGCGTGGCGTGCATGCCGAGGCTCAATGCCGTGGGCAGCGGATAAATCAAGCCATGCACCCAATCCAGCCGGCGGGGATGGATGTGGCAGTACTCGCCCCGGACGGGATGGATTTGGAATCGCGTTTCCCCAAACATGCGCGCCACGTCATCGGCGTACAACCCGGCGGAGTTGACCACCAGATCGGCGTCGAAATCCCCGCTGTTGCAGTGCAAACGCAGCCGTGTCCCCTGCGCCTCGGCGCCCAGCAGTTCGGTCCCCGGTGCGAAGACTGCGCCGCGATCGGTCGCCAGCCGCACCAGCGCCCGCACCAGCGCATCCGCATCCATCACCCCGGCGCTGGGAACCGCAATCGCCGCGTGCGCCTGGATCGCCGGTTCCCGCCGCCGCGCCCCCGCCCCGTCCAGCCACTCCAATCCCTCGACCCCGTTGGTCTTTCCGCGGCGCAGCAGCGCCGCCAGCGCCGCTTCCTGCGCCGGCTCGGCCGCCACGATCAGCTTGCCGCAGGCGCGCAGCGGAACGTCGTGGCGTTGGCAAAACTCCCGCAGCAAGTGGTTGCCGCGCAGGCACAGCCGCCCCTTCACCGATCCCGGCGCATAGTAAATGCCCGAGTGCAGCACGCCGCTGTTGCGGCTGCTCGTCATCATGCCTGGCTTGGGCCGGGCTTCGATGCAATACACCTCGGAAAAGCGCGCCGCGGCGGCGGCGGCCACCGCCGCGCCCACCACGCCCGCGCCGACGACCACCAAAGTGCGCGAATCCATCCTCCCCATGGTAACGGCCACGAAAGGATCAGCCGCTGCCCTGGCGGGGCGCGGTCCCGCGCCGCCAACCGGCCGCGCCGGGCCGCCGCCCCCGGTTCGCTATGATGAAAATATCCGCGGAGTTCAACCTTTCCCCCGGGACCTGCCATGATTCAAACCCTTTTCGGCCCGCCGCCCAAGGCCGGCGTTCTCGAGCGCCTGCAAGACAAAATGGCCGGCGCCGTCCAGAAAACCAAGGACAACGTCGTCACCCGCATGGACGACCTGCTGCGCGGCCGTGCCCAGGTCAGCGCCGAGGATCTCCAGAAGCTGGAGGGCATCTTGCTGTCCGCCGACATCGGCGCCCGCACCGCGATGGAGATCATGAACCGCGTGCGCCAGCAAGCCGAGCAGGAACAACGCACCAGCGGCGCCGAGGTGCGCCAGGCCATTCAAGAGGAGCTGGTCGGCATTCTGGAGCGCGCCAGCCGCGGGCCGCGCAGCGTCCCCGACGGCCTGCCCTTCGTGGTGATGCTGGTCGGCGTCAACGGCACGGGAAAGACCACGACCATCGGCAAGCTGACGAATTATTACCGCGCCGCCGGCGAATCCGTCCTGCTTTGCGCCGCCGACACCTTTCGTGCCGCCGCCATCGAGCAGTTGCAGGTTTGGGGCCAGCGCACGGGCACCGAGGTCATCCGCCAGAAGCCCGGCGCCGATCCCTCCGCCGTGCTCTTCGACGCCCTGACCGCCGCCAAGGCTCGCCAGACCGATTTCGTTCTGGTGGACACCGCCGGCCGCCTGCACACCAAAACCAACCTGATGCAGGAATTAGCCAAAATGCGCCGCACCGCCGACCGCCTGATTCCCGGCGCGCCGCATGAGGTCCTGCTGGTGCTTGACGCCACCACCGGCCAGAACGGCCTGCAACAGGCGCGGCAGTTCACCGCGGCGTCGGATGTGACTGGTTTGGTGATCACCAAGCTGGACGGCACCGCGCGCGGTGGCATTGTCGTGGCCATCGCCCGCGAGCTGGGCTTGCCCGTGCGTTACGTCGGGACCGGTGAACAGTTGGACGATTTCATTCCCTTCGATCCCCGCCAGTTCGTCAACTCCCTCTTCGCCAGTCCCGCCTAGCCCCCGCCCTCCCCCAATCCGCCCGCCTTTCTGCTGCCTTTCGCCCGTCCCTCGGCCCCCGGCCCCAAGCGTGCAGTCTCACTTTTTCCGCCTCATTTCGATTCACCCCCGCTGATTCCGAAAGATTTGCCCGCCCCGGTCTCCAGGAAAATGGGACACCGCGAGGGCCGACTCCGGCCCCCGCCCTTTCGCCCGCTACCCGCCCCGCGTTCCTCCTGTCCGTCCCCCGTCCGTTGCTCCTCGTTCTCCCTCCGGAGGCAACTCGCTCCCGCTCACCCCCTAACCAACTTGAGTGAGAGGCGACCTCGCTTCCGGCAGAGTGACCATGGCCGCCTTCCCCCAAAATGCTGTTTTTAGCGCTTGGCCCACCTGCTCGTGAACGGGTCTACCACCGTCAGCACGCACGGCCAACCGTCGTCCCACAGCCGTTCGTGCACGAAGTCCATGCGAAAGAATTCGCGCGCCTTCCGCGCGGCGCTTCTGGACTGGCGCCGCCGAAGAGCCGCCTTCGTCCGCCGCTCCGTAATGGAAGTCCATGGAGTCGGAATAGCAGAAGAGCACTAATGACGATGATGGACGTCATCCATGAACCGAAAGGCGTTGACTGTATCGCCCGCGACTTGAAAACTAGCAGCCATTAACCCACGCACAACGACGCGCGGGATTAGCAGGCGATGGTAAAAATACGTCCGAGTGTCGCGGTGCCGTTGATGCTAGCCACGTTAGGGTTATCCGCTAGGCAACATAGCAGCCCGACAGGACTACCGAGCTTGGTGTTTGTGGAAACGATGCGCGAATCGCCAATGCGGTTCGTGCGGAGGTTTCCACTCGGGAGCCGCCTGGTGCGCTGGTCCCCGGCCCACCCCGCCCCAGTGGACCTAACCCCCGATTTCTACGCTGCTGCCGACCCGCGCGTTTCCTTCAATGGGCGCCGGATATTGTTTTCCGGCCAGCGTCGGCGTCGCGGGCTGTGGCAGGTGTGGCGAATCGCCGCCAGGGGCGGAAAACCAGTCCAGGTGACGCATTGCGCGGCCAACTGTTTGCGTCCCGCTTGGCTGCCTGGAGGTTGGATCATCTATACGTCGCAGGGAGGGAAAGCAGGGAGGCTGGGTTCGCAGATTTACCGGTCGCGGAGGAATGGCGGCGATCCTCAGCCCATCACCTTTGGACCGGGTAACTTTCGCGTCGAAGCAGTCCTGCCCAGCGGCCGCTTGTTGGTTTCCGCGGCGTCGCCGCTGTTGGCCGATCCATCGAGGGACGTGCGTGCCTTGTATACGCTGCGGACCGATGGCTCCGCCCTGCGGCTGTTTGGCGGCGCCGATCCAGCGCGGACCGTGCCTGGCAGCGCTCGTGCAATGGCCCATGGCGTGGTGGCGTTCATCGCTCGGCAGGCGGCCTCCGCGACGCCTCACGCTCCAGCCGGATGGGGCGAGTTGGCTTGGTACACGCCCCAATCGCTGCCCGCCGTGCGAGTGCCACGGGCGATGCCAGCCTTCAATTCGGTGCGGCCGCTCCAAGGTCGGCGTTGGCTGGTCAGCGGCAGGGCGCCCGGCAAGGTGGCGCGGTGCGGCATCGACGTTTTCGATTCCGCGACCAATCGGCTTGCGGCTTCCGTATTCAGCGCTCCGGGCTTCACTTGTGCGCAAGCGACGCCGCTTGCGTCGCATCCCCCGCCGCAGCGGTACTTCAGCTTAGTTCATCCTCGATTTGCGAGCGGCCGCGTCATTTGTTTGGATGCCTACGCTTCGTCTGGCGCACCCGGCGGCCGTTTGCCTGGCGGGCGGATGCGGGTGCGGGTTCTGGCGCTACGCCACGCGAAAGCGGAAATCCTAGGCGCGGCACGGGTCGAACCGGACGGCTCCTTCTACCTCCGCCTGCCCGCAGATCTGCCTTTGCGCTTCGCACTCATCAACGCCCGCGGCGCCGTGGTGCAAGCGCAGCGGAGCTGGATCTGGATACGGCCCGGCGAGGATGTCGGCTGCGAGGGTTGCCACGAAGGCCCCGCACTCACGCCCGTAAACCATTGGCCGGAGGTGCTCCGGCGTCTCCGCGCGCCGATTCCCATCGGCCTGCCTGCCCCGATTCCCCGAAGCGCCGAGAAAGTAGCCGCCCGATGACCCTTTCGAGACGACAACTGCTGGCCGCGGCGGGTGCTGCCGTTCCATGGGCCGCGCTCCGCGCTTGGGGGCTCGGTCCCGTTCCCCGGAATGCACCCCCTGCCCGGCACCATTTCCTGGACGTTACCGCGCGCTCGGGCATTCGCTACCAACATTCCTTCGGCGAAAAGCGTCTCAGCTCCATTCTGGAAGGCACGGGCGCCGGCTGTGCCTGGCTCGACTACAACCATGACGGCTGGCTCGATCTTTACGTCGTCAACGGGCGCCACCTGCCCGGCGTGACGAATCATTCCGCTCCCGACGGCCGCGACGCCACCAACCACCTTTATCGCAACAACGGCGATGGCACCTTCACCGACGTCACCCGAGAGGCCCGCGTGGGCGGCCGCGGCTTTGCCACCGGCGTGACGGTGGGGGACTTTGACAATGATGGCTGGCCGGATATTTTCGTCACCGGCTATTTGCAATCCGTGCTCTATCACAACAACGGCGACGGCACCTTCACCGACGTCACCTTAGACGCGGGCGTCAGCAATCCGTACTACGCCACCAGCGCCGCATTTCTCGACTATGACCGCGACGGGCGGCTAGATTTGTTCATTGGAAACTATCTAGAGTTTATTCCCAGCTACAGAGAATATTACAAGGGAGAAGATTATCCAGGGCCGCTGGATTACGCGCCCCAACTCAACCGTTTGCTGCACAACAACGGCGACGGATCCTTCACGGACGTGTCGCGCGAATCGGGGATCGCCCGGGCCACCGGGCGCGCCATGGGCGTGACCGTGGGCGATTACGACAACGACGGCTGGCCCGACATCTTCGTCGCCAACGACTCGATGGAAAGTTTCCTGTATCGCAATAACCACGATGGAACCTTCACCAACGTAGCCCTCGAACAGAACGTGGCGTTCGGCGAAGACGGCGAGGCCACGACCGCCATGGGACCGGTGTTCGCCGATTGCCATAACCAGGGCTGGCTCGATCTATTCGTCTCCGACGGCAGCTACCAACGGTACTACCGAAACGGCCGTGCGCTGCATCGGGCATACTTCCTGGACCGCACCGCCCGATCGGGCATCGGCCGCGCCTGCGGCCCGTACGTGGGCTGGGGTGACGGCATCCTCGACTATGACAATGATGGTTGGAAGGATATCTTCATTTGCGATGGCGGCTTGGCCTGGATGATTCCCATGAAGAGCGTGTTACTACGCAACAATCACCGGGGCGGCTTTTCTCGGGTCGGACACGGCGGCTTCTTCGCGACGCGCCACGTGTGCCGCGGCGCTTGTTTCGGTGATTACGACAATGACGGCTATGTGGACGCCTTTGTGACTACTTTGGGCGGACCTGGCATTTTGCTGCGCAATACTCCCCCCGAGGATGCCCGGAATCACTGGCTCACCCTCCGGCTGGAGGGAACGCGCAGCAATCGGGATGGATACGGCACGCGCCTGTTCGCGGAATCCGGCGGTGTGCGGCAGATGGTGGAGGCGGTCTCCGCTTCCGGTTACCTTTCGCAGAACGATCCACGGCCCCATTTTGGCCTTGGCCATCACCAGCAGGTCGACCGCTTGACGCTGCATTGGCCGAGCGGCACGGTGCAAGTGTTGCAAGCGATTCCCGCCGACCAGATTTTGCATGTCAAGGAACCCGAACCCACGGTCGCTCCTGGGAAGGAATCGGTGCGATGAGCGCCGGGCGCCCAAGGCCTGACAGTCGCCCGGTCCGGCGCCGGCGGGGCGCTACGCGCTGGATCGTCCTGGCCCTGGCGCTCTCGGCGGCGGGGCTCAGCCTGGCGAATCGGCCTGCGCCGCGCGGTAGCGCCTACTGGCGGCGTTTTTATTCCAGCCGGCGCTATTTCGATCCGGTCGCCTTGCAGCTTTCGCCGCATGGCCGGTGGCTGTACGTGGCCGGCGAAGGCCGCAATGAAGTCCTGCAAATCGATACGCGTACCCGCCGCGTCACGGGCGCGCTTGCAGTCGGCCGTCGGCCCAAAGGGTTGGCGCTTTCCCCCGGCGGTCGTTGGCTCTATGTGGCCAATACCTGGAGCAATTCAGTCAGCGTGATTGATACGCGAACCTGGCGCGTAGCCCGCACGTTGCACGTCGGCTGGGGGCCCGAGGGCCTAGCTACGGACCGAACCGGCCGCTACCTCTATACGGCCAATACCCTGGGCAACGACATTTCCGTGGTCCGGTTAGCGACGGGCCGTGAAGTCAGCCGTTTGCCCGCCGGGCATTTTCCCGCTTTCACCGCACGGCTGCGCGGCGGGTGGATTGCGGTCACGGATTTGCTGGCGCAGTTGGGCGCCCCCGAGCAGCCGCCCGTGGACCAGCTATCGCTCGTGGACACCGCTACGCGGCAGGTGGCGCGGCGGATCATGGTTCCCGGCGCGATTCAGATGCGGCAAATCGCGCAAGTCTCGCTGCCGCACGCCGATTGCTTGCTCATTCCCTTCCTGCAGCCCCACAACCTGGTTCCGTTGCTCGTGCTGCGCCGGGACTGGTACGCGGCCAACGGATTGGCGGTCGTCGAACTCCATCGCCATGCCCCTCCGCGCGTGCGCGAGGTGATGCTCGACGGCGTGAACCGTGCCTACGCCAACGGCTACGGGGCGGTAGTGGCGCCGCATACTCCCTGGGCGCTGGTCACCGCCTCCGGCGTGGATCGTGTCTCGATCCTGAACATCCGCCGGCTCCTGCGCCTGTTGCGCTCTCCGGCCCAGGCGGACCTTGCACGGAATCTGGCCGATGCCTCCCACTTCATCGTGCGCCGCCTGCCGACCGGACGTGATCCCACCGGGGTTGTCGCCTCTCCCGACGGCCACTACGCCTACATCGCCAACCGCGCCGATGACACCATCAGCGTGATCGACCTGCACGGATTGCGCAGTGACGGGCTGATTCGCCTCGGCCGTATGCGCGCCCCGACCGAGGTGCGGCGCGGCCAGCAGTTGTTTTTTGACGCCGATTACGCCCAGGGCCGGGAGCTGGCCTGCGCTACGTGTCATCCCGATGAAGGCTTCGAGGATGGCCTGCTGTGGAGCTTCGAGGTCCCGCATCTCGGCCAGGACATCGTAATCAACAAAACGCTACGGGCCATACGCGGCACGGGGCCGTTCAAATGGAACGGGTTGAACCCCAATCTCGCGACCCAGGACGGCCCCCGCACGGCGACGTACATTTTCCGTTCGCAGGGGTTCAGCCCGCGGCAGGTCAGAGATTTGGTCGCCTTCGTTAGGTCCCTACGCCTGCCGCCCAACCCCTATCGCGCTCCCGACGGGCGGTTGACGCCGGCGCAAGCGCGGGGTCGGGCAATTTTCTTTCGTTCCCGCACCAATACCGGCGCGATCATCCCTGAGGATGACCGCTGCTATCGCTGTCATGCCCCCCTCACCCATTACACTTCGCGGGTGCTGATGAACGTCGGCACCGCCACTCGATTTGACAATACCCGGGCTTTCAAAGTGCCCTCGCTGGAAGGGATCTATATGCGGCCGCCGTATCTGCACAATGGCGAGGCGCGAACCCTGGAAGAGATCTGGACCAAGTTCAACCCGCACAACCGTCATGGATTCACCTCGGATATGAACAAACAACAACTCAACGACCTGGTCCAATTTTTGAAAACCCTATGAACCGCAAGACGCGCTTCCGGCTCATCAGCGCCCTCGTCTGCTGGGGATTCGTCTCTAGCCTTGCGTGGGCGGCCCGCGCCGCCTCGCCTTTGCCGCCGTTCTACACGCACTGGGTCAACTACACCGCCGCCAACGGCTTTCCCGCCGGGGAGGTGTACTGCGTCGCCGTCGACGGGCAACGCATCTGGGCCGGCACCGAACACGGGCTGGTCTTGATCGAACACGGACGGGTGAAACAAATCTTTACGCGTGCCGATGGCCTGGCCGGCTATGCCGTCATGTCCATCGCGATCGATCGGCAAACCGGCAGTGTCTGGGTGGCGGCGCTGGGAGGCTTAAGCCGCTATTCGGCGGGCAAATTCACGCGCTATACGGTATTCTCCAGCGGCTTGGCCAACGACTTGGTCTACAGCGTTGCGGTGCAGGGCAAATACGTTTGGGCCGCGACCGCGGGCGGCGTCAGCCGGCTCAACACATGGACGCACGCCTGGCGCATTTTCAGTGTGATGAGCCAGCCCAGCGCTCCGTTCAAGGAGCCGTGGGCCTATGCCCTGGCCCTCGGCGCCCGCAAGATCTACATGGGGCTGTGGGGGGGCGGGGTGGTGGTTTACAACCAGCGCCGCCAGACCTGGCGCCCTTATCTCAGCCCATCCAATTCCGCGGAGATCCTGCTGTATCGCAATCAGGGCTTGATCAGCAACATTGTCAGCAGCATTGTCCACCGCCCGCGCAGCAAGTCCTTCTGGGTGGGAACCTATTTTGGCCTGAGCGGCTATGATGGCCGCCTTTGGCATAACTATCTGCGGCAGGACAGCGGCTTGGCGTCCAATTTTGTCAACAGCGTCGCCCTGCAAGGCCGGCGGGTATGGGCCGCGACCCAGCGCGGCCTCACTGAGTTTGATCCGGCCACTCATGTCTGGATCACCTACCGTCCCGCGAACTGGCGAGCCCTCGACACCGCAACTCCCCCTCCCTTGGGGCGCGGGGAAATTCTCATCACCGCTCCCCACCGTCCACCGCGCCGCATCGCGACGGCGACGTCTTTGGCGCACAACTATGTTTTAGGCCTGGCCTTTCAGGGCCGGGACATCTGGGTGGCCACCGCGGCCGGCTTAAGCCACGGTTTCGCCAGCCCAACAGGAGACCAACATGCCCTTCGGTGACATCGCTACGCTGTCCCATGTTCACACCCCCATTTCCAAATGCGCCGTGAGCGCTCCCGAGGTGTTGAATGAAGCCTACAGCTACGCCAAACCTTCATCCTTTTCACGCGGGATGCGGATCAATCTGAAGGGGACGGTCTTCCTCTTTATTTCCGGCACGGCGAGCATCGATGAGCTCGGGCGCAGCGTGCACGAAGGCGATTTTTCCGCCCAAACATGGCGCACATACCAGAACATCACGGCGCTGCTGACCGCTGAGGGGGCGGATTGGAAAGACGTGGTGCGCACCACGTGTTATTTACGTGACATCGAGCGCGATTACGCCGTGTTCAACGAAATCCGCTCGGAGTTTTTCCGCCGCCAAGGGTTGGACCTGCTACCCGCCTCAACCGGCATTCAGGCGATTTTATGCCGCCCGGAACTGCTAATTGAAATGGAAGCCATCGCCGTCTTCGAATCGAACGCCGCCTAGGTCCGATGAAGCCAGCCGGCCAAATCGATACCGAGAGCTTGCTCCGCGTCTGCCCTGCGGTCAGCCGGCCCGCCAACCCCGGCTACGGCGCGGCTGGCCGCCTGACGGTCACCGCCGGCAGCGTCAGCTTCGGCGCCGGCCAGCCAGCGGTGATCGCCGGACCCTGCGCCGTCGAAAGCTGGGAGCAAACTTTGTCGCTGGCTCAGGCGGCGCGCGCGGCGGGGGCTCGGATGCTGCGCGGCGGAGCCTACAAACCGCGCACATCACCCCACGATTTCCAGGGTCTGGGAGAAGAGGGCCTGCGAATTCTGCACGCCGCCGGCCAAGCGGTTGGCCTGCCGGTGGTGACGGAAGTAATGGACGTGCGGCTGGTGGAAACGGTGGCGCAATACGCCGATATGCTGCAAATCGGCTCCCGTAGCATGCAGAATTTCCCACTCCTGGTGGAAGCCGGACGTTCGGGAAAGCCGGTGCTCCTGAAGCGGGGCATGGCGGCCACGCTCTGTGAATGGCTAGGGGCGGCGGAATATATAGCCCTCCAGGGCAACTTGCAGATCGTTCTCTGCGAGCGTGGGATCCGCTCGTTCGCGGCGGGGGAATATTCGCGCTTCACGCTGGATCTCAACGCAGTCCCCGCCCTGCGCGAGGCGACCTTCCTGCCCGTCATTGCCGACCCCAGCCACGCCACCGGCCTGGCCGCCCGGGTCGAGTCGGCCAGCCGCGCCGCCCTTGCATCCGGCTGTGATGGCTTGCTCATCGAAATTGCCCTTCAGCCGGAGACCTGCCCTCCCCGTTGCGATGCCCTCCAGGCAATCACGCCCGAAACTTTGCGGCGCATTGTCCGTTTCATCGAAACCCGGCGGGAATCCATGGATTGGCTGGCTGGGTCTGCATGCCCATCAGCGCCGGACGCGGAGAGGAGCCCTCGCCCCCGCAGCCTGGAGAGTTCTTCATGAAACCATCGGTGCTACCCGCTGCCGCGCAGCCTTGGGTCTGGATCGCCGCAGCCATCCTCGCCGTGCTCCTGCCGGCCAGTCGCGCCTGGGCGCAAGCCCCGGCTTGCCGCCCCCCCGCCTCCCTGCGTTTTGCCGGCATGCCCGCCGTGGCGTTTCCCTATGGTCGTTTCAAGAAGCCTTACCACCTGTATCTCATGTCCCCCCGTGCGGTGGCCTACGATGGCGCTGCCCGGAGCGTGCCCAAGGCCAACTGGCGGCGTTTAGCCGCCGTCAAGCTCGGGTTCCTGGGACCGCTCCAGCGCCAATACGCCAACTCGGTTTATGGCATCTCCATGTTGCACGGCGCTGAATTAGCCCTGGCCAAGGCGAATCGGCAGGGCGGTTACCACGGCAAGCCTTTCGTGCTGGACATTCACAACGATAAGCCGCTGTGGGGGGCTTCCGCCATCGCCATCGTGCACATGCGTTTCCGTCAGCATGTCTGGGCGATGCTGGGTTCGGTGGATGGGGCTTCGACGCATATTGAGTTGCGCGCCGCCCTGAAACTCCAGCTGCCCATCGTCGACACCGCCACCACCGATCCCACCGTCACGGAAACCCGCATTCCCTGGCTCCTGCACAATTTTCCCGATGACCGGCAACAAGGCTACGCGCTGGCCGACTACATATTCAACCAACTCCATCTCAAAAACGTCGCCATCATGCGCGCCACCAACCGGTACGGGCGTTTGGGATTTTCGGTGTTTTTCGACACCGCGCGCCGCATGGGCCATCCACCGGCCGTCGTTCTGACGTTTGCCCCGTATCAAACGCATTTCGGGTTTTTGCTGCGCGAACTCCAGCAGATGCGGGTTCAAGGCGTCGTTCTTTGGTGCGGTGCGCGGCAGGCGGGCTTGATCGTGCGGCAGATGCGCACGCTCGGCATGCGCCAACCCGTATTTGGCAGCAGCCGCGTGGCTTATCCCGAATTGATCACGGCCGCCGGCGTAGCCGCCAATGGCGTGGTCGCTGTATCAGCGATCAATCCTGACAGCTCCAATCCTCGCTGGTTGCAATTTCGGCGGCGCTTTGTTCACCGTTTTCACTCTCAGCCCGGTGCGTATGCCGCTTACGCCTACGACGGTATGACCATGCTGATCGGGGCCATCCGCAAGGCCGGACTAAATCGCGCCTTGATCATGGATGTCTTGCGCGGATATCAGATGAAGGCGTACCACGGGGTGAGCGGCACGGCGTTTTTCGACAACACCTTGAACAACATCGCCCCGGTAACGATGGCCAAAGTCGTTGCGGGACATTTTGTCTACTGGCCGGAGCAGCGGACCGACTGGCGTGGCCATCGCTGGCCGGCATGCCTCGAAGCGGCGAATTGACGGGAGCGATCGCCGGATGCGCTGGAGCTTCGATTGGGTCAAGCGGCTGGGGCTGGGGGCCATGGCGTTCCTGCTTCCGCCGGCGATGCTGGGCCAAACACCCGCGCTCCATCGTTATGCCCATGCGGCTCATGCTGGGCAGGCGGGCGTTCATTATGCCGGGCCGGGCCGCGGGCCCAGCTTCACTCTGCCGGGTTCGGTCGTGCGCATTGGTCTATGGGTGCCGTTGCGCGGGCCGCGGCGGATCGCCGGCGAAGCCATCGTACGGGCAGCCTCCCTGGCTCTGCGCCGAGCCGCCGCTTTTCCGAACGGGCAACGCATTGCGCTGGCGGTGGCGGACTCCAGCGGACCTCCTTGGGGACGCGCCGACGACCGTCTGTTGCGGCTCATCTTCCAGCAACATGTAGCCGCGCTCGTCACTTCGGCAAACGGTGCCTTGGCCCATCTGGGTCTCCAGGTGGGCAACAAAATCGGCGTTCCCATCCTTACCCTGTCCGGCGAGAACACGGTCACGAGAATGAACATGCCGTGGATCTTTCGCCTCGCCCCCAGCGACGCCATGCAGGCCCGCGCCATGGTCCGCCGCATGGATGACGCTGGCAGCCCTCAGCGCGTGCTGCTCGTCAGCGAAAGCGACGTGGACGGCCGGGCCGGACTCCGGGCATTCAAGGCCGCCGTTCGCAGAAGCGGCACCCCACTTGCCGCCACCGATCTCCGTTTTGAACCCCAGCGGCTGCTACAGACTGCGGCCGCGCTAGGCTCGTTGCTGCAGCGCGGCCGCCCACGGGAGCTGGTTTTATGGGCTCAGCCCGAAGCGGCGGCCGCGCTGTTGCGCACGTGGCGCCGGGCCCCGGTGCATCCCGTGGTGTACTTGCCGCAATTGGCTGCGCAGCCGGGCGAAGGCTTGAATTTCGGCCGGGACGCCGCAGGCTTGCCATCCGCACGTATCTATACGCCAGCGGCCCGAGTTGCAAGCGCCGCTTACTCCCGCTTTGTCCACCGCTTCCGTCTGGCTGCTGGCTTCGCGCCCGGCCCCACGGACGTGGAGGCCTACATTGCCGTCCGGATGGTGGCCCAGGCGATCACCCTCGCAGGAGCGAATCGTGCGCGTGTGCGGGATCGTCTGGCTCACGGACGACTCGCGCGCCTGCCTGCATGGGGGGTCCACTTTGATGCCCAAGGCAGCAACCGCGCCCCGATCCGCATGCTCCCCTTGGGCTGCAACCAGCCCCGGCGCGCCCACGGGGCGGCGGCACCCATAACCCTGCACGAAAAAGAGGCTCAACATGCCAAACGTCGCTAGCCGGTCCGAGCTTTATGATGCCGTGATCGTGGGCTCCGGAGCGGGAGGCGGGATGGCCGCGCATGTTCTCACTCGCGCCGGCGCGCGTTGCCTGATGCTCGAAGCCGGCGGCTGGTTTGACCCGGCGCGCGATTCCAAATGGCTGGAGTGGGAATACGACGCTCCTGGCCACGGCGGCGGTGACTACGTGAGCCCCATGAACTACTTCATGGCCGCGGTCGGCGGCTGGACCGTCCCGGGCGAGCCTTACCTGACCGCTCCCGGAGAGCAATGGATGTGGTTTCGTTCTCGCATGCTCGGGGGCAGAACCAACGCCTGGGGCCGCATTTCGCTGCGCAATGGACCCTACGACTTTCAAGCCTTCTCCCGCGATGGTAAAGGGTTCAACTGGCCGATTACCTACGAGGAACTGGCGCCCTATTACACTAACGTGGAGGAACTGATCGGCGTCTTCGGCTCGCAAGAGAACATCGAGAATTTGCCCAATGGTCATTACCTGCCTCCGCCCGCGCCCCGCTGCTATGAATTATTGATCCAGCGCGGAAGCCAGAAGCTCGGGATCCCGTGCATCCCTTCACGCTTGGCCGTCCTGACGCGGCCGCATCGCGACCGTCCGGCTTGCCATTATGTTTCGCAATGCGGACGTAGCTGCCGCATGGGTTCGAACTTTTCCTCGCCCGCGGTCTTGCTCACGGCAGCGCGTCAAACGGGGAAACTGGAAATCCGGACGAATGCAATGGCGCGGGAAATCCTAGTGGGAGCGGATGGCCGCGCTCGTGGCGTCTCATACATTGATAAGTCTAGCCGCCGGGAACTCCGCGTGCGCGCCCGTACCGTGGTGCTGGCGGCCAGTTCCTGCGAAACCGCGCGACTCCTGCTCAATTCCAGAAGCCCCCGCTTCCCCAATGGGTTGGCCAATTCCAGTGGCTTGGTGGGCAAATATGTGATGGATACGGTGATGAGCAATGTCACCGGGTATTTCCCGGCATTGGCCGGGCTGCCGCCGCATAACGATGACGGCGTCGGCGGCATGCACCTCTACATTCCCTGGTGGGAGTGCGCCGCCCAGGCCCGCGGAGCCTTGCCATTCACCCGCGGCTACCATGTGGAAATTTACGGCGGCCACGCCGGCATGCCCATGCCGGGCATCTTCCAAGGCACGGAAAAACTAACCGGCGGCGGTTATGGCGCGGCATTGAAGCAAACGTGCCGGCATCTTTACGGCGCGTTTGTCAATCTCTCCGGCCGCGGCGAAATGATCGCTAACGAATCCAGCTATTGTGA
Source organism: Acidobacteriota bacterium (assembly GCA_027314025.1). GTDB lineage: Bacteria > Acidobacteriota > Terriglobia > Terriglobales > SCQP01 > JAKAUF01. Next base: position 22,977 of record DAHVCP010000025.1, read on the forward strand.
AATCGACAACCAAACGTTGGACCAGTGGGGCATTCCCGTCTTGAAATTTCACTTTCAATGGGGGGAAGACGAGTTGCAGATGGCCCGCCACATGCAATCCACGTTCCAGGAAATCGTGAAAGCCGCCGGCGGCCAGGTGTTGAGCGCGGCCGGCAGGCAGTCACGCTGGGGCATTTCGGTAGGTGGCCAAGGCATCCACGAGGTCGGTGGCGCGCGCATGGGCGCCAGCCCGAAAAATTCCGTGCTCAACCCACATTGCCAGGCTTGGGACTGCCCGAACCTGTTCATCGCCGACGGCGCTCCCTTCGTGGGTCTAGCGGACAAAAATCCAACGTTGACCATTCTCGCCCTGGCTTGGCGGACCGCCGAAAATATGACCCGCCTGGCGCGGCTGGGCACTGTTTAGAAGCGCTTGGATTCAGGAGGGTATGGATGGGAAAGAAAAACCAGGGTGGGATCGATCGGCGCGACATCCTGAAGTTCGCGAGCGGGCTGCCGGCCATGGCTTTGCTGCCTTTCCCGCATCCGGCCACGGCGGCCGCCTCCGTGTGGTCCTCGGCCACGGGCGCTTCAAATACGCAGCCACCCCATCCCCATGCCCTAGATCCGCATCAGTGGCATACGCTGCGCGTTCTCTGTGATCTCATCCTACCTGCCGACGCAAATTCGGGAAGCGCCGGCGAGGCCGGCGTTCCGGAATTCATTGACGATTGGCTGAGTCTCAAGCCAGGATTGTTGTCCGACCAATTCCGCGGCGGCCTGACGTGGCTGGATGGGCAGTGCCAACAGGCATTTGGCTTCCGGTTCCTGGATTGTCCGCCTACCCGGCAAAAGGAGATGCTCGACCGTATCGCTTATCCAGACCGCGCTAGGCCGGCGGATTACCCGGGAGTTGCGTTTTTCAACCGCATGCGGGATCTGGTGGTGAGCGCCTTTTTTACCAGCCGGATGGGAGTCCGCGGGCTGCGGTACCAGGGTAATGAGCCACAAGCCTCCTGGAACGGCTGCCCGCCGGCAGTGTTGGAATTGCTCCATCTGAATGAATTGTGACCTGAGCGCTATGAAGTCGTGGGCAGGTTCCCCGACGAGCTGCAAAATAATTCGGCCTGCGCATGGCGGAAAAGGCCGTCATCCGCAGCCAAGCCAAATTTTTGGGATTTAACCGAGAACTTCCAGCATCAGGTTGGCTCCCATGGCGCCCGTCTCGCCGCCCGCTGCGCTCGCCGGCCAGGCGGACGCCGATCGGCGGCGAATTGCTCCGCGGTCGCCCCGAGCGCCGTGCGGCCGCAACCACGGCTGGGGATTGCGGCGGTACGGTTGCAACGGAAAGCCGGGGTAGAAGCGAATCGGACTCGCCGTCCACTCCCGCCCATCACCCCCCTTCTCGGAGAAGCCCCTAGGTGACTCTCACCGCCTCCGCCCATCCCCGTTCGTCGTCCCGCGCCCCTCGTCCCGCCTCCGAGGGCAACTCACTCCCCCTCACCTCACATCTCAGTTGCGTAGCGGGCGAGCTGCCTTATGGTAACTGGAGCGCGCAGGTCCGGAAGCCGGCGAACACGTCGCGGCGGTGGGCGGGATAGAAATTACGCCAGGTGTTGCGCAGCAGCCGGGCGCGGGTGGCCCAGCAGCCGCCGCGCAGGACGCGGTGCTCCGGCGTGAACCAGGGTTGGGAATAGTCGCGGTACGGTCCCGGGGAAAAGTCGGGATAGGGGAGAAACGGGCTCGCCGTCCATTCCCACACGTTGCCCAACATCTGCCGGCAGCCCCAGGCGCTGTCGCCTGCCGGATAGGCGGAAACGGGTGCGCAACCCAGCGCCCGGCCCTCCCATTGGGCGAGCGCGGGGTCATCGCTCGGACTCGCATCGCCCCAGGGCCAGCGCCGCTTTGCGGTCTGCCCTGGTGCGCCGGCGGCGGCCATTTCCCACTCGGCTTCGCTGGGCAGGCGCCGCCCTGCCCAGGCGCAATAGGCTTCCGCCTCGAAGGCGTTGACATGAATCACCGGCAGGTCATCCCCCAGCGGCAGCCACCGGTCGAACTCGCGCCGCCGCCAGCCGCGCGCACCGCCGCTCGGTTCCGGCGCCCAGTAAAGCGGATGCTCGGCGCTGGCGCCCTCGCGCCATGTCCAGCCTTCCCCGCTCCACAATTCAGGTCGCCGGTACCCGCCGTCGCCCACGAAGGCGGCGAATTCGCCGTTCGTTACCGAGGCGCGGGCGATCGCGAAGGGAGCGATCCGCACCGAATGCGCCCACTGCTCGTTGTCGAACACGAACGCCGGCTCCGCCGGTTCGGCGCCCAAGCGAAACTCCCCGCCGGGAATGACCGCGTCGCCGGCGAGCGGCGGACCGCCCGCCGCCACAGCTCCGGCAGTCGCCGTTCGCGGCGCCGCATACCCCAGCGTTTGGCGCGTGTAGGTGAACGCTTCGCCGTGCATGTCCTCATGCATGGTGGCCAGCCAGCAGAAATAGGCCTGGTCAGGCGGCAAAACGCCGGCCGGCAACGTTGCCAGAACCCGGTCCAGGACGGACTCCAGATAGGCCAGCGTGGCCGCGAGCGACAGCAGGGGCAACCGCCAGCGGGTGTCATGCGCCACGGCGCTGGAATCGAACAGCGCGTCGCCATCGGCCCGCAACGGCGGGCGGCCGCCGTAATGGCGCAGCAGCCAGCGTTCCTGGAACCAGCCGACGTGGCCCAGTTCCCATAACGGCGGATTCAGGATGGGCAGCAGCGGAACTTCTAATTGTTGATCGGTGAGGTCGTCGGCTAGGGCCAATGTGCGCCGGCGGGCATCCCGCAGCCACTCCGCGGCGGATTCCCCCATCATCGTCTCCGGCCCCATGGGCAATCCCGCCATGCGGGTATTATGCGGTGGGCCGGCCACCCAAGCCATCGGCTTAAGGCCGGCACGCGGCGGCGCCGGGAGGGCCGGCAATGGGGTGCGCAGGTCCTTCTTGCGTCAGCGGCTGGCGGTCTGCGGCCCGGGAGCGCCGGCAGCTTGCCGGCATGCCCGCCCGCCCACGCGTCGTTTCGCTGGGCGCTGGCGCAACGGCACGCGCCGCCGCTCCCATTCCGCCCGCGAGCTTCGCCCTTCGTCGCCTCACCCGGTCATTGCTACTTTAGGAACATGCGCATGGCCTTCGTTACGCCGGAAATCGCGGGTGTCGCCAGCGGCAACCGCGCCACTTCGAAGCGTTGGGCGGCGATTTGGCGATCCCTAGGCCATCACGTTAGCCGCGGCGTGGCGGCTTGGCCGCGTGCCGATGTGTTGGTCGCGCTGCACGCGGTCAAAAGCGCCGAGGCGGTTCTGGCCTTCCACCGCGGCTATCCGCATCGCCCGATCGTGCTGGCCTTGACCGGCACGGATCTGTATCCCCGTTTGCCGCGGCGCGGCCCACCGGCGCGGGCGGTTGCCGCCGCCGCGCGCTTGGTGGTGCTGCAACCGCTGGCGCGGAATGTCCTGCCGCCCGAGGTCCGGGCGAAGGCGCGCGTCGTGCTGCAATCGGCGCGCCCGGCCGCAGTGCGGCGGCAACCGGCTCGCGACCGCGCCCAGCTGCGCGCCCAACGGCCATTCGACGTGGCGGTCGCGGCCCATTTGCGCGCCGTGAAGGATCCGTTGCGCGCGGCATTTGCCAGCCGCGCCCTGCCGCCCGGGAGCCGCCTGCGCATTTTGCACGCCGGCGCCGCATTGTCGCCGGACTGGGCGCGGCGCGCGGAAACCGAAATGCGGCGCAATGCCCGCTATCGTTGGCTGCGCGCGCAAAGCCCGGCGGCGACGCGCCGGCTGATCGCGAATGCGCAGCTGTTGGTGGTCAGCTCCCGGCTGGAAGGCGGGGCGAATGTGATCTCCGAGGCGGCGGTGGCGGGCACGCCGGTCCTGGCGACCCGGATCGCGGGCAATCTAGGGTTGCTCGGCCCGGAGTACCGCGGGTATTTTCCCCCCGGGGATACGGCGACGCTGGCGCGCTTATTGTGGCGGGCGGAGAGCGACGCCGAGTTTCGCCGCCTCCTGAGCCGCCAACTGCGGCGCCGGGCGCCATCGTTCCGCCCGGCACATGAAAGAGCCGCCTGGAGGCGGCTCTTGGGCGAGATCGCGCCGCAGCGACCGGTTCGGGCAACCAGGGCCGCCCGATCTGCGGCGAGCAGGCCTGATCCCAATCTCAGTAGGCGTAGTACGGACCGCCGCCTTGCGGCGCGTTTCCCCCGTTGATGGCGAAATAGATCGTCCGCCCAAAGAAGAACGGCAAGCCCCAATCAAACGCTTCGGTGCCCGAGCCAAATGCGCCGCCGAGATTGTCGAACGCAAAGCTGGTGGAGACCCCGAGGAGCGTATTGGCGTTGGCAATGGTGAACGGCGCCGAAACCGTGGCGCTGTTCGCACCGACGTTGATCGCCGTCAGGCTCACCGGATTCGCGGGACAGTAATAGCTCGGCCCGACCGAGGTGCCGCCGGTCGGACAGTCGGAGATTCCGTTGCCCAGCGTCGTTGCGTCCAGGATGAACAGGCCGTTCGAGCCGGTGTCGAAGAAGCTTCCGGCGTTTGTGCTTGTGCCGGAGGTCGGATCGGAATAGGTCACGCCGTTATACGTGGTGGAGAAATCGCCAAACCCATTGACCGTCAGCACCGTGGCGCTGCCTAGGCCGTTGTTGGATTCGGTCCCGATGCCGAAGATCAGCGATCCCGTCGCGGTGGCCGCGCCGCTATCGCTGACGGAATTCATTTTCACCACTACGCCGTTGTTGTCGTTGGCGAAGAGGGCGACGGGGTTTTGCACCTGGTTGCTTTCGGCCAGAGGCGTTTGCGTGCAACTCGAGGAGCTGCACAAGTAATAGGGCTGCGGGTTGGGCGGGCTGGTCGAGCTGGGGGCGCAGGCGGCGCCGCAGTCATGCACGAACAACCCCACGCCGAGAATGCCGTTGGCGCCCAGCGTGGCGACGGTGTCATTGGCGGGCAAGCCGCTGCTGGTGCAACTGGACGGCGCGGCGGGAATGCTGGATGACCCGATGAGTTGAATCGGCACGCTCGTGGCCACTTCGCCGGTGTTGTTGGCCCCGCCCATGTACACATCCGCGGTCGCGACCGAGCCCCACACGTAGGAGCCTTCGAACTGCGTGCATTCCGCCAGCGTGTTGCCGCTGCCGTCGGTGGTCTCGGGCAGCGAAATGCCGACTTGCGAAGACAGCAGCCGCAGGCCATACGATCCGGTGTCCAGCAGAACATCCTTGACGTTTTGGCATTGCGTCGTGCTGCCGGGAACGCAGACCCGCACCGTGACGAATGGCGTGTTGACGAAGGAGGTTCCGCCCGGACCCTGTTCCACGGCAATCGGCGTCACGTTGCCGCCCGAGCCGCCGGTTCCGCCGCCGCCCCCGCCGCCGCTGCTGGGTGGCAAGCCGCCGCTGGAGCTGTTGCCGCAACCGCTCAAGCCAACACTGATCGCCGCGGCGAAAACCACGGCAAGGGCCAAGAAGCCGGCGCGCTTCATCGCACCACCGCCGCGGAAAGATTGCGCGGAATCAACTTGGTCACATACGCGCGGCCATAGAAGGCCCGCATATGCCCGGCGCTTTCCACCACCAAATCACCGCTCTGGATGCGCAGCGGGCCGCGCACCCGGCGGGGCTGCGCCGCGGCTTGCTGGAAGCGGGAGTAGTACGCGCCCAACAGCGCCCGGAGATTGGGAATTTGCGGGCCGTGCCAGGAAACGCCGAAGACCATTCCCGCGGGAGAAACATATTCCCGGATGACCGTGCCGCGCCCGGGCTGGCCGCTGCTGATCTGCTGAATGGTGTAGCCGGTGGCGCGTATCTGCCGCAGCCGCCCCGCAACCCTCGCCCGGTCCGCCAGCACGCTCTGCACCTGCTGGCCCAAAACCGCCCAAGCGGGAGCGGCGGTCAATGCCAACGCCAATGGCACGCCCAGCCAACGGCTTCCGGGCACGCCCAATGGCCAGTTTCCACGTTCCTTTCTCGGCATGGAGACCCCCTGCACTGCTGTCCCGAGTATAAGGGCAAGGGGTGGGGGCTAAAGTGCGGAAGCGCACCCGGCTTCCCAGTTCGCCTTCAGGCGGCATTTAGGCGGAGTCCGTCCGCAAGGCGCGCCTATTCGGCGCCGGGCGGCGAAGCGGAGCCGAGATAGCGCACCGGATCCCGAGCGCAGCTGTACAAGCACCATGCGGCCGTGATGCAGCAGGTCTGTTGCAGGTCTTGCGTGTTGGCGCCGAGATCCTCGTCTTCGAGGCTCGGGGCGAAGAAGGCCTGCAACGATTCATCCACCGCGGGCAGCGAGAGGGGAATCTCCAGCGGGACAAAGCCGAACTCGCCGCGCTCGTCGTGCGTCACGATCATCAGCGTCAGTTCGCGGTCTTCCAGCGGCGTCGGCGGCTCGCAGTGGATCAGATAAACCTCCTTGACCCACTGCGCCGGCCCCCCGCCGGGCGCGCGCAGAGTTTGCCACCAAGCAGGAAACTGCACGCAGAGGGCGGGAGCCGGACTTTGGAACTGCGTGCTGTGCAGCCGCAGCCAGCGGCTGTCCGACAGCGTGGCGGCGAGTTCCGGCCCAAGGCGCGCGTGCACGGCGCCAAAGCGCCGGTAGCAGGTCCAGGTGTGCAGCATGTGCAGGAAAAGATTCTGTTCCCTTTCCCCGGGGTTTGCGCCGGCGTACTCCTGGAAGAGGGGCAGATCCAGGTACGGCAACAGGTGAACGACCGGCAACCCCTCGGCTTCGATTTGCTGAATGGTTTGGTCCAGCTTGCCATCGAGGTCGGGGTCTTGCTCCCGCAGCAGGTCGTAAAGCGTCTCTTCCGGCACTTCTGGACGGAACCGTGTCAAGCCGGGGACGGCGGTGGCCGCCGCGGCAGGCGCGGATGCGGCCGCCGGGGAGATGCCGGCGCCGCCCTCATCGGCGCCAGGCTCCGCCTCGACATTGGCGCCGGCATCATCCAACGGCGACCATGGGCCGCCGGCGCCGGCGGGGTCGGTCACCAATTCCACCGCCAGGCTGAGCTCGTCCGCCGCTTCGTGGACGGCCAGCCAAAACTCTTGGCCCACTTCCTCATCGGGCAATTCGGCACGCAGTCTTCTTCCCTGCCGAGGATCCGAGGCTACGGATAAGCGCGCGCCGGAGATGACCGCCTGCTGCGAGACCAAGCGCACCATGGCGGGCCATTCGTCGGCGTGGCCGGGGCGGAGGATCCAGGCAAACGGTGTGGGCATGGCGTGGAGGGTTCAGCTTGGGCAGTCGCGCCTTGGGCGCGCCATAAGGGGTCGCATTGCCGGCCTGGCCGCACGGCCGGTAGTCAGCTTGGCGCATGGCGGCTCGAGGGTGCGGGGCGGCACGGCCGCCTGACCTATCCTATATGGCATATGGTGCGGCGGGGGCGGCGGGCAAAGGCAATGGCGGCGGTCTCGTCCGCGCCGGGTAGTGCCGCGGCCCCGTCGCTGATTCGGCCGTACTTCGAAGCCCTGCTGCTGTTGCTGCTGGCGGCCGGCTTTTTCACCTTGGCCGGCACCGGCCGCCTCGGCGGTCCGGTGGTCTTGCTGGGCGCCGCCGCCCTCGGGTTGCGGGCGCTGCTGCTGCTGCGCGGCATCCAACCGCGGCTGTCCAACACCTTCGCCAATTTGGTCAGCGTCCTGTATTTGGCGTTCTACCCGTTGGATTACCTGTTCTTGTCGCACGGATTTTTGCAGGCGACGGTGCACTTGGTCCTGCTCGTGGCCGTGTTGAAGCTGTTTTCCGCCACGCGCCCGCGAGACTTCGCCTACCTCTGCGTGCTGGCTTTCTTGGAGGTATTGGCGGCGGCAACGCTGACGGTCGGCGGCGGATTCCTGGGCGACTTCATTATTTTCTTGGTGCTGACCGTGGCCACGGTCATCTCCTACGAACTGTTCCGCGCGGAAGCTTCCGCGCCGGTGCGCGCCGCCGCACCCGAGGGCAGCAAGCCGCGGGCCAAGCGCCCCACGGGCGGCTACCAGCTGCGCGGTCCGCTTTTCTCCGTGTCCTTGGCCGCCGCGGCCAGCGTCGCCGCTTGCGGCGCGCTGCTTTTCTTCCTGCTGCCCCGCTTTTCCTTTGGCTATTGGCAGCCCGGGATTGGGCCGCAGCGGCTGAGCGGCTTCAGCGACGACGTGGAGCTGGGCGAGATCGGCCGCTTGCAGCTCAGCAACCGGCCGGTGATGCATGTGCGCATCCAGTCATCCTCGCCGGCGGCCGCGCCGGGCAGCCTGTATCTGTATTGGACGGGCCGGGTCTTGGCCGACTTCGACGGGCGGGGATGGTACGATCCCCAGCGCGCGCGGCCCACGCGAACCGTCTTCGGGCAGATGCAGTTCCCCGTTCCGCCGCGTGCATTCGCTTACCCGCAGCGGACCGTGCGGTATCAAGTCATGCTCGATCCGGTGGGCTCCGACGTGCTGTTCTTCGCGCCGCAACTGCGGCAAATTGCGACGCACCTGCCGCGCATCGGCGTCGAGCCGACGGGCACCCTCAGCCGGGTGCATGGAACGTTCGGGGAAATGTCCTACACCGCCGTCTCCACCATCGGCTCCCCGCCGGCGGCTGATTTGCGCAAACTCGGGCGGAACTATCCACCGCTCATCCGGAAACAGTATCTGGAACTGCCGCCGGGCCTGGACCCGCGCATTGCCGCCCTGGCGCGGCGGATCGCCGGCCACGGCCCCGATCCTTACGCCCAGATGCGGGCGCTGACCCGCTACCTGCGCACGCATTACCGCTACAGCCTCAACCTGCGGGCGCGGGGACCGGACCCGCTGGCCGACTTTCTGTTTCGCGTTCGCGCCGGCAACTGTGAGTATTTCGCCTCCGCGCTGGCGGTGATGGGGCGCATGCTGGGCATTCCCACCCGGGTCGTCAATGGGTTTGCCGGCGGCGAGTACAACCGCGTTTCCGGCGATTACGTCCTGCGCGGCCGCGACGCGCATTCCTGGGTGCAGGCCTATTTCCCGACGCGCGAGGGCGGCCTGTGGCGGCGCTTCGACGCGACGCCGGCTTCCGCGGATGCCGCGGGCTGGTCGCAGTGGCAGGAGTACGCCGACGCGCTGGGCAGCTTTTGGCAGGAGTGGGTGATCAATTACGACGTCTTCCACCAGCTGTCGCTCGCCCGCGGCGTTAGCCGCCAGGTGCGGCTTGCGGCCGGAAGCTGGCGGCAATGGTTCGCCTGGTCGGGACGGCATGGCTGGCATGCGCGCACGGATGCGGCGAAGAAATGGCTGGCCCATGCGGCCAACCAGCGGCAAGGACGGATGGTGCTGATGCTGGCCGCCGTTCTGCTCGCCATCGGCGCGGCGATCTGGGCCTCGCCGTGGGCAAGTCACGGTTTGGGGCGCACGCGGGCGGCCGCCGCCGCGAGCGAAGCGACATGGTACTACCGGCGCTTGCGCCGGCGCCTCGAGCGGATCGGCCTGCGCGCCCCGCCGCAGTGCACGCCGGAGGAGCTGGCCGGCGCCTTGCCGCCGGCCGCGGGCCGGCCTGCTTTGACGGCGGCGGTGGGACGGTTCCTGTCGCATTACCAGCAGGTACGGTTTGGCGGCGATGGAACGCTGTTGCCCTTGCTGGCGGAGGATCTGCGGGCGGTGGAGGCGGCGCTGCGCTAGGCGGGCCGGGCGAGAGTCCTAGCGGGACTTGGCGGCCGGCCGCCGCGGCTTTCCGGGTCAGTTCCGGGCGGGCCAGGCGGCCGATCTCCCAGCCGGCGCGGAGCGCGCACCGGCGGCCGCGGTCGCGGTGCTGCGTCCCGCCTCACTGCCGCGAAATCGCCGGTGGAAATCGCCGCGGCGGCTAGTTATTCTCGCGGCACCTGTACCCTTGGGGCCAGTTGTGGCGCTGGCAAGAAAGCCCTTATGATCGCCGCATCCCCTCGTTTAGGACGCGTGCGCCCGCATCTCAAACTTTCCTATTTCATCATCGCGGTGCTGATCCTAGCGGGAGCGGCGCCGTTGTTTCTCTATGGCACGCGGGTGATCGCCCTGAACCGCGACGCCCTGCGCACCAAGGAGCGGGAATACCAGACCGCCTCGACGCGGGCCTTGGCGGATGAAATCGGTTTGTATTACCGCCAGGGCGGCATGGCGGCGGCGCACTTAACCGACGCCATCGCCGTGCTGGCCAGCGGCGACCTCAGCGGCAACAAGGTCAACTCGCCGGACATTCGCGGCCTGCTGGAAGAGAGCCTGCACTCCTCGACGCACTTGCTGTATCTGGCGGTCATCAACGACCAAGCGCAGGAAGTGGTGGCGTCGCGCTTGGCGAACATGGACGTCTTCCTGCTGCGCGCGATCGAGCGGGCCTATTTGGTCTCCCGCGCCGGCCAGACCAGCTATGTGCCCGTCGAGGTGTCCTTGGGCGGGCATAAGCGCGTGGTGATGCTGCGCAGCATGCCGCTGGTGGCGGATCCGGATCTTCAGCCGGGAAGCCCCGGTGCGGGACCGCCGATCGGCGTCCTGCTCCAGGTGGAAGGCTTCTCCATGATTCAGCGCCGGCTGGATGAAATGTCCGCCGGCGGGATGCAGCTCTACGTGGTGGATCACCGGGGACGGCTGATCGCCGCGGGTACCCAGCCGGGACACTTCGGCGGGGTGCTCGGCCAGGATCTGAGCCAGCTGGAAATCGTGCGCCGCTTCCTCTCTTGGCATGGCAATCCCTTGGCGTCGGAAACCGCCTCCTACCCGCAAACCACGCCGCGCGGACCGGAGGCCATGCTGGGCACCTATTCGGCGATCCCGGCGCTGCACTGGGCGGTCATCGCGCAGCGGCCCGAGCGACTGGCTTTCGCCTCGGCGCGGGAACTGGAACGGGAAGGCTACATGCTGATGATCGCCAGCTTGATCGTCAGCGTGATCCTCGGCGTGTACTTCTCCAGCCGCCTCACGCACCCGCTGGAGCTGCTCAGCCAGCAGGCGCGGGCCTTGGCGCGGCGGGAGTTTCTAGGGCGGATTCAAATCAAGGACCAAACCGAGATCGGCGACCTGGCGCGCAGCTTTAACGCCATGGCCGAGGAGATCGAACACTACGTCAACGATCTGAAGGCCGCGGCGGATACCAACCGCGAGCTGTTTTTGGGCTCCATTCGCCTGCTGGCGCAGGCGGTGGACCAGAAGGATCCCTATACCCGCGGCCATTCCGACCGCGTCACGAAGTACTCCGTGGCCATTGCCAAGCGCATGGGCTTGACGGACACGGAGGTGGAGCAGGTGCGGATCGCCGCGCAGTTGCACGACGTCGGCAAGATCGGCATTGACGACCGGATTCTGAAAAAGCCCGGCGCGTTGTCCAATGAGGAGTTCGTGCAAATGAAGCAGCATACCGTCAAGGGCGCCAACATCGTGCGCCAGGTCGAGCAGCTGCACGACATTTTGCCGGGCATCGAGCTGCATCACGAAGCGGTGAACGGCAGCGGGTATCCTTATGGCCTGCGCGACGATCAGATCCCGCTGATGGCCAAGATTATTTCCGTGGCGGACACGTTCGACGCGATGACCACGGAGCGGCCCTATCAGGCGGCGCATGAGACCGAACAGGTCGTGGAGATCATCCAGAAGCACGCCGGGGTGCGCTATTCGCCGGCCGTGGTGCAGGCGTTCGTCGAGGCGGTGGAGGCGGGCGAGATCCGCCCACAACGCGCGGCCGCGGTCGCGGCGCTGTAAGCCAGCGCGCCGTCAGCCCACGGCGTCTTGCAGCTGGACCGGAATCCTTCCGCCCGGGCCGCGCCGTTCGCCCGGCGGCGACGCGGGCGCGGGAAGACCGCGAAACTCACTGCGCGCCGGCCTCGCGCGGAAGCATGCCACGGCTCGCGGGCCCGGGAGAAGCGACGCGGCCGGCGCCGGATTCGGCCGCGTGAATGCTATACTGAACCCGCGTCCTGGGCCCATTTCGCGGCCCGACTTTCCCGTTTTACGGTGGGTGTAGCTCAGCTGGCAGAGCGCTGGATTGTGGCTCCAGAAGTCGAGGGTTCAAATCCCTCCACCCACCCCAGAGTCTGACCTGCCCACCGCGCCATCACCACGCCGCAATCTGCCCTGGGACGCGATGCCGCGCGCCCCATTGTCGCGAACAGTCCGGAAGGGTCTTGTTGGCGCCCTTGCTCTGACGAGGTCGGTTCCGTTTGTGCCCTGAGTGATTCACCAGCAACCTGCGGAGTTGACAGAAGCCCGGCCCAAGCGCAGCTTGGAAGGTTAGGCAATGAACGCCGCTAACCCCCAACCGACGGGTTCACCCCAGCTTGCGTCCAACCGGCCCTTCCAGCGGGCGGCCGTTTTGGGCGCGGGGGTGATGGGAGCGCGCATTGCCGCCCATTTGGCCAACGCCGGACTGGCGGTGGATCTGTTGGACCTCGGGGACCGGGCGGCGGCGGGGTTGAAGGCGGCGGCCGAGTCGAAGCCGGCTCCGTTCTACGTACCGGACTACGCTCAGCGCATTCGCACCGGAAGCCTGGAAGCGGACCTGGGGCGCTTGGCGGAGGCGGATTGGGTAGTTGAAGCGATTATTGAAGATCTGTCCGCCAAGCGCCAGTTACTGAAAACCATCGTTCCCTTCCTCAAACCCGACGCGCCACTCACGACCAACACCAGCGGATTGCCGGTCGCGGCGGTCGGCGCGGAGTTGCCGGCGGAGGTGAAGCGGCGCTGGTTCGGCACGCATTTCTTCAATCCCCCGCGGTACATGCGCCTGCTGGAGGCCATCCCCGGCCCGGAGACGGATGAGGCGGTGATGTCCCGGCTTCTGGCCTTCGTGGACCAGCGGCTGGGCAAAGGGGTGGTGCGGGCCAAAGACACGCCCAACTTCATCGCCAACCGCATTGGCACCTTTTCCCTGATGCGGACGTTGCAGTTGATGTCGGAAATGGGGTTGACCGTCGAGCAGGTGGACGCGCTGACGGGGCCGGTGCTGGGCTGGCCGAAATCGGCGACGTTCCGAACCGCGGATTTGGTGGGGCTGGACCTGCTGGCGCACGTGGTGGCGAACGCGTACGAGAATCTGCCGCACGACGAGGCCAGGGAAATCTTTCGCCTGCCGGCTTATTTCCAGGAAATGATCCAGCGCGGCTGGCTGGGGGACAAAAGCGGACAGGGCTTTTACAAGAAAGGCGAGCGGAACGCGCAAGGGGAGCGCGACATCCTGGCTCTGGATTTGGCCAGCCTGCAATACCGGCCGCGGCAGAAGGCGCGCTTCCCTGGCCTCGAGTTGGCCAAGACGCGGGAGGACTTGCCGAGTCGGTTGCAGGAGGTATTGCGCAGCCCGGATGCCGCCGGGCAGTTCTTGTGGCGGCTGCTGAGTTCCGTTTGGCGGTATACGGCGGCACGAATTCCGGAAATCGCCGATGAGCCCTGGCAGATTGACCAAGCCATGCGCTGGGGCTTCAACTGGGCGCTGGGCCCGTTCGAACTGTGGGAAGCCGCGGGATTTGACGTGGTGGCGGAGCGAATGGAAAAGGAAGGCGAGGCGCTGCCGGCCTGGGCGCAGGCGCGCCGGGCGGCAGGCAAAGCTGCGCCGCCGCCGGCCGATCCCCCGGGCGTGCTGCGGCTGGATGTGATCCGGAAGGCAAACCGCGTGGTCCAGCAGAACGCGGGGGCGAGTTTGCTGGATTTGGGCGATGGCGTCGGCTGCATCGAGTTCCATTCCAAAATGAACGCCATCGGCGAGGACATTCTGCGCCTGACGACGACCGCGCTGACCGCGCGCGACTCGCCGTTCGAGGCATGGGTGATCGCCAACGAAGGCGAGAATTTCTCCGTCGGAGCCAACCTGTTGCTGTTGCTGATGGCGATCCAGGAAGACGACTGGGACGAGGTGGATTTGGCCGTGCGGGCGTTTCAGGGGATGACGCAGGCGATCCGCCATTCGCCGCGGCCGGTGGTCGCGGCGCCCTTCCAAATGGCGCTGGGCGGCGGCTGCGAGGTGATGCTGCATGCGGCGCAAGTCGTGGCGGCGGCGGAGACGTATTGCGGGCTGGTGGAAGTCGGGGTGGGGCTGATTCCCGCCGGCGGCGGATCCGCGGCGATGGCGCGGCGGGCGATGGTCTCCGCCGAGGCGCTGCGGGCGGCCGGACCGGGCTCGGAAAGTTTGCCGCGGCAAGAGGCCATCCGCGCCGTTTTTGAGACCATGGCCCTGGCGAAGGTGGCGACCTCGGCGGAAGAGGCGCGGCGCTTGGGCTTTCTGCGCCCGGGCTACGTGATGGTGCCCAATCGCGACCGCCTTATTGCCGTCGCCAAAGCGGAGGCGCGGCGGCTGGCGGATGAAGGATACGCGCCGCCGGGGCCGACGGCGGTCGCGGCGCCGGGTCCGAACGTGCGGGCTACGCTGGAGATGGGCGCCTACCTGATGCGGCAAGCGGAGTACATCACCGACTACGAACAGCACTTGGCGGGCAAACTGGCCGCGGTGCTCTGCGGCGGCGACGCGCCGGCGGGAGTGCCATTGCCGGAGCAGCGCTGGCTGGAGCTGGAGCGGGAGACGTTTTTGTCCTTGTGCGGCGAAGCGAAGACGCAGGAGCGCATTCGGCACACGCTCCAGACCGGCAAGCCGCTGCGGAACTAGCCATGCCCAAACCGCGCGCACCCCAAGCTTCCTCCCCCCGCGGCGGCGCGGGCCGTGACCATGGCGGCGCGCCATCGCCCGCCCACCGGCAAACGGCGCCGGCGCAACCGGAGGCGGTGATCGTGGCCGCCGTGCGGACGCCCGTGGGACGCGCGTTCCGTGGCAGCTTGGCGCATACCCGGCCCGACGATTTGGCCGCCCTGGTGCTGCGCGAGGCCCTGCGGCGGGCGGAGTTTCCACCCGAGGCGGTGGAGGACGTGGTGCTGGGCTGCGCCATGCCGGAGGCGGAACAAGGGATGAACGTGGCGCGGATCGCGGCGCTGCGCGCCGAGCTGCCCGTTTCCGTGGCGGCGATGACGGTGAACCGCTTTTGCGCTTCCGGGCTGGAAGCCATCGCCCAAGCCAGTGAGCGCATTCGCGCCGGCGGCGGCCAGGCGGCGCTGGCGGGCGGCACGGAGAGCATGAGCCTGATCCCGATGGGCGGGCACAAAATCGCCGTCAATCCCTGGCTGATGGCGCACCATCCGGAAAGCTATTTGAGCATGGGACTGACCGCGGAACGCGTAGCCGTGAAATACGGCATCACGCGCGATGCCGCCGACGCCTTCGCCTTGGCCAGCCACCGAAAGGCGCTGGCGGCGCTGGCGGCGGGGCGTTTCGCCGAGGAGACCATCACCGTGCCCACCCGCGTGCCGGACGCCGCCGCGCGCAGCGGCTGGCGGGAGATCCGCTGCGAGCGCGACGAGGGGCCGCGGGCGGACACCTCGCTGGCGGCGTTGGCGGCTCTGAAGCCGGCGTTTCATGCGCGCGGGCAGGTGACGGCGGGCAATAGCTCCCAGATGAGCGACGGGGCGGCGGCGGTGCTGCTGCTCTCCGCCGCCGAAGCGGCGCGGCGAAACCTTCAGCCCCTGGGGCGCTTGGTCGCCTATGCCACCGCCGGCGTGGACCCGGCGCTGATGGGCATCGGGCCGGTGGCGGCCATTCCCAAGGCGCTCGCGCGGGCGGGACTGACCCTCGCGGATCTCGATGTGATCGAGCTCAATGAGGCCTTCGCGGCGCAGAGCCTGGCGGTCATCGCCGCCGCGGGTTTGGATCCGGCACGGGTGAACGTCAACGGCGGGGCGATCGCCCTGGGCCATCCCCTCGGCTGCACCGGCGCCAAATTGACGGCCACCATTCTGGCCGAGCTCGCCCGCCGCCGCGCGCGCTATGGGCTGGTGACCATGTGCGTCGGCGGAGGCATGGGCGCCGCCGGCATTATTGAAAATTTTCGGCGTTGATCCGCGCCACCACTAACCCGACTAGCTACAACGGAATACTGAGGATACCTGGAGGCATCGCATGAGCCAATCCGACATTGCCCGCAGCGCCAGTGCCCCGCCGGCCAGCTTCGTGCTGGGTCCCGGAGATCCCGCCGCAACGTTCACTCCAGAGGACTTCAGCGAGCAGCATCAGCTAATTGCCCAAACCGCCGAACAGTTCGCCCGCCAGGAGGTGGTGCCGAAGGCGGAGGAGTTGGAACATCAGGATTTCGCCGCCACCCGGGCGCTGCTGAAGAAGGCGGCGGAATTGGGCCTGACGGCGATTGACATTCCCGAACGCTACGGCGGGCTGGGCCTGGATTTCGCCTCCTCCACGCTGGTCTATGACCGCCTGGCGAAATATGCCTCCTTTAGCGTCAGCTTCGGCGGGCATACCGGCATCGGCATGCTGCCGATCCTTTATTTCGGTACCGAGGACCAGAAGCGGCGGTATCTGCCCAAGCTGGCGGCATCGGATTGGATTGGCGCCTACGCGCTGAGCGAGGCCAGCAGCGGCAGTGACGCGCTCGCCGCGCGGGCTCGCGCGGACTTGGAACCGGACGGCAAGCATTACCTGCTGAACGGGGAGAAGATGTGGATCACGAACGCCGCTTTTGCCGACGTGTTCACCGTGTTCGCCAAGATCGGGGGCGAGAAGTTCACAGCCTTTCTGGTGGAGAAGGATTTTCCCGGCGTCAGCGTGGGGGCGGAGGAGAACAAGATGGGGATCAAGGGCTCCTCGACGCGATCCCTCATCCTGAACAACGCCCGCGTGCCGGCGGAAAACGTACTCGGGGAGATCGGCAAGGGGCACCATATCGCCTTCAACATTCTCAACGTCGGACGCTTCAAGCTGGGGGCGGGCTGCACCGGCGGGGCGCGTACGGCGCTGGAGCAGGCGGCGGCGTACGCCAAGCAGCGGCAGGCGTTCGGCCGCCCCATCGCGCAGTTCGGGCTGGTGGCGCAGATGCTGGCGGATATGGCGCTGGGCGTTTACGCCGGGGAATCGGCGGTCTACCGCGCGGTGGGACTGATTGACCAGCGGCTGGAGAGCATTGACAAGGACGCCGCCGACGCGCCGGCGCAGATCCGCATGGCGCTGGAGGCCGCGGCGGTGGAATGCTCGATCGTCAAGGTGTTCGGCAGCGAAATGCTGGACCGGGCGGTGGACGCGAACGTGCAGATCTACGGCGGCTACGGCTTCGTGCGGGAATATCCCGCCGAGCGCGGATATCGCGATTCCCGCGTGAACCGGATCTTCGAGGGCACCAATGAGATCAACCGCCTGCTGATCACCGGCATGCTCTTGCGGCGGGCCATGAAAGGCGAGCTGCCGCTGCTGGCGGAGGTCAATGCCATCACCCAGGAGGTCATGGCGGCGGCGCCGGCGCTGGGTGGCGACGAGGCGGACGGCGAGCCGCTGGCGCCGGAGACGCGGCGAATCGAAGGAGTGCGGAAGCTGGCGCTGCTGCTGGCCGGCGCGGCGTTCCAAAAGTACCGCGAAGGCTTGGAACAGGAACAAGAAGTCCTGGCCGGGCTGGCGGATTTGATCATTCAGGTCTTCGTGCTGCAATCGGCGCTGCTGCGGGCGCGCAAGATGACCGCCGCCGGTCACCGCCATGCGCCGCTGGCGCGGAGCATGGCGCGGGTGCTGGTGGCGGAAGGATTGGACCGCAGCGAAGCGATCAGCCATCGCCTGTTGCCGCGCGTGGCGGAGGGCGACATGCTGCGCGCGCAGGCGGCGATGGCGCGGCGGCTGTTGAAGCGGGATCTCATGGAGGTCATCGCACCGCGGCGGGAAATCGCGGCGGCGGTCGTGGAAGCCGGCCGCTATCCTCTGGGCTAGACGCGCGGGCCAGGAATCCGTGGCGAGACCCGGATGAGCAATCCGCGGCGCTGGACCGCGTTGCCCTCGTGCGGCGCTTCGCGCCGCGTTAGCCGCTGCTGGCCATCGGCGGTCCGGTGGCGTTTACAGGTTACGATCGGGCGGGCCTGCCGTTGCGAATCCGCTGGAGGCCCGCTGCCGGCGGCGCGCGGCAACACCGCCGGTAAACCGGCGTCGCGCCGCTGGGATTGAGGTTACGAATTGCCATTGTTTCCGGAATATTGCGTCGTGCTGCTGGTCGGCTTGCCCGGCGCGGGCAAGAGCAGCTATTGCCGCCAGCACCATTTGCCGGCGTTGTCATCGGACGATTTGCGGCGAGCAATCCTGGATGACGCCGAGGATCAGCAGCATCCGGACCTGATTTTTAGCGCTCTGCGTCATCTGCTGCGCGCGCGGCTGCGAGCAGGGCGGCCGCAAACCTACGTGGACGCGACGAGCCTTTCCCCCCGGGAGCGCGCGCCGCTGCTGGCGATCGCCGCCGAGTTCCAATATCCCTGCGGAGCGCTCTGGTTCGATGTGCCGCTGGACGTTTGCGCCCAGCGCAACCGGCGCCGGGCGCTGGACGGAGGACGCGAGGTGCCGGAAGCGGCCCTGGCGCGGATGGCGGCCAAGCTGCAGCGCCCGCGCCGGGAGGAAGGGTTCCAATTTCTCGGCCGGGTGGACGCCAACGGAGAGACCAGCGAGTACACCGGCCCCTCCTAAGCCCAGCTACGGCGTGCGGCGCAGGCGCAACTCCAGGCGGAGGTACTCACCCTCGCGATGCACGCTGATGGACGCGACCTGGTGCCGGCCGCCGTCCAATTCCCACCGGTCACCGGAGGCGCGGCGGCGGCCACCTAGCGCGCCAAGGCGGTGCGGAGAGCGCCGCTCAATACCGGCTGGCGAAAGACGTAATTCCAGCCCACCAGGCGGAGGGGCTCGGCACGGACACTGGCCAGAACCAGTTCATCCGCCATTTGCCCCAGCAGCAGCCGCAGCGCCGGCGCGGGCACCGGCAGAACCGCGGGCCGATGCAGCAGCCGAGCCAATTCCTGGGTGAACTCCGCGTTCCGCACTGGCTCCGCCACCGTATTGACCGGGCCATGGTAGCGGTCATCGGCGAGCGCGGCGAGAACAATGCCGAGGACGTCGTCCAGACCGATCCAGCTAATCCATTGCCGGCCGGTGCTGAGACGGCCGCCGAAACCGAAGCGAAACACCGGAACCAGCCGCGATAGCGCTCCGCCCCGCGCCAGGACCATGCCCATACGCAGCCTGACCACGCGCATGCCCGATGCGGCTGCCGTGTTGGCGGCGGCTTCCCATTCCGCGGCAAGCTGCGCCAGAAAGCCCTGCCCTTGGGCGCTATGTTCCGTCAGGACTTCGTCACCGCGGTTGCCGTAGTAGCTGACGCCGGAAGCGCCGATGAAGATGCGCGGCGAATGGGGGCGCTCGGCCAAATGCGCGACCAACCGCTCCGTGGCGGCGACCCGGCTGTCGCGCAGTAGGGCCTTGCGTGCCGCTGTCCAGCGGCCGCCGCCGATGGAGGCGCCGGCCAGGTGGACCACCGCATCCAGCGCGCCGCTACCGGCGCCCAGCCGGCCCGTGGCCACGTCCCACGGTACCGACCCGGGCGGCCCGGCTGCGCCTCGCACCGCCGGGACCGGCGTATGGCCCGCATCCGCCAGCGCCGCGACCAGCGCCCGCCCAATCACGCCGGAACTGCCCGTCACCAGAACGCGCATGTGCGGCATTATACTGGGCGGCGGCAGCGGCCTGCGTCGCGCGGCTGCGCCGCTTGGCCCCATCCTCCGCCCTGCTACCATGTCTCCATGCCGATCAGGGCGTTGATCGTGGACGACGAGCAGCTTGCCCGGGATGAATTGGGCTACTTGCTGCGCGCCTTTCCCGATATCGAGGTGCTGGGGCAGGCGCGGAACGGCATGGAAGCGGTGCAACTGATCAAGGAGCACCAGCCGGACTTGGTGTTTTTGGACGTGCAAATGCCCGGCCTGGACGGCTTCGGCGTGGTGCGCCGGCTGCGCGAAAAGAAGATCCCCGCGCCGCGCATGATCTTCGCCACCGCCTACGACCAGTATGCGGTGCAGGCGTTTGAAGTCAGCGCCATTGATTACTTGCTCAAGCCCTTCGACAAGGCGCGGCTGGGGCGGGCCCTGGATAAGGTGCGGCAGCAGGTGGACCAGCGGCAAAATGCGACGCGGAAGATTGACCGCGTCCTGGAGATCCTGGAGTCGCGGCGCCCGGCGGCGGTGCCCAGTAAGATCTCCGTGCGGGCCAACGGCCGCCATTTTCTTCTCGATCCCAACGAGATCATCTTCGCGCAGATCGAAGACGGCGTCATCAGCATCGTGGCGCGGCAGATGGAAGGAACGGCGAATTGCCGGACGGTGGAAGAACTGCTGGCCAGCCTTGATCCCAACGTATTTTGGCGGGCGCATCGCGGCTATGTGGTCAACCTCAACCACATCAAGGAAGTCGTGCCCTGGTTCAACAGCAGCTATCAACTGCGCATGGACGACAAGAAGCAGACCGAAATTCCCGTCAGCCGCACGCAGAGCCGGCGGCTGCGGGAACTGTTTAATCTTTAGCGGCTCCGGGCCCCATCCCATCGCGGGGGCCGCGCCTTTTGCTCGGGGAGCAAAGCGGGCGCGGAAAGGCCGCGAAATCCCGCGGCGCCGCAGGCGCGCTGGCAATCGCTGCGGCCCGCCCTCCAGCGAAGCGGCGCGGCCCGAGGCGGCGGCGACTTCAGGCATGGCAATTGAGATCAGTTGCGATCCGGCGCGGATGGACTTGGACGCGGTGCATCGCCTGCTCAGCCAGAGCGATTGGGCGCGCGGCATTCCCCGCGAGCTGGTGGCGCGGTCGCTGGCTCATTCCTTGTGCTTCGGGGCCTTTTCCCATGGCAGGCAGATCGGCATCGCCCGGGTCATCACCTCGCGGGGGCCGCGCCTTTTGCTCGGGGAGCAAAGCGGGCGCGGAAAGGCCGCGAAATCCCGCGGCGCCGCAGGCGCGCTGGCAATCGCTGCGGCCCGCCCTCCAGCGAAGCGGCGCGGCCCCCAGCGACGCGCTGGCTGGGCCGGGGCGGACTGGGGTCCCCGGACCAGCCGGCGCGCAAGCGGGACGCGCGGCGCAGCCGCGCTGGGGCCCGCGCCAAGCAATGACCGGGCCATCTATGCGTAGATCTGCGACGTGTGCGTGGAACCAGAATGCCGCGGGCAGGGGACGGGAAAAGCGCTGATGGCAGCCATCCGCAGCCACCCCGAGCTGCAAAACCTGCGGCGCTGGTCGCTGGTCACCCGAGACGCCCATGGGCTCTACGCGCAATTCGGATTTACTCCCCCGGCCGAGCCCAGCGGCAACATGGAAATCGTGCGCCGCAACGCCTACGCGGGAGGGCAGCCGGGCGACTGAGGCGTTTGCCGACCGGCCGGTTATGCGCCGGCCCCGCGTTCCGGCGTTGACCCGTGGCGACGCCGAACCAATAATTGTTGGTGGCTTCCATGGCGACCCCATCCGCACGCGTGGCCCTTCCGCTCAAGCCCAACACCCGGCGCCTGCCCCAGGAGCGGGTGTTGGACCTGTATCGCACCATGCTGCTTTCGCGGCGCCTGGATGACCGCGAAATCTTGCTGAAGCGGCAACAGAAACTCTTCTTTCAGATTTCCGGCGCGGGGCATGAGGCGGTGCTGGCCGCGGCCGGAGATCTGTTGCGGCCCGCCGCTGATTGGTTCTATCCGTATTATCGCGACCGGGCGCTTTGTCTGCGGCTGGGCGTAACCGCCCAGGCCATGCTGCTAGCCGGGGTGGGCGCCGCCACTGACCCGAGTTCCGGGGGACGCCAGATGCCCTCGCATTGGAGCGACCCGGGGCTGCACATCGTCAGTTCCTCCAGCCCCACCGGCACGCAATTCCTGCAAGCGGTGGGCTGCGCCGAAGCCGGGCGCTATTTTCAGCGCCACGGCGAACTGGCGCCGTGGCTACAGCGCAATTCCCTGCCGCACCGCCATCCCACCTGGCAGGGCGACGAAGTGGTCTACGTTTCCGGCGGCGATGGGGCCACCAGCGAAGGGGAATTCTGGGAGGCGGTCAACGCCGCGTCGCGCGGGCGGCTGCCGGTGCTGTTTTTGGTCGAGGACAACGGCTACGCCATATCCGTGCCGATCGAGGTGCAAACGCCCGGGGGCAGCATCTCTCGGCTGCTGGCGGGCTTTCCGCACCTGCGCGTATTGGAATGCGACGGCTGCGATTTGTTCGACAGCCACGCGGCCTTGGAGGACGCCATTGCCCACTGCCGCGCTGGTCACGGCCCCGCGCTGGTGCATGCGCACGTGGTGCGGCCGTACTCGCATTCCTTGTCGGATGACGAGCGGCTCTATAAGCCCGAGGTGGAGCGGGCGGAGGAGGATCAACGGGATCCCGTCCGCCGCCTGGCGGCGTACCTGCGGCAGCAGGGCTGGGCGGATGATGCGGAGTTCGCGCGCATGGACGCCGACATCGCGGCCGAAATTCTGGCGGCGACGGATGCCGCCCTGGCGGCGGAGCCGGCGGCGTGCGCCAGCGTCTTCACGCATGTCTATTCGCCCGACGTGGACCCCATGGGCCCGGCCTTCGACAGCCCGGCTCCCGCACCAGCCGCCGACGCCCCGGCCAAAACCATGGTCGAAACCATCAACGAATGCCTCCGCGACGAGATGAAGCGCGATCCGCGCATTCTGGTATTCGGCGAGGATGTGGCCGACGCCAGCCGCGATGAATATCTGGACCAGGTCAAGGGCAAGGGCGGCGTCTTCAAGGCCACCATCGGGTTGCAGCGCCAGTTTGGCTCGGACCGTTGCTTCAACACCGCCTTGGCGGAGGCGGCCATCGTGGGCCGGGCCATCGGCATGGCCACGCGGGGATTGAAGCCGGTGGCGGAGATCCAGTTTTTCGACTACATTTGGCCGGCCATGATGCAAATTCGCAGCGAGCTGAGCACGCTGCGGTGGCGCTCGCAGGGGGGCTTCACGGCGCCGGTGGTGCTGCGCGTGCCCATCGGCGGCTATCTGACCGGCGGGGCCATCTATCACAGCCAGTCGGGGGAAAGCATCTTCACCCACATGCCGGGCCTGCGGGTCGTGATGCCTTCCAACGCGCTGGACGCCAACGGTCTGTTGCGCACGGCGCTGCGCGGCGACGACCCGGTGCTGTTCCTGGAACACAAACGGCTGTATCGCGAGCCGTTCAACCGTGCGCCCTATCCGGGACCGGAATACTGCGTGCCCTTCGGCAATGCGCGGGTGGTCCGTCCCGGCGGCGACCTGACCATCGTCACCTACGGCGCTCTCGTGCAGCGCTCCGTGCAGGCGGCGCAGCGGGCGCAGCGCGAGGGCTTGGGTGAAGTGGAAGTCCTGGACCTGCGCTCGCTCAGCCCCTACGATTTTGCCGCCATCGCCGCCTCGGTGCGCAAAACCAACCGCGTCATTGTGGCCTATGAGGACGCCCAGAGCTGGGGCTACGGCGCCGAGATCGCCGCCCGCATCGGCGAGGAGCTATTCGCCGATCTCGACGCCCCGGTGCGGCGTGTCGCCGCCAAGGACCTGTATTGCGCCTACCAGCCGCGGCTGGAGGACTTCATTCTGCCGCAAGCCGATGACGTGTACCGCGCCGCCGCCGAGCTGCTGCGCTATTGACCAGGAGGAACCGCATGAAAACCGACGCCGATTGGCAGCGCGAGCTGACGCCCGAGCAGTATGCCGTAACCCGCCACGCCGCCACCGAACCCGCCTTCAGCGGCCGCTACTGGAACCATCACGAGAACGGGGAATACCGTTGCATCTGCTGCGGCGCGGCCTTGTTCGATGCCGCGGCCAAATTCGATTCTGGCACCGGTTGGCCGAGCTTCTTTCAGCCCGCGGCCGCGGAGAACTTGGAACTCGCCTCCGATCACAGCCATGGCACGGTCCGCACCGAGGTGAAATGCCGGCGCTGCGGCGCCCATCTGGGCCACCTGTTTCCCGATGGCCCCCCGCCCACCGGGCAGCGCTTTTGCATCAATTCCGCGGCGCTGGGCTTCGAGCCGCGCTAGCGGCGCCGCACGCCAACCGCCGCCGCGGAGCCCGGCGCTTGCAAGGTCTCCGGGCGCTTGACAAAGCCGCGGTTGGGCCGCAATCTAACAATCTTTGCCGGAAAAAGGAGTGGGGCGATTGCGGCGGGTGCGGGTTTTCTACCACGACAAATGCTTTGACGGCGCCGCCTCGGCGGCGGTGTTTAGCGCCTTCTATCGCGCCTGCCGCGACGCCGAGGCGGTGTTCGAGTATCGCGGGCTGGTGCACAAGGCGATTGATTTGTTCGCCGGGGTGGACTTCAGCGGCGATGACAACGCGATCGTTGATTTCAAGTACAACCCCGATCCGCGGGTGACTTGGTGGTTCGATCATCATCAAAGCGCCTTTCTCCAGCCCTCCGACGCGGAGCACTTTCGGCGCGATCGCAGCGGCCAGAAATTCTGCGATCCCACCTATCGCTCCTGCACGGCGTTCATCGCCCAGATCGCGCATGACCGTTTCGGCTTCGACATCTCCGGGCTGTCGGAGCTGATCCATTGGGCCGATGTGGTGGACGCGGCCCTGTTCGCCAGCGCCGCGGAAGCCGTCGCCTTGGGGGCTCCGGCGATGCAGCTCACGCTGGCGATCGAGGGCAGCCGGGATCCGGAGCTAGCCCGGCAGCTGATTCCGGATTTCCTGCGCTTTTCGCTCGCCGATCTGGTCCAGCAGCCGTATATCCAGGCCGAACTGGCGCCGTTGCTGGCGCGGCATGAAGCCATCAAGTC
Source organism: Acidobacteriota bacterium (assembly GCA_027314025.1). Taxonomy (GTDB): domain Bacteria; phylum Acidobacteriota; class Terriglobia; order Terriglobales; family SCQP01; genus JAKAUF01. Next base: position 47,510 of record DAHVCP010000025.1, read on the forward strand.
GGTGCTGCGCGAGCGCAGCGACTGCCGCGACGGTGTGATCTTCTTCGATCTGAGCGACGGCGACTACGAGGGGTACAACAAGTTCACGCCGTACTTTTGGCACCCGGAGGCCGTCTACAGCGTGGGCATCAGCTTGGCGCAGCACCGGGTGAAGGTTTCGGTCGGCTCCAATCCCTGGAATACCCTGCCGAACATGGCGAATTTGGCGGACATCTGCGAGCGGTACGGGGGCGGCGGTCATCCCCGCGTCGGCGCGATCTCCTTTGCGCCCGGCGATTTGGAGCAAGCGCGCCGCGTGGCGCGGGAGGTCGCGGCGGAACTCCGCCAGTCCTACCTCGCCTCCCGGGCGGCCGCGCCGGCATCCTCGGCGCCGCGCCCTTAGCGGCGAACGCGCGGTTGGGATCGGTCCCCGCCGCAGCCGGCGCTCCGGGTCGCGTCCTGCGCTCCCCACCGCATTTGTTCGCCCGCCTCGGCGCCCGGCGCAGGGGCGGTGCGGCGGCGATTAGGCGGCGGCGCCGGTCAGCACCAGAAGGCTCGAGCGCAGCGCCGGGGCGCCGGCAAAATGCACCGTGTGCCAGCCCGCTTGACGCGGATACTCTAGATTCTCCAAACGGTCGTCCACGAAGGCGCAATGTTCGGGGCGGCATTGCAGAATCTGGATTGCGCGCTGGAACATCACGGGCTCGGGTTTGCGCGCATCCAGATAGCAGGAACTGAGGAACGTGTCGAAGTAGCGGTGCAGAGCGAACCGTTCGATGCGGTACTCGTTGAGTTCCCGCGATTCGTTATTCAGCATCACCAAACGCAGGCGCCCCTCGGCCGTGATCTCCCGCAAAACCTCCATGGACGCATCCAGCGGGGCGGATTGGGCGCGCATGAAGGCGCGCAAGTCCTTTAGCCGCACCGAGCCGGGCCGCGCGACCGCGAGCGCGGTCTGGCGCCAATATTCGTTTTCGTCCATGCGCCCGCGCTCAAAATCGCCCACCGCCTGCTGATGAGCGGGTTCGAATGCCGCCCAATCCAAGCCGAACTCCGTGACCAGGCGGCGCCGGGCATGGCGATCCCAGCCGTTGGTCAGAAAGACGCCGCCGATATCGCAAAACAGGGTTTTCACCTTGTGCATAGAAAAGTAAGTCCCGCGGCGCTTGCCGCTCGCCCTTCCTATCGTAAAGGCCTGACCCCGACGCCTTCAAATCCGTCCGGTCGGTTGGAACCCCGGTTCATTCGGCAGCCGCAGCGCCCGAACCATTCGGCGACCCGGGCTGACCAAAGGCGGAGGCGCCACCGGGCCGGACCAGCCTTTGGCATCGCCGCGCCGACCCATGCCGGCCCCCAGCTCGCCGGCCCGGCGCCGCGCTTGCGGAGCATGCCGGTCGCGCCGCAGGCTGCGACGGTCGGCGCCCCGCTTTCGCTATGCTTAGCTGTGCGCCATGACCGCAAGCTTTTCGCGCTGGCATTGCTGGCGGGGGCGCCCGGTGTTGCCGCGGCGCTGGCATTTTTGTGGCGTGGTGGGTACTCCGCGCGTTTGGAGTGGACGCTCACCGCCGCCATCCTGGGGGCTTGGCTGGGATTTTCCGAGGCGGTGCGCAGCCGTGCGGCTTTTCCCCTGAATACGCTGGCGAATCTCCTGGCTGCGCTACGGGAAGGTGATTTCTCCCTGCGCGCCCGCGGCGCCCGCCACGAAGATCCCCTCGGAGAGGTCCTATTCGAGGTCAACAGCCTCGGCGCCACCCTGCGCGAGCAACGGCTAGGTGCGATGGAAGCCACGGCGCTGTTGGAAAAGATCATGGCGGAGGTGGATGTCGCGGTGTTCGCCTTTAACCCCGACCTGCAACTCAGCCTGATTAACCCGGCCGGGGAACGGCTGCTTGCGGGCTCCGCGCCCGATCTGCTCGGCCAGTCGGCCCGCTCCCTGGGATTGCAGGCTTGCTTGAGTGGGGAGCCGGCGCGGACCTTGCAGCTGGCGCTGCCCGGTGGCACCGGACGTTGGGAGATGCGGCGCGGCGGCTTCCGCGAACATGGACGAACGCACCAGCTTCTGGTCCTCACCGACCTCAGCCGCGCGCTGCGCGAGGAAGAACGGCAAGCCTGGGCCCGGCTGATCCGGGTGCTCGGCCACGAACTGAACAATTCCCTTGCGCCGATCCATTCCCTGGCCGGCAGTTTGGCTCAGTTGCTAGCGACGGAGCCGGCCCCGGCCGATTGGCGGGCGGACATGACGCATGGGCTGGCGATCATCGCCAACCGCGCGGGATCACTAAGCCGCTTCATGGCGGCCTACACGCTATGGGCGCGGCTGCCGCGGCCGAAGCTGCGCACATTTGCGCTGGGGCCCATCGTGCGCCGCGCCGCGGCATTGGAAGCGCGCCTGCCGGTGGCCGTATCCGCCGGCGAAGAGATCACGCTGGAGGCCGATCCGGACCAGATCGAACACGCCATCATCAATCTGATTCGCAACGCCGCCGATGCCGTGCTGGAGAATCCTGCCGGCCTGCCGCGCGAAGTGACCGCGGGCTGGCAAACTCATCACGACCGGGTGGAAATCTGGGTGCTGGATACCGGGCCGGGAGTGGCCAGCGGGGCCAACCTCTTCGTTCCATTTTTCACTACCAAGCCGGACGGCAGCGGCATCGGCCTGCTGGTCAGCCGACAAATCGCCGAAGCGCACGGCGGCTCTGTGTCGCTGCAAAACCGCGCCGCCGGCCGTGGCTGCCGCGCTTCGCTCCTCCTCCCGGTGCACGCGGGAGACATTGCGCGATCCTCGCCGCCGCCAGAACACGGCCCCGCCGAGGCGCCCACAACTCGCGGCGGGACGGTGGCGCGAGTCTGAACTCCGGCCCGGTCACCCGGTCGGCGCCATGTATTTCGCAGTACAGTAGATGCCGTGAAGCGCCACCACTTGCCGATCTGCGCCTGTGCCGTCATGGCCCTGGCGTTAGCCGCCGCCGCCCAACAGTACCGCGGACCGCAGCCGGCGCCCATGCCGCCTGCCATCGCCCCGCCCGTGGACACGCCCTATCCCGGCGTCATCGCCTTGCAGGTGGACATCACCGACGTGGCGCATCGGGTCTACCACATCATCGAGCGTATTCCCGTCACCGGCCGGAAGTTGACGCTGCTCTACCCGCAATGGATCCCTGGAGCCCATTCGCCCACCGGTCCGATCGCGAAGCTCGCCGGCATCGAATTGTCCGCGCAAGGCCGCCCGCTCAAATGGCTGCGCAATCCGGTGAATGTATACGCTTTTTGGGTCCAGCCGCCGGCCGGCGCCAGGTTCATTACCGCCAGGTTTCAATACCTCGCGTCGCAACGCCCGGTTGAGGGCCGCGTCCAGTTCGATCACAACATCGCCGACATCAGCTGGCACGACGCCTTGCTCTACCCCGCCGGCCATTTCTCCCGCGACATTCAGTTCGCCCCGTCCCTCACCCTGCCCCCAGGCTGGAAATACGCGACCGCGCTGCGCACCGCCTTTCGCCGCGGCCAGGACATCCATTTCGCCGATGTGCCGCTGAATACGCTGGTGGATTCGCCGGTTTACGCCGGGGTCAACTACAGACGGGTCAATCTCTCCTACGGGCCGCGGGACATCGTCCATCTCAACGTCTTCGCCGACACGCCGGCGGAACTCAAGATCACCCCGCAAGAACTCCGCTGGCATCGCGACCTGGTGATCCAAGCCTACCGGCTCTTCGGCGCGGTGCATTATCACCATTACGATTTCCTGCTGACGGTCAGCAATACGATTGGCTTCCAGGGTCTGGAACATCATCAGTGCAGCGAAGACGGGAGCTGGGCGAAGTACTTCACGGATTGGCCAAGCGGCGTCACGGAAAGCGACCTGCTGGCGCATGAATACACGCATTCCTGGAACGGAAAATTCCGCCGCCCGGCGGGTCTGTGGACGCCGAATTTCAACGTGCCCATGCAAGACCAGCTGCTGTGGGTTTACGAAGGGCTGACGCAGTATTGGGGGTACGTGCTGGCGGCCCGCTCCGGCCTGCGCACGGACGCCATCACCCGCGACCTGATCGCGCAAATCGCGGCCAACCAGTCCATCAGTCCGTGGCATGCTTGGCGCCCGCTGCTGGACACGACCAATCAACCGACCATCTCGCAGCGCCGGCCGGTCAGTTGGGTGAGCTGGCAAGGCGATGAAGACTACTACATGCAGGGCCTGCTGATCTGGCTGAACGCGGACACGAAAATCCGGCAACTGAGCCACGGACGTAAATCGCTGGATGACTTCGCCAAGCTCTTTTATGGGCGCCACAACGGCAGCTTCATCACCCGGACCTACACCTTCCACGATCTGGTCCAGGCGATGAAGCAGGTCCAGCCCTACCACTGGGGCCGGTTTTTCCGCAAACGGGTGGATGAGATTCAGGCGCGTCCGCCGCTGCAAGGCATTGCTTTGGGCGGCTATCGGCTGGTCTATAACAACCATCTCTCCCGCTGGATGAAGCGGCCGCAAATCTTCGGCGGCGGCGACTTCAGCACCTCGCTCGGCCTGCGGGCGGCGCCGAATGGCGAGCTAACCGAGGTCTGGTGGGGAAGCCCGGCATTCCACGCGGGCCTCACCCTAGGCATGCGGCTGGTGGCGGTCAACGGCCATGCCTTCAGCGTGAAGGCCCTGATGCATGCCATTGTTGCGGCAGAACCCGCTTCCGCTCCTCCCATCACTCTTCTGCTGCGCCGGGGAGACCGGTTCCATACCGTTCACATCGCCTATCACCAAGGCCTGCGCATCCCGCATCTAGAACGGGTTGCGGGCGCGCCGGACCGCCTGGACGCCATTTTGGCCCCGGTGCGCTGACCGGTGCGCACCCCGCCGCACCGAACACCACAGACCTGGGCGCCGACTGGCGATGCATTAGGCGGGCACGGCGACGGGTGCACCGCCTGCCGTGGTGCGCCAAACCCATGCCCCGGATGCGCGCCACCGATGCGCGCCGCCATGGTCCTACAATGTTCCCTATGGGTGGGGTAATCACGGCGCGACGAGGGGCACGCTTGCAACCCTTGAGCGGCACCGGCTGCCGAGCCCGGAACACAAGCCAGAACCGCGGGACCGTGACGCTGTTGCGCTTGGGATGCCTGGTGCTGCTATTGGCCGCAACCGCGGTTGGGCAGCAGTTGCAACCCAATCGCGCGCCGCAACCGCAACTGCCCGCGCCCAGCGCGAAACCGCCGGCAGCGGCGCCCGCCGCTCCAGCGCCGGCGCCGGCGACATCCGCCCCGCCGCCAGCAGCGGCGCACGCGAAGCCCGCCGCCCCCTCCCCGGCGGCGCGGGCGAATGCGCTGCCCGGCCAGCAGTTTACGCCCCGCCGCCAGCCCTGGGTGACGCACAATTTCTCCCCAACTCAGGCGCGCCACGACCTGCAGGTGGCGCATTTCTATTCCATCCAGCACAACTATGTGGCCGCTCTCTCCCGCGCGAAAGGGGCCCTACGCCACTACCCCCATTGGCCGCCCGCGCTGTACGCCGCGGGTCGGGCCGCCGCGCGGCTGCATCGCTGGCCGCTGGCGCGGCAATATTGGCGGGAATATCTGCGCCGGGCGCCGCACGGAAAGAAGGCCAAAGACATCCGCAAGGCGTTGCGAAGGCTTCCCGCCGCATCCGCCAAACCTGCCGCTCGGCATTAGGCGGCGGTCGCGGCACGCGTGGCGGACGCGATTCGCGCCGGCGCGCGGTCTCCCGCGCCGGATCCGCTGGCGGGACCCGCCCCTATCCATCCCAAGCGAGTCCTGGCGGCGGCATTCGGGCATGGCTTCTGCCGCACGGCCGTCCACCGTTATAATTCCATATAGTCCCGCCGGAAAGCGCCCCGATCCAGCCCGCCGCCGTATGTCGTTCGCCTTGCTCCGCACTCTTGGCCCGTACCTGCGGCGGTATCGCCGGCGCTATGTGCTGGGATTTTCCATCCTGGTGCTGAACGTCGCGGTCTTCAGCTCCATTCCCTACATTCTGAAACTCGCCATTGACGGCCTGAGCCATGGCATCTCGGTGGGCAGCCTAGCCGAACTGGCGGGGCTGCTGGTGCTGGCGGTCCTGGCGCGCGGCCTGTTCACCTATTGGCAGCGGCTGATCCTCATCACCACCTCCCGCGATCTCGAGTTCGACCTGCGCAACGACTTGTTGTGGCATCTGGAGAAGCTATCGCAGTCCTTCTTCCAGCGATTCCGCACCGGCGACCTCATGGCCCGGTCCACCAACGACCTCAGCGCCGTGCGCAACATGCTGGGGCCGGGAATCATGTATTCGGCCAACGCCATCGTGCAGTTCGTCGTGGTGCTGGCCATTCTGCTCAACCTGGACGCGCGCCTCACGCTGATCGCCTTTCTCCCCGCGCCGGTGATCATCCTCAGCGTGCAATGGTTCGGCAAGCGCATTCATGACCGCTTCGAGAAGATCCAGGCGATGTTCTCCTCGCTGGCCACCCGGGTCGAGGAGAACCTGACCGGGCTGCGCGTGGTGCGCGCGTTCACGCGTGAACCCGAGGAGGCCGCCGCCTTCGATCGCCTGAACCAGGACTATATCCAGAGGAATCTCCGCCTGGTGCGGCTGTCCGGAACGTTCACCCCGCTGTTGCAGACGCTGCTGGGCGTGGCGTTCGTGTTGGTGCTGTGGTTCGGAGGCCGCGCGGTGCTGGCGCGCCAGATCACCCTCGGCGGCTTCGTGGCTTTCAACGCGTACATGGTGCAGATGTCCTTTCCGATGATCGCCATGGGCTGGGTGATCAACCTGGTGCAACGCGGCACGGCGTCGCTGGAGCGTCTCCAGCAGATCTTCCGCTCCCAGCCCGACATCGCCGATGGCCCGCGGACCGACAGCAGCATCGCCTCCATTTCGGGACAGATCAGCTTCCGGCATCTTTCCTTCGCCTATCCCGCCGCCGATGGCAGCGCCGGCCCCACCATCCTGCGCGACCTGGACCTTGACATCCCCAGCGGCAAGACGGTGGCGTTCGTGGGCCGCACCGGCGCCGGCAAATCCACCCTGATGTCCCTGGTGCCCCGCTTTTACGACGTGCCGGAGGGCATGCTGCTGGTGGATGGGCATCCGGCGCCGCGGATCCCGGTCGAGCTGCTGCGCCGCAGCATCGGGTACGTGCCGCAGGAATCGTTTTTATTCAGCGACACGCTCCGCGCCAATATCGCCTTCGGCGTTCCGGATGCGACCGAGGAGCAGATCGTCGCCGCCGCCGATGCCGCGGGCCTGGGCGCGGACGTGGCGGCGTTTCCCCAGGGCTACGACGCCAAGATCGGCGAGCGCGGCCTGACGCTCTCCGGCGGCCAGAAGCAGCGGACGGCGCTGGCCCGCGCCCTGCTGCGCGATCCGCGCATCTTGATTTTGGACGATTCCCTGTCCAGCGTGGACACCCTCACCGAGGAGCGCATCTTGGAAGGGTTGTCGGCCTTTGCCCAGGGCCGCACCACGCTGATCGTCAGCCATCGCATCTCCACGATCCGCAACGCCGACTGGATCGTCGTGCTGCAAGCGGGCGGCATCGCGGAACAAGGGACGCATACCGAGCTGATCGGCAAGGGCGGCCTCTACGCCGAACTCTACGAACAACAGCTGCTCCAGGAGGAACTGGCGGCCGTCTAGGCCCGTCATCGCCGATGAGCAGCGCGCAACAGGAAGAAGAAGTCCTCGGCAAAGCCTACGACGGCCGCCTGATGCGGCGATTGCTGGGCTATGTCGGCGGCTACTGGCCGCAGATTCTGCTGGCGACCCTGGCGGCCCTTTTCGGCTCCATTACCCAAGTCGCTGGTCCGTACCTCAACAAGGTGGTCATTGACCGCTACCTGGATCCCAGCCACGTCCAGGGCAGCGGCTCCTTCTTCAGCGCCTGGCTGCCGGCCAACGCGTATCGCGGGCTCGCGGACATCGCGGTGCTCTATCTCTTCTTGCTGGTCGCCGGCTTTGGCTTGGACTTCATCCAGACCTACACCATGCAATGGGTCGGGCAGCATTCGATGTTCGATCTGCGCCGCGACCTGTTCCAGCACTTGCAGCGGCTGCAAGTGGAGTTCTTCGACCGGAACCCGGTGGGCCGGCTGGTGACCCGCATCACCAATGACGTGGAAACGATCAACGACATGATTTCCAACGCCCTGGTGGCGTTTTTTGATGACAGCTTCGTGCTGCTGCTCATCATCGTGGTCATGTTTCGGGCCAACTGGGTGCTGGCGCTGATCGCGCTTTCGGTGACGCCGCTCATCGCCCTCGGCACGATGTTCTTCCGGCGCGCCGTGCGCGACAGCTATCGCCGCGTGCGCCTGGCGGTGGCCCGCATCAACACCTTTCTTCAGGAGCACATTAGCGGCATCGCGTTGGTGCAAGCCTTCAACCGCGAGGAACATGCCTTTGCGGAGTTCCGGGAGATCAACCATCAGCACCGCCATGCCTGGACCGACGCGGTGTTCGCCTATGCGGTGTACTATCCCGCGGTTGAAATCCTCAGCACCTGCGCGATCGCGATGATCCTTTGGTTCGGCGGTCTGCGCGTCCTCGACCACACGCTGACCATCGGCATCGTGGTCATGTTCATTCAATATTCCCAGCGCTTCTTCCGGCCCATCCAGGACCTGAGCGACAAATACAACACTCTGCAAAGCGCCATGGCCGGTTCGGAGCGCATCTTCCGGCTGCTGGATACTCCCGCCACGCTCACCAGTCCGGCCGCGCCCGCCGTCGTTGCGGAAGGCGTGGGCCGCATCGAGTTCGACCACGTTTGGTTCGCCTACCAGGGTGAACACTGGGTCCTGAAGGACCTAAGTTTTAGCGTCCAGCCCGGCGCCACGCTAGCCATCGTCGGCCACACCGGCGCCGGCAAAACCACCATCACCAGCTTGCTGCTGCGCTTTTACGACGTGCAGCGGGGCCGCATCCTGGTGAACGGCGTGGATATCCGCGAATGGGACCTAACGACCTTACGCCGCCGTTTCGCGGTGGTGCTTCAGGACCCCCACTTGACCAGTGGGACAATCGCCGACAACGTGCGGATGGGCAAGCCCGGGTTGTCGGATGCCGACTTGTGGCGAGCGCTGGAACAAGCCGATTTGGCCGATTACGTCCGTTCTCTTCCCGACGGCATTCACAGCGTGCTGCGCGAGCGCGGCGCCGGCCTCTCCACCGGGCAGAAACAGCTTCTTAGCTTTGCCCGCGCGCTGGCCCCGAATCCGCCCTTCCTCATCCTCGACGAAGCCACATCAAGCGTGGATACCGAAACGGAACTGAAGATCCGGCATGCCCTCGACACCATGGTCACCGGGCGCACCAGCATCATCATCGCCCATCGCCTGTCCACCATCCAGCGGGCGGATTTGATTTTGGTGCTGCACAAGGGCGTGCTGCGGGAACAAGGCACCCACCAGGAACTGCTGCGCGAGCACGGAATCTACTGGCGCCTCTACCGCCTGCAATACCGCGGCCAGGCCGCCGGCGGGAACGTCGCCGTTCCCGCCGTCCAGAACACGGCGGAATAGCGCCCCGGCGCCCGGCGACCCGTCGCCGATTTCACCCGCGCCGCTCGCCTGCTAAAAGCTAAACTCCGCCGCGAGCTGCACCGTCCGGGGCTGAAACACAGAAGTGACCGCGCCGAATCCCGCCGACCCCACGAAGGTGGAGACGCCGTTAAATTCGCTGAAGTTCCAAGCGTTGAAAAACTCCCCTCGGATTTGCAGATTGAAGCGCTCATGGACGCGGAAGTTCTTCATCAGCGCGATGTCCCAGTTGTCCAGTCCCGGCCCGTAGACCACGCCACGCCCGGAAGTGCCGAAATGCCCGACCGCCGGCGTGAACACGCTGGTATTGAACCACTGTTGCGCGGTGTGCGGCCCATTGTTGGGCTGGCCGGTGATGTCTGGCCGCGGCGTCACCGCGCTCGGGTCAATGCCGATGCCGCCGGGATAGGTGCCGGCCGGGCAGGCGGTCCCGCCGGAGACGATGTCGTCGCAGTTGAAGGGATCCGTGAATTGAAACACGGTCAGCGGCAAGCCGCTCTCAATGGTGGTGATGCCGCTCAGCTGCCAGCCGCCAAACGCCGTGCCAACCCAGCCATGGGCGTGCTGTAGGAAGGGCAGCAGCCACACGTAGTTGAAGACCAGCACCTGCGTGCGCTGGAAGCTGGCCGGTCCGTAGTCGTTACGGAAGTTGTAGGTGTTGTACGGCGCCGAAGAGCGGTCGCTGGAGTTATCGGTGAGCGCCCGCGCCCAGGTATACGCCACGCCCAAGGTCAATCCGCTGGCGACGTTGCGGTTGTAGGACACCTGGAACGAGTTGTAGTTGGAGTTGAAGAACGTAGCGATGGTGTTGATGGCGTCGTAGCCTAGGTACGGCCGCACCGCTTGCTCCTCCGGGCATGTCGCGCTGCCTCCGGCGACGCAGCCGGTCGCCCCGGTTCGGGCCGCGAGCGGCACCTGGTTGAGGTCAATAATCCCCAGCAAATGCGTGCCCTTGGAGCCGACATAGGCGATTTCCAGTCTGGAGTTCGATCCCAACTCCCGTTCCACCGAGAGGCTGTAGTCCTGGAGATACGGGGTTTTGAACGCCGGGCTGCCGGTGGCGTGGAGACTGACCGGGGACAACCCTGCCACCGGCACCGGGGCGTCAAAGCTGGTGTTGGCCGCCGAGGCGAAATTGACGAACGGCGGGTTCGTGAACTCGTTTTGCTCCCAGATGCCGTTCAGCGTGCGGTCGAAGTAGAGACCGTAGCCAGCGCGGACCGCCGTCTTCCCGTCACCCCATGGATCCCAGGCGAAGCCCACGCGCGGGGCCACGTCGCCGCCATAATCCGGGTTGACGCGCTGGCCATACGGCGAGTTGACCCCGCCGATGATGATGCCGTTGGTATAGTTCGACGGCGTCACGGTCCCGCTCGGAAACACCCCCGCCGGCGTGATCGCCGGCGCCAGTGCGGAATTGAAGAGGCCAAAGTCAAAGTTGTTTAGGATTCCGGTGGAGTCGGTCGGCGTCGGAAAATAGCTCCACCGCACGCCGAAATCGAAGGTGAAGTTGCGCGTCGCCCGCCAGTCGTCCTGCGCGTACACTTCCGCGTTCAGGTAATGGAGGTCGGGCACGATGTCGCGGTTGGCTTGGCTGTAAAACGAAGCGTTGCCCAGGAGAAAATTGGCGAAGTCCGGCAGGTAGGGCGTGGTCACGCCCGCGGCGCTGGCCGGCGCCCCGGTGTCCCGGAAGGTAAAATCCGCATTGGTGGGATTCACCGCGTTCTCCGTCTTGGTCATCCAGCTCAGGGTGAACCCGGTGTGGATGGAGTGATTCCCGCTGATCCAGGAAAGATTGTCATAGACGTTCTTGTCGATGTTCCGCTCGAAATACGGTGACACCGGAATCGCGACGCCGGTGATGCCGCTCAGCCCGGAGAAGGAAATGCCGGGAATGCGATGGTAGGGGTCGGTATAGGGAAAGGCGCTGGTGTTCAGGCCGGTGAAGGCGGCCGCATTGGCGAAGATGCCGGTCGGCGTGCTGTTGATTGCCCCCCAACTGTAGTTGAAGGCCGCCTCGTCGAGCAGCGTGGGGGTGAACGTGATCACCGCGTGCACCACCACGTTGCGCCCCGGCGCATTGGTGCTGGTGGAACTGACCCCGGGCAGCTGTTCGCTGGCGAACAGCCCTCCCGGCTCCGTGGTCGGCACGCTGTCGCCCATGTAGCGCCCAAACAGCTGGATGCGCTGGCCGACGTACTGATCCAAGCGCACGAAATCCTGGCGGTAATTGTTGATGGCCTGCGCCGCCGTCGTATAGGGGAAGCAAGAGACGGTCGGTTCCCCCAGGGCATTCTTGCAGGTGGCTGGGCTGGGCGTGAAGCGGCTGTAGAGGTTGTTTACATACGCTTTGGCGTTGGTGGAAAAACAGCTTGGGCTGATCACGTTGCCGACAATGCAGCCGGCCGGCGCCGCCGCGGCGTTGAGCACCACCGGCGATCCGCCGCTGGTATACAGCCCGGTAAAGTTGCCGGTCAGGATCTGCGGATTGGGCAGCGTGCCCAGCAGCGTCTGCGGCGCGCTCTGCCGCCGCCATTCCTCGGAAACAAAGAAAAACGTGTGATTCTTGATGATCGGGCCGCCCACCGCGAAGCCGAAATCGTTGTAATGAAACGCCGGCCGCGGCACGTTGGCGGCGTTGAGCAGGAAGCTGTTGGCTTGGAGCACGTTATTGCGCAGGAACTCATAGGCGGTGCCGTGAAAGTCATTGGTCCCGGAACGCGTGACCACGTTCACCTGCGCCCCGCCGCTGCGCCCATACTGGGCGCTGTAATTGCCGCGCTCGGTGGTGAATTGCGCGATCGCGTCCACGCTGGGCACGTTGAGCAGCGTGGCGTTGGAGCCGCTGTCGTTGATATCCGCGCCGTCCACCGTCCAATTGTTGGCCGAGCTCCTGGCGCCATTGGCCGAGACCGACGTGGTGTTCTCCAGGCCGAAGCCCACGACCGCCGGCAGGCTGGAGCTGACTCCGGGCTGGAGCGTGACCAACTGCTCGAAGTTGCGGTTGTTCAGCTGCAGTTGGCGCACTTGATGGCCATTCACCGTCGTGGACTGCGCCGCGGTCGTGGTCTGCACCGGAATGTTGCTGGTGGTCACGGTCACCGTCTGCGTGACGGCGCCGGGTCGCAGCGTGGCGTTCAGCGTCCGGTGCTCGCCCACGTTCAAGGTCACCGCCTTCACCGTGTGCGTCTGGAATCCGCGCGCCCGCATGGTCACGGTATAGGTGCCGACCGGCAGCAGTGGGGCCAGGAACATGCCGTCGCGGTCGGTGGTCACGGTGCGTGTCACGCCGGTCGCGTCGTTCCGCAAGAGCACGGCGGCCCCCGGAATCACCGCCCCGCTCGGATCGGTGACCGTTCCGCTTAGGGTTGCGTTGATATTTTGCCCCGCCGCCGGCGCCAGCAAAGCTAGCGCCAAAGCCGCTGCGGCCATCCACTTCCACTTGCCGAAATGCTGCATCGTTTCCTCCCCGGCCGGTCGCCTAGGCACCGCCGGCCTCCGCCACTTGGGCGTTCTCGCTTCGGGATGGAAGGGGATGGGCGCTAGGTTGCGTCAGCCCCGGCTTCGGTGCACGGGGACGCCGCCGCCACCAGGGACTTCCGCATCAGCAGGGCATCCTCCAGGGGCGAATGGTAGTAGCGGGGTCGCCGCCCGCAGACCCGGAAGCCAAGGTGGCCATAAAACGCCTGGGCGGGAAGGTTACCCAGCCGGACCTCCAACAGCGCCGTGTGGCATCCGGCCTGCCGGGCGCGTTCACAAGCAGCGTTCAGCAGGCGCGTGCCCCAGCCCTGCCGCCGGACCCCTTTCGCCACCGCCAGGGCCTGAATCTCGACCTCACCGTGAATCATCTGGAGTGCGACATAGCCCGCCAGTGGGGGCGGCGGCTCCGCCGGCGCCGCCACCAGCGCCAAGGCCTGCACCGGCTCCGCCACCGGCTGGGGCGCTGCGGACAGCAGATCACGCCAGCGTTTCCACGGCCACGCTGATGCGCCAAATGCCTCCACGCTGAGCCGTACGATCTCTGGCCAGTCCTGGCGCGTGGCGCGCCGAATCATCGCGTGTTCACCAAAATGCCCATGCCTATTCGCCGCCAAGGGCGTTGATTTGCGCCGCGGGCGGCGCAAAAATCTCCGCATCGGAACGGCGCACGTAGTTGGCGTCCAGCCGCAAAGCAGTTTCCCGGCCGCCGCCCATCTGTCGCCGCAGCTCGGCTCCGCCTAGCCTGCCAACCGCTTCCGCCAACCGCCGCGGAGCCAGCAGCACGCGCCGAGAAAAGTCCGCGCCTAGCCGTTCGCTGCATGCCGCCGCCAGGGCCGCATGCGGCGTCACCAAACGCAACCTCGACCCCACTAGGCGGCGGCAGAACGCCTCAATACTCTCTAACCGATCCTCCCCCTCCCGGCCCACACGGAAGTACACTTCGCCCCGCGCCGCATCCAAAGCCGCCACCTCGCCGGCGCCGTCGGCCGAGGCGGCGTCGGCACGAGCGGCCAGTACGGCGGCTAAAGTCGAAACAGCGACCGCGGGCTTATTCCACACTTCAACCAACCCTTTAACTACGGTCAAGCCCACGCGGACGCCCGTAAACGACCCCGGCCCATTCGCCACGGCAAAAGCATCCACGCTAGACAAACTGCTTCCAGCTTGGCTGGCCACCCGCTCCATCGCCGCGAACAGCTGCGTGGCATACTGCCCGGCGGCGAGGTCGCAAGTGGCTTGCAGCGCGCCGTCTTCCATCCAGGCAATGCTGCCCTGCGCCGTGGTCGTTTCCATGGCCAAAATCCGCATGGCCCCAGTGTAGTCGTCCTGCCGCCGATGGCGGCCGCCGTGACCACCTCCCGCCCAAAAGCAAGCAACCAGCTGACCGGGAACCCTTTTCGCGGGGTGGTCGCCGGGGCCAGGCGGCGCCATGCAGCGCCTGAAGTTGCCCCGTATTTGCCACTGTCGGGCCCGATTGGCGGGAACAATTGCCGCCGCTACGGCGTCTCCATGGGCGAGGCTTCATGCATCGAAGCGTTTGGGACCGTACCTGAACGGCGGTACAGTGGTGGTAATGAACGCCCAAGAATCCACCTTCGAGTTCACCGCGCCTGTCGCCACCGCGCGCGGTGAAGCCGAACTGGCGGCCCAGTTGCGCGCCGGTTCGGTGGACGCCTTCAACTACCTGATTGGCATCTATCACCAGCCCCTCTACCGGCTGGTGTTTCGGATGCTCGGCGACCCCGCGGACAGCGCGGACGCCTTGCAGGACATCTTCCTCAAGGTCTTCCGGGCCGCCGCGCGATTCGAGGGCAAAAGCAGTCTCAAGACCTGGATTTATCGGATCGCGGTGCATGAAGCCAGCAATCACCGCCGCTGGTGGCGGCGCCACGCGCGGCGCGAGAGTTCTCTCGACGTGGAACTGCCCGGGGGGAACTCCGCGGCGGATTTGTTGCCCGATCCCGCCGAATCCCCGCTGACGCAAGTGATGCGCGCCGAGGGACAGCAGCGGCTGAGCGGCCTGATCGCCAATCTTGCCGAGCCGTATCGCACCGCCGTGCTGCTGCGCGACATGGAGGGCTTCGGCTATGAGGAAATGGCCGAGATCCTCGGCGTGCGCATGGGCACGGTGAAGTCGCGCCTGACGCGGGGCCGCGAGCTGTTGCGCCGCCGCCTGATGGCGGATCGCGAGTTGTGCCGGCAGCTCGGCGTTTCCTTGCCGGCCCCTTCCCCGTCGCGGCTGCCCGTCCCCGCGGTGCAAGGCGCGATGGACGGTCCCCCGCCGGGTGCCCAGCCATGACCTGTCACAGCGTCCGCCGTAAACTGTCGGGGTTCTTGGATGGCGAGTTGCCGCTCGCCGAGCGCTGTGCCCTCATCCGCCACTTGCAGGATTGCTCCGCCTGCGCCACCCGCTTCCAGGCGTACCGCGCGATTGCCTCGGCGCTGGGCACGCTGCCCGCGGAACCCGCGCCGGCGGGCTTGGCCCTGCGCCTGCGCGTGTCCAGCTCCCATGCCGCCGCCCGCGGGGAATTTCTGGGCTATTGGCGCTGGCGGCTGGCCACCGCCGCGCGCGCGCTGGCGGTGCCCGCGACCGCGGGCATGATGGGCGCGCTCTGCCTGTTCGCGTTCATGTACGGCTCGGTGGGACGCACGCTGGTCGCCAATGCGGCCGTCGCCGATGTTCCCCTTCCGCTCTCCTCGCCGGCGCGCATGGTGCGCCCCGCCGACGTCAACGTCAATGCGCCGGTGCTGGTGCTGGCCGACATTGATGCGCAGGGCCAGGCCGACGGCTACCGTATCCTGTCCGGCCCGCGGAACCCAGCCGTCATTGCCCGCCTCAACGACGCCCTGCTGCTGACCGAATTTAGCCCCGCCGAGGTGCTGGGGGAACGCGTGCCGGGACGCCTAGTGATCAGCTATACCACGGTCAATGTCCGCGGCCGGGAGTGATCTGGTCCCGGCTGGCAGCAAAACCCCGCCGGCAAACGTTATACCTGACGTGGCCGTTCGCCGCCCATGGGGGCCGTCCGGCCACGCGCGCGCCGGCCAACTGCCCTGAGCCGGCGCGCCACCGGATTCCGCCCCCCAGGGCCGCCTAATCCACGATTCCCTTTCCCTCCACGATGCGGATATAGCGGTCCACCGGCAGCTTCGTGAACCGCTCCACCCGCCCCGACGGCTGCGGCCAGCGCACCTCCAGCCAGTCCACCCGCTCCGCGCGCCCGAGGCCCAGAATCATCCGCGGGTCATGCGCTGAAAGAAAGCTGGCGCCCGCCGTCTTCAGCCGCCACTGGTGCTGCCCCGCGTAGCCCCAGCGCACCCGCGCTCCGACCGCATCCCGGTTGCAGTCCGTTCCCACCAGCAGGATGCCCAGCCAGTGGTTCCGCGCTCCGTCGCCGCCGCAGACGTTGTGCAGCAGCAGCGGCGCGGCGCCATTGTTGTTGGCGATCGCGTCAATCCGGCCGTCGTTGTCGTAATCCCCCGTGGCCAGCCCGCGCGAGCCCCAGCGCCGCTGGAAGGCCGGCCCCGCATGGGCGCTGACGTCGGTGAAGCCGCCGTGCTGGTTGTTGTGGAACAGCAGCGGCTTCTCGTGGTAGTGGACGTCCAAGTCGTAGCTGCTGACCATGTCGTCCGGATGCCCGTCGGTTTGCAGGATGTCCAGCCAGCCGTCGTTGTCGTAGTCAATGAAGCGGATGCCCCAGCCGCTGCGCAGCTCCGTCGCCGCCCCGATGCCGGTAATCCCGCTGACGTCGGTGAAGGTTAGGTCGTGGTCATTGCGGTACAGCGCGAAGCGCTGGTGGTCAATGTTGTCCACGTAGAGATCCATCCAGCCGTCGTTGTCGTAATCGCCGGAGTCCACGCCCATCCCCGAGCGTGGGTTGCCTTCCTCGCTGTAGGCCACCCCGGCGCTGAATCCAATCTCCTCGAAATGCTTGCCGCCATGGTTCAGAAACAAATAGTTGGCCGAGGTGTCGTTGGAGACGAACAGGTCCAAAAACCCGTCATTGTTGATGTCCGTCGCCACCACGCCGTGCGCCTTGCACAAATGGTCGCCGATGCCCAGCAGATGCCCGGTCTCGGTGAAGGTTCCGTCGCCGTTGTTGCGGTAGAGCTTGCTGGGCCGGCCCTCGAAGACGCGGGGAATGCAAAAATAACGCTTGCCCAGCTTGTTGTCGCCGCAGAACACCTTGTTGTTCTTGCTGTATTTGACGAAGCTGCAAACGAACAGGTCCAGCTTGCCGTCGTTGTCGTAATCAAACCACGCCGCCGAGGTGGACCAGTTGGGGTCCGCCAGCCCGGCGTTCTCGGTCACGTCGGTAAAGGTCCCATTGCCGTTGTTGTGATAAAGGATGTTGTGCCCGTAGCCGGTCACGTACATGTCCGGGTAGCCGTCGCCGTCGTAATCCCCCACGGCCACTCCCATGCCGAACGTGACGCCGCCCAACACGCCGGCCTTGGCGGTGACGTCGGTGAACGTGCCGTCCCGGTTGTTCTTGTAAAGGCCGTTATGCGGCGGATGCACCGGATCGAAAAAGTCGCAGCGCCCGGTGTTGACCAGGAAGATGTCCATCCAGCCGTCGTTGTCGTAGTCCAGGAAGGCGCAGCCCGAGCCCACCGTTTCCGGCAAATACCGCATCGGCGACAGGGCGTTATCATGCACCCAGTGGATGCCGCTTTGCGCGGCCGGCACGGTGAGAAACACCGGTCCCGCCGGCGCCGCCGCGCCGGCGGCGGGAGTCAACATCCTGCGCGCCCAAGGCGCGGAATAGGGCAGCGCCAGCGCCGAAGCGCCCAAACCGCCCAGAAATTTTCGTCGGGAGAAAGTGGACACGGCCGGAATGTGCCTGGATTATATCAATCCTCGGCCGCCGCAATCGAGAACTACGGCCCGCTTGCCGCGCGCCGAGCGTGAGCTTCTCCTTCCCCGCTCCGCCTCCCGGTCCGCCCGGCGCCGGCCGCCGCGCGGGGGAATTTGCGCCGCCACGATGCCAGGTGCTTCCCGCCTGCCTCCGCGACAAGCGGCGAAGCGGAATGCCCATGGTCCGCTCCCACGACGCGGGGCCGTCCCTTGAGCCGCCCGCTAGCCGACCACGCTATCCTGAACCCTGAGACTGCCTTAGTCCTGCTGCCGCCGTGCCCACCCTGCCGCCCCCACCGCCGACCGATCCCGAGCGCAAAAAATCGGCTTGGTATCTGCTGGCCGAGTACAGCAGCCTGGCGATCATGATGCCCGCTTCCGCCGTGGTCGGCTACCTGATCGGCGCCGGCCTGGACGACTGGCTCCGCACCGGCCGCTTGTTCACCATCATTTTCGTGGTGCTGGGCATCGGCGCGGGTTTTTTGGAATTGGTTCGCGTGCTGGCGCGCACCAGTTCCCAGTAGGTCCATGTCCGCGCGACCGCCGCACTCCGGCCCGCCCGCATTGCCAGCGCCCGGCCCCGCGCCGGCCGCCGGAGCGGCCGCGCCGAGTCCAGCAACTGCCTGGGCCGGCAATCCCCATGCCGAGGATCGCCGCATGGATCGCTGGGTTCTGGCCTGTTCCCTCGCCGGCACGGCCGCCGCCGCGCTGGCCTATGGCTCCGCCTGGGCGCTAGGCTTCGCCTTAGGCGCGGCCCTTAGCTGGATGAATTTGCGCCTGATTCGCGCCGGCGTGGACGCCTTGGGCCGCGCCGCCCGTGCCGGGTCGGCCAGCCGCGGCCGCCGTGCCGGCCGCTGGCGCTGGTGGCTGGGCCTGGCCCTGGCGGCAAGCGGGCTATATGGTATATTTGTCGTGCACTGGCTGCCTTGGCGGGCGGTACTGGCTGGCCTGTTCGCCATGTTCGCCGGCGTGTTCTTATTTGCAATTGCCGAGTTGCTGCGACCGGCGACGGCACCATCCACCGGCCTCAGCCCTGCGCCCCGAGCGGGCGCGGACCCCGAGACCGATTCCACCGCCCCGGAGCCCTAGCCCTTACCCGGCGCCGCGATGAAAGAACTCTGGTTCACCCGCATCTTCAACCACGCCTTCGGCCCCGCCGCCGTGGCGCTGCGCCATTGGCTGCACCTGCCCGCCGCCAATCCGCCGATCCCCGCCCATCTCGCCATGGAGATCCTGGTGGCGGCGGTGCTGGCCGTGCTGGGCACCGCGATCGGCCTGACGCTATCGCTGGATTCGCCGCGCTTTTGGCAACATCTTTTCGAATGGCTGTGGGGCGGCCTGGGCCAACACGCCGAGGAGATTATCGGGCACGGCAGCGAGCGCTTCCTGCGGTTCCTGTTTACGCTCTCCGTCTTCATCTTCCTCGGCAACCTTCTCGGCCTTCTGCCCGGCTTCATGTCGCCCACCGCCAGCGCCTCGGTGCCGCTGGGCCTGGCGATCATCGTCTTCATTTACTATCACGCCCACGGCATCCGGAAGCAGGGCGTACCCCGCTATCTCAAGTCCTTCGCCGGTCCAATGCCCTTATTGGCGCCGCTCATGGTGCCGGTGGAGGTGATCAGCCATTTCGCCCGCATGCTGTCGTTGACGGCGCGTTTATACGCCAATATGCTGGCCGGCGATTACGTCATCATCACCATGACCGCGCTGTTTCCCTTGGCCGGTTCGGTGTTCATGGGCTTGCACGTCTTCGAAGCGCTGTTGCAGGCCTACATCTTCGTTCTGCTGGCCATCGTGTATCTGGCCGGCGCCGTGGCCGAGGAGCACTGATCCCCGGCAACGGCACGATGGCGCAACGAGTTTGCAGCACCCGTTTGGCGTGAGCCACCGGACCCCCAGGCCCGGAGCGGAACCACCTCCCAAGCGGCATTCATTCAGGAGCCCATATAGCATGCGACGTAGACTCTTCCAACTCTCCACGGCGATCGCCGCTTTGCTCGCCGCCACTCCGTTGCTGGCGCAAGCCGCACCCGCGGCCGCCACCCACTATAGCCCCGTCACCTGGGCGGGCCCGTTGGCCGCGGTCATCGGCCTCGGCATCGCCGCCGGCCTTTGCGGCATCGGCCAAGGCCATGCCGCCGCCGCCGCCGCCGAGGGCGCCGCGCGCAACCCCGGGGCTTGGAACAATATCCGTTTCGCCCTCATCCTGGGCCTGGTGTTCATCGAGTCGTTGACGCTTTATGTGTTCGTCATGGCCTTCATCAAAACCTAACGCGCGGCATCATCCGCGCCATTCCCCGGGGCGACCGCCAAGCGCGGCCGCCCCTTTTGTTTGCCGGCGGAATGGGCGCGCTGTCCAGCCAACGCCCCCCCGGTACGTTACCGTACCGGGCCGCATCCACGCGAAAAAAACCGGCCGCCGTTTCCTCTTTCCGCCCGCAACCCGCAGGTGGTGATATATGGCGTTTTATCCGGCGCGGTGGCGGCGCGGCGCGGCGGTTGCGGCCGCTGATCGCGGCGCGCGGGGTTGACACGCCCCGGGGCCGGTTTGCCAGGCTGGGACCAGAACCAAATCACACGAGAGGAGTGGTAATCCGATGAAACCGAAATATCTCGCAGGTGCATCCGCCCTGGCTCTGGAGATGGTGACGGCGGCGGCGGCCGGGGTCCCGGCTCAGCCGGTTCGGCAATACGCTGCCGCGCGGCAACAGCAGAAGCAGCAACCGGGCCAGACGGGGGCAACGCCCGGCCAACCGCCCGCCGCGGCCACGGTGAAGACCGGCACGTTCGTTGGCCGGGTGATGAAATTGCAAAACGGCCGGTACGCCCTCATCACCGGCAAGAACGGCGGCGGCTACGCTGGCCATTTTCTCAGCGGAACCGGCTTCAAGAAATAAGTGGGCAAGCAGGTGCAGGTCAAGGGCCGTCTCAATCTGTCCACGAACACCGTCGCCGTCACCTCCATTCACGCCGCCTAATCCCGCGGCCCAGCCCGCCGCCCGCGGCCCGGCCGCGGGCGGCGCCCTTCCTGCTCCCCGCCGGCCCGGGCGCGCCGACCCGCAACGTTACAATTGAGAAATGGAATGCTGGGATCTGGCGATTGTCGGCGGCGGCCCCACCGGTTTGGCCTGCGCCATCGAGGCGCGGAAGGCCGGCTTGCGGGCCGTGGTGTTGGAAAAAGGCTGCGTGGTCAATTCCATCTACAACTACCCCACGCAGATGGTTTTCTTCACCACCCCGGAACTGCTGGAGATCGGCCAAATCCCCATGACCACCGCCGGCGCCAAGCCCACGCGCATGGAGGCGCTGGAGTATTACCGCAAAGTCGCGGCGCATTACCAACTCCGCATTCACTCGTATGAGCTGGTGAACCGCGTCGAACGCGACGGCGCGCGCTTTCGTCTCCGCACCACGCAGCGCACCGGCGAGCCCGCCGAATACCGTGCCGATAACGTGGTCCTCGCCACCGGCTACTACGACCTCTACAACCATCTGAATATTCCCGGCGAAGACCTGCCGCACGTTCTTCATTACTACAAGGAAGCCCATCCCTACACCCGCCTGCCCGTGGCCGTCATCGGCGGCAAGAACTCCGCCGTGGACGCGGCCTTGGATCTCTATCGCCACGGCGCGCAGGTCACGTTGATTCACCGCCATCCGGAGCTGTCGCCGAGCATCAAGTATTGGGTTCGGCCGGATATCGAAAACCGCCTGAAGGCCGGGCAGATCGCCGCCCGCATGGACCACGAGGTGCTGGAGATTCTGCCCGCCGCCGTCAAGATCCGCCGCCGCGGCACGCCAACCATCGAGGTGCTTCCCGCCGAGTTCGTCTTCGCCCTCATCGGCTACCATCCCGACTACGAGTTTCTCCGCGCCGCCGGCGTCAACTTCGATTCCAAGACCGGCCGCCCGGTCTGCGATCCGGAGTGCTATGAAACGGATGTCCCCGGTCTTTACCTGGGCGGGGTCATTATCGCCGGCCCGAACACCGGCGAGATCTTCATCGAAAACGGGCGCTTTCATGGGCAGGTGATCGTCGCCGATATTTTGCAGAAGCGCGCCGCCGCGTCCCTGGCGGGCACACCCGCCTAACCGGCGCCGGTCTCCGCCATGCGGCTTGCTTTCCTGGACGCCAGTTCCGGCATCTCCGGCGACATGCTGCTGGCCGCGGCGGTCGCGGCGGGCGCCGACCTTGCCCCGATCAATCGGGCATTCACCCGCCTGGGGCTCGAAGGGGAAATCGAAGCGGAAACGGTCACCCGGGCTGGGGTGCAGGCCGTCCGGCTCTGGTTCCGCGGACCGGGCGCCGAACGCACGCCGCTGGGCGGGACGGGCGCCGGCGCCGCGGAACCCAATCACCCGCATGTTCCCCCACCGCACGAACACCCGCGGGACACGCCGGGGCAACAGCCTCGCCGTGCTAAGCCCGGCCGGGACACGGGCGGCGCCCATTCTCACGCGGCGGAGGCGGCGCATTCGCATCGCACGCTGGGCGAGATCCTCCGCATTCTTGACCACGCGGGCCTTACCCCGACGGCCGCGGCCCGCGCCCGCACCGTCTTTCAAGCGCTGGCCCGGGCCGAAGCCCGCGTTCACGGCCACGCCGCCGATAAACCGCTCGACCAACTCCATTTCCACGAGGTTGGCCAGGACGACGCGATCATGGACGTGGTGGGCGCCGCCATGGCCTTGGAACAGCTCGGCGTCGAGCGCCTGCAATGTTCCCCTCTTAACACCGGATCCGGCCAGTTGACGTGCGCGCACGGCCGCTTTCCCGTTCCCGCCCCCGCCACGATGGAACTGCTGCGCGGCCTGCCCGTCTATTCGGATGGCACAGCGGCGGAGTTGGTGACGCCCACCGGCGCCGCCCTGGTCCGCACCTTGGCGCAAGGCTTCGGCGCCATGCCGCCCTTGCGGCCGGAAACCATTGGCTATGGGGCAGGCAGCTATGATCTTCCCGGCCATCCCGACCTCCTCCGCCTGGTCATCGGCCGCGCCGAAGAGGCCAGTGGCGCCGCCACGGCGCCTGCCGTCGCGACACCGGGCAACGAGGTTGCCGTCCTGGAAGCCAACGTGGATGACATGAACCCGGAGTTCTATGGGTATCTGGTCGAGCGCGCTCTCGCCCTCGGCGCGTTGGACATTTTTTCCTGCCCGGTGCAAATGAAGAAAAATCGTCCCGGGCTATGGATCACGGTGCTGGCGCCGCTGGCCGAAACCGACCGCCTCACCGCCCTGCTGCTGGCGGAGACCACCACCCTCGGCGTCCGCGCGCACCGCGCGCAACGGACCGTGCTGGAGCGCCAACTGGTTCCCGTTGAAACGCGCTACGGAGTCATCCGCGTGAAAACCGGCGGCGGCGACGCCAACGCCGCACCGGAATACGACGATTGCCGCGAGGCGGCGTTGCGCGCCGGGGTTCCGCTCAAGCGCGTGTATCAGGAAGCGCTGCGCGTGTATCTCGATTCCCGCGCGGAGTGACAGGCCAGGCGCGGGCTGACGCCGGGCGCCGCACAATGAACGGCTTCCCCGCCCCACCCGGCGGGCTTGGCGCCAGCACCTTCGCAGCGGCGCGGTGTTCGCCGCGATGCTTCGGATGCGATGGCCTAGGGCGGCGCCGCGGCGCGGAGGGTGGCGGGGGCGGAACGTGGGCGTAATGCGGCGCCGATCGCCGCGCCCACCCGTGGGCATGGCATCATGAAAGATTGCCGCCGTTCCGCGGCGCTTGCGCCATGAGCCGCTTTTACCTCACCACGCCGCTCTACTACGTCAATGCCCGTCCGCATCTCGGGCATGCCTACTCCACTTTGGTGGCGGACACCGTCGTCCGTTTTCGCCGCCAGTTGGGCGATGACGCGGTATTCCTGACCGGCACCGACGAGCATGGACAAAAGATTCAGCGTGCCGCCGAGGCCGCGGGCATCTCCCCGCGGGAATACGCCGACGCCATCTCCGCCGAATTTCGCGCCGCCTGGGACCGCCTAGGGCTGAATTATTCCTACTTCATCCGCACCACCGAGCCGCGCCATGAGGCGGCGGTGGCGGAAATCTTCCGCCGCTTGCAGGCCGGCGGCCACATCTACAAAGGGCAATACAGCGGCCAATACTGCGTTCACGATGAACTGTTCCTCAATGACGCCGCTCCCGGCGCGCCCTGCCCGGAATGCGGCCGGCCCACGGAAACGGTCACCGAGGAGAACTATTTCTTCCGGCTGTCCGCCTTTCAGGAGCGGCTGCTGAAGCTGTACCGCGACCAGCCCGACTTCATCCGGCCGGAAAGCCGCCGCAACGAGGTGACGTCGTTCGTCGCGGGCGGCCTGCGGGATCTCTCCATCAGCCGCACCGCCATCCATTGGGGCGTGCCGGCGCCTGGCGACGAGCGGCATGTCCTCTACGTCTGGTTCGACGCGCTGATCGGGTATTTGAGCGGCATCGGCTTCGGCTCCGCCCAGCCCAGCGATGCGGAGCGGTTTCAGCAGCTGTGGCCCGGCTGGCACCTGGTGGGCAAGGAAATTGTGCGCTTTCACTCCGTCTATTGGCCCGCCTTCCTGATGGCCGCCGAACTGCCCTTGCCCCGCGGCATCATTGCCCACGGTTGGCTGCTGTTTGAAGAAGAGAAGATGTCCAAATCGCGCGGCAACGTAGTCAGCGCCGAGTCCGCCCGCCAAGTGCTCGGCGCCGACGCTCTGCGCTATTTCTTGCTGCGCGAAGTCAGCTTCGGCCAAGACGGCGCGTTCAGCTACGACGCTCTGGTGGGGCGCTACAACAGCGACCTGGCCAACGATTGGGGCAACCTCGCCAGCCGCACGCTGAGCATGGTGGCGCGGTACTTCAAGGGGCGGATCCCCTATCCCTCCGCCGCCGCCACTTGGACCGGCGCCGATCAGGAGATCATGCGGCTGGCCAGCGCCGCCAAGGAGACGTTCATCCGGTCGGTTGCCGATTATCAATTTTCCCGTGGCCTGGAGGCGGTGTGGCAGCTCATCGCCGGCGTCAACCGCTATTTGGTCGAGAGCGAGCCGTGGGCACTGGCGGAAAAGAGCGACGACCAGAGCCGCAGCCGCCTGGCCACCGTGCTCCATTTCGCCGCTGAAAGCCTGCGCTATGCGGCGGTTCTGCTGGCTTCGGTCTTGCCGGAAAGCACGCAGCGCCTGTGGCGCCAGCTCGGCCTTCCCGGCGGCCCCGACCTTCGGCTGGAGGGGCTAACCTGGGGCCAGATGCCGGTGGATCAGCCGGTCGCCACGAACTTGCAACCCCTATTCCCCCGCTTGGAGAAAGCCGCCACCGTGGATCTATTGCGCCAAAAAGACGCCGCCGAAGCCGCCCAGAACGCCAAATCCATTCTGCCCGAGCCTAGCCCCGCCGCCGCAGCCGCGGCGCCCGCGGCCCCGGCGGCGGCCGGCGCCGAGGCCGCGAGCGAAGGGGTGGCGCGCATCGGCATCGAGGATTTCGCCAAGGTGGATATGCGCGTCGGCGAAATCAAGACCGCCGCGAAGGTGCAAGGTGCGGACCGCCTGCTCCGCCTGACCATAGACATCGGCAGCGAAGTGCGCCAGGTCATTGCCGGCATCGCCGCCGCGTATGCGCCCGACACGCTAATCGGCCGCAAAGTGATCATCGTCGCCAACCTCCAGCCGCGCAAACTTCGCGGCTTGGAATCCAATGGCATGGTGGTGGCCGCGGCGGTCGGCGACCACGGCACGCCGGTGCTGGTTTCCGTTCCCGCCGACACCCCCAACGGCGCACGCCTACGCTAGGAGAGCCGGAGACGGATTTTCCCGCGTTGGGGCTGGCACGGCGCGGTGCTGGCCCTCTACCCGGTTGACCGCAAACGTGATTGACTCCCATTGCCATCTCGACATGGAAGAGTTCGCCGCCGACCGCGAGGCGGTGCTGACGCGGGCGCTCGATGCCGGTGTCACGGAATTAGTCGCGATTGGCGGCGGCGCCGCTCCTGGCACGTTGGACTGCGGCCTCGCCATGGCGCACCTGGCCCCGGCTGGCGGGCCCAAGATCTGGGCGACCGCCGGCATCCATCCGCACGAGAGCAAGGACGCCACGGACGCTTCGATCGTGGAACTCCGCGCGCTCGCCTCCGATCCGGCGGTGATCGCCATCGGCGAGATCGGCCTGGACTACCACTACGACCATTCGCCACGCGAGCGGCAGCGCGAGCTCTTCGCCCAGCAGCTGGCCCTGGCCGGCGAGCTGCGCTTGCCCGTATCCATTCATTGCCGCGAGGCATGGGACGAAGGCCTCGCGCTCATCGCCGCCGCGCAACTGCCCGCCGCCGGCGTATTGCATTGCTTCACCGGTGGCGTGGTGGAGGCACGGCGGGTGTTGGATCTCGGCTTTTACCTGTCGTTCTCAGGATTGCTGACGTTTGCCCGCTCGCAGGAGATCCGCGAAGCCGCGGCATTTGCCCCCGCCGATCGCATCCTGGTGGAAACCGACGCGCCCTTCCTGGCTCCCGTTCCCCACCGCGGCCGCCGCAATGAACCCGCTTATGTCGCGGTCACCGCCGCCCGTCTGGCCGAACTACGCGGTTGGACGGTAACCCGAACGGCGGAGCAAACCGCCGACAACTTCCGCCGCCTGTTTCGCCGCGCCGTGTAGCGAATGGTTTAGACTTCGGGCAGGACGATTATCGGCCCGGCATGTTGCGTGACTGAGGCCGTTTTCTCAATAAGTTAAGTCCTTAAATGCAACATTTTCGGCGGCGTGGCCGCGTTCCTGCCGAGCGCATTCAGGACGCACGGACCATGGGAGCAGGCAAGCGGGCGCGGGGTTGAGGCGGATCCTTCCACAGCTATTTCGATGCCGGACGCGGATGGAGAGTTGGACCAAAGGTGGGGTGATGGTGAGAGCGGGTGTCCTGCTTCGGGTGGGAGAGGATGGCGGCGCGAAGCCGTGGGCAGTTGCACCCGCTTCCTGCTATCCTCGCCCCATGGCCCACCCGGACGCTTATTTCCGTCGCTTGAGCCGCCACTTTGGGCCGCAGTATTGGTGGCCGGGACGCAGCCGATGGGAAGTGATGGTTGGCGCCATCCTGACGCAAAACACCGCATGGCGCAACGTCGAGCTGGCCATTGCGGAGCTGCGGCGGCGTCACCTGCTGTCCCGTGCGGCCATGCTGGCCGCGCCGGTTGAGGAACTCCGCGCGGCGATTCGCAGCGCCGGCTTTTACCGGCAAAAAGCCCGTTACCTGCAAGCTCTCGCCGCCCGGATCGCGGACAACCACGGCGGCAGCCTCACGCGCCTGTTCCGCCAGCCGACCGACGTGGTGCGGAAGGAGCTGCTCGCTCTGCCCGGCATTGGCCCGGAGACAGCGGACAGCATTCTGCTCTACGCCGGCGGCCACGCCAGCTTCGTGGTGGACGCCTACACCGTCCGCCTTCTGACCCGCCATGGCGAGGCGGCCGCGCAAGGTCCCGGTGACGGCTATGCCGCCATTCAATCCTGGGTTGCCGCCGGTCTCGGCCAGAACGTAGGCCGCTTGCAAGAAATGCACGCCCTGATCGTCGCCACGGGCAAGGAATTCTGCCGCAAATCGGTTCCCCGCTGCACCACCTGCCCTTTAGGACCAATGCTTCCGCTGGCGGCCGTGATCCCCCGCCCCCAACCCCACGCCGTGAGGGAGGAGTAGAAAATGGCTTCCGTGTGGCGGCCCTGGGGCTCGGCCCGCTCCCGGCGCATTATCGGCTTTGGCGTCCTGTTTGCCGCGCTGGGCGTGGCGCTGTTTTATCCCCAGTCGGTGGGCATGGGCTGGGCGCGGGTTGACGTGGCCAGCACCTGGCTGCTGTTTCTGCTATCCACGCTCAGCTTTCTCGGCATCATCGCCCTCGGCTTCGTCCTCCTGCGCCAACTCTTGAAGCTCTATGCCGAGCGCCGCGCCAACGTGCTGGGCGCCAAGTTCAAGATCAAGCTGGTTGCCGGCGCGCTGGGCCTCAGCCTGATTCCCGTGGTGTGCATGTTCGTGTTTACCTATGGTCTGGTGAACCAAACCATCAACCAATGGTTTAGCCTTCCAGTGGAAAGCGTGCGCCGGGACACGACTAACCTGAGCCGCCTATTGGACGGCGAAATGCAAATGCGGGCCGGCGCCGCGGCCCATACCCTGGCCGGAAATCCGCTTTTGGCATCCACGCCGCAGGGCGGAGGTAGGGCGCTGCGGAAACTGCTGGCGGCCGCCGCGGGACCCAGCGGCTTTGCCGCCGCCGTCAACCCCGCCGGGCGCATACGCGCCGCTGCCGGCCTCCCGGCGGGGTTGGCGCGATTGCCCACCGCAGGCCCGGGAGAGCGCATGCTCGTCGGCGGCGAACTCTATTGGACCGGCGCCGCCAGCAGCGGGAACGGCGCCATCGTGGTCGGCCGCCGCTTGCCCAGCGCCCTGGCCGCACGCCTGGAGCGGCTGACCGCCGATGACGCCACGTATGCCCAGCTCGGGCGCCAGCGGCGCGCGCTTCGCCGCCTGTACACCGAATACCTATTGCTGTTGACCCTGGCCATACTTTTCGCCGCGACGTGGTTCGCGCTGTTCCTCTCTAAACTGGTCACGACGCCGATTCAGGCCCTTTCTCAAGCGACCGGTGAAATTGCCCGCGGCAACCTCAGTCACCGCATCCAAGTCACCGCCAAGGACGAAATCGCGACCCTGGTCACATCCTTCAACCGGATGGCCCAAGACCTGGAAGCCAACCGCCGCGAGCTGGAAGTGTCCGGCGAGCGGGAACGCGCCGCCAACGCGGAACTGGAAGCGCGCCGCCGGTATACGGAAACCTTGCTGGAAAGCATTCCCTCCGCCGTCATTTCCCTCGACGGCAGGCGGTACATCGAGCGCATCAACCCCGCCGTTGTCCGCCTGTTCGGGGACCGGGCGCGGGCCGCCCGCCGGCTCGATGATTTGGTGGAGGGCGACAGCCGGCGGGATATGCACCGCCTGCTGCGCAAGGCGGAACGCCTCGGCGCCATCGCCGGGCAACTCGATCTGGCGGGCGCGCAGGGAGGAACGGTGACCGCCGCGGTCACGGTTTCCGCCGTGGGCGGCCACCGGCGCGGCAGCGGCGGGTTCGTCTTGGTGCTGGAGGACTTGACCGACGTTCTGCGCATGCAGCAGATCGCCGCCTGGCGCGAGGTCGCGCGGCGAATCGCCCACGAAATCAAAAATCCGCTCACCCCCATCGCGCTCTCGGCCGAGCGCATCCGCCGCCGGCTGGAGCGGGAACCGGAAGGCGCCCTGCCGCCTCCCGGCACCCTGGAAGTGATTGGGGAATGCGCCCGCACCATCCAAGCCGAGGTCAAATCCCTGGAAAACCTGGTGGGCGAGTTCAGCGCCTTCGCCCGCTTCCCCGCCGCCAAGCCAGTCGTCTGCGACCTGAACGCCGTCGTCGAGCGCGCCGTCCGTGCGTTTGATGGCCGGCTGGATGGCGTCCGGCTGCGCAGCGAACTCCGGCCCCTCCCATCCCTGATGCTGGACCCCGAGGAACTGCGCCGCGTTTTCGTGAACTTGATTGACAATGCCGCGGAGGCGGTCCGGTCCGCCCCGGTGCGGGAAATCGTGGTTGGCACGGAATGCGGCGACGGCTTCGTCGAGGCCTATGTCGCCGACAGCGGCCAGGGCATTCCCGCCACCGTCAAGGAACGCCTGTTTCTTCCCTACGTCACCACCAAGGCGCAAGGAACGGGGTTGGGCCTGGCGATCGTCAGCCGCATCGTCGCCGATCACGGCGGGACCATTCGGGTGGAAGAAAACCGCCCGGTGGGCACTCGCTTCGTGATCGAGTTCACCCCGCCCGCGGCCGCTAGCGCCCATAGCGCCTAGGGCCCGATTTCAGCGGTCCTTCCTTGCCGCTCGGCAGGTTTTGCCTAGCGCATCGCCTAGCATATCGCCTGGCGCGGGCCCCGGCCCCGTCTTCGGCGGGGCGTCGCGCTGTGCCGGCCCTGGCACGGATCCCTGTCCCCCACCGCGCCGCGATCGGCCGCTTGGCCCACGGATTGCAGAACGGTCCGAGAGCGGCGGTTCGCTGCGCCGCGCCCAGTCACGAAAGATTAGCGCCCGCTCAGACGCGCCGGCGCCGCCATGGAGCCACAATGTCCGCCGTCGCCCAGCCCACCGTCGCCCAGCCCGCCCTGGCGGAAGCCGCCGTTCGCCGCGCCCTCGCCGCCCACGAACAACGCGGCGACACCGGCGCCGCGCGCGCGCTCATCCTGCAAGCCATCTCCGCCGGCCTGATCACCGCCGGACTGCTCAGCGACCTGGCCACCATCCAGGTCGAGTGCGGCGACCTGTCGGCGGCGGAGCGCACCCTCTGCGCCGCACTCACCCTCGACGGCGAATCCTTGGCGGCCCGCCGCAACATGGCCGAGCTGCTGCTGCTGACGCACCGCCATGCCCTCGCGGTGCGCGTGATTCGCTCCATCCTGCCCCACCTGAAGGCGGAGGAACAGGAGCGGCTGGCGCCGCATGTCGAGATTCACGATACGAAGATCGCCCCATGGAACGCCGGCACCACCACGCCAGACGAAATCTGGGAGCGACTCCAGCATCTGCCGGGTGTTCAGTTGGTGGAAGAAAATATCTCCATCCAGGATTTTGAGCGCTTCCCATGCGCTCATCCTTGGTCCGCCGCGCCCCACTACTACGAAAAAAAGCTCCAGTACTATCTCTCCGCCACGGCGCTGTGCCTGAACGGCAGCGACACCTTCGTGGACATCGCCAGCCAGGGCTCGGCATTTCCCGGCTACGCCAAACGCATCATCGGCTGCGACGTGTACCGCCAGGACCTGATGTACGAGGCCGGACGGCCCCATTACCTGCCGGGAGACGCCTGCGCCCTGCCGGTTCCGGACGGCTTTTTTACCGCCATGACGCTGCATTGCAGCTTCGAGCATTTCGAGCGCGACGCGGACACCCGCTTTATCCGCGAGGCCGCCCGCGTGCTCCGGCGCGGCGGCCGGCTGTGCATCGTTCCCTTGTACATGGAACTCGATCCGGTGGAACGCTACGCCCGGAGCTTTGCCGTGGGCAGTGGGCAAAAGACCTTTGGCCCGGGCTGTGAATTTTACCGGGGGTACAGCGTGGAGAGCCTTTACCAGCGGGTGCTGCAACCCGCCGCCGCCGACTTTGCGATCACCATCGTACGGACCGCCAATCTGCCTGAGGTGCAGGCCAGCCTGCCGCCGTATGAAGCGCTGTGGAGCCATTTCTTGCTGCTCCTCCGGCGCCGCTAGCATCCCGCCGGCTGGGGTCCACCGCGGCAATCCAACACCGATGGTAACGAGGCGGCCGCGATTGGCTGCGTCGGCCCTACCCCCCGTGCCACGCTGGAACCGTGCGGCGCGCCAACCGGCGGCGGGCCGCCCGGGGAATGCCGCCCCGCTTCTCCCCCCGCATTGCGCCGGCGCAAGGGGCGCAACCCCGCGATTAGAGATATCGCGCCCGGCTTTCCGGCGTCTCCGCCATCTTCGGAATGACCGTAATTCCGCTGCCGTCGCGATAGTAGCCGCGGGCGCGGTCCGCCTCCGGATCAATCCCCACCGTCGCCCCCGGCGCGACATGCACGTTTTTATCCAGAATGGCCCGATGCACGCGCGCGCCCCGGCCGATCACGACGCTATCCATCAAGATGCACTCCGACACCTCAGCGTTTTCGTCCACCGAGACGTTGCGGCCAAGGATGGAGTCGCGGACAAAGCCGCCGGCGATGATGCAGCCGGCGCTGATTACCGATTGCAGCGCCCGGCCCGAGCGCGCAGGCTCCTCAAAGACGAACTTGGCCGGAGGCGTATTGAAATTGGCGCTGATGATCGGCCAAGCCCAGTTGTAGAGATTCAGCTCCGGCAGCACGCTCTTCAAATCCATGTTGCAGTTGTAATAGGTTTCGATCGTGCCTACATCCCGCCAATAGGGATGCTCGATCTCATGCCCGCGGTGCACGGGAATGCGGTTGGAGGTGAAGTCGTAGGCGTAGACGTCCATGCGCTCGACCATGGAGGGAAAAATGTGGTGCCCAAAGTCGTGCGCCCCGGTCCGGGCGGCGTCCTCGACCAGCACGTCAATCAGGACGTTGGTGTCGAAGATGTAATTGCCCATCGACACCAGCGCGTCGTTCGGCCGCCCGGGCATGCGCGGGGCATCGGCGGGGTCTGGCTTCTCCACGAAGCGCTGGATGCGGTAGTCGTCGCCGATCTCCATCACGCCGAAGGGCCGCACCTGGTCCACGGCCACCGGCAGGCAGGCCACGGTCGCCGCCGCCCCGCGGTCGAAGTGGTACTCCACCATCTGGTGGATGTTCATCTTGTAGACGTGATCGGCGCCGAAGATGGCCACCGCGTCCGGGGCGTATTGTTCGATGAGGTTCAGGTTTTGATAGATGGCGTCGGCGGTGCCGCGGTACCAAACATCGCCCATCTGCATCTGCGCCGGCACGATGGTGGCGAAGGCGTCGCGCGCCTGATTGACGAAGCTCCACGCCCGCTGAATATGAAGAATCAGCGACTGCGCCTTGTACTGCGTCATGACGTAGATGGCGTCGATTCCGGAATTGATGAGGTTGCTGAGGACAAAATCAATAATGCGGTAACTGCCGCCAAAGGGCACGGCAGGTTTGGATCGGTACTGGGTTAAAGGAAATAGGCGCTCACCCTTGCCGCCGGCGAGCACCAGAGCAAGAACGCGATGCCGTGCCTTCGCTGACGCCATGCGGGAATTGTAGGCGAGCGCGCGCCGCGGCAACAAGTGTCCCGCCCGCCGCGGAATCCGACACCCCGCCGCCATGGTTCGCCTGGGGCGCCACGGCATGGCACAATGTTGGGCATATGCCGGTGAGCATTTTGGCGGTGGACGCGCACGCCGCGGACATGGAAATGACCTGCGGCGGAGCCCTGGCGCTGGCGATCCAGGAAGGCGGCGCCGTAACCCTGTTGCACCTGACGCTGGGAGAAAAGGGCTCCCCTACGCTGAGCCCCGCCGACTATGGGGCGCAAAAAAAGCGCGAAGCCCTATTGGCGGCCAAGCGGCTGGGGGCGGCGGTGCGCTTTCTCGGTTATCCCGACGCGGAAATTCCCTACACCGAAGCGGCGGCGCTCAAAATCGCCGCGGTCATTCGCGAGGTTCGCCCCGACATCGTCATCACGCAATGGGGCGGGAGTTCGGAACGCGACGACCGCAACACCCATTACCTGGTGAACGACGCCGTGTTTTACGCCGCGCTGCCCGCGATGCGCCACATCCCGGGCGAGGCGCACAACGTCGGCAGGGTCTACTACACCGACAGCTGGGAAGACCCCATCCATTACCGACCCGACACGTTTGTGGACATCAGCAGCGTTTACGACACTTGGCTGCACGCGGCCAGCGCCTACCAGATTTGGCGCGGGGGCATCGAGGATTTTCCCTTCGCGGCGTATTACGAAGCCCTGAGCGTGACGCGCGGAGCCGTGGCCGGCTTTCCCCACGCCCAGGCGTTCAAGGCCGCCGAAAGCCAGGTCCGTCTGCGTAGTTGGCGGGAGGCGAAATGAAACCGCTTGCGCAACTGCCGCCGCCGCGGATCGGCCGCAGGGATTTCGTTGCGCTGGCCTCCGCTGCCGCGCTCGCCGGCGGCGCGCTGGTGGCCGGAGCGCCGGCCGGGGACAATAGGACCTCGGCGCCAGGCCGCCGCGTTGGCGGCCATGTCGCGCCCGGCGCCGGCTTTGCGCCGCGCGGGGCAGCCATCCGGCGATTGCCCGGCAACGAAGAAGCCTTTCTGGGCTCCTCCCCCATGCTTGGGGGCGCCTCCCCGCTCAGTGCCCGGCGGCGCAATATCCGCGGCCGGCTGTGATGGGTGCGGGGCGTCTTAAATTGCCCGGCGCGGCCCCCGCGAGTGGTTAACCAACGCACCGCAAGAAACGGATAGCCGACGCCGTTTTCCACCAGCTACATTGGCTTCATGGCGCGCCCAGAATCCGCACCGAATCCCGGCCAATCCATGCGGAACCAGCCCGCCGCCGGCGGCGGCGCCGGCTTTGGCGACGGACGCGAGGCTCGCATGATGCAAGTCGCGCAATGGATCGCCGCGCGGAGCCGCGAGGGGGACCGAGTTAGCCTTGCCGCCCTAGCGGCGCAAGCCGGTCTGAGCCCCTACTATCTTCAGCGCAGTTTCAAGGTCGCCATGGGCCTGACCCCACGGCAATATGCCGCCGCCTGCCGCCTGCGACGGCTGAAGGCGGAACTCCGCTCCGGCCGGCCGGTCACCGACGCCGTTTACGCCGCCGGGTTCGGCGCCCCCAGCCGCGTCTACGAAGGCTTGGCCGCTAGCCTGGGGATGACCCCGGGGCAATACCGCCGCGGAGGCCTGGGGCTGGTGATCTGGTATGCCGCTCTGCCCAGCCCGCTGGGCCGCATGCTGCTGGCGGCGACCGAACGCGGGCTGTGCGCCTTGCAGTTCGGCGCCTCGCCGGGGCCCCTATGCGACCGTCTCCGCCGGGAGTTTCCCCACGCCGACCTCCGTCCCATGCCGCAGCCGGCCGGTGAGCCTTTCGCCGCCTGGCTCCGCGTTCTGGAGGAATTTTTTCAGCAGGAATCCGCGCCCCCGCGCATCCCCATCGCCGCCCGCGGCACGGCGTTTCAATTTCGCGTCTGGCGCTTTCTGCAAACCATTCCCCGGGGCCAAACCCGCAGCTATGGGCAAGTGGCCGCGGCCATCGGGCGACCGCGCGCGGCGCGCGCCGTGGCACGCGCCTGCGCCGAGAACCCAGTCGCCGTCCTGATTCCCTGCCATCGCGTCATTCGCGGGGACGGCGCCATCGGCGGCTATCGCTGGGGAGCGAAGGTCAAGGAGCAACTGCTCCTCCGCGAGGCATCCGCCGCCATCCGCCGGCCCGATGGCCTCGCCCGGTCGCCGCGCCGCGGCGCCGCCGGCGGCATCGCTGGCGTCGGCCGGCGGGAGAACACACAACGCTAGCGGCGCTTTGCGCCGGCCGCGCCGAGCGCGGCCGGCCCTGGGGGCGCGGGCGGCGGCCAATCCCGGCCGCCGGCGGGGCGCCGTCAGGACGCGAGTGCGCCCGCAGGGCAGGAGCCCTACCCCGCAAGGGCGGTGCGCGGGGCCGGGGCGAGCGCGCCGGCAGGATGCCGGCGCTCCCAGAAGGGCTGCGTCTTGGCGGCAGCTGCGAGACCGGCTGCCCGTTTCCACCTCCGGAGCGCCCCTGCCCCGCCTGCGGCGGGACGTCCCGCTTGGCGCACGCGCGCGGCGGCGCGATGATGCGGTTATGGCGCACCGCTTCACCACCTCCTACCTGGCCGATGCGATTGACCTCTTCCGCTATTACCAGCGCCTCGCCGAGCGGGCCATGGAGCAGTGTCCCGACGCTGGCCTGTTCGCCACACTCGACCATGAATCCAATTCCATCGCCACGATCGTCAAGCACATGGCCGGCAATATGCGGTCCCGCTGGACCGACTTTCTGACCAGCGACGGCGAAAAGGCCGACCGCAACCGCGACAGCGAGTTTGAGGCCCCGCCGAGGACGCGGGCCGAGATGATGGCCGTCTGGAGGTCTGGCTGGGACGTTCTGTTCCGCGCCCTGGAGCCGCTGACCGATGCCGACCTGGCCCGGACGGTTACGATTCGCGGCGAGGCGCATTCCGTGACCCAGGCCATCCATCGCCAGATCGCCCATTACAGCTATCATGTCGGCCAAATCGTCTATCTCGCTCGCCACTTCGCCGCGCCCGGCGGCCAGTGGCGCTCGCTCAGCGTTCCCCGCCGAGGCTCCGCGGAGTTCAACGCCGCCGTCCGCGCCGGCGAAAAGTCCCAGCGCTGATCCCATGGGCCGCGCGCGAGCCCGGAAATCATTGCTTGCCGCGGGCCGCAGCCCGCGCCGCTGGCGGGGGGCGGGCGCCTGCGGGCTAAAGCCCGCCGCACACGGGCTAAAGCCCGTTCCACGCGGGGCGGGCGGCGGATGCCGGCGGGCGCGCCAGGCGTCTCCCGGCCGGCGACTCGCATGGATACCGATTAGCCGGCGCCGCCCAGTCACTATAATGGCGGGCAATGTCTCACTCCAACTCCCGATTCGCCACGCTTGCCTGCTGGGCGGCGATTGTGGCGCCCATGCTGGCGGCGCTCTCGATGGCGCGTCCCGTTCTTGCCGCTCCTGCCCAACCGCCGACCGCGCAAGGCCCGGGCCTGATTGCGGGCGCCGATCCCGCAACCGGTGCCTATCGCGTCAGCGACCCGGCACTGGGCTGGACATTTGCCGGAAGCGTCGGCACGAAACCGCGCAGCGTGGCACGGACATACGGCGCCGATGCGTTCGGGCCGACCGAAACCCTGACCCTACGCTGGAATTGGCATGGCGTCCCGGTCCAGGGGCAGATCACCACCTGGCGGGACCGGCCAGTCGCCCGCTTCGCGCTGACGTTTTTGCGGGCCACGCCGGCGCCGCGACTGGCTTTTCCCGATTTCCATCGGATGCCGCCGGGACTGTTGGTGTTCAGTTACCGCGATGCGGTATTTTCTCCGCCGCAGTTCCGCGCCGGCCGCTCCGCCTCGCCCTGGCTGCTATTCCAAGCATTGCGCCGCCGCGGCGGTTGGCGCTATCCCGCGGCGACCCTGTCGCCAGCCGGGCACTTTCAAACCGAGGTGATGCGCGGCGATGGCATGCACCGCGCCGCCGTGCGGCTGGATGACGCCATCGCCCAGGCCCCCGCCGGGACCACGGTCAGTTCCCTGCTGGCGATCGCGCCGGGCGTCAACCGCGCCTTTCGCACCTGGGGCCGCGCGCTGCTGGCGCTGCACCGGACGCGGCGCCAGGCCGCCGGGCCGCTGATTCGCGACCTCGGGTATTGGACCGACAACGGCGCGCATTACTACTACCACTACCGCCCCGCCCTCGGCTACGCCGGCACTTTGCTGGCGGAGGTTCGCCAGCTGCGCCGGCGGCGCATCCCGGTGCGCTACTTGCAGCTGGATAGTTGGTGGTATCCGAAGGACGCAATGAACTATGACGGCCGCTTGCTGCGGCCGAAGAACGCCGCCTACGCGGCGGCGGGGTGGAACATTTACGGCGGGACCTGGCTGTACCATGCGTCGCCGGTTTTGTTTCCCCACGGATTGGCGGCGTTCCAGCGGGCGCTAGGTCTGCCCCTGGCGGTGCATGGGCGTTGGATCAGCCAGCGCAGTCCCTATCACCGCCGCTATCGCATCGCCGGCATCGCCCCCGTGGACCCGGCGTATTGGCACCATGTGGCGGCCTACCTGCGCCGCAGCGGGGTGATGACGTATGAGCAAGATTGGTTGAGCATCATTCGCCGCTACTCCGGCTTCGCCCGCCATCTGAGCCGGGGCGGCGCCTTCTTCGCCACCATGGCGCATGCCATGGCCCGCGACGGCCTGCGCATCCAGTACTGCATGCCCATGCCGTCGGAGCTTTTGGAGGCCAGCCGCTTCGGGAACGTCACCACCAGCCGCGTCAGCGACGATCATTTTGTCCGCGCTCGCTGGTGGTCGTTTCTGTTCACCTCGCGGCTCGCTTCCGCGCTGGGCGTCAAGCCCTGGGCCGACGTGACCAGCAGCCGCAGCGTGGACGCCATTTTGCTGCAAACGCTGTCGGGCGGCCCAGTCGGCTTTGGCGCCGCCATGGGCCGCGCGGATCGATCCGTCCTGATGCAGGCGGTCCGCGCCGACGGGCGGATCGTCCACCCCGCCACGACGCTGGTCCCGGTGGCCGCCGATTACCGGCATGCGGCGCTGGGCCTCGACCGTCCCGTCATTGGCCTTGCCTTCACCGGCGCCGGGGCCGCCAAAACCGCCTACGTTTTCGCCTTCGCCCACCACCGCGGAGAAGTCACCGGCCCGGTGCGCTTTACGGCGCGGGAGATCGGCTTGCATGGCGCCATATACGTTTGGAACTACTTTGCCCACCAGGGGCGCAGGCTGCCCGCCGGCCAGACCTTCCAAGCACCTTTGGGGGCGAACCAGGCCGCCTACTACATCTGCGCGATGGCCGGCCCATCGGGCATCGTTTTTTTGGGCGACGAACGGCAATTCGTGGGCAACGGGCGGGCACGAATTGCCCGGCTCAGGCAGACACCGGCGGGGGTGAAGGCCACGGTCCTGTTCGCGAATGGGGAGAGCCGGGTCGAACTGCACGGCTATGCCCCGTTCCGCCCGGAGGTCATGATCCGCGGCGGCGCGGCCGGTCCGGTGCGATGGTCCGCGCGCACCGGCGAATTCCGGTTCACCGTTCGCACCCTGGCGGCGCCGGGCCGGCGGCTGCGGCGGGTGCGGATCGTCCTCTCGCGACGGCTCGCGCGGAGCGTAGGCCGTTAGCGCCGATTGTGGCGCGGCTGCGGCTTCGCAGCGACACCCGCGCCACAAGCCGGCAACGCGGAGCGGCAGCCTCGCCGCCGTTTCCGCGCGGGTTACGCCGCGGCGGCGCGCAAGAACATGCGATGCAGGGCGAGGTCGGCGCCGAGTTCCGGATGGAACGTGGCGGCGAGAATCCTTCCCTGCCGCACCAGCACGGGCAGCCCGGATTCCGTCGCCAACACTTCCACCTTCGGTCCGATGTCGGCAATCTTTGGCGCACGGATAAAGACCATCTCGAGCGGCCGGCCCGCGTCCGGTGATCCGGGCGCCCATTCTCCCTGCCGAACCGAACTGTCAATCTGGCGGCCGTAAGCGTTGCGCTCGACGGCGACGTCCAAGGCGGCAAACGACCGCTGCGGCGGATTGCCCACCTGGCGGGCCAGCAGGATGACCCCGGCGCAGGTGGCGAAGACGGCCTGGCGTTGCAGCAACGAACCCAATTCCCGCCAGAACGTTTCGTTTTCCAGGAACTTCAGCATCGTGCTGCTCTCCCCGCCGGGAAGGATCACGCCATCCAAACCGGCCAGATCGGCGGGCGAGCGCACGAAACGCCAATGGCCAACGAACTCAGGCTGGGCAGCGCTGGGCGGGGGCGGAAACAGGCGGTCGGAATCGCGCTCCGGCATCAGGCCCAATCGCGCCAGCACGCGGGCATGCGCCTCGTAATCGCCTTGGAGAGCCAGAATGCCGATGGTCAGGGACATGGTGGGTAGGGTTTGGCTGCGGGCGGTTCCCGGAACACACAACGAACGGGAGCGATCAACCGGAATCACCGGGCGCGGCGTCTGGGGCCCGCGGGGCCGCGATGCCGCGAACTGCCACGCCGGGCCCCCCGCGGCTGCGCTCCGCGTCCCGCTGGGCGCACGGCCGCTACCAGCCGCGGGTTTGCAGTTGCTCTTCGGGGCGAATGGCGGCGGCGTCCAGGCCCCGCATCGGCTCTCCCAATTCACTGGAAACTTCCAGCAGCACCTGGGGATCGCGGTAATGCGTCGTGGCCCGGACAATCGCCCGCGCCCGCGCCGCCGGATCCTCGCTTTTAAAAATGCCGCTGCCAACGAACACGGCCTCGGCGCCGAGTTGCATGACCAGTGCGGCGTCAGCGGGCGTGGCAATGCCGCCGGCGGAGAAATTTGGCACTGGCAACCGGCCCTCGCGCGCCACCAACCGCACCAGCTCCACCGGCGCCGCCAGTTCCTTGGCCCGACCGAACAACTCTTCTTCCCGCAGCAGCGTCAGCTCCCGCATCTCGCGCACGATGGCGCGCATGTGCCGCACGGCGTGCACGACGTCACCGGTGCCGGCCTCGCCCTTGGTGCGGATCATCGCCGCGCCTTCGGCGAGGCGGCGCAGGACCTCGCCCAGGTTGCGGGCGCCGCAGACAAAGGGCACCGTAAAGGCGTGCTTGTCCACGTGATAGGCCTCGTCGGCGGGCGTGAGGACCTCGCTTTCGTCTATGTAGTCCACGCCCAGCGCCTGGAGGATCTGGGCCTCCACCAGATGCCCGATTCGGCACTTGGCCATCACCGGAATCGAGACGGACTGCATGATTTCGCGGATCTTGCGAATGCTCGCCATGCGCGCCACGCCGCCTTCCTTGCGGATGTCGGCGGGAACACGCTCCAGAGCCATCACCGCGGCGGCGCCGGCTTGTTCGGCGATTTGGGCTTGGGCAGCGTCGGTGACATCCATGATGACGCCGCCTTTCAGCATCTCCGCCAGTCCGGTTTTGAGGCGCAGTTCAGGGGTGGGCATAAGGGTGTTGGCTCCGAACTTCTATTATCTACGGCCCCGGCCCGCCGGGGGAAAATCGGCGCGATGGCCCCCAGCCCACGGCGGCGATGCCCTAGCTAGCGAACTGATATTCTGGACTCTCTCATGACCACTCGATACGCGTACTTTTTCGGCGGCGGCAAAGCCGAGGGCAATGGCCAGATGAAGGATGAGCTGGGCGGCAAGGGCGCCGGCCTGGCGGAAATGACCAACGCCGGGCTGCCGGTGCCGCCAGGCTTCACCATCTCGACCGAGGCCTGCCGGGACTACATCCGCCGGGGGCGGAGAGTGGCGCCCGAGGTAGAGCGCGAGACGCGAGAAATGCTGGCGCGGCTGGAAACGCTGCAAGGGCAGAAGCTGGGCGACCCGAACCGCCCCTTGCTGGTCAGCGTCCGCAGCGGCGCCAAGTTCTCCATGCCGGGCATGATGGATACCATCCTGAACATCGGCTTGAACGATCGCACGGTGGAGGGGCTGGCGCGGCAGGCGAACAATCCCCGCTTCGCCTACGACAGCTACCGCCGCCTGATGCAGATGTTCGGCAGCGTGGTCTTGGAGATGGAAAAGAAGGTCTTCGACGCGGTCTTTGAAGCGCAAAAGAAGAAACGCAAGGTCAAGCTGGACACCGAGCTCGGCGCGGAGGATTTGCAGGCGGTGATCGCCGGCTACCGCGCGGCGATCAAGAAGCACACGGGCGAGGAGTTCCCGCAAGATCCCTATCGCCAACTGCAAATGGCCCGCGACGCCGTCTTCCTGTCTTGGTTCAATGACCGCGCCCGCGCCTACCGCCGCATGCAAAACATCTCCGACGACCTGGGCACCGCGGTCAACGTGCAAACCATGGTCTTCGGGAACCTGGGTGAAAGCAGCGGCACCGGCGTCGGCTTCACGCGGAACCCGGCCACCGGGGAAAAGGAATTTTACGGCGAGTTTCTGATGAACGCCCAGGGCGAGGATGTCGTCGCCGGCATCCGCACCCCGGTGCACATCTCCGAACTGCGCAACATCCTGCCGACGGTCTATGACCAACTGCGCGAAATCACCACGCGGCTGGAAAAGCATTACCGCGACATGCAGGATTTCGAGT
This sequence comes from Acidobacteriota bacterium, assembly GCA_027314025.1. Taxonomy (GTDB): domain Bacteria; phylum Acidobacteriota; class Terriglobia; order Terriglobales; family SCQP01; genus JAKAUF01. The sequence goes on from DAHVCP010000025.1 coordinate 88,563, forward strand.
TCACCATTCAGGAGCAGAAGCTGTATATGCTGCAAACCCGCAACGGCAAGCGCACCGGGCGGGCGGCGCTGAAGGTGGCGATGGACATGGTGCAGGAAGGGCTGATCAACCGCACCGAGGCGATCTTCCGCGTGGACGCGAACCAGCTGTACGAACTGCTGTTCCCCGGCTTCGACCCCAAGGCGCTAAAGGCGGCAGAGGCCGTCGCCAAGGGGCTGCCCGCCTCGCCGGGCGCCGCCGTGGGGCAGATCGTCTTCACCGCCGAAGCGGCGGTGGCCTGGGCGGAAAAGAAGAAAGGACCGACCATCCTGGTCCGCGCCGAGACCACGCCGGAGGACATTCATGGCATGGAAGTGGCGGCGGGCATTTTGACCGCCCGGGGCGGCATGACCAGCCATGCCGCCGTGGTCACCCGCGGCATGGGCAAATGCTGCGTGGCCGGCGCCGGGGGCATCGAGGTGGACGAGCACGCCAAGAAGATGCGCATCGGCAAGAAGACCTTCAATGAAGGTGACTGGATCTCGATTGACGGCTCCAGCGGCGCGGTCTATCCCGGCCAACTGCCCACCCGCCCCGCCGATCCCAAAGATCCCATGCTGGTCGCGTTCATGAGCTGGGCGGAGCCGCACCGCAAGATGGGCGTCCGCGCCAACGCCGATGTGCCGCGCGACGCCAAGGCGGCGCGCGCCTTCGGCGCCGAGGGCATCGGGCTTTGCCGCACGGAGCACATGTTCTTCGGCGAGGGCAAGATCGAGCACATGCGCGCCATGATCCTGGCCGGCGATGAGAAGGCCCGCCGCGCCGCCCTGAAGCGCCTGTTGCCCCTGCAACGGCGCGACTTCGCCGGCATTTTCGAGGCCATGGAAGGCCTGCCCGTCACCATCCGCACTCTGGATCCGCCGCTGCATGAGTTCCTGCCGCAGCGGGAAGAGATCATGGTGGATTTGGAGCGCCTGAAGCTGGCTACCCCGGCCAAGAAGCGCAAACTGACCGCGGAGCTCAAGAAGAAGTACGCCGATTACCAGATCACCAACGCCGCCGGACTGGAGCAGCTGCTGCGCCGCGTGCAGGACTTGCACGAGGTGAATCCGATGCTGGGCCTGCGCGGCTGCCGGCTGGGCATCCTCTATCCGGAAATCACCGAGATGCAGGCCCGCGCCATCTTCGAGGCGGCGCTACAGGTCGCCAAGAAGGGGAAAACCGTCAAGCCGGAGATCATGATTCCGCTGGTGGCGACGCCGAAGGAACTGGCGCTGCAAAAGGAGATCGTGAATCGCGTGGCCGGCGAAGTCTTTGCCGCCGCGGGAAAAAAGATAGACTACCTGGTCGGCACCATGATCGAGCTGCCGCGCGCCGCCTTGGTCGCCGGCGAGATCGCCGCCGAAGCCCAGTTCTTCAGCTTCGGGACCAATGACCTGACGCAGACCACCTACGGCTTTTCGCGCGATGACATCGGCAAGATCCTGCCGTTCTATTTGCAGCAGGGCGTGCTGAAGCAGGACCCCTTCGCCAGCCTGGACCAGAGCGGCGTGGGACAACTGGTGCAGCGGGCCACGGAAGCGGGCCGCAAGAGCCGGCCGGACTTGAAGGTGGGCATCTGCGGCGAGCACGGGGGAGACCCGGCGTCGGTTCAGTTCTTCTACCAGACCGGTCTGAACTACGTCTCCTGCTCCCCGTATCGCGTGCTGACCGCGCGGCTCGCCGCTGCCCAAGCCGGCGCCGCCGACACCAAGGCGCGGGCCGAAGCCGGCCGCACGGCGTAGCCTCGCCCGGCGCGGGCCCGGCCCGATTGGCGCAGAATCCAGCCCCGCCATCGGCGGGGCCGTCGCCCTCCGGCCGGAAATGAACTGCCGGGCAGCTGTCCCAGGATCTCGCATGGGGTGGGCGCTGGCCTTGGGAACGCCGGCGGGCCAAAGCCCGCCGCGCACCGGCTGAAGCCGGTTCCACGCTCTCCGCGCCGCCGCCTCCGCCGGCACGGCCCCAAGCCGCCGTGAACGGCGCGCAAAGCCGGGAACAAGCTGGGGGCGGAAAGCGTATAGTGGGCTGAACCGCACATCGGCATCGGAGACGCCTATGTTCTGCAACCGCTGTGGCCAGCAACTAGAACCCAACGCAGCCTTCTGCCCGCAATGCGGGCAGCCCGCGCCGGCCGAGCGCGGCGCGGCCCCGCCCCCTGCCGCGCGGGCGGCGGCGCCCGCCGCGGGTGTCACATCGTTAGGGCGCGTGCGCCGTCATTTGAGCGCCATGGGCGTGCTGCTGCTCATTCTCGGAATCCTGCGCCTGCCGGCCGGCTTGATCCTGTTCGGCGTGATGCAGGTGCACAACATGCCGTGGATGCACTATATGGGGATGCCTTGGGCGGGCCTGGCCGGGGCGTTCCTTAGCGGCATAGGCCTGTGGATTCTGGCCAGCGCGGCCCTCGCCATTGTCGCCGGCGTCGGCCTATTGCAGCGCGCCGCCTGGGCGCGGATGACCGCCATTGTCGCCGCCATCGTGCTGCTGCCGGATCTGCCGTTTGGCACCGCGCTGGGGATTTACGTGCTGGTCATCTTGCTGGGCGACGCCGCCGAAAGCGAATGGGCCGGCTTGAGCGCCGCCCGCGTCCCCGCGCGCTAGCTTCACGCACCGGGCCAGGCGCCGCATTGCTTGGCGCGGGCCCCAGCGCGGCTGCCCACCCCAACGCGCGCCGCTGCGCGTTGGGGACCCCGGGTTCGCCGCGCGTCCCGCTTCCGCGTCGGCTGGGCCGGGGACCCCAGCCCGCCCCCGCCCCGCCGACGCGCCGCCTCGCTTGCCGGGGGCGGGCCGCAGCGATTGCCCGCGCGCCTGCGGCGCGGGGAATTTCGCGGCCTTTCCGCGCCCGCCTTGCTCCCCGAGCAAAAGGCGCGGCCCCCGCGAACGGCGGGGGCCGGCGGCTCCGGGCGTTTTGGCTGTCGGCGCGGCGGGGAGCGCGTGCGTCACGCACCGCGCCTACGCGATCTTGATGATCTTGCGCTTGATGGCGTACTGCACCAGTTGCGCCTTGTTGTGGATATCCAGCTTGCGCATCAGGTTGAACTTGTGCGCCTCCACGGTCTTGATGGACAGGTCCAGGCGGGCGGCGATTTCCTTCACCGATAATCCCTCCGCCAGCAGCTTCAGGATTTCCCGCTCCCGCGGCGTCAGCGTGCTCAGCCGCGGCTTGAACCGCTCCTCGGGCCGCCGACAGCGGAGATCCTCGACCAGGCGCGCCAAGATCGGCGGGCTCAGGTACTTCCCTCCCCGGCGGATTTCACGAATGGCCAAAATGAGCTGTTCGGCCGGCGCGTCTTTCAGCAGGTAACCGGAGCCTCCGGCTTCGAGGCATTCCGCCAGGTAATCCTCATCGTCGTACATCGTCAAGAACAGCGCCTTGAGTTCAGGACGTTCCTTGCGCATCCGGCGCACGGCTTCAAAGCTGGAAAGCCCGGGCATGCCGATGTCCATGATCACCAGATCGGGGCGCAGCGCGCGCGCCTGTTCGACCGCCTCTTCGGCGTTGCGGGCTTCACCCACCACCTCCAAATCCAACTCGGCGGAGATCAGGTTGCGCAGGCCTTGGCGGAACAAAGTGTGGTCGTCGGTGAGAAGAATGCGGGATCGAGACATGAGAAAAAATGGAACAAATGAAGGTGAAAAAAATGAATCAGAAGAATGAGGTCGCCGAGGGAGGCAATGAAAAGGACAATTGATTAGGCGTGCGCCGCCATGGCCATGCCGGCCGGGGGATCCGGAGGCTCAGTCAGGGCCGCGGATTCGGGCCAAGGAATCGTCGCTTCGAGCGTCAGGCCGCCTCCAGGCGTGGCTGCTAAATGAAACTCGCCGCCCGCCAGCTCGACGCGTTCGCGCATCGCCTCGAGGCCGAAGCCGGCGGTCTCGGACGATGCGCCTAGGCCCCGGCCATCATCCGCCAGATGGAGCTGGAGTTGCCCGGCCGCCGCGGTGATCGCCAATTCGACATGGTGCGCGTGCGCGTGGCGCGCGATATTCGTCAGGCCCTCCTGGACCCAGCGAAACGCCAAGGTCTCCAATTCCCGCGGGGGCCGGACCGGCAGGCGCAGGCGCAGGCGCATGGGGAGGCCGTGGGCGCGTTCGAAATCCGCGGCCTGCCGCCGCACGGCGGCCGCCAACCCGCCGCCGAGGCCCAGCGGCGTCAAATCCCGAATGATGCGCCGCAGTTCGCGGATACCGGCGTCCACGCTGGCCAAGCCTTGGGCAATTGGGGCTTCGGCCGGGCCGCCGGCGACCTGGCGCCGCGCCATCTCCAGATGCAAGCGGGTGGCCATCATCACCTGGCCGGCGGCGTCGTGCAGATCCCGGCTGATCCGGCGGCGCTCGTTCTCCTGGGCGCGAAGCAGTTCCCGCGACAGCCGCCGCACCCGCCCATGGCTGGCGGCCAGGGATTCCATCAGGCGGGCGCGCTCGATCGCCAGGCTGGACCGGCGGGCGAAGGCCAGCAGCAGGGCGCGCTCCTGCGGCAGGCACTCATACACGCGATCGAAGTCCACGTGCAGAATGCCGAACGCGGGCGGCTCTTCCTGGCCCGCTCGCGCGGCCAAGCCGGCGCCGCGCGCGGCGCGCCGCCGCAGCGGACCGTGCAGCAGCGGCGCCGCCCAGATGGTCTTGACCTCCAGCGTTCTGAAGTAGGGCTGCGCCACGGCGGGATCGTTTGCCGCGTCCAAAATGAACCCCGGTTGCCGCGCGGAAAACATGCCGCGAAAAAACCGGCCCGGGCGAATATCGCGGAGCAGCAGCCGGCGGTCCACGCCGTACAGCGCGGCGTATTCCACCCCGCCATCCGGCGTCGCCAGCAAAAGGCCGCCCCAGCGGGCCGCGAAGGCTCGCGCGGCAAGGGCCAGCAGCCGCTCCAATAGATCGTGGAGATTGCGCGCCTCCAACTCCGCATCCAGCACCCCCAGCAGGGCGTGCAACGCTCCCCGCTGCACTTCGTCATAGGCGCGCACGGCACGCAAGTACACCGCTTGCTGGAAGTGATTGAGCGCGGCGGCCGCCTCGCGGGAGCGGCCGGGAAAATAGTGCGCCAGCAGCGGCTCGGCCGCGGCGGCCTGCGCGCGCAAGCCTTCGCCAATGGCGTGCAGCGGCACGCCAAGTTTGGCCAAGCGGCGAGCGGCATAATCCACGCTCTCGGCGTAGGCCGCGAAGTTCCGGGCGGCAAGCAGCGGGAGCCCGCCATCCAGCAGCAGCCGGCCCACCACCGGCGTCGCCGCGCGGGACAGTCCAGGCGGCAGCCGGCGACGCCAGCGCCCGCTCAGCTCCGCGCTGTGCGGCTGTAGCCGGACGGCCAACTCGGCGATTGCACGCCGCGACGCGCCGTTCAGAAACGGGGCTCGCCCCTTGGTGGAAATAATGGACCCCCTCAAACAACCAACTGCTTTGCCCTGAGTATAACAGCCGAGCGGAATTGAGGGAAATCCAGGACACATTCCGCGGCGCCCATCGGCGGCGCCGCGCACCTCGGCCGGGCACCTCGAATGATGGGCGCGGGCTCCAGTCCCGCCGCAGGCGGGGTGTTCCGCTTACCCGCAGACTGGGCCGCCCCCGGCACCCCGGCGCCGCGCCCACCACGCCGCCCGATGGTGCCGCCACCGTGCCGCCTGGCGGCGGCGCCGCCGGAACGCAGAATGCAACGCAAGGCCCCGGCTCGGCCCCCGGCGCCAGTCAGCCGCCGGCCAATACCGCGCCGCCGGATGCTCCGCGCCAGCAACAGTCCGGGCGGCCTGGCTTCCACGCCTGCGCCAAAGGCATGCAGCCGAAGACCGTCCACGGCGCGGCGTATCCGAGCTCCCAAAACAATTCGCAGCCGCAAGACTCCGGTCAGAACCCCGGCGCGCCCGCGCCACCCACGGGCGCCGCCCATCCCGCCGGCAAGGCGATGCCCAGCACCGGATCGCCGTTGGGCCTGCGGGTGCTGCTGGGCGCCGGGGTGACCGGCGGCGGCGCACTGAAGCGGCGGGCCGCCGGGCGTCGCGGCTAAGGTCACAACCAGCGATTGCCGCCGTATTCTGAGGTTTGGCGGAAATGGACATCCCGGCCAGCGGTGGCGAGTGGGCGTACGCGCCGCCGCGTTGGCTGCGGTCGGGGCATGTCAACACCATCGCCTCCTTTTTCTGGCGGCGCAGAGCGGAGTTGCCGCCACCGCGGAACCAACGGCTGCCGGTTGCCCCGGGTGTGGAACTCTTGTTGTGGTGTCATTGGCAGGCGGAGCCCGCGCCGGCGCTGCTGTTGCTGCATGGACTGGAGGGCGACAGCGACGTCGGCTACATGCGCACCATGGCGGCCAAGGCGTGGCGCCGTGGCTGGCATGCGATCCGCATGAACGTCCGCGGCTGCGGGGACTCCGAGCCGGGATGCGAGACGCTATACAACTCCGGCTTGAGCGGCGACCTGGCGCGGGCGGTTGAATGGGCGGCGGCGCAAGCGCAGGTGACCGGCCTGGCGCTCTGCGGCTTTTCCATGGGCGGCAACACCGTACTGAAATACTTGGGCGAGCAGGGCGCAGGCGCCCCGGCGGCGCTGCGTGCGGGCGCGGTGGTATCGGCTTGTTTGGATTTAGCCGCCAGCGCCGATGCCCTGCACCGTCCCGCCTGTCGCATGTATGAGGCGAGATTCTTGCGGCGCTTGCGGGATCGCGTGCGGCGCTTGGAGGCGCGGCATCCCGACGGCCTACCCCTCCACCGGCTGCGCGAGATCCGCTCCATCCGCGACTTCGACGACGTCGTCATCGCCCCGCGGTTCGGCTACCGCGACGCCGCGGATTATTATCACCGCGCCAGCGCGGCGCGCGTGCTGGAGCGCATCGCCCGGCCCACGCTGGTGCTGCACGCAGAAGACGACCCGTTTATCGTGGTGACCGCGGATTCGCGGCGGGCCATGGCCGCCAATCCGCGGATTGAGTTCGTGGCCACGCGGTATGGCGGCCACTGCGCCTTTATGCAGCCGAATACGCCGGGCGAAGACAGCTTTTGGGCGGAAAACCGCGTGATGGACTTCTGCGCGCGGATACTCCTGCCGATGCCCTAGCCGGCAATACCGGAACCCCGGTATTGCCGCACCGCTTCCCGGTTCCTACAGTGAGCGTAAAGGTCGGGGCGAGGGGATCATGCCCAACACGTCCGTATGAACCCATATCTATTGGATGCGACCGCGGCGGGTATCGCGGAATTGGACCGCAGCGGACGCTGCCGATTTCTGAATGCCGAGGCGCGCCGGGTGCTGGACCTCGCCGAGGTCGCGCCCGGCATGGACTTCCATGCCGCGGCCCATCAGCATCACGCGGGAAAAACCCGCGCGTGCGGCTTTTGGACCGTCTGCAAGGCGGGGCTGGCGACCGGACGGACGGTTCGCGGCCGATCCGTATTTCGCACCGGCGGTCGGCAGCGGCTGGCGGTGCGCTATTGGTTGCGTCCCATGCCCGGCGGCGGCGGCGTGCTGACGTTTGTTCCCGCCGGCGTAACGCTGGCGCAGCGCGAGCGGCGCTTCCGCGCCATGATCGAGCACAGCGCGGACGCCATCGCCTTGCTCAGCGCCGACGGCAAGTTCCTCTATAACTCGGAAGCCTCCTTGCTCCGGATCCTCGGGTATCAAGCCGGGGACCTGCTCGGCCAGGACGCCTTCGCGATGATTCACCCCGAGGATGTCAGCTACGTGCATGGCGTGTTCGAGCGGATCCTGCTCCAGCCGGGCGGCACGATCCAGGGCGTCAGCTACCGCTGCCGGCGGCGCGACGGCAGTTGGCGCTGGCTGGAAGCCACGGGAGCGAATCTGCTTGATGCCCCGGAAGTGCGGGCCGTCGTCGTCAACTACCGCGACGTCACCGATCGCCGGACCGTGGAGGAAGCGCTGGAGCAGGAACTGCGCATGCGCCGGCGGCTACAAGCGGAATTGCAGCAGGCGCAAAAAATGGAAGCGGTGGGACGGCTGGCCGGCGGCGTCGCCCACGACTTCAACAATCTACTGACCGTGATCAACGGCCACACCGAGCTGATGCTGGCGCGGGAGCCGGACGGCCCGAACCACGATGCCGCCCGCCAGATCCAGCAGGCGGCGACGCGGGCGGCGCGGTTGACTCGGCAGCTATTGGCCTTTGGGCGCCGGCAGGCGCTGGCGCCACAGGTGGTGGACTTGAACTTCGCCGTGGTCAACATGGGAGAGATGCTGCGGCGCGTGATCGGCGAGGACGTGGAGTTGGAATCGGCGGCGGCGCCCGGGCTGTGGTCCGTGCGCGCGGATCCCGGACAGATCGAGCAGGTGGTGCTGAACCTGGCGTTGAACGCGCGCGACGCCATGCCCAACGGCGGCCGCCTGTTGTTTGAAACGGCGAACGCGAGGCTGGACGAGGAATATGCGCGGCAAGCGCCGGAAGTGACACCGGGGGAATACGCCCTCCTCGCCGTAACGGATACCGGGATAGGCATGGATGCCGCCACGAAGGCGCGGATTTTCGAGCCGTTTTTTACCACCAAGCAGGCCGGCGGAGGCTGCGCCGGCGGTTCCGGGCTGGGCTTGGCCACCGCCTACGGCATTATCAAACAGAGCGGCGGGCACATCTCCGTTTACAGCGAGCCCGGCCATGGCACCACGTTCCGCATCTATCTGCCGCGGATGAAAGAGACGGCGGCGAGCCAGGCGGAAGGAGAGCAAGCCGCTTCGCCAGCCAGCGAACCGGCCAGCGAACCGGCGCCCAAATCCCCGCCCAACATCCTCGTGGTCGAGGACGAGCCCGGCGTGCAGCATTTGGTGCGGGATATTTTGGCGGTCCATGGCTACCGGATTCAAGCCGCCAACGGTCCGCATCAGGCCCTGAAACTGGCCTCGGACCGGATTGATCTTTTATTGTGCGACGTCGTCCTCCCGGGAATGAACGGAGGGGAATTGGCGGCCCTGATGCGGGCCCAGCAGCCGGAGATGCGGGTTCTCTTCATGTCTGGATTCACCGATCGCGGCGTGGTGAGCAACGGCCTGATCGATGCGGGCGCGGAGTTCGTGCAAAAGCCGTTTACCGCCGCTGCCCTCTCCGCCAAAGTCGCGGAGATGTTCCAGGCGCGACCTACGGACCGGATCCAATACGGTCATTGAGAGCACGCCCCAACCGGCCGCCTGGGCGCCAACGGGGAGCTAGGCCGGTTGGATAGGCGCGCGACTCAGCCCGCCGCCGGCGGGGCGTCCCACCGAAATTGGCGCGGCGGAGCGCCGCTCTGCTGGCTCAGGTGAGCCGTGGCGTTCTTGCGTGCGGCGTGGGCGCACAGGGGTTTGGCGGCCGTCCCGGGCCGGCGTTGCCCCCAGGCAAAAGGCGCGGCCCCCACGAGCGGCAGCGCGAACAGAAAACTTTTGGCCCGTGGCGTTGGTATCCAGGTACTCTGGATGCCATGGGACGTTGGGCTTGGGCGCTGGCGGGTTGCCTGGCAATAGCAGCAATCGTCGCGGCCGATGCCGGCGCGGCGCATCCGACGGGCAAACGAGCCGCGGCGGTCGCCACCCGCGCGCGGACCATCAATTGGGCTGACGGGCGCACGGCCCCGCCGGCCGCGGCGGAACCCGCGTTTTTGCGCGAGCTACCCGCCAAGCTGTCGGTGCCGGGGGCCGGGGTCGGGCGCCAGGTGCTGGCGGCCTATGGCGCGATGTTCGTCGCCCGAGGTGTGCGCCTGCCTCCGGAGGTGATATTCCCTTCTTCGCAGGCGTGTGCTCGCTGGCAAGCGACGGTGCCCCAGTTGCGCCGCCGGCTGGCGGGACAATGGGTGGACCTTCAGGTCCGGCCGATGCAAGCCCTGTTGGCGGCCGTGGCGCAAGCGCGGCGGGAAGGTCTGCGCATTGCGCCGCGGGGTGAGGGCTCCTCCCGGCGCACCTATGCCGGCACCGTGGCCCTTTGGCACAGCCGCGTGGACCCAGGGCTGAGATATTGGGTCAGTCGGCGGCGGCTGACGCCGCAGCGAGCCCAGACCATCCGCGCCATGCCCATCGGCCAGCAGGTGGGGGTCATCCTGCAACTGCAAACCCGCGGCATTTTCTTCAGCCTGCATCAGCATAAGAGCATCTTGTACTCGGTTGCCGCGCCGGGAACCTCCCAGCATCTGGCCATGCTCGCCCTGGACGTGCGGGACACCGGGAACCCCAAACTGCGGCACATTCTCGAGGCCCATGGCTGGTTCCAGACCGTACTCTCCGACACGCCACACTTTACCTATCTGGGCGTTTCCCAGGCGGAGCTGCCGGCGCTCGGCCTGAAACCCGTGAAGTCGGACGGCCGGCGGTTTTGGGTGCCGAACTTGGGGCCCGTGCACCTGCCGAGCTAACTCGGCCCTGGCCGATTCCTCTCCTGCACCCCTGGCCATCGCGGCCTCCGGCAGGTGACGCGCGCGGGCCCGCGCCCGCGGAAACGCCTCCGGCACGGCGCCAAGGGCGGCGCTAACATCCGCCTGCTGCTCGCATGGGTGGACGATCGGATCCTGCCGCGGCGATTGCGTCCGGATGGCGGTGCTATGCTGCCTTTTTCCCGGGGAGGTGAGGCATGGGCGTATTTCGCCGCATGGCCATTTTCGCGATTTCCGGCCCTTGGGCCTTGTTGGCGCTGCCCTTGGCGGCACAGAAGACCGGCGCCAAATGCGGTTGCACCGTGCCGCCGCCTTTGCCCAAAACCGCCGTCAGCCCCGCGGTCTACGGCGGCATGCGCTGGCGCCAGGTAGGCCCCTTCCGCGGCGGGCGCGTCTCGGCGGTGTCCGGAATTCCGGGCAACCCGGCCGTGTATTATTTCGGCTCGCCGGGCGGCGGCGTGTGGAAGACGACCGACGGCGGTTGGGTGTGGAAGCCGATCTTCGACGCCGCGCACGTGGCCTCCATCGGCGCCGTGGCGGTGGCGCCCTCCGATCCGCGGATCGTCTACGTCGGCACCGGCAACGTCAGCGATGTCGGCGACGCCGCCAACGACGGCGACGGGATGTGGAAGTCCACCAACGGAGGCCGCACTTGGCGGCACACCGGGCTGCCCGGCACGCGGCACATCCCGGCGATTTTTGTTGATCCCCGGAATCCGAACCTGGTGGTCGTGGCGGCGCTGGGCCACGAATTCGAGAAGAACCATGCCCGCGGCATTTACCGCACCACCAACGGCGGCCGGACCTGGCGGCAGGTGCTGTTCGTCAGCGACACGGTTGGCGCCGTGGACCTGGCCGCGGCCCCGGGCGACGCCAAGATTCTCTACGCCGCGGTTTGGCGGCATTATGTCGCGCCGCTGCAAGGTGTCAGCTTCAACGTCCTGCACGGCGGCGCCATCTATCGCTCCCGCGACGAAGGCAAAACCTGGCGCCGTGTCGCCGGAGGTGGGCTGCCTGCCGGAGCCCTGGGACGGATCGGACTGGCGGTCGCGCCCGGACACCACGGCAACCGCGTCTATGCCATCGTCGCCGCCAAGCACGGCGGACTGTTTCGCTCCGATAACGGTGGCGCGTCCTGGCGCCGCACTACCGCCGACCCCAGGATCGTGGGCAGCGGTTACTTCAGCCACGTTTGGGTGGATCCCGGCGATCCCGATGAGATCTTCGTCGCGCAAACCTGCCTCTACCGGTCCATGAACGGCGGCAGGACCTTCGCCGCCTACAAGGGCGCGCCGGGGGGCGACGATTACCACCAGTTGTGGATCAATCCCCGCCAACCGGCCGATATGATTCTGGGCAGTGACCAAGGCGCCAGCGTCTCGATGGATGGCGGACGCAGTTGGAGCTCGTGGTACAACCAGCCCACGGGGCAGATGTACCACGTCTCCACCGACAACCAGTTTCCCTTCTGGATTTACGCCACGCAGCAGGACAGCGGTTCTGTGGGCACCGCCAGCGCCGGCGCCTATGGCGAAATCACGCCGTTCGACTGGGACGCCGTGGCGGGTTACGAATTCGGCTATATCGTTCCCGACCCCCTGCATCCCTGGCTCATTTACGCCGGTGGTCCGGGCCGCGGCGTGGTGCGGATCAACCGCCGGGACCATGTGGTGCAGAACGTCTCTCCCGATCTAGCCGGCGACCGCGAGCTCCATTTCGCCCAGAATCCGCCGCTGGTGTTTTCGCGCGCGAACCCCCAGGAGTTGCTGCTGGGCTCGCAATATGTGCTGGCGACGTTGAACGCGGGACGGTCGTGGCGGAAGCTGAGCCCCAACCTGACGCTGCGCACCGGGCCCAAGCCGGGCGGCTATTATCCCCCGGCGATCTCCACCATCGCGCCTTCGCCGCGCGATGGCGGGGTCATTTGGACCGGCAGCAATAACGGCGTCATCGAGGTGACGCAGGACGCCGGCGCGGACTGGAGCAACGTGACGCCCCCCGCCGTGCCCGACGGGGCCATGATCGAGATGATCGCCGCCTCGCATTTCCATGCGGGCGAGGCGTTTGTCGCCGTGGACGAGCACGCGCTGAATGATTTTGCCCCGTTGATCTACCGCACCACGGATTTCGGCAAGACCTGGACCCGCGCTGACGCCGGCATTCCGAACGGCGATTTTCTGCGCGTGGTCCGGGAGGATCCCAAACAGCCGGGTTTGCTTTATGTGGGTACGGAGAACGGCGTCTTCGTCTCCTTCGATAACGGCGATCTCTGGCAGCCATTGCAACTCAACCTGCCCACGGTCTCGGTGCGCGATCTCGCCATCCGGCAAAACGACCTGGTCGCGGCGACCTACGGCCGGGCCTTTTGGATTCTGGACGATTTGACGCCGCTGCGCCAGGCGCGGCAGGCCGCGGCGGCCGCCACCGCCTACCTGTTCCATCCCGAAGTGGCGACGCGCCTAGCGCGGGACCGCAATCAGGACACGCCATTTCCGCCGGAAGTGCCCCATGGCGCCAACCCGCCGGCGGGCGCCGTCTTGGACTATTACTTGCCCCAGCCGGCGCATGGAATCGTCATCCTGACGATCACCAATAGCCATGGGCAATTAGTGCGGGAACTCTCCAGCGTCGCGCTGCCGGCCCGCGTGGCGCGACCCGTCCAATGGCCGGTCGAGCCGGCCTACTGGCTGGCGCATCCGCGCCCCTTGCCTACCGTCGCCGGCATGCACCGCGTCGTTTGGAGTCTGCGCTATCCCGCCCCGCCGGCGCTGCGGCGCCACTATCCCATCAACGCCGTGCCGCACGACACGCCCGCAAACCCGCGCGGGCCCTTTGTCGTGCCCGGCGCCTATACCGTGCGGCTCACGGTGGATGGCCACAGCTACACCCAGCCGCTGCGTGTCCGGCTTGACCCTCGCGTGCACGCCTCCCCGGCGGCGCTGCGGGCGCAACTGCGGCTGGAGCAAGGGCTGATGCGGGAAATGGCGCTCACCTTCCGCCGCCACGCGCAGGTGGCGGCGCTCCGCCGGTGCCTGCGGCAGCAAGCAGCGGCGCTCGCCCAAAGTCCATCGGAGAAGGCGCTGCGCCTGAAGGCCGCGCATTTGGAGCGGGCCGCCGCGGCGCTGGCCGGCGGGCGCGGGCGGCGATTTGGGCCGCCGTCGCCGCCCAGCTTCGGTTCCCTCAATGCCAGCCTTGGCGCGCTGGCAACCGCCGCCGAGCAGGCGCCGGCGGCGCCGACCCAGGCCGACCTCCAGGCGGCGGCGCGGTTCCGCCGCCAACTGCGGGTCCTATCCGCCAAGTGGAAGGGGTTGCGCCAAAGCGGTCTGGAGGCGCTCAGCTCGCCGCCTAGCCATGCCGGCTTCCAACCCAGCCGCCGCCGGTAATCAGCGGGCGCGATTCCCCGTTTGCGCCGGGCGCCGGCGCACCCGCGCCTGGGCGCCCGCGTTCCCAGGCGCCGCCGCGGCCAAGGCGGCGCGGAGATCCCCGCCGGCGGCGCGCAACGCGGCGCGCGCGGCCGCCCCGTCGAGGCCCGTGATTGCCGCCAGAATCCGCTCCGCCCGGGCGCGCAGCTTGGCGTTGGTGGCGCGCACATTGACCATCAAATTGCCCCGCACATAGCCCAGCCGCACCATGGCGGCGGTGGACAGCATATTCAGGATTAGCTTTTGCGCCGTGCCCGCCTTCATTCGGGTCGAGCCGGCAATGGCCTCCGGCCCGGTGACGGCCTCGATCGCGAGCTCCGCCGCCCGCGCCAGTTCACTGCCGCGGACGCAGGCCACGGCCACCGTCGTGGCGCCGTGTCGCGCCGCGTAGCGCAGGGCCGCAATGGTATACGGGGTGCGCCCACTGGCGGCGATACCCACCACCGTGTCGCGCGCGCCTACACGCAGCCGCGCCAGGTCGCGAGCCGCCAGCCGGGGATCGTCTTCCGCGCCTTCGGCGGCGGAATAGAGCGCCCGTTTGCCGCCGGCGATCACGCCCAGCACCTTGCGCGGCGAAACATTGAACGTTGGCGGAATCTCGGAGGCGTCCAGCACCCCCAGGCGGCCGCTGGTGCCGGCCCCCACATAGATCAGCCGCCCACCGCCGCGCAGCGAAGCGGTGATGCGGTCCACCGCGCGCGCAATCGCGCCGCGGCAGCGGAACACGGCGGCCGCCACGCCGGCGTCCTCGCGATGCAGGGCGGCGAGGATCTGGGCCGTGGACATGCGGTCCAGATTCCGGGTGCGCGGATTGCTTTGCTCGGTGGGCAGGGTGGCGAGGGCGGATGCAGGTATCTCGGGCATGAGCGAAAGATCATAATAAACGCCCGCGGGAGGCTCTACACTGGGCGTTGATCCAGCTTATGAGACCACTGCCCCGCCCCCTGCTGGTTTCCCTCCTCCTATCCTGTCTGGCCCTCGCCGCCGCGGCGCAAAACCCCGCGCCGGTCGGGTGGAACCGCATCGGGCAAGCCGTGCGCGCCGCCATCGCCGCGCATGAACTGCCGGGCGCGGTGGTGCTGGTGGGCCACGACGGGCGCATCGTTTACCGCCACGCCTTCGGCTACCGCGAGACCGTGCCGCGGCGCGAGCGCATGACGGTGAACACCATCTTCGACCTGGCGTCGCTGACCAAGGTGGTGGCCACGGCACCGGCGATCATGCAGCTTTTTCAGGAGGGCAAGCTGCGCCTGAATGACCCGGTGGCGCAATACTTCCCCGCCTTCGCCTCGCACGGCAAGGGGGACATTACCATCCGAGACCTCCTCACCCACTATTCCGGCCTGCCGCCGGATTTGCTGGAGCGCGACTGGCGCGGATGGGCCGAAGGCATTCGCCTGGCCGAAGACGTGCGCCCGCTGGGGCCGCCGGGCGTGAAGTTCCGCTACAGCGACATCAATTACCTCATCCTGGGCGCGCTGGTGCGCAAGCTCAGCGGCGAACCGCTGAACATTTACGCCTGGCGGCACATCTGGCGGCCCTTGGGCATGATGCATACCCGCTACCTGCCGCCGCCGAGCTGGCGCTGGCGCATCGCGCCGACGGAATGGGATGGCCCGCGGGACGGCTTGCTGCGCGGCGTGGTGCAAGATCCCACGGCGCAGCGCATGGGCGGCGTGGCCGGCAACGCCGGCGCCTTCTCCGACGCCGACGACCTGGCCAAGCTGGCGCAAATGTATTTGAACGACGGCCGCGGCGCCAACGGCGCCCGCATCCTGAGCCCGCTGGTGGTGGCGAAGATGACCTCGCCGCAGACGCCATTCAACGTGCCGCAAGTGCGCGGCCTGGGCTGGGACATAGACACCCCCTTCTCCACCAATCGCGGCGAGTTGTTGCCCGTGGGCTCCTACGGCCACACCGGCTATACCGGCACGTCGCTGTGGATTGATCCCTACAGCCAGAGCTACATCATCCTCCTCGCCAACACAACCTATCCCCAATATCGGCCGCCGATTCTCTCCCTGCGGGCGAAAATCGCCGACATCTGCGCCCAAATCTGGTATCCCGGCGCCGCCGGCCGGACCCACGACGCGAAGGTGGAGCGGGCGCTGGAAGACATCACCGGCTATAACGAGGTGACGGTGGAGCGCCATCGCGACCTGCACCCGGAAGAGCAGGTATTGACCGGGTTGGATGTCTTGAAGGCTCGCCGCTTCGACATCTTGCGGGGCAAGCGCGTGGGGCTGATCACCAATCCCAGCGGCATTGATCGCGAAGGCCACCGCGACATTGACGACATGATCGCGGCCGGCATTCATGTGACCGCCGCCTTCAGCCCGGAACATGGCTGGTCGGGCCAATTGGACACCACCAAAATCGGCGACACCGTGGATCACAAGACCGGGGTGCCGGTGTTCAGCGCCTACGGACCCACCCCGGCCTCGCGGCATTTGCCCGCCGCCGGACTGCGGCGGGTGAACATTCTGGTCTATGACATTCAGGATGCCGGCGACCGCTTTTACACCTTCGAGACCACGCTGGCCTATTCCCTGCAAGCCGCGGCCGCGCGCCACATTCCCATCATCGTGCTCGACCGCCCTGATCCCATTGACGGCATCAACGTGCAAGGACCGTCGCTGCACGCCGATCAGCGCAGCTTCATCGGCTTCTATGCGGGTATGCCGGTGCGGAATGGGATGACCATCGGCGAGCTGGCGGAGATGTTCAACGATACCCTGCACATCGGCGCCGATCTGCGGGTGATCCGCATGCAGGGGTGGTCGCGGGGCGATTATTTCGACGAGACCGGACTTCCCTGGGTGGATCCCTCGCCGAATCTCCGCAACCTCACCGAGACGATTTTGTATCCCGGCGTGGCGCTGATCGAGTACAGCAATGTCAGCATCGGCCGCGGCACCGACACGCCGTTTGAATGGATCGGGGCGCCGTGGATCCAGGAGGATCAGCTGGCGCAATACCTGAACGCGCGGCGCATCCCCGGAGTCCGTTTCGTTCCGGTTTCGTTTACCCCAACCGCCAGCAAATACGCCCACCAGCTCTGCCACGGCGTATACATCGAACTGACCAACCGCCGGGAGCTGAATGCGCCGGAAATGGGCGTGGAGTTGGCCTCCGCGTTGGCGCACCTCTATCCCCGCCAATGGGACAGCGCCCCGATTCATTCGGAGATCGGCAGCCAGCGCATCGTCAACCAAATCGAAGCCGGGGTGGATCCGCGCATTTTGTGCGCCCGCTGGCAACACAGCCTGCGCGCCTTCCAGCGCATTCG
The DNA here is from genome assembly GCA_027314025.1 of Acidobacteriota bacterium. Taxonomy (GTDB): domain Bacteria; phylum Acidobacteriota; class Terriglobia; order Terriglobales; family SCQP01; genus JAKAUF01. The sequence goes on from DAHVCP010000025.1 coordinate 105,617, forward strand.
CCGCCGGTTCTTGCTCTACTAAACCAGCGGCTTTACAGCGCCCCCGGGGCGGGCGCGGCATGTAACCGGATGGTTACACGATCGGACCGGGTGTTCCGCGCCAGCGCCGGTCCCCGGCGGCGGGAAATGCTGGCGCAGCTGCGGGACCAGCCCCGCACGGTGGGGGAGATCGCCGGGCATTTCCGGTGCAGCCGGCCCGCGGTATCCAAGCACCTGCGCGTGCTGCGGCTGGCCGCGCTGGCGCGCGCGGAGCGGCGGGGGCCGCGCCGCATCTGCCGCCTCAACCCCGCGCCCTTGCGGGTGGTAGACGATTGGCTCGCGGATTATCAAGCCTTTTGGACCGCCCGCTCAAGGAACCGAAGGCGCACATGGAGGAACGCAAATGACGATGGAGGCGGTGCGGATTGTCGAGGAAACCATCATTGCCGCCCCGGCGGCGAGGGTCTTCGCGGCGCTGACCAACCCGGAGGAGCGGCGGCGGTGGTGGGGAGAGCCTCCCTTGGCCCTGGCCGCGCGCTAGCCTACCCGCTAGCCCGTCCGAGTGACGGCCCAGGCCACGGCTCGGGACCAGCTCGATTCCGGAAAGCGGTGGGCCAGGTCGCTCCACGGCGGCCGAAGGGCGGTATGGTCGCCGCTCTGCCGATAGCGCGCCACGCCCTCCCAGTACAAAGCGCGCGGCGTGAATGCGCTCTGCGGAAAGGCCCGGCCGGCTTCATTGAACCAGGCGGCGGCCTCGTCATAGCGGCCGCAGCTCAGCGCCCGGTCGCCGAGCGCTAGGCGCAGCCACGCGGACATCTCCTCAGGGGGGAGAAACCCGTAGCACCGCTCGCATTCCCGTTCGCCTTCCAGCACCACGACGGCCGGCGTCCAAAGATGATGCAGGTGGGCAATTTGCTTGGCGTCCCCGCTGATGACATTCACCTTCACGGACACGAACTGTTCGCTGATGAAGCGCGTTACTTCCGGCTGTGGATACGTCACGGCATCCATGCGGGCGCAGCCCCCTCAACGTGGCGCCGCGCTGATATCCAGCAACACCGGCCGCTCGGCCGCCGCGGCGCGCTCCAATCCTTCCGGTAATGAGGCCAGCCATTCCAAGGCCATGGATCCCTCCTGGGGCGATTATAACGGGCCGGCGCGCCCAGCCCGCCGGGCGCGCGACGAGCCCCAGGCTAGGTACAATGACCGTGCATGAAGCGCGCATTCATTGTGCTGTTTCTCGCCGCCGCCCTGGTCACGGTCCTGGTGGCGGCGCGGATGGGAGCCCAGCCCCGCGGGGTGAACGCGGCCCTGCGGGCCAACAACCGCGGCGTCGCCTACATGGACCGCAGTGAGTTTGCGGCCGCGGCAATGGCGTTCCAGCAGGCGCTGGCCGCGGACCCGCGTCTGGTGACGGCGCAGGCCAATTTGGGCATCGCGTATTACGCGGCGGCGAAAGCCGGCCCGGCCCGGTCGGCTTTGGAACAGGCGCTGCGGCAGGAACCGGGAAACGTGCGCGCGCACTATGTGCTGGCGCTGATTGACCGCAATGAGGGCCATTACGCCGCGGCGCTGCGGTTGATGCAATTCGTCGTCCGCCGCGCGCCGGCCGATCCCACGGCGAACTACTTCACCGGCTTTTTCCTCTTGCGCTTGGGCCGAAACCGGCAGGCCGTCGTTTATCTGCGTCGCGCGCTGGCGCAAAATCCAGATGACGTTTCCGCCCTGTTCAACCTCGCCAATGCCTATCGCGCCATGGGCCAGCAGCAGCGGGCGATGGCGTACCTTCAGCGCTTCCAAAAGGTTCGCGCGGAGTCCGCCCTGAACACGGCGACCAACCTGGTCTATGGGAACGAAGGGCGCTTCGCCAAGGCCGTGGCGACCGTGCCGGCCCATCTCCGCGCCCGCCCGCACCCCGTCCCGGTGAAGTTCGTCCTGGCGCCTCCCGCGCGGACCGGCATCGACTTCCGCGATGGCGGCCCGGCCACCGCCCAGGCGCCCGGAGCGGGCGTCTGCGTCATTGATGAGGGCCAGCCCGCAGGCCGGCCCGAGTTGTTTTTCGTCAATGCCGATGGCAAGCCGGCCCTCTACAAAAACCTCGGCGGCGGCCGCTTCCAGAACGTGACGGCGGGGTCCGGCCTGGACCTGCCCATGCATGGCCGCGGCTGCGCCGTCGGCGACTACGACAATGACGGCCGGCCCGACATCGCCGTCGCCGAGCCGCACCGCATTTTGCTCTTTCACAACTTGGGCAAGGGTAAGTTCCAGGAGGTGGGACGGCAGGCGGGGTTGGCGCCCGATCCCAAGGCCGATTACCTTGCAGTGGCATGGGTGGACCTGATGGCCAACGGCCATCTGGACCTGCTCGCCACCAATGCGGCGGCGCAGGGACGGGTCCGGGTCTGGGAGAATCTCGCCACCGGACGGTTCAAGAACGTTTCAACCGCCTCGCAAATTGGACAATCGCCTGGCGCCTACTCCGGGCTGGTGGCCACGGATTTCGACAACGACCGCGACATTGACCTGGTGCTTACCAGACCCCATGGCGCCGCGACGATCTATTCCAACCTGCGCACCGGGGCCTTTGCGCCGCTGGAGCCCTGGCGCGGCGATCCGGCGGCGGACGCGCGGGGCGTGATCGCCCTCGACTACAACAAAGACGGCTGGATGGACCTGTTCTTCACCCGCCGCGATGGGCCGCCGGTGCTGCTGCGCAACACCGGCCTGCGCCGCTTCCGGCCGGCGCCATTGCCCGCCGTCAACCGCCAGTTGACCGATGCCTGGGGCGCCACGGCGATTGATTTCGACAATGATGGCTTTCTGGATATTGCCCTTGTTGCTCAGCAAGATGGCCATTCAGTATTAAAGCTGTACCGTAATCTCGGCGACGGCGCATTTGCCGACGCTACCGCCAGCACCGGCTTGAGCCGCCTTAAGCTGCGGCATCCACGGTCGCTGGTGGCCGTGGATTGGCAAGGCAATGGCGCGCCGGGGCTCATCCTCACCCAGGCGGGCGGCCCTCCCGTCCTGTTGCGCAATGTCGGCGGCAATGCCAACCATTCCCTGTTGGTGACGCTGCGCGGCTTGAAGGACAACAAAACCGGCATCGGCAGTAAGGTGACGGTGCGCGCGGCGGGACTGTGGCAGAAAGAGGAGATCGAGGCGGGATCGGGATATTTGGGACAGAACGGCTCCGCGCTCCTCTTCGGCTTGGGCCGGCAGCACGCCGATACGGTCAGCATGTTGTGGCCCACCGGCGTTTTGCAGGATGAATTTCCGCCCGCTGGCAGCCGCCAAGTCCTGTACCACGAGTTGAACCGCGCCGGTGGATCTTGCCCCATCCTCTATAGCTGGAATGGCCGCAAATTCGCCTTCGTGGACGACATCATCGGTCCCGGCGTGATCGGGGAATGGACCGGACCGGGGCAATACGATGCCCCGCAGCCGTCGGAATGCCTGAAGATCCCCACGCGGGACATCGCCCTGCGCGACGGCGGATATTCCTTCCGCTTCACCGATCAGATGCAGGAAGTCGTGTATTTGGACCGTGCGCGGCTCATGGTCGTGGATCATCCCGCCGGCGTTCGGGTCTTCACCAACGACAAGTGGAATCCCGATGGCCAAGCGCCGGCATTCCATTTGTGGGAGACCGCCAACACCCGCCTTCCGTTGGCGGCCACGACCGCGCCACTCGCCGCCGGCGCGCGTCCCATCAACGTGCTGCCTCGGCTCCGGCGCGGGCGCTACATCGCAATCCGCGCGCGGGGCGTCTTCCCCGGCTATGTCGGCCTGCACGCGCTCACGCTCAACCTGGGACGGTTTCCGCGCGGCGCCAAGGCGGAGTTGTTGCTGCATGGCTGGACCGATTATTACTTCCCGGGAACCACCCGGATCGCCTATGAGAACCACGTCGCCACCGTCGCGCCGCGGCTGCAAATTCCCGACGGACACGGCGGCTGGCGAACCGTGCTGGCTTCCATGGGCGCGCCGGCAGGTCTGCCGCGGTGGATGGTGGTCAACTTGACGCCGATCTTGCGCCGGCGGCGAAACCAAGCCGGCGACCTGCGCGTGCGCATCGTCACCAATCTGGCGATCTACTGGAACCGCATCCTAGTGGCGACCGGCGGCGGCGCGCCGTTGCGCGTGAACCATGTGCAAGCCAGCCAAGCCCGGCTGAGCTTCCTGGGCTTCCCGGCGCAGACGCGCAGTTGGCCGGAAGCCTTCGATTATCAGCGCGTGGCGCGGGATATCGGGTTTCGCGCCCCGGAAGGTAACTATACCCGCTACGGCGCGGTGAACGCGTTGTTGGCGGCCAATGATGACCGCTACGTCATCATGGCCCCTGGAGATCAAATCGCCTTCCACTTCTCGGCGCGCCGCCTCCCGCCCTTGCCGCCGGGCTGGCGCAGGACGTTATTCTTTTGCGCCGATGGCTTCACCAAGGGACGGGAATTCACCACCGCCTACCCCAACACCGTCGGCCCGCTCCCGTTGCAGGGCCGGGCTTATCCCCCGGCGCCAAGGGAACCGAGCCTGCCGGTTTTGCGTTACCGCTTGCAGTACAACACGCGGCATATCGGGCGGCGCTAGCCTTGGCCGCCACCCGGCGGAATGGCCCGCCCGCGTAGCGGCCTGGCGGCGCTGCCGCCGCCAGCCCTGGTCCGTCGCGCCCGCCAGCGGCGTGGTATGGTCAAGAATTCCTGCTTATGAAAGCCGCGATTGTAGGCCTGCCGCAGGTAGGCAAGACGACTCTGTTCCAAATGCTGACTGGGCTGGAAGCCGGCCGGCGGGAAGATACCGTGGGCATCGCCAAGCTTCCCGATGCCCGCCTGGACCAGCTCTCCGCCCTATTCCACCCGCGCAAACATACCCCGGCGACGCTGGAGTTGGTGGACTTGGCGGCATTGACCGAAGCCAGCCTGCGGGAAGGCACGGGCATCGCCGCGTTGCGCGCGGGCGACGCGCTGATCCATGTATTACGCGGTTTTCAGGACCCCAGCGTGCCCCATGAGGCCGGCACGGTGGATCCGATGCGGGACCTGCAACGGTTGGATTTCGACCTCATCATCAGTGATTTGGGCCAGGTCGAAAAGCGCTTGGAACGGGTCACCAAGGATCTGAAAAAGCAGCGTAACGCCCTGCTGGCGGAGGAAGCCGCGCTGCTGGAGCGCATGAAGGCGCAGCTCGAAAGCGAACAGCCGCTGCGCGCCATGGCGCTGACGCCGGCCGAGGAAAAGCTCACGCGCGGCTTTCAGTTTTTGAGCCAAAAGCCCTTGTTGTACGTGCTGAACGTGGGCGAGGAAGAGGCGGCAGACATGGACGGCGCATGGCGGCGCGCGGGTGGTGCAGCCGTGGGCACGGCCCCCCAAACCGGCGCGGTGGTGGTCTGCGCCAAAATCGAAGCCGAAATAGCCAGCCTGCCCGCGGAAGACGCCGCGGCCTTCTTGCAAGGCTATGGGCTCAAGGAGTCCGGACTCATCCGCCTGGCGCGAGCCGCCTATGCGCTACTCGGGCTGATTTCCTTTTTCACCGCCGGCGAGGATGAATGCCGCGCCTGGACGCTGACGCAGGGCTCGCGGGCGGTGGACGCGGCGGGAGTCATTCATTCCGACTTGGCCAAGCATTTTATCCGCGCCGAGGTCATACGCTGGGATGAATTGCTCGCGCTCGGGGGCGAGGCGGCGGCGCGCGAAAAAGGACGATTGCGCTTGGAAGGCAAGGACTATATCGTGCAGGATGGTGATGTCTTGCACGTTCGCCACGGCGGCTAGGCGCCGGGCCGGGAGGAACGAATGGCGTTTTGCAATAAGTGCGGAGCGGAGCTGGATGCGGGTTCCGCGTTTTGCGGCCAATGCGGCAGCCGCGTGGTCGCGGCGCCACCGGTCGGCGCCACCCTGGCGGCCCCCGCGCCGCTTCCGCCGCGCCGGCGCGGCATGGGCGTCGGCGCCAAAATCGCCATCGGCGTGGCTGCGGCCATCGGCGCGCTGCTGGTGGTAGCGGCCGTCTTTGGCATATTTGTCGCGGCGCATGTCAAAAAGGTCCAACTGGCCAACGGGCAAACCCTGGTCGAAACGCCGTTCGGCACCGCCAAGAGCGGACAGCCCTCCGACATCACCGCCCGCCAGCTCGGCATCCCCGTCTATCCAGGCGCCCATCCGCAAAGCAGCGTGGTCGGTTCGTTCGGCAGCTTCCAGGGCGCCGTGCTCCGCTTCCGCACCAGCGACACGCCCGCTCAGGTCTTGGCGTTTTACCGCGGCCGGTTTCCAGCGGCGGACATCACCGTGCATCAGAGCCGCCAATTGGTGCTCGTGGACCGCGGTTACAAGATCGCAATCCAGGTGCAGCCGCGGGACGGCGAATCCGAGATCGTCATCGCCCGCTCCAAGGATTAGCGTTCCGGCTCCCGCGGCGCGGGCGGAGTGGCCGCCACGCCCGCGGCAATCCAGTCCAGGTAGGCGGCGCTAGCGGCCACGATGGGCACCGCGATGATCTCCGGGTTTTCGTAGGAATGGAGCTTGCGAATCGCCGCTTCCACCTCGGGAAACCGTTCGCGCAGCGTCTTTAGCAGCAAGGGATATTCCGTGGCTTCCTGCGCCCGGCCATGCCAGACGAAATAGGAATGCATGTGGTTGCCCAGGTTCGCGCAGGCGACCAGTTTTTGCTCCAGCAAATGCTTGGCGATGGTTTCGCCTTCCATCAGGCTGGCGCAGGTGGTCAGAACGAGGATGGCCTCTCGCATGGCGGCTTGGCCCCAGGGTAGCAGGGTTCCGCCCGCTCCCTCGCTGGTCGCGTGTTAGTCCCGTGTTGGTCCCGTGCTGGCCCCGTGTTGGTCCCGTGCTGGTTTCGTGCTAGCCCCGCCGCGCCGCCGCCGGCCACGATGGTTCCCCGCGGGCCCCAACCCCGCCGCTGGCGGGCCGTCGCGAGCCGCGGCCGAGCGCGCGGCCGGCCTGGCGTCCGGCCGGCCTCGCGGCCGCCAACTGCGCGCCATGCCCGGTGCGGACTATGGTTCCTGCCGCGCTCGCCGAACCGGATTCTCCTTGACGTCTCCAGCGATTACGGTCGAAGGTGGGTATGGATGCGTTTGTTTCCCGCCATCACGGGTTCGTCGCCAATGGCTCGCCGGCTTCTCCTGGCTGGCGTGGCGTTGCTGTTTGTCTGGGCGGTCCGAGTGGCGGTGTTCGGGCCCCACGGCTACCTGGCCCTTCGCCGGGAGCAGGCCGTGTACGCCCGGCAGCAGCGGCAATTGCGCAAGATGGAAACCGAGAACCGCGACTTGCATCGCGACATCCGGAACCTGCGATCCAACCCCGAAACGATCGAGAGCATCGCCCGGCGGCAACTGCACCTGACTCGGCCGGGAGAAGTCGTTTACACCTATTAAGTGCGCCATCGCGGACGTGCCCGGAGGCGGCTCGCGAATGGCGTGCCCGGCTAGGCGATCTTTCCCGCCAGCGGCGAGCTGGCGTTGGCATACAGCCGCTCCGGCATCCGCCCCGCACGGTAGCTTGCCCGGCCCGCCGCCACGGCCAAGCGCATCGCCTCGGCCATGCGCGCCGGGTCGGCGGCGGCGGCGATCGCGGTGTTCATCAACATCCCGTCGGCGCCCAGCTCCATGGCCCAGGCGGCGTCGGACGCGCAGCCGACGCCGGCGTCCACGATCAGCGGAACGGTGGTGATCTTCTCGCGCAAAATGCGGAGGGCGGTGGGGTTTTGAATGCCCAGGCCCGAGCCGATCGGTGCGGCCAGCGGCATGACTGCGGCGGCGCCCGCGTCCACCAGCCGCTGCGCGGTGATCAGATCGTCGTTGGTGTAGGGCAAAACGATGAAACCCTCGCGCACCAACTGGCGCGTTGCCTCCAGCAAGGCGGCGGTATCGGGAAACAGCGTATCCGGATCGCCGATAACCTCCAGCTTGACCCAGGGATTCTCCAGCGCCTCGCGCGCCAAGCGGGCGGTGCGCATCGCATCTTCCGCGTTAAAGCAGCCGGCCGTGTTAGGCAAAATGTGGATCCGGGCAGGATCCAGGTAATCCAGCAGATTTTCTTCCCCGCGGCGCGTGATGTTCACGCGGCGCACCGCCACGGTCACCATCTCCGCGCCGGAGATGCGAATGCACTCCGCGGTCTGCTGAAAGCTGGCGTACTTGCCGGTGCCGACGATCAGCCGGGAGTGAAACTCCCGTCCGGCAATGGACCAAGCGTCGGCGGTGGAGACTGGGGCGGGAGCGACGGGTGGCATCTCCCTCATGCTAGCACTCGGCCGCGCCGCGCCGGCCCGCTCCCCTGCGTCCATCGGCGTCCGCAAGCTAAGCTCCGCCAATCGCTCGCCTGGGCGCTTGGGATCCAGCGGAAGTCGCCGCCAAAGCGCGTTGCAGGTGCCGCAGGTAACGACGGTGCTCACGCCGGAATCCCGCGGCGTCCGCCGGTCCGACCAGTTCTTGCGCGAACGCCGCGAATGCGGCCCGGAACGCCGTATAGGCAACGCGGTACCAGGGCAGGCGGGCAAACAACTCGCGGTCACCGCTGCGCGATTGATACGCGGCAATGACCGCCTCGGCACACGGGCTCCCGAACTCCGTCTCCATGCCGGCCAAATCCCAGGCGATGTCGGCGGGGCCGGGGAAAAAATGATCATCGCCATGGTCCAAAGCGTCAAATTTCAAATAAGTTCCGTCGTCCCCCACCGCCCATTCATGCCACAGCACGCGGCCATCCAGTCGTACGGGTGGCGCCTCCGGTGGCAGCGGCGGGGACGGCGCGCCGGCCAAGGCGCGCACATTGGCGGCGGTCATGGCTTGCAATTCCGCGCTGGGCGGCTGGGATGGCCCGAGTGCGAACGCGGAACGTAGAAACGCAAAGTAGGAGCCTGCCCAGCGGGTCCAAGCCGCCGCCGTGCATTCCGCATCATGCAGCGGGCGCGCCGCCCGCCACGGGAAGCGCAACCAGCCTTCGCCGGCGCAGACTCCGGCAATGGAGAATCCATGACCCGCCAATGCGCGAGAACGATCCGCGGCCTCGGCATGGGTCCGGCCGAGCCCTGAAAACTTGTACAGCCAACGGCCGTTGCGAGCAAGAAATTTGACCCGTTCTTCCTGCGGCCACACCGGTACATCCCGCAACCGCGGCAAGAGCTTCCGCCATCCGCCGCCACTCAGGTCCCGCCCCCAGCCGCGCCTCGGCGCCACTTCGCTGGCGGGAAACTTACACCATTTGTCCCATTCGCGAGCGACCACCGTGTGGCACAGACGCTTGCCGGATGGATTCCAGCTCGGCAGCAGGACGATACGGCTGAGCGGAACCCCTTGGGCCTGTACCCACCGCACCGCCCCACCGAAGGAGGAACCGCTCAGACCCGGGCCCTCGTCCACCACGGCAACCAGCCCCGGCCATTGCTGAACGTGCCGTCTCAACGTGGCGTTGGCGCGATAGGTGCGGTCCTCGGGATGGCCGTGGGGGCGGAGGGTGAAGACGTCGCACCGGCGACCCGTGGCCCGCAGCACGGCCGCCACCACCGGGGCCAAGGTGCTACCAATCGTTCGCAAACCGATGACCAGTACTGGTCCGCGCGGTTGCGCCGCCGCCAGCCGCCGCGCCGGCTCGACGTACGCTGCCGGGCTCAGCGCATAGTACCGGAACCCCTCGGGGCACGCGGCGACAACCATCGTCTCCGGCGGTGGCAGCCCCTGCGCCAGGGCCGCGAACGCGGCGACCGGCGAAACCCGCGGAAGCAGCCCGAGGTAGGTCTCCGCTGCCACGATGGACAAATCCATCGCCGCCCGTTGCGCCGGCCGCCGCGCGTCCTCTTCGCCACCCCAATGGTCGGATAAGGCGCATTCCAGCCCGCCGGCCGCCAACAATAGCCGCAACGCAGCATTGTCCCGGGCCGGGCAACCCGCCGCCGCACCAGAGCCGGGCAAATACGCCCTGACTTCGGCCACCAGCTCGGCCAGCCGCACGCGCACTCGGGCATGGCGAAAAACGATCATGGCGCCGGAAGCAACCGTTCGCGCTGCCACCAGCGGCTAGGCGGCTCGCCATCGCTGGCCGCGGCGAGGCGAACGGGAAATATCACCGTCTTTATCCAGAAAATAGAGATAGTCCTTCTCGCGCTGTACGGCGTTGGGCGCAATGATCTCCCGGGTGTTTCCCTCTGGCGGCTTTGGGGCGCGGGGCTTGGCGGCGCGCCATACGTTGCCGTGGCCATCGAGAAAATAGATGTACGTACGGTAGTCCCGCTCCAAGCCCAAACGTTTCACCTTTTCGGCCATTGCCCCTCCCTCCCTGCGGTTCTCCGTTTGGGGTATTCGATTCCCGCACCCGCACTCGGGCTGCCAGCACGGCTGACCCGATTCCGCCAAACTCGCAATAGCGTTTGAGATGCGTGCTGAATTCCGTAGAATTGGCCAGAGCAGCATTTACCGGAGGGAAACTGTGACCACCAGTGCAGATTTTCGCGGCGAGGGAGCCGTGCTGGGCAAAACCATCCAAGTGCAAGGCGAGTTGACCGGCGAGGAAGACCTGACCATTGACGGGCAACTGCGGGGAACCATTCATCTGCCGAATCAACGGCTGACCGTGGGCCCCTTGGGCAAAATCCAGGCCAACGTCACGGCCCGCGATCTGGTTGTCTACGGCCAGTTGCACGGCAATGTCCAGGTGCAGGACCGGGTCGAGATCAAAAAGAGTGGTTCCGTGTTGGGCGACATGAAACTGGCCAGGATTTCCATCGAGGATGGCGCCTACTTCAAGGGCAACATTGACATTCAAGTCAAACCCGCGGCGGCCCATGCCGCGGCCGCCGCCGGCAGCCCAGCCGTCGCTAGCACCGCGTTGCCCGCGCCCGCCAAACCCAAGCCGGCGGGCAGCTAACCTCAAGTCCTGGACGGCTTAGCCAACAGCCGAAAACGCACCATGGATTGGCTCCAACGAGTTCGTAGCGCGCTGAGCGGTGACGCCGCCCCAGCGATCCCTTCGGTCGCGGCCAAACCAACACTGCGCCACAGCAATGGATTGCGCGAACTCACCCGCGCCTGGCAGCGGGAGGAGGGCCTGGCGATCCTCGACCTGGGTCCCACCTCAAGCGCGAACATCAGCTACGTGAGCAGTCTCGGCCAAAAGGTGCTGCACGAGGATTTGCTGCTGGCCAGCGCCGATTCCCGGTTTCAAACCTCCACCGAGAACGGACCGGAACTGAACACGGCGGCGTTCCTGGCGGCGAACCTCAACTATCCTGCCGATTCCTTGGATGGCGCACTGCTGTGGGATCTCCTCGACTACCTGCCCGCCGACACCTTGCAACCACTGGTTTCCCGCCTCGCCCAGAGCTTTAAGCCGGGGGGCATGGCGCTGGCCTATTTCCATGCCCGGGCCGAACCGACTCCCCAGCCCCGCTTGCGTTATCACATTCACGACGCCGAGCATCTGGAACTGCGCGCTGGCCCGCCGCTGCCCATCGCCCGGGCGTTGAATAATCGCGCCATCGAGCGCCTCTTCAGCGACTTTCGCGCCATCAAATTTTTTCTGGCGCGGGACCACCTGCGCGAAGTTTTAGTCACCAAATAAGCCCACCCAGTACCATGCGCAGCGGCGCGCCATTTTGGGCGGAGCGAGTTCGCCTGCGCGCAGCACCCAGCTAGCTAGTCCCGCGCGGAATGCATCTAGCCGATTGTCCTGGCTCACCCGCCGCTTTTCTGGGCGGCGCAGGGGTTGGGAACCCTGCCTTACGATCCTTCCTGGGTAGCCGGAGGGCGCTCTCCGGCTACCCCCCTCCTCCCCATGCGGAGATTACCGCCGCACGACGGTTAACGCGGCGCTGCAACGATTGGCGCGGGCCCCGTGAACCGAGCTAAAACCGGAACCACAATCCCGTTTCCAGCCGTCGGCCTGCCTGCGCCCCCAGGGGTTGCCCAAACAGTGGGGATCCCAAAACGCCGTCAAAGCTGGTGAAGTTGACGTTGTTGAACACGTTGTAGGCCTGGAGATAGAACTCCAGACTATAGCGTTCATCGCTGCTACCGGGTCCGCCACCAAAGAACCTGCCGCCGCCACCGCGCGGCCCCCCGCCGCCCGGGCCACCCCCCGGGCCGCCCGGTCCGCGCAAGCGCACCACCCTGCTGCCCGGGCCGGCGCGCGATCCGCTCCGCGGCGCACCGCCAAACCCATAGGTCCAGCTCAGCCGCGTGTCCATATCCCATTGCGCCGATCCACGCGCCGAATTGCGGCCCACCCCAGGTGGACGCGTATTGGTCTGTCCATTTTGGCTAACGGCGCTCGTGGTGATGTTGTACGGCAAGGCGGTTTGGGCGCGGAACATCGTAAACAAACGCAGCGAACGCGTCAGCCCCAGGTTCATCAGGCCGAAGAACCGGTCCGTAGCATCGTTGGAAGCCGGCCCCCAATCCGCCGCCAAGTCATAGTTGTTGGCGGGCAGGCTCAGGGCTCCATCGTTGTCGTTCAGGGATTGCGCCAGCGCATAGTTGACGGCAAAAAACAGCCGCGGAGAGAAGTGCATGATCCCGACCCTCCAGGCTTGATACAGCGAATTGCCGTCGGATTCGATTTGGTCGAGGTTTCCTTGCCCCGGAAACGGCACCGTGTCGCTCCCGGGCAGCGGCGCATTGAGGTTGCGGCTCCGCAATTCATGCACGCCGCGCTGATAGAAATAGCCCGTCATTAGCCGCAACCCGCCGGCGAATGGATGGGACACCATCACCGAGCCTTGCTCGCGATAGGGCAGCAACAAATTCGGCGCCAGGGAGATGATGCTGGGCGGCAGAATACGCGGCGTGCCGCTGATTGCGGCATCGGGATATCCCGGATTCAAAATCGTCAGGTCATACTGCTGCACGCCGTTATCCAGCAGCGTGTCGCTGTACGTGCTGGAGTCGAGCCAATCATTGAACAGCCCCGCTCCCATGCGCACCAGCGTTTGCCCGCCGAATGGCGCCCAGGTGAGCATCAGCCGCGGCGCCCAGGCGTGGCGGTCGGCGACTTCGGACTGCCCCTCGTACCGGGCGCCCAGACTTACGGAGAGGCGGTTGTTGACCTGCCAATCATCTTCGATGAAACCGGCCCATTGCACGAAGGGAAATCCCACCCAGGGATTGCCCACGCGCTGCGTGAACAGGTTCGGCAGGCCGGCCTCATAGGCAGCCAACGTGGGAAAGGTGAAGGAACCCAGGGCATTGGAGGCGTCTTCAAACTGGTAGACGCCTTGGTTCACGCGGAAGCCCAGATGCAGCACATGGGCGCCGAGGGATTCGTCCAGTTCGTCGTCCAATTGCCAGTCGCTGGAATTGCTCGCGGTCTGCAATTGCGCCCCGCCGGCTTGGAAAGCGCCGGCGACGCTGATCGCCGGGGCGTTGTTCGCGGATTCCTCTCCGCTGGTCTGCCAGTCCGCCTGGAACCGCATCTGGTTGACGGCGTGGAGACCGATGGAGCCCGTGATCGAAAGGCGCAGCAGGTTCTCCAGGCTGCTGGTGGAATAGGCCCGCGACGCCAGGGCCAACCCTCCAACACCCTGCTCGTCGGCGGAATGATAATTGCGCTGGTACTCCACGCGCAGCACCTGGGTGGCGCTCAGGGCCTGGTTCATCTGGATTCGCCCAAACACTTCCTTGGCCGGCTGGATTTGCAGGCTCTGCACCAAACCGGTGGGTGTTGTGGCAAGGATGGTGCTGGAATCGTAGGTCGGAAGGTCCCGCCAGGACAAAAATACCGAACTCTCATGGGCTTGCAGCGGTCCCTCCAGATTGATGCCGATGCGGCGGTAGGCTTCCGGCGTCGCGACGGGAGAAAAGGCGTTCCGGGCGTCAAACGTGGTGTCCCGCCCTGCCGCATCCATCTGCCCATGCCAGGCGCCGACGCCGGGCTTGGTAAAGATCTCGATCCGGGCGCCCGTCGCGGTGTGGTTGGCGGCTGAGTAGGGATTGAGATCAATGATGATTTGCTGGATCTGCGACTTGGGTGGCAGTTGGCCGCCGCTGAAGCCGTCCACCACCATCGTCGGCCCGCCGGGCCCGGCCGCCGGCCCGGCTAGCGCTTGCAGCGCCTGCTGAAACTGGTCGGGGTCGTCCGGAAGCTGCTGAATCTGCTGTGGCGTTAGCACGAAGGAAAAGGCCGTGCTGGCGGGGTTGGCCAGCGCCGGCGCCTTGGCGGTCACCTGTTGCCGCACCGGCGCCAGCACCAGATGCACGGCAAAGCGATTCAAGCCCGGCCTTACCTGCACCAGCGCCGTCGCCGGCTGAAATCCCGCCGCGCTCACATGCAATTCCCGCGGCCCAGGCGACAGTTGGGACCACGCGGCCTGCCCCTCCGCGTTGGTCAGGGTGGTGGCCATCGGCGCGGACGCGCGATGGGCGGGTTTTCCCTGCGGCACCGGCCCCAGTTCCGCCTGGGCGTGGGGAATGACGGCGCCGCTGGGGTCGAAAACCGTGACTTCCACGCGTGCCGCGCCCCCGCTGATAGCGGCCACCCTGGGACCACTGCGTTGCGCCGCCAGCCGAACCGGCGCCCACGGCGCCGTGGCCAGCAGGGTCAACACGCATAGGCGATTGCGGGTCACGGCTTTTGGAACACGCGCGCCGTCAGCTTCGGCGAGTTGAATCGAACCGTTTGGATGTCCCATTCCGCAAAGGTCTTGCCGTTTGCCGATCGCGTGATTTCCATCGGGAGCCAATGGCCCTGGATTTTCCGCCAGTGGGTGAAATGCGCGAACACCGTTCGCGGCTTCGGCCGCGGCGGCCGGCCGACGGCAAACCGCCCTGGCCGCCGGCGAGGCGGACCGAACCGCGCGGCGGAAAATACTCGGGGTGCAAAGCCTTGGTAGGACATCATCAGCAAGCGGTGACTGCGGGTGTCCACAAATAGGGTGACGGGCCCGGCATGGGCGCCCCATGCCGGATCCGAGACCGCAACCATGTCGGCTGTGACGCCGTTCGGCGCTTTGGCCAGACCGGCATAGCGCAACGTGGCCCCGGGCGGCGGCTGGAGGAAGAACTCCAGTTCGCCCCGCGCCCACTGCGCCAACAGCAGCCGTTTCTGCCGCGCCTGCATCCGTTGGCGAAGCTGTTCGCGCTCCGCCGCCGTCATGTGCCTGCCACCCCGGCGGAACGCCATAAATCGCCCCCCGAAAGCGGGATGCTGCACGTGCATCCAAACCGTGTCTCCATCCAACGTCTGAATCGTTCGGATCTGGCCAAATGGCAGGCGCATCGAAAGGCTGCGCTGATATCGCCGCGGCGCTAGAAAGCGCAGAACCAACTTGCCCTGCATCTGCCGCCCGCCGGCCTGTGGCTGCATGCGAAACGCGCCGCCGACCTCCAGATTCTGGGCCGGCGGCGCCGGGCCGGCGGCGGAACGAGCCGCCGCCAGAATGGCCCCGGGATCCGGGGCCGCCGTTTGCGCCCTGGCGGGTAACAATGCCGTGGCCGCGACAGCGGCCAACACCGAACAGGCGATGAGTCGGGACATGGGATTTGGTCTGCAATACGGAACCGCGAGTGAAATGGTCACCAGATATTTACCGCCCCCTGCGCGCCAGCGATAACAGTCCGGTGATTGCCAGTTGCGCTGATTCGTTGGAAAGTTCCATGAACTGGCTGCGCCACCGCGCGTTCCGCTTGCCGCGCGGGAGCTTGGGGGCCCCGTTCGCGGCACCCCTTGGCCGCCGGCGCGCCGCCTTGCTGGCCGGAGGCAGGCCATCGTGCGCAACATCGCCCCTTTTCGCGCCGCCATTCCCCAGGCGCCGACGGCGCCCCGCGAAACGCCTGGCTCCAGCACGAACGGCTTCGCACCCGCCTCATCCGCGCGGCCATTGAGCGGCCCACTCCCTGGGCGTGGCGCGCCTTAGGGCAGCGCGCCGCCGGCCCGGCGGCGCGCCGCACCCCGTGGAACCTAAGCCCGGTGCGCCTCGAGATAACTTTGCAGCAGCACCACCGCCGCCAGCCGGTCCACGGCCTGCCGGCGTTTGGCGAGGCTCAATTCCGCCTCGCGCAGCACTCGCTGCGCGGCAACCGTAGTCAGCCGCTCATCCCAATACTCCACGGGGAGACCGCTCCGTGCCGCCAGCAGTGCGCCGAAGGTTCGTACCTTTTGCGCCTGGGCCCCTTCCGTGCCGCTGAGATGCAGCGGCAGGCCCATTACCCACAGCGTGACCTCACGTTCTCGCGCCAACGCCAGCAACGCCGCCAGGTCTCGCTCCCGATTGCTCCGTTCCAAAGTGGGCAGACCTTGGGCGGTTAACCCCAAAGGGTCGCTAATGGCAAGCCCAATTCGGCGTGCGCCAAAATCCAGCGCAAGAATCCTTGCACCAGAGAAGGTCATGTCCCATCATCGCGGTATTGACGCCCGCCCGCCAGCATACTTTCGGCCGGGCAATCCGAGGTCGTTGTCTCCGCATCCAACCATTTCCCATGGGCGAAATTATTTCCATGCCGCCGAAGGCGCGCGCCGGCGCGCGCCAACGCGCCGATAAGCGCCGTACCTGCCGCCAAGAGGATTTTGTCCGCGGCCAACAAGTACTGGCAAATGCCATTTTCCATTGGAAGAACGATCCCAGCGAGGATGCCCGTGCGGCGGTCCGGGTATTGATGCATCACGTCGCCACCAAGTTCCGCGCGGACGACGAACCCATGCAGCCAAGGCCCATCCAGAGCGTGCCCAGCGAGGCGCCCGCGCCGCAAGAATCGGGAGGCTAGGCCGCGGGGCACGGCGCCTTGGCTGAGGGTATTGCCTGTAGGCATGGCTAGAGGATAATGCCTACAGTGGCGTCGGTAGCGTGTCCCCAATGCGGCGAAACCGTGCCCGCGGGCGGTCAATCCTGCGCCGCCTGCGGCTCTGCGGTGGACTGGGCGGCCGGCAACTTGGCCGGTGACGATACCCCGACGCTTCCCCCCCGGCGACTCCCGGCCGAGGCGGATGCCATGTCCGCCCTGCCGCCCCCCGCCTCGGCCACGACGACGGATCCTGACTCCGCCCCAACTCTGCCACCACCGACCGGCGGCGCCTGGCCACAGTCCGCCGCATCGGGCCAGCACTACGGCATTCCCGAGCCAGGCCAAGATTTTGGCCCGCGCTACCGCATCGAACGCCTGCTGGGCGAAGGGGGCATGGGGCGCGTCTATCTCGCCTACGACCGCGATCTGGACCGGCGTGTCGCGCTGAAGATCATTCTGCCCGCGCTCGCGGCGGATGCCGAGATGATGCGGCGCTTCAAGCAGGAACTCCTCCTGGCTAGCCGCATTTCACAGAAAAACGTCCTCCGTATCCATGACTTGGGCGAGGCCGGCGGCGTCAAGTTCATCTCCATGGCCTACATCGAGGGCGAGGACTTGTTTCGCCGCATGCGCCGCGAAAAGAAGCTGCCACCCGAGGAGACCGCGCGCATCGGGGCCGAGATCCTGGCGGCGCTCGCCGCCGCCCATGAACAGGGAGTGGTCCACCGCGATCTCAAGCCGCAAAATCTGCTGCTCGACACCAACGGCACTGTGTACGTTACCGATTTTGGCTTGGCCAAATCCGCCGACGCCAGCCAGGCCATGATGACGCAAGCCGGCGCCATTTTGGGCACGCCACGCTATATGTCGCCAGAGCAGGTGCAGGGCAAACCCGTGGACGCGCGCGGCGACATCTACAGCTTCGGGTTGATCCTCTATGAAATGGCTACCGGCGCCACGCCCTTTCCGGGCAATACCGCGCTGGAGCTGATGTATCAGCGCGTCAATACCCAGCCGCGCGATCCCGCCGATGTGGACCCCGCGCTGCCCGCTCCCCTGCGCCGCGTCATCCTGCGCTGCATCGCCACCCGGCCCGAGGATCGCTATCCCAGCGCCGCGGCGGCGTTGGCGGATTTAACCGGCGCCGCGCCGCCGGGCGCCACCGCCGTTACCTGGGCGGCCACTCCCGGTTACGGCCGCCGCCCGCGCCCATGGCAAATCGGCGCGGCAGCCGCGGTCGTGCTGGTGGCCGCGGCGGTGGGATGGCTGGTATGGCGCAACCAGACCACCGCCACCACGGCGGGCGTACCCGGCGCGCCGATTCCCGGATCCATTCCCCCGATGTCCAAGGGCAAGTACATCGCCATCCTGCCGTTTCAGCAAGACTCCGGCGCGCATGGGTTTCTCGCCCAAGGCATCTCGGATTCTCTGTCCGCCCGCCTCTTCACCGCGCGCGGCGTGCACCTGATCAGCCGCGCCGACCTGCGCGCCGTCGCCGCCAAGCCCTGGCCCACCGTGGCCCGCTATGTCGGCGCCAACCTGGTGGTCCACGGCCTGCTGGAGCAGGCGCAAAATCAGTTGCGCGTCATCGTGGACGTGGACAACGCGCGCACTGGAGCCCGCCTCTGGTCCCGGCAGTTCACCGGCTCCACCGGCGATCTGTTTACTTTGGAGGACAACATCTATTCCGGCGTGGTGGGCGCTTTGCAGCTCCAACCGGCGCATTCCGCCGTCGCCATCGCCGCCGCCCATCCGACGGAAAACCTCGCCGCCTACGACCTGTATCTCCGCGCGGAACAAATTCTCCGCCACGGCCAGACGCGGGCCGAGGCGCAGCAGGCCGCCCAACTCTACAGCCAAGCTGCCGGCAAGGACCCTAATTTCGCCCTGGCGTACGCGGGCCTATCGGGCGCCGACCTGATCCTTTACCATCTCAGCAGCAACAGCCTTTTCGCCGGCAAGGCGGCCGCCGCGGCCCAAACCGCCGTGCGATTGGGGCCCAAACAACCCAAAGCGTTATTCGCTCTCGGCAATGTTCTCCGCGCCACCGGCAAGACCGCCGCGGCGGTGCGGCAATTGCAGCACGCGCTGCGTCTGGCCCCCAACTCGGATGACGCGTATCGCGTGTTAGGGGCAACCTATCTGGATGCGGGACAATCCGCTCCGGCGCTCGCCGCGTATCGCCATGCCGTCCGCATCAACCCCTATTTCTGGCTCAACCACCTGCTGCTGGGCAACGCTCAGTTTGAACTTGGCAATTACGCCGCGGCGCTGAAGCAATACCATCGCGTCAACCAATTGGCGCCCGGCAACGCCTTGGGCTACCTGAACGCGGGCGGAGCGCTGCTCGGTGAAGGCCAATACGCCGCCAGCATCGCGCCGCTCCAGCAAGCCGTAAAGCTGCACCCCAATGCCTCGGCCTACGGCAACCTCGGCTTCGCCCGCTTCTACCTGCACCAATATGCCGCCTCCGTGCCCTGGTTCCAGAAAGCCGTGGCGCTCAGCCCCCGTTCGGCGCGGATGTTGGGCAATCTCGCCGACGCCTATCGCTGGACCGGGCAAAAGGCGTTGGCGGACGCCACCTATCAAAAAGCGATCGCGCGCGTCTATCAACGGCTCCAGGTCAATCCCCGTAACGCCGACGCTCTGGGCAGCCTGGCGCTTTATCAAGCCAAGGATGGCCATCCTGGCCGCGCCGCCGCGGAAATTCGCCGTGCCCGCGGCATGGACGCCAGCGACCTCGATCTGATTTACATCCAGGCCGTCGTGGATTCCATCGGCCACCATCGTCAAGCGGCCGTGGCGGCGCTGCGCCAGGCGCTGGCCAACGGCTATTCGGCCATCGAGGCTCACCAGGACCCGGAACTCATACCGCTGCACTCCCTGCCGGCGTTCCAGCAGCTCATCGCCCGCTACACGCGCTCGTCCCAATAGAGCCGCACGGGCGGCGCGGCGCGCCGCACGCAGCCAGAGCCTCATCGGCTGCGCCACACACGTTGGCCGGAGGAGCTAAGGGCATTGCCACGCCGCCGCCAGGGCTCGGCCATGCGGGGACTCCGGTCGTCCTTCCCGCACCGTCCAGCGCTGGTAAATACGAACGGGGCGGCGGGCTTCCGCCCGCCGCCCCGCTATCCGTCCCGTCGCCTCTTCCCCCTAAGCAGTCGCCCGGCGCCGGCGCTCGAACCATCCGGCCATCGCCAGCAGCGCCAGACCGCTCAGCATCAGTACGTCAGCCGGCGGCTCGGGAGCGCTGACACTGAAGGCGACATTGGTCGGCCACAGCGTCGTACTTCCCGAAATCGGACCGACGCTGATCTGGATATAATCGTCGGCGTCGCCATCGCCGTCGGTCAGACTGGTGTCATCCCCATCCGTCGAGTTGGATACCGCCGTAAACGAGAGTCCTATCTCTTGCTGGTTGCTGTTGAACACCTCCGTGCAGTTGAACATGGAGGAGGACACACAGCTGAACGCTTCGCTCCCCTGGAGCGATAGCGGAATCGACACGAACAGATTATTGATGGCGTGCCCCGTGTTGTTCACGAAGATGCATCCCGCTACCGTCAGGCCACCCACCATGCAGGCCTGTTGGCTCGTCGTGCTTCCGTAGATGCCGCTGTAGCCAGTGGTCGTGGAAAACGAAAAACCGCTTCCGAACCCAGGAACGTTTGGGGGATCGGGAACGCCGCCGATGCTGATGCGGGGATCGTTGATCGGGCCCGCCAACAGGGGCGCCTGCACCAGAAAAACGAACAAGGAGGCGATGAGCCCAAACAGCAGCGTACGGGGGAACACAAAGTGGCGCATAGGAATTTCCGTTCCGGTTGTGTGCAACTCAAGGGCCGTCCCAAAGGACAGGTAAGTCCTTTAGATTCCTCTAATTTTCCGTACTCGTGTGCAACTATATGCAGAACATCCCCTTCACGCTGCACATCATTAGCGAATTCCATGGTGGAATATGCCCGGCTTTCCGCCCTGGTCCCGGCGTATAGTGAAGGCGTCTAGCACCCCGGCCCGTCGCGGGCGGGCCCCAGGAGGACATTGTGGGGAAGGACAAAAAGAAAGAGAAATGCGCCCATCCGGCTTGTGATTGCCCGCCGGCCAAGGGCAGCCGCTACTGCGGTGACTATTGCAAGGACGCGCGCGGGAGCTTGGAGTTGAACTGCAATTGCCGCCACTCCGGGTGCGGCAGCGAACGCGCCGCCGCCGCAAGTTGAGAAGCTAGTTGAGACGCAGCGGGACGGAGTCCAGTTCGCTAACGTCCGGCACGACACAAATGCTGGCGCGGCGGGGTGGTGTATCCGCGGCATCAGCGGCCGCAGTCCGGCGAAAAAGGATCCCGGCCTCGACCTGCGCGCCCTAGGTATGGGGCCGTGCCGTGCGCGGACGAGCGATGGGTCCGCCCCTCTCGCTATCACTCGCCGCCTGTTGGTTCGGCTCAGAGCGGCCCGCCGCAGCAGGGACCGTTGGGGTTTTGCCCGGGCCCGCCAGGGGTGGGATTGGGCATCCCGGGGCCCGTGGGCGCGCCATTGCCGGGGCCTCCCGGCATGCCAATCGGGGGCGGCCCGTTCTGCGTGCCGGGCGGAGGAGGCGGCGCTCCCGGAATGAGGATGGGACCAGGGCCGGAGACGGGCTGGTTCCCATTGCCGCTGTTATCCCCAGGACGCCGCAGCGTCGGCCGGGCATTATCGGCGTTGTCGTTGGCGTTGCCGCTGCCATTGGGAGCGCTGCCGCGCGCGGCCGTCGCCGTTTGGCTGGGCATGGGAGCCTGCGGCGTGGTTTGCACCACCTTGGTCCCATTCGCCTTGTAGTCCACGACGCGCACCACGCGCTCGCCGACGATGTTCACAAACGTGGTATCGCCGGGGGGATGGCCGTAGACCCATTCCGAATATTCCACCCCGGACTTGGCGTCCGTCTGGTGGTATTTCTGTTCCGGCCGGCCTTTCGCCGCCAGCACCATGCCGCGCGTCATGCCCACCAACACGGCGTGCTGGTCAATCGCCTTTTCGAGTTTCGGCGGCAGCCGCTCGCCGACCGCTGCCGCATAGGTGGCGTTCAAATTCCAATCCAGCACGCTGCTCAAAATATGTTTCAGCCGCGCCGTGGTGAGATCGGCGGGAACTCCGGCGGGAAAACGCACGGAGATCTCCGAGCCGGATTCCTGTTGCGCCTGCGCCACGGGTGTCATCTGCGCGCCCATGCCGATTTGCAGGTGGTCGTACCAATGGGTCTTGGTGAAGCCGCCGTTTAACTCGACCAGAATGCTTTTGCCGTGGAAATGCAGGTTGGTGATCTGAAGCCGCTGCCCGGGTTTGGCGGCCGGCGGCATCTGAATGGCCGCCTGCTGAATGTAAGCCGCGTTCAGGACGCGCCCGTCCGCCGCCAGGATCACCGGCTTCTTGCCCCGCGGAAACACCTGCCGCGCGATGCCGATTTCGGCGATCATGCCCCGTACCAGCGCCAGCTTGGCTTGCGTGCTCAGTTTCGGATGGCCGGCCCAGGCCGATGGCGGCAGCGTCGCCAGCAAAAGGCCCCAGGCCCCGAACACGGCCGCACACCGTGAGAATCGTGCTCCGGCTGCCCCTGCTGCTGCCATGGCTTCCGCGCCTCGCCTGGGTTGGATGCACGCGCCGCGTCTCCCGCAGGCCGATGCCGCCAGTATACGCCCGCGGGGGCTGGGCCGCGCGGCGCTGGACGCCAACCCGCAATCGCGCTCACAACGGCACCCATGGCCGGAAGCCCTGGCCGGCGCGCCGCCGGCAGCCGCCCTATTCCACGCGAATTTTGCGCAGCAGATTGAAGTCGCTGAGCATCTTGCCCGTGCCTAGGACGACGCTGGCCAGGGGATCGTCGGCGATGGAAACGGGCAATCCGGTCTCCTCCCGAATCCGCTTGTCCAGGTTCTTGATCATGGCTCCGCCGCCGGTGAGGACGATGCCGCGGTCGCTGATGTCGGCGCTCAGCTCCGGCGGGGTGCGCTCCAGGGCCACGCGGATGGCGTTCATGATCGTCGCGATGCACTCGCCCAGCGCCTCGCGGATTTCGCCGTCCTCGATGGTGATGGTCTTGGGCACGCCCTCGATCAAATTGCGCCCCTTGATCTCCATCGTCAGCGGCTTTTCCAGCGGATACGCCGAACCGATCTCCATCTTGATCTGCTCCGCCGTGCGCTCGCCGATCAGCAGATTGTATTTGCGCTTCAGATAATTGGTGATGGCCTCGTCCATCTGGTTGCCGGCCATGCGCACCGAGCGCGAGTAGACAATCCCCGAGAGCGAAATGACCGCGATGTCGGTCGTGCCGCCGCCGATATCGACGACCATGTTGCCGGAGGGCTCGGTAATGGG
>DAHVCP010000027.1 GCA_027314025.1 Acidobacteriota bacterium
CACGGGCCGCGCGGCGGGAGCGGGCTCGGCCGCTGCCGCCGGCGGTTCCATCACCGGCAGTTCCTCCGGCGCGGCGGCAAGAATGTCCTCGCCGTCGCCGCCGTGGCCGTCGGCGCCATCCCGCCCAAGGCGTTGCAGCAGTTCGTCGAACGCCGCGCGCCACTGCTCCGGCACCGCAAGCCGGTTGCTGCGATAGGCCTGGTACAGCTCGGCGGCATAGCCTTCATTGGGTCCCAAGGACTCCAAAAAGGCCAAGATCTCGGGGTCGGACTCGGTGGTGGGAGGCACGGCAAACGCTCGGTTTTTCTGCTGTTTCAGTATAACAATCGGCTTGCGCGCCCCGCCGTTAGCCCCAGTGTCGCCGCGGGGTCTGGCCGCCCGTGCAGGGCGTTCACCGCGGGTGGCCCTTTGGCCGAACGGGAATCCACCGTGGACGCGGCGCCGCTAGCTCGGCGCCGTGCCGTCGCCGGCAGTCAACTCGCGGACCTCCGTGTTCGAGTCCCAGGCGCACTCCCGACGCAGCTCCGCGGAAAGCAGTTTGCGTTCGAGCAGTCCGCTAACCACAAACCCGCGACAATAGCCGCACGGCCCGCGTTCGTAGAGTGCGTGCAGGATCTTGGCATCGCCCTCCCGATCCGGCCGCCGTTCAATCAGATGGAGCAGTCCCAGTTTCTGCCGATGGCGCTGGGCGTCGTCCGTTTCGGCTTCAAACCACCCGAGCCCAACGAGGTGGTCGCCAGCTTGGAAGTTCTCCGCCAGCAGTCTGGGCGCCTCACCGCGCCAGGGCGACTGCTCGGCGGCCAGCCGGAAAGCAAGGTCGCGCACGCGCCGGTCCCGTACCTGCGCCAGCGCTTGCACCGCGGCGAACCCGACCTCCTGCTCCGCCACCGGGACCAGGTCCAGCAGCGGCTGAAGGTCGAGCGGGCAGGGCCGCTCGCCGAAAATGAGCAAATGCCCATACTGCTCCTGGGCCGTTCTAGCCGCCAGCAGCCCGTGCGCGGCGGCGGCAAGGTCGGCCTCACTGGCCTCGCGGCCCCAGGAGGTGAGAATCGCGCCCGGCCGCCGCAGGCCGGAGATGTGCGGCGCCAGCTCGCGATAGTTCGCGGTCATCACGCCCGGCGGGCGCAGGCCCCTACCCGCCGTCCCCACGCTCGCCAACGCCGCCGAGTGGTACCGCCGGATCGCCGGGTCTCGCTCCGCGGCCCGCCGCAGCGCTTCTTGGACAGCGTCGCTCCCCAGGCGCTCTTCCGCCGCGTGCTGCAACCAGCCAATGTCCGGCTGCGGGTCCTCCGCCAGCAGCGCGGCGAGTCCGCGGGCGGCGAACAAGAATCCCGCCAACCCGTCAACCTGCATGAATCCGATTCCGATGCCGGCGCCGTGGCGCGGGCCGGGGCGGTAGGCCTCGTACATCAGGCGTTTCGCCCGCGCATCGCCGTCGAGCGACAGCAGGGTGGCAAAACGAAAGCGCTGCAGCGCGTCGGCGTCGTCGCCGCTTCCCGGCAGCGACTCCAGGACCGCCTCGCAGCAAGACTCCTTGTAAGGTGTGAACTCGAGCAGGTCGAGCATGTAGGCGGCGCGCGTGCCTTCGGAGGGCAGGTCGTAGGCATAGCAGCGGAGGCAGGCGTCGAGGATCAGCTCGCGGTAGCGTGTCACGTCGTGCTGCTGAGCGTGCACGATCGCGCGGCCCAACCCCAACCGCATTACCCGGCCAAACTCGTGCGTGTCCATCAGCCTTCACAATAGACCCAACGTGCGATCCGCGCGCACAAGCCGCCCGGCTCTTTGCGGCGGCTGCGGCCTGGCATGCCCGCACCCCGCGGCCTGCCGGCGGCTGTTCGCCGCAAGCCTGGCCCGTGCGAGTTCGGCCGCCTGCGGTCGTCGGCTCTGGTGCCGCCGCAGGGTCCGGCCCTAGGAACAGCGCGGTGCTAAACTGCGCCATAGGGGCTCGCGATGTCCATTGCCTCCCACGCCGGACCGGTCACTATCGAGGAGTACCTGCGCTCGGAGTTCGAGCCCGACGCCGACTATGTGGACGGGCAGATCGAGGAGCGCCCCATGGGCGAGTACGACCACGCGAGCTGGCAGGAGGCCATCCTAAAGTGGTTCTGGCGGCATGACGCCGCGTGGCACCTGCGCGTCAAGCCGGAACTGCGTGTGCAAACCTCCGCTACCCGCTTCCGGGTTCCCGACGTCACGGTGATGCGCCGCGATCAGCCCATCGAGCAAATCCTGACGCGGCCGCCGTTCGCCGTCTTCGAAGTCCTCTCTCCCGAGGACACGCTGCGCCGAATGCACCGCAAGCTCGGCGACTACGCCGCCATGGGCATTGCGCACATTTATGTGATTGATCCCGCCGGGCCGGTCTACTACCGCTCCCAGAACGGTGACCTGCGGAGCGCCCAACACTTTGGCGCGCCCGGCGACGCGATCCATTTCCCCTTCTCCGCCATCGCCGCCTTACTGGATTGAGCCGTCAGGCATTCCCGCAGGCCCAGCGCGCGGCAAGGCAATCGGGCCGCCGTTCACCGGATTCGCTCCCATTCATTACGCCCATCACCGGCTTCCGGCTGGCATCCTGGTCAGCATGCCGATGTTCTCCGCCAGGCCGGGCTGCACCTCGCACACCACCTGCTTGCCGCCGGGGGCAACGTCGAAGTAGCCGCCGACGATGAAATCCAAAAAGCCGGCCCCCCAGGTGGGGGGAATGCGTCCCGTGACCCGCGTCAGCCCGCGTCCGTTCCACCCCATCTTCCACAGCACCGTGGTCAGATCCGGCGCGCCGGCCAGGACGTATAAATGGTTCCCATGGCCCGCCGAGATAGCCACCGCCCACCCGCGAAACACCTGCCGCGGCGGCGAGCGGAAGTCGCCGACCCAGACCCCTGCCTGGGGGTCATCGTCCCGGGCCGCGGTCGTGAGATAAGCGATTCGATTTTGCCGCGGAGACCAGACCACCTGCCGCGTCATTGCCGGCGCTGCACCCAGTATTCGCGTCATTCCCGTGTGCGGATCCATCACCTCGAAGCGCAACGGGCCAACCCGTCCGTGGATCCTGGCCGCCCCCAGAAACAAAATCCTGCCGTCCCGGCCCGGCACCGGATAAAACGCGATGGCCTGCCGCACCAGCGTTTGCGGCGAGCCCCCGGCGGCGGGCACCGCGCGGATTTCATCGGACCGGCTGTGTACCGACCAATAGACGAGCTTTCGTCCATCCGCCGTCCAACGGGGAAAGATCTGCTGCCATTGATCATGCGCCAGTTCGACGGCGCCGGAGCCATCGCTGTTGGCGATGCCGATGCCCTCCGCGTCCACGCCCTTGAGCGCGGTGAAAAACGCCAATTGCTTGCCATCGGGCGAATATTCCGGCGCCCACAGCCACCGCGCCGGGTCCACGTCCAAAACGCGCAGCGCGTGCGGCGGCTGGGACGGGCCCAGCTCCAACTCGGCGAGAGCCATGTCCATATGGATCGTCCCAAAGAGGATTCGCTTGCCGTCGGCGGATATGTCCAGCTCCGAGTCGTCACCCTGACCGGCGGTGATCTGCGCCAAGCCGCGGCCGTCGGCGTCGATCCGCCAAAGGTTCATCGCCCCGGCGCGGTTGGAGGCGAAATAAATCGTCCGGCTCCGCGGTCCCCACGCCGCCGACAGAGCGAACGCACCCGCCCGCGGCAGCAGACGCGTCTTGCCCGTGGCCAGATTCGCCACCGCGAGCGTCCCGTAGGGTCCGCCGCTCTGATGCATCGCGGTGAAGGCCAACAGCCGCCCATTCGGGGAAATCCGCGGCCCCGCGGTCCAGCTGTATCCCCGCGGCGCCGCAGCCAGTAGGCGCGGGTTTTGCCCCAACGCCCCCGCCTCCCAAATGTTCCCGTCCGCGTTGCTTGCGTATACCAGCCTGCCATCGGGCGCAAAGCTGGGATCAAACCCATTCAGGATCACGCGCCGCGCCGGGCCGCCGAGCGCGGGCACTTCCCAGATGTCCCACAGGCCGCTGTGGTTAAGACGAGCAAACGCGATGGTCGTCCCTCGCGGCGACCACGCGGGGTGGGTCTTCAGGTGGGTACCGCGCGTGATGGCCACCGGCCGCCCACCGCCGGTCAAGCTGATGTAGACGTTGAAGTGGCCGCCACGGTTGGAAACAAACGCCACCGACCGGCCGTCGGGCGACAGGGCCGGGTCGGCCTGCACCCCGGCATAGCTGGTGATGGCGGTAAAGCGCCAATGCGCCCGCGCGACCCCGCCGCCGCGGGCCCACCAGACGGCGCCGGCTGCCGCCAAGCCCGCAGCCACAGCCGCGGCCGGCAGCCACCATGCCGGGACGCGGCCGCCGCTCCGGCGGGGGGCGGGGGGCAACGCGCCGAGCTGGGTGCTGGAGCCGGCGGCGGTCAGCGTCTCCAGGGCGAAGCTCAGGTCTTGCGCGCTCTGTAGCCGCCGCTCCGGCGATTTCTGCAAGCAGCGTTCGATGATCCGCGTCAGCGCCGGCGGCAGATCCCGCCCGCCGGCGGTAGGCTCCGGCGGCTCGGCATGGATGATGGCGTGCAGGGTTTCGACGCCGCTCGCACCATGAAATGCCCGCCGCCCGCTCGCCATTTCATACAGCACCGCGCCCAGGCTGAAAATATCCGACCGCGCGTCCGCCGCCTGGCCCCGCGCTTGTTCCGGCGCCATGTACCCCACCGTGCCCAGCACCATGCCGGGCACGGTCGAGGCCGGCAGCGTCGGCGCCGACGAGACGCCGTCGCCGTCGCCGGAAACCGCGGCGAGCACGCCTTCGGCGGGCTTCGCCAGCCCGAAATCCAAAATCTTCACGCGGTCGTCGGCGGTGATGAAGATGTTTTCCGGCTTCAGGTCGCGGTGGACGATGCCCTGGGCATGGGCGGCGGCCAGGCCGGCGGCAATCTGCGCGCCGTAGTCGGCCACTTTGCGCGCCGCCAGTGCGCCGCCCGCCAGGCGCTGGCGGAGGGTTTGGCCGTTGAGCAGTTCGCTGACCAGGAAGGCCCGCTCCTCCAGCGCGCCGTCGCCGATGCCGACGTCGAAGATCGACAGGATGTTGGGGTGGTTCAGCGCGGCGACCGCCCGCGCCTCCTGCTCGAACCGCCGCCGCCGCTCCGGATCCGCCGCCAAACCGGCCGGCAGAACCTTCAGCGCCACCTCGCGCCCCAGCCGCGTGTCCCGTGCCCGGTAGACCTCCCCCATCCCGCCCGCGCCCAACGGCGCGACGATCTGGTACGGTCCTAGCTTCTCGCCAGCGGCCAGCGGCATAATCCGCGATCATACCCCAGCGCCGC
>DAHVCP010000028.1 GCA_027314025.1 Acidobacteriota bacterium
GCACCAGGGGGTGCCGCACCACGTCGTGCTCTTCCAAGTAGACGAAGGCCAGGCCCTCGGTACCCTCCAGGATGCCGCGCACCTCGTCGAGGCCGGAGAAGCGGTCCGGCGGCAGGTCCACCTGGGTGATGTCGCCGGTGACGACGGCCCTGGAGCCGAATCCGAGCCGCGTCAGAAACATCTTCATCTGCTCCGGCGTGGTGTTCTGGGCCTCGTCCAGGATGACGTACGAATCGTCCAGGGTCCGGCCCCGCATGTACGCCAGTGGAGCCACCTCGATCATGTTGCGGTGCATGTAGCGCTCGAAGCCGTCCACCCCGAGGATGTCGTACAGGGCGTCGTAGAGCGGGCGCAGGTAGGGGTCCACTTTCTCCTGCAAGGTGCCGGGAAGGAAGCCGAGGCGCTCGCCGGCTTCGACCGCGGGGCGGGCGAGGATAATGCGGCTGACTTCCTTGTTCAGGAGGGCGGACAGCCCCATGGCGACGGCGAGATAGGTCTTGCCGGTGCCGGCGGGCCCGATGCCAAAGACCATGTCATTGCGGGCGATGGCCTCCAGATAACGGCGCTGATTGAGGCTTTTGGGCTGAACGATCTTTTTGCCAAACGACCGCTGGCGGCCGCTGACCGCCAGGGCGTGGAGGCGCACCTGCGGATCATCCAGCACCAATGGCAGCAGCGAATGCAGGTCCCCGTTGGGAAAGGAAAATCCCTCGCGGCGGAGGCGATCGTAATCGCTGAAGATCTCCTCGGCACGGGCGATGCCGCCGGGGTCGCCCGCCAAGCCGATGCCCTCGGATTGCAATGTAATTTGGATGCGCAGGCGGGACTCGAGGAGCCGCAGGTTCTCGTCCAAAACGCCGAAAATGGACTCGATGCCGGGACTAAACTCGATGATTTTTTTCATCAGTTAAAGCTGGTTGAGGCCAGGGTATACCACGGCCTAGGCGGAATCAAGGCGGGCGGGGCGCCGCCGGGGGGCGGGGCGGAGAAGACCGGCCGCCTTTCGCCGGGCCCGGCTTTTACGCTAGACTGCCGTGATGGCGCGCGAGGCGCGCCCGAGAGGAATTGAGGCCCGCCCCTGTGCCTTTTTGCGCCCGCACCAAGCTGCCCGTGTTCGCGTTCGCGCTAGCCGTGACCATGGTGATTGGCCCGGCGGCGGCGGCGCAGTCGTCCGCCCCCAAGCCCAGGCAGGCGAAGCAGCCCACCGCGCCGCAGTTAGTGCTGGGCCCGCCGACGACCGTGCGGACGGATGTCGAGCTGGACGAAAACCCGACCCTGTTCGCGATGTTGGCGGCGTTGAACATGGCGGGCTACAACCGTGGTTTACACGCGGCGGGCGCCAGCCCCTACCGCAAGGAGTTGCGGGTGCGGCTGGCAGCCGAACATCTGCGCATCGTCGAGCGGCTGCGGGCCTATTACCATGTGCATTCGAAGCCGGACCCAGCCCAGAACCTGGCGCAGTACGTGTCCTTGGCGCTGCTGTTGGGCGATCCGCCGAATTTCCCCCTCGTGCGGCCGGTGAAGCAGCTGCCGCCGGACGCGGCCGGGGTGGCGACGTTTGTTCCGCTGTTACGGCGGTTCTACCGCGACGCCAGCCTAGCCGAGGTGTGGCAGAGGTACAAACCGGTTTACGCGCGCGCGATTCAGCGGTACTCCGAACCGGTGCGGCGTCTGACGCAACGGGTGGACGATTACTTCCGGCTGCCGGAAACCTATTTGGGGCGGCAATACATCATCCTGCCGCAGTTTCTGGCCGCGCCCGGCGACACCCAGGCGCGGGATTACCTGGGCAACTACTACATCATGGTGGGGCTGAACGTCAACGCGCACATGCCGGACATTCGCCACACCTACCTGCATTACGTGCTGGACCCGCTGGTGGAAAAATTTCCCGACGCCTATGTGCGGACGGCGCCGCTGTTGAGGGTGGTGCAACGGGCGCCCGCCTTGAATCCGGAGTTCAAACACAATATCCGGCTATTCTTCACCGAATGCCTGGTGCGGGCGGTGGAGGCGCGGTTCATACATTTCACTGGCGCCGCGGCGCAGCGGAAGGAGCAACGACGGGCGTTGATCCAACGGGACATGGCCAACGGCCTGATCCTGACGCAATTCTTCAGCCGCAAACTGGACGCCTATGCGAAATCGGTGGTGAGCTTCCCACAGTTTTACCCCGAGGCGGCGTATTCCCTGCGGGTGGGCGCGTGGGCGAGCCGAGGGCGCAAAATGGCCTTTTCCCCGCGTCCGCTGGGCCTGCCCGAGCCGCTGCAAGCGCGGCCGCGGGTGAGCCTGCTCCAGGCCGGTGAGCGGGCGCTGGGCGCGGGCGATTTGGCGGGGGCCACGGCGCTGGCGCAACACGCGCTCCTACAGGACCATGGGGATCACGCCACGGCGGACTTTCTGCTGGGCGAGGTGGCGGCGCAGCAGGGTGAGCCGGCGTCCGCGCAGGCCAACTTTGAGCGCGCCTTGGCCCTGGCGGCGCCCTCGGCGCTGCACGTCCGCACCTGGAGCAATATTTACCTAGGACGCTTGTTGGATTTAGAGCATCACCGCCGGCAAGCGCTGCGGCACTACCGCGCCGCGCTGGCCACCGCCTCCACCCGCGAGGCCCGGGCGTTGGCGCGTGCGGGCATCAACAAACCATTCACCGCCGGGCCGCCACGGCCCAATTCCGGCGGAACAGGAACCCATCCATGACGTTTCGTTCTCGCATTTTCTGGTGTTTCGTGCTGGCGTTCGTCGGTTTTTCGGCGTGGGCGAGGGCGCAAAACACCGCGGCGACCGGGAGCACGGGCGCCGCGCAGCAGGCGGGCGCGAATGGAACCGCGGCGAACAAGAGTTCCGCGGGCGGCACCGCGGCGCCGATGGCGCGACCGCACCTGGCGAAGCAGCCTCCGCCGCCGCCCGCGCTGGCCGATTTGCAGAAATTGCTGAACCTGATGCGGCAGCCGAGGACGACGCCGCAGCAGGTGAAGCAGGCGGTGAAGGTGTATAGCGACAAGTATCCGACGTCCGTGTATCGGGAAAGCGCGTACACGCTGGCCATGCGGTTCGCGCAAGCCCGGCGGGACTATCCGGACATGCTGGCCTTCGGAGATGGCGCGCTACGCGTCAACCCGAATTCGCTGGTGCCGCTGCTGACGCTGGGGAGCGTGATCCCGCAGCAGGTGCATCCGACGGACCTCAACCGCGACCAGCAACTGGCCGTGGCCGCGGGCTATAACCAACGGGCGCTGGCGATCGCCCGGCATTTCCCGACGGTGTATAACGGACACCAACTGTCGCCGCAGGCGGTCGCGCAGATCCAAAAGGAGATTCGCGGGTCGGCGCACAGTTCCCTGGGGGTGATTGCGATTGACCGCGGGCATTATGCCGCGGCGATCCAACAGTTGCAGCACGCCGTGGCCAATGACAACCCGCAAAGCATACCGGCGGACTACTATCGGATGGGGCTGGCGCAAATCGCCTTGAAGCAGTACCCCGCGGCGCTGGCTTCCATGCACCAGGCGCTGACGCTCGGCGCCAATATTCCGGAGCTGCAAACGCTGGGCAAAGCGCAGGTGAAACGCATTCACCATTTGGAAGCCGGGGCGAAGGCGACGCCGCAGGGATAGCACCAGGCCCATCCGCCGCGGCGCCCTGGCACCGCGGGCCGGCGCGTCCCACGGCGGCGACCGGAGGGGTTTGACCCGCGAAGCCGGCAACGCGAGGAGACGCGGGGCGGACGGCGGGGCGGACGGTTCGGCAACGATGGCGGCACGCAAGCAGGAGAAGAAACCCGCCACGCGGACGCGCGCTGACAGTGCGCTGGCGGCGGCCGGCACGTTCCACAACCCCGCCCTGCTGCGGCAAGCGCTGACCCACCGGTCCTGGAAGGCGGCAGGCAGCGCCACCGCGGCCGAGGAGCCGGATTATGAGCGGCTGGAGTTTTTGGGCGATGCCGTGCTGGGACTGCGGGTGAGCGAGCGCCTGCTGCAGGCATTTCCGGAGAGCCCGGAGGGAGAACTCAGCCGGCTGCGCTCCTGGCTGGTCAGCGCGCGGCACCTGGCCCAGGTGGCACGGGCGCTGCGGCTGGGTGAACACCTGCGGTTAAGCCCCGGAGAAGAGCGGCTGGGCGGCCGCAATCGGGAACGGCTGCTGGCCAACGCCATGGAGGCGGTCATCGGCGCCATCCACGTGGACCGAGGGTATGCCGCGGCAGCCCGCTTCGTGGACCGGCGCGTATTGGGCACCACGCTAGCGGAGTTGTCCCCCGGACAACTGCATGAATTCGCCTACAAATCCGCGCTCCAGGAATGGGCCCATGCACACCATTGCCCGCCCCCTGCGTACCGCGTGGTAGGCTCCAGCGGTCCGGAGCATGGCAAGACCTTTCAGGTGGAGTTGCGGTTAGCGGGCGTATACACGGGCCGGGCGCAGGGACGCAGCAAGAAGGCCGCCGAGCAAGAGGCGGCGCGGGCAGCCCTGGTGCACCTGGGGGCGATCGCCTATTAAGCGGAGGGGATGGCCGGGGCCATGAACGGCTTGGGGCCAGGAAGTCCGGCCGCCCAAGCGGCATGCCGGGGCCGATGGCGGACCTCTCGCAGCGCGCGCGGCACGATACGGCCCAGGTTCGGCCGGCCTGGCCGGAACCCGGCGGAGCGGCGGAAGCCACGGATGGGCGCAGCACGTTAAAATGAAAGGCGGAGCGTCCGTGCCTTCATCCTCAAGAGCCAATCCGCGCCGCGAGGCGGGCAAGCAACCGCCGGCGGCGAAAAAATCCAAGCCTTTATCGGAGAACTTTATCCGCGTGTGGGCGCCGACGCTGGTTGCGGCGCTGTTCATCATCACCTTCAACGTGCAGGCGTTTGAAATCCCTTCCAGCTCGATGGAGAAAACGCTGCTGATCGGCGACCACTTGCTGGTGGATCGGATCCGATTCGCGCCCCGGTCCACATATTTGGGGGGCTTACTGCCCTACCGGCCCATCCACCACGGGGACATCATCGTTTTTATGACGCCGGTAAAGTCGGAAAAGGGGATGCACCTGGTGAAGCGGGTGATCGGACTGCCCGGCGACCGGATCAAGCTGGTGAACGGCGTGGTGTACCGCAACGGCAAGCCGCTGCGGGAGCCGTACGTCATGCGTCGGCCGGTGGATTGCAACGCAGCCGTGTTCGATCCGGCACGGGACGACTGGCCGAACGGCGGCCCGCTGGAGGAAACGACGCAGCGCTGGGCCAACACCCAGGACCAATACATTCAGAACGGACAGGTGGTGGTGCCGCCCGAGCATTATTTCGTCATGGGCGACAACCGGATGTGCTCCTGGGATTCGCGGTATTGGGGCTTTGTGCCGCAGGCGAACATTATCGGCCGCCCGGAGGTGGTGTATTGGTCCTACCGCAGCCAGGCAAGCCAATACGAGCCCCCGGGGACGGGCAACATCGGCGCCAACGCGGAAAGTTGGCTTTCGGAACTGTGGCACTTTCCCAGCCGCACGCGCTGGAAGCGCACGTTTCACGTCATCCATTAGCGGAAGGCGAGTCCGGCGAGTATGAGCGCCAGCGAGCCCACGCAGCGACAGCGAAGGATTTCCCGGCGGCGCGCCGCGTGGATCGGCGCGGCGGTCATCCTGGCGGTGGTGATCGGCCTGCCGACGATTACCCTTGGCCGCCTACAGGCGCGAATTCTGCGGCTGCTGGCGCAGGAACTGGGGCGGCCTGTGACGGCACAGTCGGTGCATTTGGTGCTGGTGCCGTGGCCCGGCGTGGAACTAGACCAAGTACGACTGGACGATGCGCCGGCTTTCGGCGGAGAGGCGATGGCCACCGCGGAGGAAGCCCGCGCCACGGTGCGAATTTGGGCGCTGTTCGCGGGACGACTGGAGTTTTCCAGCGTGCAACTGGAGGACGCCAACGTCAACTTGGCGCGGGACGCGACGGGGCAATGGAACCTGGCGCAGATGTTGAGCGAGGCGAGCCGGCACAGCCCACGACTGCGGCCCACGGCGGCGCCAGCATCACTGGCACGGCCGGACCGATTCCCGTATTTGGATATCAGCGACAGCCGGGTCAACTTCAAATTTGGGCTGAGGAAGGAGCCGTTCTATTTGGCGGACGTTGACGGCTCGCTGCAGTTGGCGCACAACGGCTGGCGCTTTCACCTGGAGTTTTCGCCGCAGCGCAGCGACCTGAACCTTTCCGACACGGGACGGGTGACGGCGGATGGGGTGTGGCGCCGGGCGGCAGCGAGCCGCGGGAAGGCGTTTCGCGACCGGCGATTCGATCTCTCCGCGCATTGGCGGCAGGCATATTTGGCGGCGGCGAGCAGTTTGGCGGTGGGACAGGACGAGGGTGTGCACGGCGTGGCGCGGGTGGACGTGCGAATTCAGGGCACCGGACGGAAATTCCGCATCAGTGGGGTGGCGGTGGCCCGGCAATTGCGGCGCTGGGACCGGCTGCCATCGGGGCTGCGGATGCGGGCTCCCTTCTCCGCGGTGTACAACTCCGGAAGCGATGCTCTGCGCCTGACGCAGTTGGGGAATGGGAGCGAATTCGACGTCCAGGGGACGGTTCTGCATGTCCTGACCCGCCCCGAGGCAATGCTGACGGTCACGGTGCGAGGCTTACGGTCCGCCGCATTGCTGCCGCTGGCGCACGCCATGGACCCGAACTTGCCCCCGGACTTGACGGCTAGCGGAAAATGGAGCGGCCAGTTCGCCATACGCGGCGGCTGGGGACGGAGATGGAAGGCGGAGGGGCGCGTGGCGGCGCCGCATGCCGGGCTGCGCGAGGGCGCGCTGAGGCTGAGCCTAACGGCGCCGGTCTGCGCGACGCAACCGGGCAGCGGTTCGCATGCCATCGTCTGCCAGGAAAAGACGGCGCGGGTGGCCGGGCCAGACCGAGCGAACGCACAGGTGGCGATCACCGCGCGATGGGAGCGCCGCGGAGTGGCCTGGCGAACCGAGGGCGCCGCGGTGACGGTGCCGGCGATTGCAGCCCTTGGGCAGTTGTGCGGCGTGGCGGCGCCATGGCCCTATCAACTCGCCGGGGAGGCGCGAATGGCGTTCACGCGGGAAGTGAGCTGGTCCCGCATCCGCGGCTTCTCCACGCAGGCGCCGCCCCCGTGGCAAGGGGCGGCGTATTTCCGCCGCGCGGCGCTGCGCCTGCCCGCGTTGGCCGCACCGCTGCCCATCCGCGACTTGCGCTTGCAAATGGGTCCGCGGCGCGCACTTGCCGTCTCCGCCGAGGCGGATTTGGGCGGGACGTCGTGGCGCCTGGCCGTGCACCGGGAAGCGGCGCAGCCAGCGTGGAGCTTTCAACTTGGCGCGGCACAGGTCTCCCTGCGGCGGCTGGCGGCAGCTCTGCGGCCGCAGCAGCCCCGCGGGCTGTGGGCCCGCCTGTTTTCCCACCCCGCGTCGTGGCTGCCGCTGCTGCAACTGGTGCATGCACGCGGCACGGTCGCGGTGGCGGCATTGCGCTGGCGGGGACAGCGAGCAAAGCTAGAGGCTAGCGTCCTGGCGAACGGGGCGGTGTGGCGGCTGCCGCGGCTGCGGCTGGCGCTAGCCGGCGGGCAGCTGCGGGCGAAGGGAGTAATGACACGCGGACGCCTGGGCTTGGCCGGCATGGCGCAGGGGCTGGACATGGCCGCCCTGCTAGCTCCAAGCCGCTATGCG
Source organism: Acidobacteriota bacterium (assembly GCA_027314025.1). Taxonomy (GTDB): domain Bacteria; phylum Acidobacteriota; class Terriglobia; order Terriglobales; family SCQP01; genus JAKAUF01. The sequence continues at coordinate 7,658 of DAHVCP010000028.1, forward strand.
GGTGCGGTCAGCGGCAGAGGCACGATGAAGCTGCGGCTCCGCTGGCCGCTCCGCCACGGCTGGCGGGACATGACGGCGACGGGAGCGTTGCAGGTTGCGCCTGGGGCGTTTCCCATATTCCATACGGCGGCTGGCCGGGAGCTGCGGTTCCACGCGTATCGCACGCAGTTCCGCTGGCAGGCGGGGCAGCTGCGGTTGGACGCCGGCCGCCTGTGGCTGCGGGCGGGCGCACAACCCGCGCAAGTACGGCTGCGCCTGCGGCCGCCCGCGCCGCCGCGGTTGGAGTGGGCGCCGCCGTCGCGGCGGCCCGCCGTGGCCGGCGCCTGGCCGCGGCGCAAGGCTCCGGTTGGCGCGTCGCTAGGAAGGCGAGGGCTGGCCCATGCACATCCCTAGCCGGTGGCGAATGCGGGCGATGGCCGCGGTGCTGCTGTGCCCCGCGCTGCTATGGGGCATCAGCCGCTCGGCGCGGCTGGCGCGGAACTTCCAAACCCAGCTACAGCGCATCGCAGACTACGCAACGACGCCTCCGCCGCACCCCGACATCGTGCTGACCGCGAACGGCGCCGACGCCTACCTGGCACAGGACGCCAAGATTTCGCCGGCCATCCGCCGCCTGCATCTTTCCTCGACGCCAGGCGTACTGCGGGGCCAGGCGCAAGTGGACTTCAACCAATTGCCGCACCGGGGTGCCAGCGCCTGGGCGCAGATGATTTTCAGCGGCGTGCACCAGCTATCCGTGGTGGCGCGATTGGACTCCGGCGCGGCGCCAGCCGCGAACCTAACCATTGAGCAGGTATCGCTGGATGGTGAGCGGATCCCCGACTTCCTGATTGACCTGGCGATTCACGAGTTTGTCACGCCCAAGCACCCGAGCATCCAGGGGCGCACGTTTCCGGTGCAACTGCCCGCGAACGTGCGGCGCGTCAGGCTCGGCCACGATCGCGCGATTCTCAGCTATTAGGCGAACCGGCGGAACTACCAGACGCGGCAGGCCTTGGCGCCGCGATTCATCGGCGCCTCCGGGCCGCAATGAAAGGCGCGATCGAAGGCGCCAAAATTGGAAACCACGCCATTGACGCGGAACTCGCCGGGGGAGTGGGGATCCACCGTGGCCGCCAGGCGGGCATACTGCGGCCGCACGTTTTCACACCAGATCTGCCCGTAGGCGATGAAGAAGATCTGGGCCATGGTGTAGCCGTCAATTTGGTGCTGCATGGCGTCGCGGCCGAGGGTGCGGACCAAGGCGGCGTAACTAATGCGCACGCCGCCGTTATCGGCGGTATTTTCGCCCAGCGTCAGCTTGCCATTGAGGTGCACGCCCGGCACGGGGCTGAACCCGGAATACTCATTGACCAGGCACTGCGCCCGGGACTTGAAGGCCTTGGCGTCGGCGGGGGTCCACCAGTTCTTCAGGTTGCCTCTGGGTCCGAAGCGGCGGCCCTGATCGTCGAAGCCGTGCGTCATCTCGTGCCCGATCACCACCCCCATGCCGCCGAAATTGGCGGCGTCGGGAGCGCCGCCACTGAAGAACGGCGGCTGCATGATGCCGGCGGGGAAGACGATCTCATTCATATGCGGGTCGTAATACGCATTGACCGTCGGCGGGGTCATGCCCCAGGCGAGACGATTCGGCGGATGCCCAATGCGGCGCAGCCGGCGATGCACCGCGAAGGCGTCGGCATGCAGCACGTTGCCCAAAAGATCGCCGCGCCGCAGCCGCACCGAGCTATAGTTCCGCCAACGGCTCGGATAGCCGATCTTCTTCATCACGGCGTGGAGCTTGACCAATGCGCGGCGTTTGGTGGCCGCGCTCATCCAGGTCAGGCTCTGGATGTCGGCGGCCAAGGAGCGCTGCAAGGCGGCGACCATTTGCGTCGCACGGCGCTTGGTCGCCGGGGGAAAGTACTTTTCGACATAGAGCTGTCCCAGCGCCTCTCCGAGGTCGCGATCGGTGTACCGAACGCAGCGTTTCCACCGCGGCTGCTGCACTTTTTGGCCGGTCAGTACCCGGCCATAGAAGTCAAAACTGGCGGTCTCGATGGGGCGAGCGAGATAAGGGGCGGTGGAGTTGGCGAGGTGAAACCGGAGGTAATTCTTCCAGGCGGATAGCGGCTGGCTGCGCAGCGCGCGATTTAGGGCGGTGAAGAACTTGGGCTGGCGCACGTTGATCGAGGCGATGGCAGGAGCGCCGACAGCGCGGAAATAGACCTTCCAGTCCACCGCCGGCGCCAGGCGCCGCAACCCAGCCGGGGTCATCTTGTGGTACACGTTGTGCGGATTGCGCTCCGCCGCAAGCCGCATGGAAGCACGAGCCATCGCCGTCTCCAGCGACATCACGGCGCGCGCCTCCCGCGCGGCGCGAGCCGGAGCATCGCCCAAGAGACGAAATACCTGCGCGACATAGGCGATGTATTTGGCGCGCAGGGCCCGGGCTTTGGCGCCCGTGCGCGTATAGTAGTCCCGGTTGGGCAGACCCAGGCCGCCCTGCCCGGCAACGGCGATGGTCATCGCCGAGTCTTTCATATCCGGGCTGGCGCCAAAGTTGAATAATACGGGAATACCAGTTTTCTCCAAGCGGCCGGCTTCGGCAATCAGCTGGCGGCGGTTTCGGATCGCCGCAATCCGTTCCAATTGCGGCCGAATGGGCTGGAGTCCGAGGGCGTTCACCTGCTGAGTGTTCATGCACGCGGCATAGAACGTACCCACCTCCCTCTGAATGCGGCTGCCCGCGCGCCCCTTGGCCGCGGCCCGCTGCAACAAACCGCGCAGTTCGCGCTGGTTGCGATTGTCCAGCGCGTTGAAGCGCCCCCAAACCGACTCGTCGGCGGGAATGGGATGGGTGGCGTTCCAGCGACCGCAGGCGAATTGATAGAAGTTGTCGCAGGGCTGGGCCGACGTATCCATGGCGGAAACGTCAATGCCAGGATTGATGGCGGCGGTCTGCGCCGATGCCGCGGCCAATAGCGCCAGCACGCAGACGGGCAATTGCAGCGAGCGGATACGCATCGGGACTTCCTCCTCGAGCACGCCTACAGAACCGGAATTACATCACGTTTTCGCTTGCCCGTCCAGCCAGCACCGGCGGAGCGATGGTGTGACAGGGGCGTCTGTCGTACCGCCGGGAACGCGAGGCCGCAACCCGGCCGGCGCCAGGCGAAAGCGCGGCGGCGGGACCAGACGGCGCAAACGGGTTAGGAATTAGGCTGGGTGGGACCCGGCGAGCATTTTCGCGATGCCGTCGGCGAGCGAACGGAGACTGAGCGGCTTGGGTATGAATGGGGCCGAGGCCCCCGCCTCCGCCATATGGGAATCGTAGCCGGTCATGAACAGGACCGGCACTTGCGGCCAGAGCTGGCGGAGCCGGGCCGCCAACTGATGGCCATTCATTTCCGGCATGGTGATATCACTGATCACCAAATCAAAACCCGGTCCGCCGGCGGCCCCGCCGGCGTTACTGCGCTCCGCCATCGCGAGTGCCTGGCTAGGCAGGTTGGCGGTAACCACCTCATGGCCGAGATGTTTTAACATCTCGGCGGTAGTTTCCGCGACTGCTGGCTCGTCTTCCACCAACAGAATACGCGCCGGAGCTCGCTGCCCCTCCGGACGACCAGTCCAATCCGCCGGACCGCTGCCTGTCTGCACCACTCGCGCCTCCCATAGCCAATCCCGCCGCTCCGCCGACGGCGGGGCCGGACGCGAGGATAGGCAGATAGATTTCAAAGCGCGCACCCTCACCGGGCGCGCTATCCACAGTAATAAAGCCGCCGTGCGCTTCGACAATACCATAGGCCACGGCGAGCCCAAGGCCACTCCCCTTCCCAGGCGCCTTGGTGGTAAAAAAGGGTTCGAACAGGCGCTCGCGCACGTCCGGGGTTATCCCCTCGCCGTTATCCGCCACGGTCAACACCGCCCACTCGCGAGAGGCGGCTTCGGCGGGAGCCCCGGCCCGAACCACGCCGCGCCTGCCGTCCAATGCCAAAATGAGCTGGCCGCCTTGGGGCATCGCCTGGCCGGCGTTGACACCCAGATTCAGCAGAACCTGCTGTAACTGCGTGAGGTTACCTTGCACCGTGAGGGGCGACTGGCGCCGATCGCTCAGGCGCACCTCAACCGCCACGGTTTCGGGCAAGCCGTGGCGCAGCATCTCCGCCGCGCTCGCGACCACGGCCTCCAGGGACAAGGGTTCGGTCGCCACCTCGCGCCCACGGGAAAAGGCGAGCAATTGCGCCACCAGTTCCGCGGCGCGGCGGCCGGCAGCGCCAATGGCGGCGATGCGGTCGGCGGCGTCCGCCGGGAGCTGGGGACCATGCTTGGCCTCAATCAACTCGACCTGCCCGAGCACCGTGCTGAGTAGATTGTTGAAGTCATGCGCCACGCCGGCGGTGAGAGTACCCACGGCCTGCATTTTTTGCGCCATCAGCAATTGATTCTGGAGTTCCCGCTCAGCGGTGATGTCGCAGAGCATCGCCCGCGCGCCCTGGAAGCGCCCCTCGGCATCGCGAATGGCGCGCATATAGGAGCGAAAGGAACGCACGGCGCCATCCGAGTCACAAACGCGCAGCTCGAAGTTGGGAAACGTGCCCTCCTGCTCCAGGCACGCCATCAGCGCCTGCACCGGCGGTGCCTCGTCTGGCGATTCGACCTGCGGCAGTTCGCGAAGGCGGCGGCCGACAACGTCGGCGCGTTCCATGCCGAGGACGTCCATTGCCACCTGGTTGAGATCGGTGACCTGCCCGTTGCGGTCCACGGTGTGATACCACATCGGCGAGTTCTGATAAAGATCGTTGAAGTAATCTCGCCCGGCCTCCGCCAGTTCCCGTTGCTCATCCACGGCAAACAAAATCATCGCCATGCCGCAGAAGCTCTTGCAAATCAGCGTTAGCAGGTCCACCAGCGCCCCGTTCTGCACATTGCCCCACGGCAAAGGCGCGGTGATGAATCCCAAGCCCCAGACGATGAGCCCCAGGCCGAGCACCCAGCGGGTAAGGCGGCCACCCATTTTGAGCCGCAGGGCGGCGATCCCACCGGCAACCGGCAGTACGCCAAAGGCGATGGTTTGCGCGAGCACGTGGCTATTGGGAAACAACCAAACCCATCCGGCCAGCCCGGCGGCGAAGGCTCGCCCCGGCCACGTCCACGACCGCCGGGCCTGCCCGGCGCCTCTGCCGCCAGCGCCCAAGGCGCGCCAGGCCCAATCCGTGAACAACAATACCGCCAACACCAGCAGCCCGTCGGCCGCCCAACCCGTGGCGGGCATGCCGACATCGGCCCGCTGCAAAACCTGCAAGCAGAAATGCACCGACATCACCGCCCAAGCGGTCAGCCAGGCGTTATGCAACCAACGGCGTTCCGCCGAAAACGGAACGAAGGCCAACACCACCGTAATGGCGACAGCCGTAAGGGCGCCGAGGAGCGAAAGGTCAGCGGAAAAGGGCATTCAATGCCAGCGCGCAGAAAGCCTGAGACACTGCCCGAAGTGTAAAGCGGCAGCAGGCGATTCCGCGTTAGAAACCGCTAACGGGAGGGGGAACGAACTGGATTCACTGTCCGTTAGGCCAGCAACGGGCCCGTTTCCGGGGCCGCGTTCCGGGCCGCGCGAAGGGACCAGGGACGCACAGGCTTAGGCGGATGCCATCGCGCTCCCGCCTTTGCGCGCAACGAAATAAGAACCCAAAACGACCGCGGCTGCGGCCGCTTGCGCCAGCAGGCACTCGGCGTCGGGAAAGACCGAGAACCACAGGCCGGCCCAGTTGGGAATCAGATGCGCCAGCCAGGGAAGCCGGCTGGCCGGCAGCCAATGGGCGAGCTGCATTTCCTGCACTTGCTCGCCCACCATCACCAAGAACACAATCCCGAGGAGAACGCCGGTGAACACCAGCATGCGGCGATAGGGAAGACGGCGATGGGCGCAGAAGGTCAACAAGCCGACCATCGCGGTGAGAAGCAAGCCGATCGCCACGCCGTAGGCAATGGGGCGGTCACCGAGCCGCAGGCGATAGCTTTGGAGAAAAAGGACGACCTCCACGCCCTCGCGGTAGACCGAACTGAATCCCAAGGCCGCAAGTCCCCACCACCATCCCACGCGTCCGCGCGCGTCCGGGGCCCGCTCCATCAGCTCGCGCTTGCGGCGATTGTGGAGGGAAATCCAGCCCGTCCAATAGAGCTTATGAAAGAACCAATTCATGACGATGATGAGCACGATCACCGCCAACAACCCCGTCGCCGCCTGCAAATTGAGCGCGGAGACATTGCGGCCCAAATCGGTCAGGACGCGCACGGCAATCATCCAGGTCAAGACCGTTAAAGCCAGCCCGCCCACGGCGCCGCTGAAAATGGGGCGGCGGAACTCGCCGCCCGTCTTGCTCATCCCGCCGGTGATCGCGGCCAAGATGAGAATGCACTCCAACCCTTCGCGAAAAACCAGAATGCCGATTTCCAAGAACCCGGAAACGCCACCGGCTGTTTGCGCCGGGCGAACGGTGGGAACCGCAAGCATTCGCCACGCCAGAATCGCCGCGATGACACCGAGGGCGAGCCAAAACCAGCGCGTGCGTCGCAACGGTGGCGTCGAGCGCCCGGGTTGCGTTTTGGGCGGGGAAACCTTGGGGCTGACGGTGGACATGGACAGGGGCGCGAACGCTAGCGCCTAATACCATTACAAAATAGTCCAGATTCAATCGTCAATTCAAAATCCATGATGGGTCGAGCTCGAGAACCCAACTCGCCCAACGGCCGGGCCCAAGGTACCCAACCGGAGATGGCATCGGAACGCGAGACACCGCAGGACGCTCGGTCGGGGCCATCGCGGGCCTCGGCTTGCGCCTGAAGACTTGCCCCCAAAATGGAAGCGGCCGCCCGCTGGGGGCGACCGCTCACCCGGAATGCCTCGTGCTCGGGAACCGCTATGCCTTGCCCAATTGCACCAACTCCGGCTTCGGCTCGCTTTGCGAAGAGCAGCATCCACCCGTAGCCGGCGCCAGCCCCGTCTTGGCGGCATCGCCCGCCACCTGAGTGGTCTGCCCGCCATTCGGGATCTGCATGACCGACAGCTGCTTATCGAACGGCATCGAATACTTCTTCTCGATCTTTTCGCGGTATACCGGGCCCGAATTGTAGGTGCAGAAGGGATAGATCAGCCCATTCGGCGCGGCATAGTGAATGATGCAGCGCTTGACGCGCTCCACGTCGTAGTTGTAGCTATCCATGAAGTGCATGCCGGCAACCATCAGGGTCTTATAGACAAAGCCCTTTTCGGCATCCTGGCCGCGGCCGTAGCTCTTGTCCGTCATGCCCTGGAGGGTTTGCAAAAACCTGGTGAAGGTCAGCCCAGCCGGCGCCTTTTCGGCGTGGAAGTGCTTCTGCAACGCGTTCCAGGTCTTCACCTTGCTGAAGAACTTGAACCGCGCCTTCTCCGCGCTGCGGGCCAACATGTCAATGTCTTGCAGCATCGCGCCAACGTCCACGAACTGCGTGACGGGAACCGCCTTCTTGGTGGCTTGATCCACGAACATGTAGGTGCCCATGGAACAGTGGGGATGGCAACTCAACGAGGTGGTCTCCTCGCCGCGGAGGGCGCTGATCAGCTTGGAGAACGGCGTTACGCAGGCCAACGGGAACCAATCGTTGTAGGGGTCCGCCAAGCCGGTCTGCTCATGCACCGCGTGGGCCACGTCGGCCAGGGTGAACCGCTTGGCTTCCAACTCCTTGCGGGAGATGCGGCCGGTGAAGGTGACCGGCTGGAAGCTGATGCCGCTGACCACATCAATATTGTCCAGCGCCAGCTTGATGATGTCGCCGATTTGGTGGTCGTTCAGGCCCTTGACGATGGTGGGCACGAAAACGATCTTGATGATGCCCACCTTGCGAATGTTTTCGATGGCCTTGAGCTTTTTCTCGAACAGGGACTCACCGCGGGTGCGCTTGTAGATGTCGTCGCAGACGCCGTCAAACTGAAGATAGAGCGTGTGCAGACCGGCGTCGCGCGCCTTTTCGCAGAATTCCAGATCGTTCCACATCACGCCATTGGTGGCTACCTGGATATGGCTGAAGCCCATCTCCTTGGCCAAGCGCACCGCGTCATGAAAACGCGGATAGATGGTCGGCTCACCGCCGGAGAACTGCACGACGCGGCCCGAAACGGGACGTTCATTGCGCAGCGCCTGCAGCATCTTGCGCACCTGATCGAAGCTGGGCTCATACAGGTATCCCGCTGCGTTGGCGTTGGCGAAGCACACCGGACAGGTAAGATTGCAACGGTTGGTCAGGTCCACGTTGGCCAGGCCGGTGTGGCTCATGTGCATGGAGCAGAGTCCGCACTGGTCCGGGCAGCGGGTGGCATTGGGAATCGCGGGATTGGACAGACCGCGGTTATCCCCGAAGTACCACTGCTCCATTTTCAGGTAGAGCTTGACGTCGGCGTAGATCTTGTCCCGGAAATAGCCATGCGTAGGGCAGGTTTTTTCCATGAAGACGGCGCCGTTCTCCTCGAACTCGCGGGCTTCGATGACGCGGGTGCATTCCGGGCAGAGGGACTGGGTGATCTTGGGCAGTCCCTTGTGAATCGGCTCCATGCGCGAGCCGGAATGGGTGGTCTCCGGCTGGATGACCTGGAAGTCGGCGCGCTTCACCGGGGAGAATGTCTGCGTGCTCATCGTGTCCTCCAAACTTTAAGTTCGAATGCCGCTCCGGCCGCGCGGTCATGGCTCCGGCGGTTAGGCAGTCCTCAGCGCCACAACTTTCGCGCCTGGTTCAGGTTAGAGGGCGGCAGCCGCGGCCCCAAGAAGACAGCGCTGAATGGCGAAAATTACCCCTTCAGCGGCCCGGATCGCGGCTTGAATGGCGGCCCGGCCGCCGACCCTCCTGCCGTCGCCAAGTGCTTGCAGGGCAAGGAGAACGGCGCTTACCGAGGCGGCGAGGGGCATACAATGGCAGGAGATGGTGACAGCGCGGCGACGGGCCCCTTCGCGGCCGATCTGGCTGGCCACGACGGCTCCTGGTCGCAGCCATATTTGGGCCGTGGGCTTGGCGGGGTTTTGTTCGTTTTTAGACGTTTACGTCACCCAGCCGATCCTATCCCACCTGGCGAAGATCTTCTTCGCCTCGCCTGCGGCCGCCGGCCTCACCATTAGCGCCGTCACTCTGGCGATGGCGATTTCCGCGCCTCTGGTTGGCGTGCTGGCGGATCGCATCGGGCGCAAGCGGCTGATCGTCACCGCTCTATTGCTGCTAACCGCCCCGACCTGGCTGGCGGCTGGCGCACCCAATCTAGCGGCGCTTGTGCACTGGCGATTCGTGCAAGGGCTGCTGGTGCCGGGGCCTTCGTGGTCACGATCGCCTATGTCGCCGAGGAGTGGTCGGACGGCCACACCGCCGCTTTCGCGATGGGCATCTAGGTAGCCGGAACGGTTCTCGGCGGAGTCAGCGGACGCGTGATCGCCGCCATGGTGACCGACGTGGCGGGTTGGCGAGCGGCGTTTTCGGTGCTGGCGGGCCTGACCCTGTTCTGCGCGGTTGCGGTGTGGCGCATGTTGCCGCCGGCGCAGCGCTTCCTACGCCAGGACGACCTTGGGGCGGCGGCGCGCGCGGCTGCTGGGCACGCGGTCAACCCTCGCTTGGTGGCGACGTTTGCGATTGGCTTCAATTTGCTTTTCATGCTGGTCGCGATGTTCAGTTACGTCAGCTTCCATCTGGCGGCGGCGCCGTTTCGCCTCGGCGCGACCGCGCTCGGCCTGGTCTATTTGGCCTATCTTCCCAGCCTCGCCGTGATTCCCAGCGCCGGCGCCTGGATCGGGCGCATCGGCCATCGCCGGGCGCTGCGCCTGGCATTGCTCGCGGTGGCGGGACGGGCAGCGCTGACCCTGCTTGCCGATCTGCCCGCCGTGATGGCGGGGTTGGCGATCGGTTCCGGCGGCTTGTTCATCGCCCAGACCGCCGCTACCAGCTACTTGGGTGTTGAGGCGGTGACAGCCCGCTCCTCGGCCGCTGGGTTATACGCCTCCCTGTATTACGTCGGTGGCAGTCTCGGCGGGGTACTACCCGGGCTGCTTTGGCGGCGCTTTCACTGGACCGGGTGCATATTGCTCGTGTTGCTCGCCGACGCCATCGCTTTAGCGCTCGGGGCCCGCTGGTGGCGGGAGTTGCCGGCGGCAGCCACGCGGCCCAGTGGCGTGGGCTGGATCCTCGGTCGCGGCTGAGGCGCGGGCCCACGCCGCTGGCGCCCGGGTGCGCCGGGCCAGGGCGCCAACGGCGGCGGCGCCGGGTTCAACGCTCTGATAGATAAACACCCGCGAATATGACGCACCCGCCAACCAACAGGCTGGTGGTCAGGGGCTCGGCCAACAGGTACACGGCGGCAACGCTGGCCACCACCGGCTGAAGGTACTGCAATACCGCGACCTGGGTCGCGCTCAGCCGTTTCATCACGTCATAGAAGATCAAATAGGCGGCCAGCGATCCGGCCAAACCCATGTAGGCCACGCTGCCCCAACCCGCGGGCGTGACCGCCTGCCATTGCGTGCGCGCGAGCGCCGGCAGTACCAGCGGGAGCATCCAGAGCACGCCAAATTGATAGGTGTAAAAGGTAAAGCTGAACGTATCAAAACGCGCCACGCTGTCCTTGCCGGCAACGGTGTAATAGGCAAACGCGGCGGCGGAGGCCAACTCAATGGCATCCCCGAGCGGAGTGGCTCCCGCCGTCGCTCCCCGCCACACGACGAACAGCGTGCCCCCCAGGGCGACGGCCATACCCACCATTTGCGACCAGCCGGGCCGTTCTTGGCCCCACGCCGCGGCCAACGCCAACACCAGTACGGGCGTCATGGCGAACATCAGAGCGGCGTGGGCCACCGTGGTGAAATCCAGTCCCCAAACGAAAAAAAACTGATTCAGGGTGATGCCCGTCAGCCCCAAGAGGGCGAGAGCCCCGATTTCCTGACGGCGCAGACGGCGCGGGCGGAGGCGCGGATGCAGCGCGAGCAGGTCCAACACCACGGCCGCGATCAGCACACGCAGGCCCGCGGCATCCAGGGCGGGCGAACGCGTGGCCGGCGCCAGGCCGCGTATGGCCCATTTGCCAAAGATGTAGTTGAAGCTCCAGGCCAGCACCAACGCCGCCAGCCAGGCCGGCAGGCGCCAGCCGCGATGGCGGGCCGCAATGGGCGATGGCGGGGCTGACGCCTGGTCCCGCATGGCGGTGCTCAGCGCAGCGTCTCTTCCCAAGCGGTCAAACGGCGAATGAGGTCCAACCGCGGCGTGAACCCGGCGCCCGGCAACTCGGGCGCCATGATCGTTCCCCGCGGCGTAACCGTCACCTCGGGATCAATGATGTCTTCATGCCAGTAACGGCGGCTGGCGGTCACGTCACCGGGCAGGGTGAAATTGGGCAGCGTGGAGAGCGCGATGTTGTGCGCACGGCCAATGCCGCTTTCCAGCATGCCACCGCACCATACCGGAATCCCCGCGGCCTGCGCGGCATCATGCACCGCGCGCGCCGAGGAAAAACCGCCCACCCGCCCCAACTTCACGTTGATGATGCGGCAGGCGCCGAGCGCCGCCGCCTGCTCCACGTCGCGGGCATGATGAATGGATTCGTCCAGGCAAAGCGGTGTTCGCAGCTGGCGCTGAAGCTGCGCATGGAAGTAAATATCGTCGTGCCATAACGGCTGCTCCAGCATCATCAAGCCGAAGTCATCGAAGCGGGCCAGGTGCTGGGCATCGGCGAGCGTATACGCCGAATTCGCATCGCCCATCAATTGGATCTCCGGCCAGCGTTGGCGGATGGCGCCGAGCGGTTCCAAATCCCAACCCGGCTTGATCTTGACCTTGATCCGCTGGTAGCCCGCCGCCAACTCTTTTTCCACCGCCGCCAGTTGCGCGTCGAGGTTGGGCTTGATGCCGATGGAAACACCGCATGGAATCTCCCGGCGCGTACCGCCTAGCCAGCGCCACAGCGGCTGGCCCGCCTGCCGCGCGGCCAGTTCCCAGGCCGCGTTTTCCACCGCCGCCCGGGCCATCGCGTGGCCGCGGATCAGCCGCATCATCGGCGCCAACTCACGCGGATGGGAGAAGTCGCGGTGCAGCACCATCGGAGCAATGACGTTGATCAAGACCGCGCGCGCGGTATCCGGCGTTTCGGCGCTATAGAATGGCAGTTCGCCGCAGGTCACCTCGCCCCACCCGCTGGCGCCATCGGCATGAACCTCCACCAGCAAGACGCGGCGATTCACGGTTTTGCCGAAGCTGGTCTCGAAGGGAGTGACCAGCGGCATGCGCAGTTCGCGCAACGTGAGGGCCTCGATTTTCATTTTCCGTGGGCTCCCTGATTGCCTTCATAACGAGGCGGACCGTAATTCAGCGGCTCATCCCAGCGTCCCAGGCAAAACACGCCGCCGCCGTCCGCCTGGCGTTCATAACGCAGCACCGCCAACCCGGCGGCGAAGGCGGCGGTCAGCTGCACCCGGATCTCCGCTTGCACGGCGGCGCCCCGGGGGTCGCCCGCCGACCTCCAGGCGCTAATCTGCGCCGGCACGGCCACCCGCTGTTCGATCTCCTGCCCGTCCAATGCCCCCACCTCCAAAACGCGCCGCACGCGATCCGCGGCGAACCACCACTCGGCCACCAAGCGGTCCGTAGGCAGACCGGCATGTAACACGCTGGACGTGATCCCATACTGATTGGGCACATAGCGCCGGGCGATGGCGCCTAATCGCTCGACGTTAAAGTAGGCATTTTTGATTTCCAGCGGATCGAAGGTCCATTCCATCAAGGCGACGCCCCGCTCCAGCCCGTCCTCCCGTTGCCGCAATTTCAGCCTCCGGCCGAGGCCGCTGTCGCGGTACTCGGGCGCCACCGCAAGCATATGCGAGTGCAGGTACAGATGCCCCGCGCGCTCACCCGGCAAAGCCAAGCAATACGCCGCCAGCCGCTCGCCATCGAAGGCGCCAAACACCTGGCCGCCGATTTTGTGCGCGACGACGAACATGCGCACCGGCACCAAATCCGACTCATCAAAGCCCCAAACGCGGCGTTGCAAGTCCACGCAGGCTTGAAACTCCTGCGGCGTCCGCAAATCACGGATCGGCAACCGGCCCGCCACGGCTCTCGGCGCCACGGGCGCCGCCGAAGGACCTCCCATTGCGTGCTCCGCGGTGCGGCCGGCCGGACCCGCTTCTTCGCGCTTGACCGCTTCCCAATGCGCATCCAATTCCCCAGGGCTGGCGTCGGCCAGCGCGCTTCCCTGCCGGCGCAGGCGGTCTTCCACCGCGATAAAGCGCCGGCGGAATTTGCGCGTTGCGGCCTGTAGTGCCGCTTCCGGCTCGATGCCCAACTGCCGCGCCACGTTGACGGCGGTAAACAACAGGTCGCCGACCTCGTCCCGCCACTCCTCCCGCCCCGCCGCCAGCGATTGCCGCAGTTCAGCGATCTCCTCATTGAGCTTGTTCAATACCCCCGCCGCATCCGGCCACGAAAAGCCCGCCCGGGCGGCACGAGCGCTCATCTGGTACGCCGCGGGCAACGGGGGCAATCCGCGCGGCGGAGCGCCCAGCGCCGACTCGGGCTCCTCGCCGCCGTTGGCGGCGCCGCGCTCCTCGCGCTTGATCTGGTCCCAGCGCGCCACCACCTGCTCGGCGCTGGTCAACGCCCCGGCTTCGGGTCCGAACACATGCGGATGGCGGCGAATGAGTTTGGCCTCCAGGCCGGCCATCACCGCGCCGATATTGAAGGCGGCGATCTCCTCGCCCATCTGGGCGTAAAACACGATTTGCAGGAGCAGATCGCCGAGTTCGTCCGTTAACTCCGGCCAATCGCGGTCGGCAATGGCTTGCAAGACTTCGTAGGTTTCTTCGACCGTGTACGCGGTAATCGAATCGAACGTCTGGCGGCGGTCCCAAGGGCAGCCGCCGGGAGCGCGCAGACGAGCCATGATCGCCACCAATCGCTCAAATTGGGATCCGATTTCCGACATAGGACGGAATCTCTACTTTACCCGAGCGCTCCGCGCCCATGGAGCACGCCCAGTCCGGTGATGATGCGAAATCGCGAGGACGTCGCGGCGGAACACCGGTTGCACGCGCGGCGGCAACCCATTCTTTCCGCACGGCTCGATGGCGCCGGCGCCCGCCGGATTCCACCGGTTCGTGCGTGCAGGCAGCCTGGTTCACTCACCCGAGCTGCAACGGGCTACGGGAACAACACTACCGCCTTGCGCACTGCACTCTTGCCGCCGCGCCAAAGCGCGTACTGCAACGGAAACTGCGGGTTCATGCAAGCAGCGCCGATCCTGCCATGTGGATCCATCGCGATCACCGCCGAAGCGCTGGCGCGGTTCTGGGAGTCGGTACGGACCATCCAACGCAGCAACGCTTCGCAAGCCTCCTGGGGACTCATGCCGCGGGCCATGTAGTGCACGATGGTGACGCTCGTGCAGTAATTGGTCATCAGATCGCCGTTTCCCGTCGCGGTGGCGGCGCCCGCGTTGTCATCGGCATAAATGCCGCAGCCCACCAGCGGCGAGTCCGCCACGCGCCCGGGAATCTTAAAGGCCATACCCGAGGTGGAACAGCCGCTGACCAAGTGCCCACGGCCGTCGGTGGCCAGCATGCCAATGGTGTCGTGATTTTCGGGCGTGACCCAAAACGTGTTGCGATTGGGGTTGGCGCGCCATTCCTGCCATTGCCGCAGGCTCTCCGGCGTCAGCAACTGCTGCGGCTGAAAGCCGAACTTCAGCGCCATCTGAAACGCACCCGCGCCGGCATACGTGGTTTCGGTCGTGCGCTCCAGCGCTAAGCGCGCCACGGAAATGGGATTCTTGATCGAGTGCAGGCTGCAGATGGAGGCTGCGCGATGGCGCGTGCCATCCATGATACCGGCATCCAACTCCACCACCCCGTCGGCGTTGGGCAAGCCGCCGTAGCCAACCGAGGTGATCTTAGGATCGTCCTCAATGACGTTGATGCCCTTCTCCACCGCGTCCAGCAGATTGCCGTCGCGGGCAAACACCTCCGCGGCGCGCTCGTTGGCCGCGCGGGCAAATCCCCAGGTGGAAAAAAACACGGGGCCGCCGGCCGCTTCTCCGCCGCCCTCTTCCACCGGAGCCGCGGCCGCTCGCGCCGTTTCGCCGGTCGCGGCCAACGCCGCCGCGCCCGCCACCGACTTCATGAAGTCTCTACGCGCCACTGCGTCCATGACACCTCCTGGTGCTGTCGAGCCAGCTCGCAATATTGTATTTCGTCCCCGCGGGCAACCGAGGTAAGCGGGGACAGCAGCCGGCGGCGAACCGCCCTGACGGCGGCGCCCAGGCAGAACGTGCCTAGCCCCGCACCAGCCGAGCCACCAGAGCGCCGCCTGCCCACAACAGCAGATAGCCGAACAACACGTTGGCGGCGAAGTTCACCGCGCCCAGCAAAACCGCCCCGCGCCGCGCCAGTTGGAAAGTCTCAAACTGAAACGTGGAAAATGTAGTCAGCGTGCCGATGAAGCCCACCGCCAAAACCAGGCGCGTCGGCGCGGGCAACCAGCCCACTCGCTCCGTTGCCTCCATGACCACGCCTAGCAAGAAGCAGCCAATCAGGTTGACCGCCAGCGTGCCCCACGGAAAGACGCCGCCCAGGCGCTCGCCAAGCCATACGCCGAGGCCCCAGCGCGCAAGCGCCCCCAGCGCGCCGGCCACCGCCACCCAGAGAACCACCATGGAACCATACCTCCGCAATCGCGCGTATTGCAGGGGTCATCAGCCCGGGACCGCGACGGTTTTCGAGCGAGTCGAAGGGGAACCCCATCCCCTTGTTGAACGGATTCAGTCTAACTCAACCGAGTTCCACCACCGACTGGATGCCGCTCACCTCAAAACTCTTGCGGCAGCGGGGATTGGTGCACGTCACCTTATCGTCGCGGCGAACCATGTAGGACGCGATTTTCGCAAAACGCGCCCGGTCAACGGCGTCCGCCCGCGGCGGCGGCTGCGCCTTCTTGGTGCGCACAATCCATACCAGCGCATGCTCTTGTTCGGCGCCGCAGAACGGGCAGACCAGCTTGGCCGTTTTGGTGGCCGACTTCTCGGTGAAAAAATCACGCTCTTCCATAGGCCTAGGCGCGTACCTGGATGACGCTCTCCTCGCTGGCGGCGGCGCGCAGGTTGGCCTCTGCCGCCAGCCGCCGCGCTAGGGCATAGAATGGCCGCGCCTGTGGGGCCTCCGGGCCGCCGGCCGCCACCGGCTTGCCGGCGTCACCTCCCTGGCGAATCGCCGGCTCCAGCGGCAACGCCCCCAAAAATGGGACACCGAAATGCTCCGCCATTGCTTGCCCGCCGCCGTGGCTAAAAATATCCACCGTCGTTTGGCAATGCGGACAGACAAATAGGCTCATGTTTTCCACCACGCCCAAAACCTCGATCTTGAGCTGTTGGAACATGTTCAGCGCCTTGCGGGCATCTTCCAGCGAGACATCCGAGGGCGTGGTCACCACCACCCCGCCGGTCATGGGCACGCTCTGCGCCAAAGTTAGCGCGACATCACCGGTGCCCGGCGGCATGTCAATAATTAGATAGTCCAGCTCTCCCCACTCCACGTTCCGCAAGAATTGCTGCACGGCACTGTGCAACATCGGTCCCCGCCAGATCACCGGTTTGTCGCCGGGGTTCAAAAAACCCATGGAGATCACCTTGACCCCACATCCGCGCAGCGGCTCAATGCGGTTTTCCCCGACCACCCGCGGCATTTCATGCACCCCCAGCATCCGCGGCACGTTCGGCCCATAGACGTCCGCGTCCATCAGGCCCACGACCGCACCCAACTCAGCCAGGGCAATCGCCACGTTGACCGCCACGGTGGTCTTCCCTACCCCGCCTTTGCCGGAACCGACGGCGATGACGTTTTTCACTCCCGGCACCGAGTTCTTCCCTTCCACCGCCGCCATGCCGGGAACCGTCGTGTCCACCTTCAGGTGCACCGTGGTCACGCCGGGCGTGTGGAGCAGCCGCTCCCGCGCCTGCTGCGCCAGCAAGTCCCGCCGCTCCATGGGCGCCGCGAGTACACGCAGGGTCAGCCAGATTTCGCCGTCCTTGGCCGCCAGATCATGCACCCAATTGAGGCTGACGATATCGCGATCCAAGTCCTGGTCGCGGACCTGGCGCAGCGCTTGCAGCAACACTTCCGTGGTCGGAGCCGCCATATCCAAAGTATAGGCGGTTCATGCGGCGCAGGTTTCCATGGCGCGGCCGCATGGGCGGCGGACGCCATCGCATGCTGCGCCAGCCTCGGTCGCCCGCTCTCCATCGGCGTCTACGCCGGGCCGTGGTTGGCGCCGGCGCGCCACGCTCCACCCACGGGGGCGGTTCCAAAGCGCAACGGTGCGAAAGCCTGAAGGTCGAAGCCCGGCGGCGCGCCCAGCAGCATTGCCGCCAGGATTTTCGCGGTGACCGGCGCGAGCAGAATGCCGTCCCGGAAATGCCCCGCCGCCGCCCACAGTCCAGGAGCGATGGCGCCGAGCAACGGCAGATCGTCGGGCGTTCCCGGGCGCAACCCCGCCCACTGCTCCACCACCGGCAAGCCGGCAATGGCCGGAGCGAGCGCCACCGCCCGGGCATGCAAGCCCGCCAACTGCCGCGGGTCCAAGGCCTTGCTAAAGCCCACGTTCTCCATCGTCGCGCCGATCACGATGCGGCCATCGCCGCGCGGCACCAGATAGACGCCCTCGCCCATTAGCACCCGCGGCAACAATCCTGCCGGCCCTTGCACCGCCAAAATCTGCCCCTTGCGCGGGCGCACCGGCAGCGCCGCGCCAGCGATCTGTCCGGCCCACGCGCCCGCCGCGTTCACGACGTGCCGGCCCACCCACTCGCGTTCGCCGGCGCGCACGCACCATGCGCCGCCCCCTGGCGATACCGCGGACACGGCCGTATGCTCGATCAACCTGATGCCGCGCCGCTCCGTTGCCAGGCGCAGCGCCGCCACAAGCCGGCGATTATCCACGCAGTGATCGGGCCAGACGGTTCCATCGGCCGCCAGCGTGCCGATTTGCCGATACTCGACATCCCGCCCGGTCTCGGCCCTGAGTTGGGCGCAATACTCCGCATACATCCGGGCGCTGGCCAGGGCCAACGGGTGTAGCGGCGATGGCTCCGGAATTTGCTCCGCTGCCAACATTCCGGCCCCGGCCCAGGATGCTTCCTGCCCGGCCTCGCCCTGTTCCAACAGCAAAACCCGAAGGCCGCCACCGTTCAATTCTCGGGCTACCGCCAAGCCGATCAGGCCGGCGCCGACAACGATTGCGTCCCAAGTTCCGCCCTGCGCAGAAGCCTTCCCCACATCGGCAGTGTAGCGGACCCCGCGGCCTAGCGCGGCGGGGCGGAAAGCAGCGCGGGCACCGGACCGCTGCCGATCAGCTTGGCGCGGACGACCAAACGGCGCGGCGCCGGCCCCACCCAATAAGTCGGGTAGCAGGTAACCAGCGTCAATTCCGGCCCTGAGTCGGGTGTACTGTCCAAGACCGCCGTGTCACTCGGGGAAATAATGCGTTTGCCAACCACTTCGTACCGGAAAGTCCGCCCGACGCGTTCCAGCCATATCATGTCCCCGGGAACCAGGCGGTGCACGCGCAAAAAAAAGGTGTCCCGGTGGCCGGCAATCACCATGTTTCCGCGCCCGCCCGGCGGCGGCGTCCCCGACATCCACCCCGGCCCCGCCAGCAAAGAGGCATAGCCGGTCCCGCGCACGACCATGTTATCCACGCGAATCGCCGGAATCACCAAGCGGATGGGACCGCGCAATGCAGTGGCGTTGGCCTCCAGCAATGCGCCGCTTCTGCGCCGAAACTGCCGCGCCATCTCCTGCCGCTGGACAGCGTTGCGCCACTGTCTCCGCAGCGCCGCTTGTTCGCTGTACATGTACCCGTACTGGACGGCGGCGGCAACCAGCAGCGCCAGCCCCAAAACCAGCAGAACCGTGCCCAGCCGCTCCCGCCGCCGCAACCGCGCCTCGCGCCGCGCCATCGCGGACTGGGAGTCCCGGCCTTCACCCAAATGCATTTCAGCCATGCAATTGTTTCTGATGCTCGCAGGCGTGCGGACGGCGTGGCGGCGCGACGCTCCCCGCGCCAGCGCGCGGCGCCCGGACGGGCGGCGCGCGCTCCCCACCGCGCATTCGAACCCGGCGGCCAAGCTATACTGCCGGGGTGGCTGAGATTGACCATATTGCCGTTGCCGTGCACGGTCTCACCGCTGCGACTAAACTTTACGGGCTTTTAGGACTGGACCCCGGAGAGCCGGAAGCGATTGATTCCGAGGGCGTTCGCGTGGTCATGCTGCCCGTTGGCGCCGTCAATATCGAGCTGATCGAGCCCACGGATTCCAAGTCGTCGGTGGCCCGTTTTCTCGACCGCCGTGGCGAGGGATTGCACCACATCGCCCTGCGCGTCGAGAACCTTGCGAGGACGGCCGCACACTTGCAGGAAGCCGGCGTGCGGCTGGTCAACAATGCAATCCAAACCGGCGCCGGCGGCCACCGGTACATGTTCATCCATCCTGCCAGCGCCGACGGGGTGTTAATTGAGCTGGTCGAGGCGCCTCCCGCGGCCGCAGACGAGGCGCGAGAGGAACCCCACGGAAAGGACAAATCGCTCTGACGGAACGGAAAGCTGAGATTGGCATCATTGGCGGCAGTGGGCTGTACGCCATGCCCGGCCTTACGGCGGCACGGGAAGTCGTGATGGATACGCCGTTCGGTCCACCATCCGACGCGTACGTGGTCGGCGAGCTGGAGGGCCGGCGCGTCGTTTTTCTCGCCCGCCATGGCCGCGGCCACCGGCTCACGCCTTCAGAGCTGAATTTTCGGGCAAACATCTTCGGGTTCAAGCTGCTCGGCGTGGATCAGATTCTCTCGCTGTCGGCGGTGGGCTCCCTCCAGGAACAACACCGGCCGCTGGACTTTGTTCTCCCCAGTCAGTTCTTCGACCGCACCCGCGGTCGCGTTTCCACATTCTTTGGCGGCGGGCTCGTAGCCCATGTTTCCTTCGCCGACCCCGTCTGCGGGCGGCTGGTGCAGGAACTCGCCGCCGTTTGTCGCGCCGCGGGAGTCAACGTCCACGAAGGGGGAACGTACCTGTGCATGGAGGGCCCGGCGTTTTCGACTCGGGCCGAATCCAACCTCTACCGCGCCTGGGGAATGGACGTGATCGGCATGACCAATCTGCAAGAGGCCAAGCTGGCCCGCGAAGCGGAGATCTGCTACGCCACGGTAGCCATGGTCACCGACTTTGACTGCTGGCATCCCGACCACGACGCCGTGACGGTGGAACAAATCCTCGCCAATCTGCAACGCAATGCCGGCAACGCGGCTGAAGTCATCCGGCGGACGGTCAAGTCCTTGGCGCCCGCCGACGCGCCCCGGCGGTGCCACTGCAACACCGCCTTGGCCCATGCGCTGATCACGGATCCGGCCACGGTTCCCGCGGAGACACGGCAGCGATTAGCTGCGATCGTAGGGAAATATCTGGATCCCAAAACAATCTCATGACTGCGTCTACCTCGACTTCCACATCAACGATTTCGTCGCCCGCGGCCGCGGTTCCGGTACTTGCCGTGGGATCGGTCGCCTTCGATAGCATTCGTACCCCATGGGGGGCGGCGGATCGCGTATTAGGCGGCTCGGCCACCTACTTTTCGCTTGCCGCCAGCCAGTTCGCGCCGGTCCGAGTGGTCGGCGTGGTCGGCGAGGATTTTGGTCCCGAGCATGAAGCGGTATTCCGGCAGCGGCAGGTCAACATTGAAGGCATCGAGCGTGCGCCGGGCAGGTCCTTTTATTGGGCCGGAGAGTACGAGGCCGATCCCAACGTCCGCCACACGCTGACCACCGAACTGAACGTCTTCGCTGACTTTTCTCCCAAGCTGCCGGCGGCTTACCGCGATTCCCCAGTGTTGTTTCTGGGCAATATCGAGCCCGGGCTCCAGATCCAGGTGCGCGAGGAATGTCCTGCCGCCAAGCTAGTTGGCGGCGACACCATGAATTTTTGGATTAACAGCCAGCCGGACCAGGTCCGCGCCTTTCTCGGGCGGCTGGACTTGCTGATGATCAATGACGGCGAGGCGCGCGAACTGACCGGTGAGGCCAACCTCCATCGTGCGGCCCGCCGCATTTTGGAGCTGGGTCCGCGCGCCGTGGTCATCAAGCGCGGTGAACACGGCGCCTCGCTATATACCGCGGGCGGTGGCTATTTCGCCATCTCCGGCTATCCCTTGGAGGACGTCTGCGACCCCACGGGCGCCGGCGATAGCTTTGCTGGTGGAATGATGGGGTATCTGGCCCAGCACCGGCCCCACGGCCTTCACCGCGAGCCCGATGCGGCGGACCAAAACGTGCTGCGGCGCGCGGTGGTCTACGGGTCCGTGATGGGGAGCTTCGCGTGCGAGCGGTTTGGCGTCGAACGCCTGCGAACGTTAACCAGCGCGGCCGTACAGCGACGGTATGAAGAATTTCAGGCGCTGGCCCACTTTGACCGCCAGCCGTAAGCTGAGCGCCGCCGCCGGACCTGCTTCCAAGGGGCCTCCAGTTCGCGGCCCGCACTGGCCCTGGGCGCTGGGCGCGGCCATCGCCGCGGGCGCGGTTTTTCTGTGGGGATTGGCGCACGCGCGGCTGCTGCTCTACGGCGACGCCACCGCCCATCTGTTCATAGCCCGCCGCATGGTGGACTCGCGGACACCCGGGATGTCGCAATGGGGCAGCGTGTGGTTGCCCTTCCCCCACCTGTTGATGGCGCCCTTCACGGTCGTGATGAGTTGGTGGCGCAGCGGAGCGGCAGGATCCGTGGTGGCGGTCGCCGGCTTTGCGCTCGCCACCTGGTTCCTGCACCGCCTGGCAGAACGCCATTTCGGGCCTGCGGTTGCGCATTGGGCCGCCCTGTGGTTTCTCCTCAATCCCAATTTTCTCTACTTAGCGGCCGTGCCGATGACCGAAGCGGTCTACGTGATGGCGTTTTTGGGCGCGGTGGATCAACTCAGCCTCGCCACCGCCGACGGCCGGTCCACCAGCCCCCATGTGACTGCCGCCGCCGCATGGGCCTTGGCCGCCGCCATGACGCGATACGACGGGTGGTTCTGCCTGCCGTTTTTCGCTCTCACGCTCTTGTTCTCCGTGCCCGGCCAAGGGCCGCAATGGGGCCGCGCCCTTCGCTTCTGCGCGCTGGCCGGACTGGGACCAGGCTTCTGGTTCGCCTACAACCAATTTTATTTCGGCGATTGGTTATCGTTCCTGCGCGGCCCCTATTCCGCGCGGCAGATTTACTTGCGCGCGCTCCGCCACGGCGGCAAACGCTATCCCGGCGATCATCACCTTTTCGTCGCCACGCACTATTTCTTGAAGGCCTCGGCGCTGGACTGCGGCCTGCCGCTCTTGCTCCTTGCGTTGGCCGGGGTCGCGGCCTATGGCTGGAGCAGGCGGCATACCCCACCGCGTTCCACGGCAGGCCTTGGATCATGCACTCCGGGAGCGGGAACCACTGCGCTGCCGCCGCGCTCCAGCCATGGCGGCGCGCATTGGGCGGCGCCGTGCCTCCTGTTGCTGCCGCTTCCGTGGTACGTCTGGGCGATGTGGAGCGGCAACGTCCCCATCTTCGTACCCATGCTGTGGCCGCACGGCTATTACAACCTCCGCTATGGAATTCAACTGCTGGCGGGGGCCGCGCTGTTTTCCGGATTTGCGGTCGCCTTGGCGGCGCGCTGGCGGCGCGGGCGTACTGCCGCTTCGGCTCAGGCTCCGGATTGGGCTCCGGCGGCTGGTTTCCAGCGAGGCGTTTGGATCGTGGCAGCCCTCGCTGTCATCGCTTCCTATGGCGCCATGTTGGCGGGCCCAGGGCCAATGACCTATGCCGAGGCGGTACATAACGCCCCCGCCCGCTTGGCGATGGAGCATCAACTCGCGGCCGCGCTCCAGCCCCGGCAGCCTGGCCAGCTGGTGCTGATGTACACCGGCACCTATCCCGGCGCCCTTCCAGACGACGGCATTCCACTCCGCGCCGTTATCCAGGAATCGAACTTTCGGCAATGGGATCGAGCCCTGGCCGCGCCGCAGCGCTATGCTGCGTGGGTGGTGGTCCAAACCGGAAGTCCCTCGGCGGCGGGCGTCAACCGCGCTGATCTGCGCCGCGACTACCACTCCGTAGCGCGCTTTTCCGCTCCCTTGCAGCCAGTGATCACCGTTTACCGCAGGAATGCACCATGACCCCCCGCCCCGAGCGCATTCCATTTATCAAGGCGGAAGCGAACGGCAACGATTTTCTTCTCGTCCCCGCCACGGCGGTTGCGCCCGCGCTGCGCCCCGCCGTGGCCCGGGAATTGTGCGACCGCCGATGCGGCCTCGGCGCCGACGGGGTGGAATGGTGGCGCTACAATCCGCGGCGCCGGGAACTCCATTTGGCGCTGCACAATCCCGACGGCTCGCCGGCGGAAATCAGCGGCAATGGCACGCGGTGCGCCGTCGCCTGGTGCGCGCGGCGTTTTCGCGTGGACACCATGACCGTGCTCACCGCCGCCGGGAACAAATCCGCCAAGCGGCTGGCCTCCCCTCCGGGTCTCAGCGCCGCGCATCCGGCCCGCCAGGACGAAGTTTGGATCGAGCTGAACATGGGCGTGCCGCGCTTTCGCGCGGAGGAGATACCCGCCTCCGTTGCCGGTGCCGAATTGGAGCGAGGGTTGATCCTGTCGGCGCGTGGACGCGACTGGCCGGTCACCGCCCTTTCGGTCGGCAATCCGCAAGCCTGCGTACTCGTCGAGACGTTTCCCGAGGATTGGGCCGATGTCGCCGCGGCGCTGGGCCGGCACCCGGCGTTCCCGCAGCAGGCCAATGTCGAATTTGTCCGCCGCGTGAACGCTCACGCCATCGCCATTCGCATCTGCGAGCGCGGGGCGGGCGTAACGCCCTCCAGCGGCACGGGGAGCTGCGCCGCCGCGATTGCCGCCATCCGCGCCGGCCAGGCCGAGTCTCCGGTCGAGGTGATCGCCCCCGGCGGCGCCCAGGAAGTCGCCTGGGCCGGCGATGGGCACGCGGTGTGGCTGCGCGGGCCCGCGCGCATCATCGCCTCCGGCTACGCCTGGGCGCCGGCAGACGGCGATGGGCGTTAGTGGGGCAGCGGCGCGGAGCGCGTGATCAGGAACACGCCGACCATGATCGTAATCGCCCCCGCCCAGCGCTCCCAGGTGACGTGCTCGTGCAGGAACGCCCCCGCTACCGCCAATAAAATGACGTAGCTCATGCTGGTGAGGGGAAATGCATAACTGACGTCTACTTTCGCCAGCACCAGCCACCAGAGAAAAACCTCCGCGGCGTACACGCCTAGGCCCGCCAGCACCAGCCAATTGGTCAGCGCCGAGCCGGCGAATGCAAGCAGATTGGGAATCTGCCACATCGGGCCATGGATGGGAGCGGCGCGGTCCAACCCCGCCTTGTATAACATCTGCCCCGCGACTTCGAGGCAAACAGCGACGAAAATCAACCCTAGAATCGCCATACGATTGGTTCCCGATTTCGAATTGGCCGCCGACGGTTCGCTCATACGCTCAAGCAGCCCTGGCTCGCATGGCCGCTGCCACTCATCCCCCCAGCGGGGCGAAAGGGTCAGTGTAACAGCCGCGCGCCCAGCCACGCGGACTTCTTGCGCCCGTCGCTGTCGCTCACGCCCTAATGGCAAGAATTGGGTGGAAAACCCTTTCATTCGGCGCGGCGAACGGACTACAATCCGTTGGCGGGGATTTTCCGCTTACGCCGTGCCACCGCCCGGCGTTCGGCTAGCATCAGGTACGAAAGGCACACATGAAAGCCATTGCGGTCGAGGCATTGGGTGGACCCGAAGTATTACATCTCACCGAAAGTGAAGTGCCGCAGCCGGCGCCCGGCACGGTGCTGATCAAGGTCGAGGCGGCGGGAGTCAACTTTGCCGACGTCATGATGCGCTCCGGCGGGTACCCGGGCGGGCCAGGTCCTGGGTTTGTTCCCGGCCTGGAGGTCGCTGGCACCATTGCCGCCGGCCCGCGCCAAGGGGAGCGGGTGATGGCGCTAACCTGGAATGGCGGCTACGCGGAGTACGCGCTGGCGAATGAGTTTGCGGTTTTTCCGATTCCTGAGGGCATGGCCTTCGATGAGGCGGCCGGTTTTCTGGTCACCAATCTCACCGCGTATTTCGCCCTATGGATGGCCGATCTTAAGCCGGATGAGCGGGTATTGATCCACGCCGCCGGCGGTGGAGTGGGCACCGCGGCGGTGCAGTTGGCGCGGGAAATGGGAGCGGAGGTCTTCGGCACCGCCAGCACCGAGGAAAAGCTCAAGCGGGTCAAGGCGCTCGGCGCCGAGCACGTCATCAACTACGCGCAGCAAGACTTCGTCGCCGAGATTCGGCGCCTGACCGGCGATGAAGGCGTGGATATCGTTTTGGAAATGGTCGGGGGCGACGTGTTTGAACGCAGCTTGGAGTTGCTGCGCAATCTGGGCCGCATGGTCTTCTACGGCCGCGCCAGCGGCGAAGGCCGGGTGGTGGACCCGGCGATGCTGCTGACCAACAATTTGGCGCTGCACGGACTGTACCTAGGCACGCTGGCGGCGGATCCGGAACTGATGAAAATGGCGATGGACGACCTGGGAGAATATCTCCGGCGCAAGAAGCTGCGCGTGCTCATCGGCAAGCATTTCCCCTTGGCCGAGGCGGAGCAGGCCCACCGCTTCCTCGAAGGCCGCCACAGCTTTGGGAAGATCATCTTGAACGTGAGTCAAGGCTAGCCGGCCGCCCACGCCACTCCCGCCCCTGCCAACGCCCGGCGGCGGCGGTTCCGCGGCGGGACGCGGTGGGATTACCCTCAAATTCCCGCTAACTTTTCCCCGACCACCAGTTCCGCGGCGCGGGCGAAGTCCTCGGCCAGCACGCGATCCTGCTGCAAACGCGGCACGCATTCGCGGATGAGCGCCTGGGCCGACCGCAAACGGACGCCGGGGCGCAGGGGCAGCAGATACTCCAGCGCCTCGGCGGCCGCGATCGCCTCAATGCCCAGCACTTGCCGCGTGTTCGCCAGCACCGACTGCAATTTGAGCGCCCCGCCCATTCCCATGGAAACAAAATCCTCCTTATTTCCGGAGGTCGTGATGCTCCCCACCGAAGCGGGATAGGCCAGCCCGCGATTTTCCGCCACCAGCGCCGCCGCCGTCACCTGCGCCATCATCAGACCGGAATGCAACCCCGGTTCCGCTGCGAGAAATGCCGGCAACCCCTCGTTCAGCGCCGGGTTTACCAACCGCTCCAAGCGGCGCTCGGAGATGCCGCTGACCGCGGTCAGCGCGACCGCCATCTGGTCCAGAGCGAAGGCGAGCGGTTCCCCGTGGAAGTTACCGCCGCTGAGGATCTCCGCCGCGCCGTTTTCATCCCACACCACCAAGGGATTGTCCACCGCCGCGTTGGCCTCGATGGCGAAAATACGCCGCGCCTCCGCCAGTGCATCCCGCGCGGCGCCGTGCACTTGCGGAATGCAGCGCAGGCTGTACGCATCCTGGACTCGGCCGCATTCCCGATGGGACTCCCGGATTTCACTGCCCTCCATCAGGTGGCGCAGATGCGCGGCCGACACGGCCTGACCCGGATGCGGCCGCAACGCCTGCAAGCGGCCGTCAAAGGCGACCGGAGTCCCGCGCAATGCCTCCACGGATAAGGCGCCGACGACATCCGCGCAGTCCATCAGCCGCTCCGCATCCAGCAGCGACAGGGCGCCCACCGCCAACATCGCCTGCGTGCCATTCAGCAGAGAGAGTCCTTCCTTCGCCTCCAGGCGGAGCGGTGCAAGTCCCGCGGCACGCAGCGCCTCCGCGCCGCTGAGGGGCGGCCCAACATCCCCGCTGGGCGACCACGCCCGCGCCTTCCCCTCGCCGATCAGCACCAGAGCGAGGTGCGCCAACGGCGCCAAATCTCCGCTCGCGCCCACCGATCCCTGGGAAGGAACCTGCGGCGTAATCCTGGCGTTCAATAGCTCGCAGAGGCCCTCAATGACCACCCTGCGAACGCCGGAATGGCCCTTGGCCAGCGAATTGGCGCGCAGCACCATCATCGCCCGCGTCACCGGAGCGGACAGCAATGGCCCCACGCCGCAGGCATGGCTGCGCAATAAATTGCACTGGAGTTCGAGGATACGATCCGCGGGAATGCGGATATCGCTTAAGCGTCCCAGGCCGGTATTGACGCCATAGATAACGGCATCGGACCGCGCCGCCGTTTCCACCACCGCCCGCGCCCGATCCACCGCTTCCGCCGCCGCCGCCGCCAACCGGACGGGACGACCGCCTCGGGCCACCGACTCCACGGCCTCCAGCGTAAGACTCCGGCCGTCCAATTCGAGCGCCGGCGCCACCGCTACCGCCTTACTCGCCGCCCTAGGCTTGGGCGTTCAGCTTGTGCAGCGCTACGCCAAGCCGCGATTTGTACCGATCCGCAGCGCGATGATGAAACACGCCCTTGTGGATGGCCTTGTCAATTGCACTCGACGTCGCGGGCCACAGTGCCGCAGCCGCCGCGCCGTCGCCCTGTTTGAGGGCGAGCCGAAACTTCTTAATGGCCGTCCGCACGCGGCTGGTGTTCGCGCGATTCCGAGCAGTGCGCCGCCGGGTTTGGCGGACGCGCTTCAACGCAGAAGGATGATTCGCCATACGATTCGGTTATAAACCTTTGTATTATACGCGATTTGCGTGGACGGCCGTGGCCCGCGGCCGGGTCGGTCCCGCCCGCCGGCGCGCTAGTGAACGCTCCACCTACCGCGAATGCTTATGCGGCAACGGCGGCGGCGCCTTGCACAAACCGCACTGCTTGCCCTTGATCGCTCCTGTTTGGATGCCACGGTCGAAATCCGGCGCGATTTTCGCCTCATACTGGGCCAACTCCGCCAGGGTCGCATAGGGAATCGCCCCATTGATCGGCCGGCCGTTCATATACAGCGTGGGGGTGCTCTTCACCCCCACCTCGTGGCCCAAGGCGATGGTCTTCGCCACTTCCTTGCGCGGCGCCGCGGACTGGATGCAGCGAGTGTAAAATCCCTCCGGCGTACCGGAATCCAGGGCGAAATCCCGCAATCGCCGCGCCGCGTTGGCGGCGTCGAGATCCGCTTGATGGTCAAAAACGGCCGCTTCGAACGGCCAAAAGTCGCCGCGGTTGTGCTGCGTGACGCACACCGCCGCAATCGCCGCCTGCATCGCCCAGGGATGAATATTCACCAGGGGATAGTACTTGAAGATGACCCGCACTTTGCCCGGCATGTTCCCCACCAAGCGCTGGAGCCGCCCGTTTTCCTGCTTGCAGAAGGGGCACTCCAAATCGCTGAACTCGTAGATGGTGACCGGCGCATCGGCGGGGCCCTCGCTGGGGCTGATGCCGGGATGCAGCTTTTCCCGAATGCCGCGCCACGGATCGCCGTTCATCGGGCTGACCTGGCCGAGCAAAATGTAGCGGGTGTTCGGCGTGATGTACAGCGTCTGCCGCACGTGCTGCGCGCCTCGGCTCAGCTCGACCTTGGCGGCATACAGGCCGCTGGGCCCTGGGGGCGAGATGGAAAGCACCTTGATGCCCGTCAGCCCTTGCCAGCCCATGGTGCGCTGCAAGAACGCCATCAGGCGGGCCCGCATCGGCGACGTGCCGGCGTGGGGCGGCCGGACCAAGGCCAGCACCGCCACTGAAAGGGCCGCACAGAGCAGCGCGACCCACAAACCTTTCCGCTTCACCATCTCGCTCCTCCCACGCCTAACCGGCCACGACTTCGCGTCTCAATTTCGACCACCAGCCGGCGCTGCCGCCGGCTCCAACTCCCGCGCGTTCGCGCTAGCCAGCGTCTCATACTGCTGCGCGATGGGAAACCGCCGGCCCATTCCGAACGCCTTTTTGGAAATTTTCAAGCCCGGGGCAGCTTGCTGCCGCTTGTGCTCCGCCCGGTCCATGCGCTGAATCAAGCCCCGCACCAGCGGCAAGGCCAAATTCCGCCGAGCGGCGATATGCTCCGCCGTCCGGTACTCCTCAATATAGTCGCGGATAACTTGATCTAGAATCTCATACGGCGGCAAATCCTGCTCATCGGTTTGGTCCTGCTTCAACTCGGCCGAGGGCGCTTTCTCCAGGGTGGCGCGGGGAATGATTTCGCGCTCACGGTTGATGTGCCGCGCCAGCGCATAGACCTCCGTTTTCAGCACGTCGGAGATCACGCTCAGCCCGCCGGCCATGTCGCCGTACAGCGTACAGTAGCCCACGGCCAGCTCGCTTTTGTTGCCGGTGGACAGCAACAGCGCGCCCAAACGGTTGGAACCCGCCATGAGCACCATGCCGCGCAACCGCGACTGAAGGTTCTGCTGCGTCAGGTCCGCCGCCACGTCCGGCGCCAGGCCGGCGAACCAGGGCGCCAGCATTCCGTTCAGCGCCGCGAAGCCGGGCCCGATCGGCACCTCCTCCAGGGCGATGCCTAAATTCACCGCCAACTGCCGGGCATCAGCGAGGCTGCCTTGGGAGGAATAGGGTCCGGGCATCGCCACCCCGAGCACCGATTTCGCGCCGAGCGCCGCCACCGCGATGGCCGCCGTAACCGCCGAATCCACTCCCCCGCTCAAGCCCAGCAGGACCCGGCTAAAGCCGCATTTGCGCACATAGTCCCGTGTGCCCAGCACCAGAGCGTGGTATGCCGCCTCGATTTCCTGCGCCGGCCGGGCGCGCACCAGCCCTTGCCAATCGCTGCTGTCCAAGACCATCCAGTCCTCGGCGAAGGCATGCAGCCGCGCGCGCAATTCGCCCATCGGTCCCAGAACCAACGAGGATCCGTCGAAAACCAACTGATCGTTGCCCCCGACCTGATTGACCAGCAGCACCGGAACCTGATATTCCCGCGCGATCGCCCCCAGCATCTCTTCCCGCACGCCCATCTTGCCGTGGGAGTAGGGCGAAGCGGAGATATTGATCAATAGATCCGCGCCTTGGCGCAATTGATCCGCCACCGGATCCTGGGCGTACAGCCTTCGCATGTGGCGCTGCGGCCAGAAGTGCTTGTCATTCCAGGCGTCCTCGCAGATCGTGATCGCCAACCGCAGCCCGCCCCACTCCCAAACCCGTTGCCGCTCGGCGGGCGCGAAGTTGCGGCTTTCATCGAAGACATCGTAGGTGGGAAGCAGCATCTTCGACTGCTGAAACAAGAGCTCGCCATTCTTCAGCACCAGCGCGCTGTTATGCACGCTCTTGCCGGTCTCGGCCGCCGCCGGTGTCGCGCAGCCGCACAGAATCGCCGTGGATGGGGCCTGGCGCGACGCCCACTCCAGCCAACTCCGGCTGGCGGCGACGAAATCGGTTTTTTCCACCAGATCGCGCGGCGGATAGCCGCCGATGGCCATCTCGGGAAAGATCACCAGTTCCGCACCCGCGGCGGCCGCCTGCTGCGCCACGGCGGCGATCTTTTCGGCATTCGCCGCCAAGGCCCCAATGGTGGGGTTGATTTGAGCCAGAGCGATCTTCATGTTCACGGTGGGCACGGTGGGCCAGCGTCCGCCCCGTCGCAAAAACCGGCGGGCAATTTTTGACCGATTGCCACCGTTCCTGACCAAAGTCTAGCAAATCAACGGCTTGTCCCTGGACGCTTTGCGCCTAGGGCCAAAACCGTTAATTTGCCTGATGCCTGGGGGCTTGGCAAGCCTCCTCGGCATCCCGATAATCGCCAATAGGTTCGGGCAGACCCCTGGACGGCAGCGCCCCTCGCCGCCGCCCTCGACGCGCAGCGCGCCCTTGAGGTTCGGTGCCATGGATGAACGTCACACTCACGCTCTCGCTCTCTTCGAGCAAGCCTACACGCGGCAAATGGAAGGCTCCCTGGAAGAAGCCATCCAGCTCTATAGCCGCTCCATTGAGGCCTACCCGACCGCCGAAGCCTACACCTTCCGCGGTTGGACCTACTCCTTCCTGGGCGATTTCCAACGGGCGATTGAGGAGTGCCTGTGCGCCATTGAGGTGGATCCCGGCTACGGCAACCCCTACAACGACATTGGGGCTTATTTGATCGAGCAAGGGCACTTGGACGAGGCCGTCAGTTGGCTGCAACGGGCCACCCGCGCCCCGCGCTACGACCACACCTGCTTTGCACATTTCAATCTGGGGCGGTTGTTCGAGCGCAAACAGGACTTTCTCCTTGCCGTTCGCCACTACGAACGAGCGCTGGAGGCGGACCCCGGTTATCGGCCCGCGCGCTTGGCGTTGCGCCGCTTGCGCGCCAATTGGAATTAGGCGGCGCGGAACGATTGCTGGGCGCAGGCCCCAGCCCCGCCGCAGGCGGGGCGTCCCGCCGACGCGCCTAGCGGGGCCAAGGCCCGTCCACCCCGGCCCCACCGCCGCTGCGCTGGGGGCCGCGCCGCTGATCGGGCCGAGGGCGGGCCGCCCTGAGGAACATCGCCGCGTTTTCGCGCCGGCCTTCCCCCGGGCGCAAGCCGCGCGTCCCCGAGAGCGGGTGACATTTCCCGCTTAGGCCCCGCTCAGGCCCCGCTCGGGCCCTTGCACTTCCGTCAGGGTGTGTCCGCAGCGGTGACGGTGTTCGCCAGCGTACCGATCCCCTGAATGGTGACCTCGACCCGATCTCCGGGCGCCAGCTTCCCGACTCCGGCCGGCGTCCCGGTAGCGATCACGTCGCCAGGCTCCAGCGTCATCACCGCGGTGATCTCTTGCAGCACCCGTTCCAGGGAAAAAATAAAATCCCGGGTGTTGCCGCTTTGCCGCAACTCGCCATTCACGCGCGTCTCCACTTGCAGTCCATCCCAAGGCCTCGGTCCGGGCTGCGGCGCCGTTTCAATCCACGGCCCCAGGGGACAAAACGTGTCAAACCCCTTGGCTCGCGTCCATTGCTGGTCCGTCTGTTGCAGGTCGCGCGCGGTCACATCGTTCAGGCAGGTATAGCCGAGCACATACGGGGTCACGGGTTCCTCCGCGCCCAGCCGCCGGCAGCGCTTGCCGATGATCACGGCCAACTCCCCTTCATGCTCCACTTGGCGCGAAACCGGGGGCAGCACGATCGCGGCGCCTGGGGCAAGGATCGCCGAGGGCGGCTTCATGAAGAGCAATGGCGCCTCCCCTGGCGCCGCGCCGGGAACGGCATGGCCCAGTTCCCGCGCATGCGCCGCGTAATTGCGGCCGACGCAGATGATTTTGCCCGCCTGGCAGGGCGCGAGCAGCGGCACCGACTCCAGCGGCAACCGCTCCGGCGTGGCATGCCGGCAAGCCGCCCACGGCGCTCCGGAGTGCACCGTGATCGTGCCCTCTTCCAAATGCCCCCAGCAGATCTCGCCATCTTGTTCGAATCGAACCCAGCGCATCGCTTTACCTACCCTATTATTGACCGTACCCTATCGTTCCCTGCCGCTTGGCTGCGTGCGGACCGTCATTCCCGCCTGCGCGGCCTCAGCGGATGCTTCCGTGCTGTGCCGTGCAAGCTGCGTGCGGACCGTCATTCCCGCCCGCGCGGCCTAGACGCCCAGCTTCGCCAATTCCTCCGCCAAGCGCCGCCGTGGCGGCGCATCGGGGGCAAACGATTCCAGATTAATGCGCACGTTGGCGGCCGCGCCCCGCAGCGCCGCCGCGGCCAAAGCCTCGGCGGTATCCAAATCCGAGGCGGCGGCCGGGTTGGCGATGGGGCGCAGGGCGGCGCAGCGTTCCGTGACCTGGCGGGCAAAGACGGCCGTAGCCAAAGGCACCTCCGCGGCCATTTCATTCGCCGCCGCCAGCGCCCGCTCCCGTCCCGTCCCCGCCGCCAATCGGCCCGCCGCCACCACCGCAGCGTACGCCTCGGCGTCCCGGTCGGCGAGCCGCAGCAATTCCGCCTGGAGCTTGGCGAACTCCGCGGCTAACTCCTCGAGCTGCGCCTGGTGGACCGCCAGCGATTTCTTCCGCGCCGAGAGCCCCGCCACCATCGCCCCCAAAGCCGCGGCCATAGCCCCGGCCGCGGCCGCCGCGCTGCCGCCGCCCGGCACCGCGACCGGCGCCGCCAATGCCGCGCAGAATGGCCCCAACTGGTGCGCGATGCGGCTCGGGCCGGAAGCCATGACCCGCGACAGCCGATTTTCCAGAATGATGTCAGGATCAAACGCCGGCACCCGCAGAAACTCCGCGGCGGCGTTTTCCAGCGCCCGCCGCGGCGCCAGGCCCACGATCTCGCTTGCCACCGCGCGGGCGCCGTGTTTTTCCGCCTCCGCGGCCACCGCCTCCCAAACCGCGGCCAACGACGTGGTTTCGAAATCTGTCAAATTCATCGAAACCTGAGCGCAGTGTTGCGCCGCCAGGTCCACGCCCATGGCCTTGACGCACGGCAGGCCGCCGGAGGAGGCCCGCACCGCCTTGGCGATGGATTTGGCAATGGCCAGGTCGTCCGTATCCAAGTTGATGTTGTACGCAATCAGGAACTTCCGCGCTCCGACCACCGTGGCCCCCGCCGTGGGGTGCAGCTCCGGCCCTCCCACATCCGGACGCCGTTCCACATCGCTGCGCACCGCCTCGCGCACGCCTTCAAACTGGCCGCGGCGGATGTTCTCCAGTTGCTTGCGGTCCTCACGGCGCGCCGCCGCCTCATAAAAGTAAACCGGCACGCCATAGCGCTTCCATATCTGCTCACCCGCCCAATGCGCCAGGCGCACACAGTCCGCCAGCGTAACCCCCTCGAGCGGCACGAAGGGCACCACGTCGGCGGCGCCGAGCCGGGGATGCGCCCCCGAATGGCGCGTCAGGTCAATCACTTCGGCGGCCTTGCCCACCCCTCGCACCGCCGCTTCCGCCACCGCCTCTGGCGGCCCCGCCAACGTGACCACGGAGCGGTTATGGTCCGCATCACTCTCCTGATCCAGCAGGTAGACCTGTGGCACGGCCAACATCGCGGCGACGATCGCTTCCAAGCGGCGCGCGTCGCGGCCGTCGCTAAAATTGGGGACGCACTCGATGAGCCCGGGCATGCCCCTAGGATAGCGGCGAACCAGGCCGCCAGAACCAGGCCGCCACTAGCCCCGCCGCGGCGGACAAATGGCGATGATCACCATGCGCCCATCGGCGTCGAAATGAAACTGGATGCCGGTCGGATAGTACAGCCACGCGGTATGGAACCGGCGATCCAAGATGTACGCGTCGTCGCTGCCGGCGGGCAGTCCCAGGCGGGCCACCACTTCCTCCCGCCGCGTGGCGAATCCAATCCCCTCGGCGGTTTGCACGGCTGCATGCCCCAGCCCATTCCAGTTGTGGCCGTAGAAGAACAACGCCGCAGCCCGGCCCTGCGGCACGGCAAAGTCTATCTCCACGCCTTCGCCTGGGTACGCGTACAGATACGACAGCGGCAGTTCGTCCACGACCTTGGCCGGCGCGCCCAAAATGCTCCGGACTTCCGTTTGGCTGGCTCCCAAGCGCAGGCCACCGGCGCCCACCCCAGCCTGCAATGAACCGGTGACCATGGTGGTTTCGCGGCCCGGCGCGGCCGCCGCCTAC
This sequence comes from Acidobacteriota bacterium, assembly GCA_027314025.1. Taxonomy (GTDB): domain Bacteria; phylum Acidobacteriota; class Terriglobia; order Terriglobales; family SCQP01; genus JAKAUF01. The sequence goes on from DAHVCP010000028.1 coordinate 42,140, forward strand.
GCCGCCTGCGCCTTCCGCGTCGCTGGGGCAGGCCGCCATTCGTGCGCGGCGATGGCAATCAGGCCGCCCGCAATGGCGATGTTCTTGAGCACATTGACCGCGTCAAACCCGCCGACGATATGGATAAAGACAGTAACCGGAATCAGATAAATTGCCAACACGATCGCGGCATAGTACGCCCGCTGCCCACCGGAGATCACCAAAATGCCGCCGGCAATTTCGATCACCGCCGCAATTAAGACCGCCGCCAACGGCAGCGGAACGTGATGCGCCCCCGCATATGCCGCCTGGGCCCGCGGCGCGGCCAGCTTGCCGATGCCGCTGATCAGAAAAATGAGAACGAGCAGAACACGACCCGTGGTCGCCCAGGGATGCCTCATCGCTGCCTCCGGGGGCCAAGAGTACCACACCCGACGCGGCGCAGACACGCGCTTCGCCTCCGTCGGACGGGCGGGCTGGCGCGCGGCGGGCTAACGGCTGGTGCGCGGCGCGCTCTGGACTAACGGCGCTCCCGGCCCGGCTTTCGCGGGAGCAGGCTCGCCGGCTGCGTCGCGAATCACGCCTTCCGCTTCGAGTTGCCGGCGGATATCCGCCCATAGCTCCGGTGGTGGCTCCGGCGCCAGGAGCCCCCGCGCCTGTCCGACGATGGCTTGAAAATCCGCCAACAGGCGGGCGCAGCGGATGCATTGGCGAGCATGGTCCCGCGCCGGCGGCGCCAGCCGCTCCAACTCCGGTGTATCCGCCAGGGCGGCTTCAAACTTCTGGCAATCAGTCATGGCCCTCTCCCCAGTCTAAGGCTGCCGCTTCCCCGTACTCTGCCGGTACGTTGCTGCCGGAAGCGGGCATGGCCGCTATTAGGGCCGCGCAGCCCCCTGCGATTGGGGTTGCTGCAATAGGTCCCGGAGCCGCATGCGCGCCTTATGCAATTGCGATTTCGAGTTTCCGATCGAACAGTTCATCATCTGCGCAATCTCGTTGTGCTCATAGCCCTCCATATCATGCAGGACAAAGATCGTGCGGTAGCCGGGTGGCAAACGGCCGATCGCTCGCTCCAGATTGACGCGGTCCACCGAGCCAATCAAGGCCATGTCCGGCCCGCCCACATCCCGCTTCGGCCCGTCTTCCTGCGTCGGCTCCGTCGTCTCCTCCAGCGACACCTCCGGCAGCCCCTTGCGCCGCAGATGCATCAAAACCACGTTGACCGCCAGACGGTGCAACCACGTGGAAAAGGCGCTCTCGCCGCGAAACGTGGCAATTTTGCGAAACAACTGGAGAAAGGCTTCCTGGGCCAGATCGTCCGCCTCGGCGGTATTGCCCGTCATGCGCAAGCATAAGGAGTAGACCCGCCGCTTGTGGCGCTGATAGAGCCACTCGAAGGCCTCCGCTCCGCCGCGCTGGGCGGCGGCGATCGCCTCGGCTTCGGTCCAGTCCTCGGCCTTGGGCGCCCGGTGGAATGGGGAGATGGGATCGGCCATGGCTGCACTCGGCATGATTTCCGCTCAGCTCGCCTCGGTGCGTCCGCCAGCGCGCCCGCACCTGAGTCGTTGAGATGCGTCCATCGCCCGGGCGAGTTGCTGGCGGATGCCACTTTTTTACGAGGATTCGAGGCGAAGATGCCCATCCCCCTCCCGGGGTGGTAGCCCAGCGGGAGGAGCCTCTCCGGCGGTTCAGGCGCTGGCCGCGCGGCGGGTGGGCGCCGCAGGGACTCCGTGCGGACCCACACGCGCGGGCACGCCCGCGGCCTCCCCCGCTTCCCGCTGGATGAGGCGCAGTTTGTTGTGCAGCGCCTTGTAGCTGATGCGCAGCAAACGGGAGGCTTGGCGCCGATTCCACCGGGTCTGCTCCAGCGCCGCCAAGATCGCCGCCCGTTCCGCCTGCCAGGCGGCGCGTTTGCCGATCTCGACCAACCCGGGCCGGAGTTCGCCGTTGCTCGCCGCGGGCTTGGCCTCAAGCCGCGCCGCCCCCGGGCCGGCGGCTTCGCGCCCGTAGCGCAACTCCTCCAGGGCCTGGCGGCTATCCCCCAGAATCACCAGGCGCCGCATCACGTTTTCCAGCTCCCGCACGTTTCCTGGCCAAGAGTGCCCTTGCAGCCCGGCGCGCAGTTCCTCCCCCAGTCCCGCCCATCCGTAGGCCGCGCCATATTTGCGCAAAAAATATTCTCCGAGCAAGGGAATATCCTCGCTCCGTTCCCGCAAGGGGGGCAGCCGTATGGTCACCACGTTGAGGCGGTAAAACAAATCGGCGCGGAACCGCCCTTCCGCCACCGCCGCTTCCAGGGCGATATTGCTGGCTGCCAACACCCGTGCTCCCGCCCGCTGCGAATGCTCCGCCCCCAACCGCGAAAACTCTCCATCCTGCAAAATGTGGAGCATCTTGGCTTGCAGGCTCGCTTGCATTTCGCTGATCTCATCCAACAGCAAAGTGCCGCCCGCGGCCATTTCGAATTTGCCCAGTTTGCGCCGTGCCGCGCCCGTAAAGGCCCCGGCTTCATAGCCGAACAACTCGCTCTCCAGCAGTTCGCTGGGTATGGCGGCGCAGTTCAGGCGGAGGAACGGCTCGGCGGCGCGGGGCGAAAGCCGGTGGATCATCCGCGCCGCGACCTCCTTGCCCGTCCCGCTTTCGCCCCGCAACAAGACCGGCGCTTCGCTGTCCGCCACGCGCGCCACCAAATGCCGCACCTGCCGCATGACCGTGCTCTCTCCCAGTAGCGGCGTCTCCTCCGGCATGGCTGCGATGTGCACTGACCCATTCCCCCGCCGCCAGGTGCGGCGTGCCCGAAACAATATCGCACTCGTGCCCCTTCGACTTCCCCCCGAAAAGGGAATTTCTTCCCGCACTGGCGCCGCGGTCGCGCCGAGACCTCGGACCTCCAGCCGGGAACGCGGCATCAGAACCGGGCAATGGCGGCCTTCCCCGCCCTGCGCCATGACCGATGCCGCCGGTGTGCCTGCCGAGAGCGTGGTGGAGGTGTTGTCGGACCCCACGCCGGAGTTGTTCGCCTCGCACGCCTCCGCGCTGATGGTCCTGTTGCGCCTGGCGCTGCTTTCCGGCATGGAAATGACCCTGCCGACCATTCTTCATCTCACCGTGGACGTGGCGGATCAGTTGCTGCCCTCGGATCGCCAGTTACTCCAGTTCGCCGGTGGGCCCGACATGGGATCGGGGCTACAGGTGGCGCGTCATTGCGAAGGCCTGGACCTGCCCCGCATGGACGCCAACGTGCTGCACGCCTGGACCTCTCGCGCCGCGAAACCCATCCTCGCCTCGCGCGGGCTGCGTCCGGAGCTCGACCACCTGCTGGCTACCGCCCACGCCGACTACGCCCTCGCCGTGCCGCTGTTTCTGGAATACGGAGTCGCCGGCTCCCTCCAAATCTTTCGCGCCTCCGCCCCGAGCTTCACCGCTGCCGACGCCCAATTGGTTTGGCTGCTCAGCCTGCTGGCGGAAAACCAGTTGGCCCGGGCCAATGCCCTGCACCGCCTGCTGCGCATGGCCTTCACCGATTTCCTCACCGGTCTGCGCACCCGCGGCTACTTTGAGCAGGAGCTGAGCCAGGAAATCCGCCGCAGCCAGCGCAGCCACAGCTCCTGCGCACTGCTGCTGCTGGATATTGACGAGTTCAAATTGATCAACGACCGCTGGGGCCATCACGCCGGCGACGAGGTTTTGCGGCAATTCGCCCGCCTCCTCACCCGCGACATGCGCGATGTGGACACGGTCGCCCGCTACGGCGGCGACGAGTTCGCCATCATCCTGCCCGACACGGATGCCGACGGAGCACGGTTCGTCGCCACCCGCCTCCGCGACTTTATCCGCCAGGCGCAATTCACGGCGCCGGAAATGACCGCCCCATTGCCGCTCGAGGCCAGCCTGGGCGTGGCCCTGGCGCCCATGGATGAAACCGATCCCAGCCGCCTGTTGCGCGCCGCCGACTTGGCTCTCTACCGCGCCAAGCGCAGCGGCAAAAATCGGCTCTGCTTTTCGTTGCCCGCCGAACGAGGCGCCTAACCCCCCCCCCCGCGCCTCCCTCCGGACACTCACTTCCGCGCGCCGCGTGCCGCGCGCCCCGGCGGGCCGGCCTATTCGTCCTTGATCTCGAACGGCTCAGCGCTGGGCGCGGAGTTGCCCCGCTTGACCAGCATCTCGATCTTCCCTTCGGCGGCGTCCAACTGCCGGCGGCACTCCTGGGAAAGCGCCATCCCCTCCTCGAACAGCCGCACCGATTCCTCCAGGGGCAGGTCGGCCCGTTCGAGCTGGCCCACGATCTCTTCCAGCCGGCGCACGCAGCTTTCGTAGTCACGCTTCTCGCCGCCCGCCGCTCGGTCCGCGTCGCCCATCGGCTACAACAGCTTCTTCGCCGCCTCCAGCGCCGCATCGTAGTTGGGGTCGGCGCCGATTTCCGGCACGTATTCCACGTAACGAATGACGTCGTTCTTGTCCACCACGAAGACGGCCCGGGCCTCCAGGCGCAGGTCCTTGATCAGCGTGCCCATGGCCAGCCCGAACGAGCCGGTTTGGTAGTCCGAGAGCGTACGCACGCGGCTGACGCCAGCGGCGCCGCACCAGCGCTTTTGCGCGAACGGCAGGTCGGTGCTCACCACCAGCACCTCGACGCCCCCCAGCGCGCTGGCGGCTTCGTTGAAGCGCCGGGTTTCGCGGTCGCACACCGGCGTGTCCAGCGACGGCACGGCGGCGATAATGCGCACCTTGCCGCTCGTGTCCCCCGCCCGCACCGGCTGCAAGGCATTGTCCACCACGGTGAAATCAGGCAATTTGTCGCCCGGCTTGCGTGCCGGCCCCAAGACCGTCAAAGGCGAACCCTTCATCGTGACCGCGGCTGCGCGTTCTTCCATCTTGGCATCATCCTTTCGTTTCGCTCGTCGCCTCTAATTCCTTCTTCCGTCTCGGCTTTCTGTCCGGCCCTGCCGCCGCTACACGCCGAGCGCCGCCACCAGCGCCCGCACCGCATCCGCGGAATGGCGCAATTCCGCCTGCTCCTGCGCGGTCAGCTGGATCTGAACGACGTCCTCGATGCCGCGCGCGCCCAGCTTGCACGGAACCCCGGCGAACACGCCTTCCAGGCCGTACTCGCCTTCCAAGTACGCCGCGCAGGGCAGGATGCGTCCCTGGTCTTGAAGAATCGCTTCCACCATCGCCGCCACCGCCGCGGAGGGCGCATAAAAGGCGCTTCCGGTCTTGAGATGCTTGACGATCTCGGCGCCGCCGTCGCGCGTGCGCTGCACCAGGCGAGCGATGGTTTCGGCCGGAAGCAGGTCGGTGATGGGGATGCCGGAAACCGTGCTGTAGCGCGGCAAGGGCACCATGGTGTCGCCGTGGCCGCCCAGCACGAACGCATTGATGTCCTTGACCGAGACGCGCAGCTCGGCGGCGATGAAGCTGGCGAAGCGCGCCGAGTCCAGCACGCCGGCCATGCCGATCACCCGATTGCGCGAGAATTTGCTCAGCTTGTACGCCGCCTGCGCCATCGCATCCAGCGGATTCGTCACCAGAATCAGAATGCTGTTCGGCGACAGCGCCACCACCTTCCGCACCGTGGCGCCCACGATCTCGTAATTTTTCTTCAGCAGGTCGTCCCGGCTCATCCCCGGCTTGCGCGGGAAACCGGCCGTGATCACCACGATGTCGGAATTGGCCGTGGGAGCGTAGTCGTTATCGCCCGTCACCGTCACGTCACTGCCCAGGATGGGCATCGCCTCCAGCATGTCCAGAGCTTTGCCCTCCGGCACGCCTTCCACCACGTCGGTCAGCACCACATCCGCCAGTTCGCGCGACGCCAGCCACAGTGCGGTGGTCGCGCCCACGTTACCGGCGCCGACTACGGTCACTTTCTTTCTCGCCATGAGTCTCCTTCGGTGAATTTCTAGTGTAGCGCCTCGGCCCGCCGCTTGCGCACCACCCAAAAGCCGCCGTCTCGCCTCGCTACTGCTGCTCGCCGCCGCCTTCGCATTCGGGCGTTTCCCGCCGGCCGCGAGCGATGGCGTTCAGGACGCCATGCACCAAAGCCAGCGCCTGCGGCTGGGAAAATTTCTTGGCCAAATGCAAATACTGGTCAATCACCGCCCCGGCGGGCACCCATTCCTCGCCGGTCAGCTCCTGGGCCGCCAACTGCAACATGCAACGGTCAATCGCCCCTAAGCGCTCCGGCCGCCAGCCGCTCAAGTGCGTTGCCAGCAAGCGGTCCAACTCTTCCCGGCGATTCCAGGTCTGCCGCAACAGCTCGCGTGCGAACGACTGCGCCGCCAGGCCCATGCGGCGCTCGGGCGAAAACCAGCCTTCCACCTGCTCCCGCGTCTGCCCTCCCACCTCCAGGGCATACAGCATCTGAAGCGCGGCCTCGCGAGCCGCTTGCCGGTGGGCAAACGCGCCAGCCGGCAACGCGCCCTCCGCCGTCATGAGCCCGTCCCGTCGCCTGGGCCGCGCAGCAATAACGTGGATGTGATTGTCGCGGTGGACTTTACCATGGCGGCCACGCTGCAGTATTTCTCCTGCGACAAACGAATGGCGTCTTCCGCCGCCTTCCGCTCCACCGCCCCGGCGATTTCAAATTCCAACTCCACGCGCGTGAATACCGTCGGCGGCTGGGCAGCCCGCTGCGCCTTCCCGCGCACCGTCAGCGCCACCGCCGGTTGCCGCTTCTTCCGCAAGATGTCCACGACGTCGGTGGCCGTGCAGGCGCACAGTGCCATCAGCACCATTTCCATCGGCCCCGGGGCGGAGTTGCGCGCGCGGCTGGCATCAAAGACCGCGGTATGGCCGCTGCCGCTGGAGCCCAGAAAGCGCTCGCCATCGGTCCATTGCACCGCCGCCGTGACCTCTGCCATGCCTCCATTGTGGCATGCGCCCCTGTGGCATGCCTCCCCCGCCCGCCCCGTTTCCCGCGCCCGCCGTCCGCCGGCTCCGCCCCCGGGCTATTCTGAAATTTGCATCTCTTGCCCCATCTCATCGTCCGCATCGAGGGCTTTTTCCTTCGCCTTGGCCCCCTCGGGTTGTTCCTCATGGCCATCGAGGACTCCGCCGCGGTGGCGCTGCTGCCCGAGCTGCTGATGATCGAGTTGACCATCCACAATCCCAGCGGCTTGTTTTGGTATGTCAGCATTACCGTCGCCGGCGCCATCCTCGGCAGCCTGATTCCCTTCCTCATTGCCCGCAAATTGGGGCGGGAATGGGTGCAAAGGAAAATGCCCCCGCGCCAGTTCACGCGCATTCACGCGTGGTTTGAGCACAACGAGATGATGGCCGTTACCGTCCCCTCCATCCTGCCCCCGCCGGTGCCGTTTAAGCTGTTCGTTTTGGTCGCGGGCTTGTTTGAAATGACCTGGCTGCACTTCGTCGCCGCCATGGCCGTGGGACGGTACATCCGCTACTTGCTGGAAGCTTGGCTCGGGCTGATCTTCGGCCCGGCGGTCCTGCGCTACGGGCTCCGGCACCCCCTATTCCTGCTTCTGGCCGCCATCCTTTTGGCCCTGGGCGCCTATTTCTATGGCCGGCGCAAAGCTCGCCGCCTGACGGAGCCCGGCGGGCGGACCATGGCGGATACCGGTTCCACTCCAGGCCGGCGCTAGGCCGCGTCCCGCTCCCGGAAAACCGGGCCGGCCGCGGCCCGTTCCCGATTGAGCCTGCTCAGCTTCGCGCCTACGCTAGCTCCATGCCCGGCACGGAATTGAATGCCTTGCTCATTGAGGATTCCGAGGATGATGCCCTGCTCGTCGTACGCGAGTTGCGGCGCGCGGGCTTCGCACCCCGCCATCGCCGCGTGGACACCGAAGCCGGCTTGGCTGCCGCCTTGTCCGCGCAGCCTTGGCAGGTCGTGATCGCCGACTATCGCATGCCCGCGCTCGGTTTCGACACCGCCTTGCGTCTGGTGCGGGAACGCGACCCCGAAGTGCCCTTCATCATCGTCTCCGGCGCGCTCGGCGAGGAGCAGGCCGTCATCGCCATGCGTTCCGGCGCCCAGGATTACGTGCTCAAGGATAATTTGGTCCGGCTGGGTCCCGCGGTGGAACGCGAACTGCGCGAGGCGGCTGCCCGCCGCCAGCACCGCGCCGCCGCCGAAAGCGCGGACAAAGAGCGTCGCAGCCTGGAAGAGCAGCTGCGGCAAGCGCAGAAAATGGAGGCTCTCGGCCGCCTCGCCGGCGGCGTCGCTCATGATTTCAATAACCTCCTCATGGTGATCTCCGGCCAGCTCGCCATACTCCGCGCCCGCCCGGCTACGCGCAACGACGCCGAAAGCGTGGCGCGCCTCGATGAGTTGGCTTCCTCGGTGGACCGCGCGGCCGCGCTGACGCGCCAACTGCTGGCCTTCAGCCGCCGCCAGGTGGCTCGCCTCCAACCCCTGGATCTCGACCAAACCGTGGCCAATTTGGAGCACTTGTTGCAACGCCTCATCGGCGCCGGTGTCGAACTCACCTGCGACCTCAACGCTCCAGGCGCTGCAATCCTCGCCGATCCCCATCAGATCGAGCAGATCCTGATGAACCTGGCGGTCAATGCCCGGGATGCAATGCCGCAAGGCGGCCAGTTGGTGCTGCGCACCGAGCGGGTGCACCGCGGCCCCGCCACCGCAGGCGGTTTCGCCCCGGGGGAATATGTCCGCGTGCAAGTGAGCGATACCGGTCAGGGCATGGACGCCGCCACCCTCAACCGCGTGTTTGAGCCGTTTTTCACCACCAAGCCGGAGGGCACCGGCCTGGGACTCTCCACCGTCTATGGCATCGTGCGCCAGTTGCACGGTGAAATTGAGGTCGCCAGCCATCCCGGCCAGGGCAGCACCTTCACCCTCGATCTACCCTGCTGCCAAGCCCACGCGGCCCACCCCGCGCCGCCGCCGCCGCCACCTCGCGCCCGCGCCGGATCGGAAACCGTGCTGCTGTTGGAGGATGACGGCCGCGTGCGCAGGCTTGTCGCTGAAATGTTGCAGGCCCGCGGCTATGCGGTCCTCCCCGCAGCCAGCGCCGGCGCCGCACTGGAGCTGGCGCGGCGCCATCCCGGCCCCATTCACCTGCTGCTTGCCGACGTCATCCTCCCGCGCGTCAGCGGCCAACGCGCCGCCAAGGAGTTGCGCGCATTGCGGCCGGAGATGCGTTTGGTCTACATGTCCGGCCAGGACGATACCGCTTTGCAGGAGCGTCCGCCGGAGGCTGCCGCGTTTCTGCAAAAGCCGTTCACCGCCGAGGCGCTGGCCGCTACGCTGGACGCGGTCCTCGCCGCCTAAGGCGCTCGCGCCGCCCGCGCCGCCGAGTCATTGCCCCCATTCCGCCGGCCGCCCCCTTTCCCGCCATCGCACGCACCGGGTCCCGCCGGCGCGGGGGTAAACTCTATTGAGTGCAGTACGTTATCTCTCGGTCGGAGGCTCGCTGCCCGCGCCTGCCCGGCGCCCCGGCGCCATCGCCGGCGAAACCGCGCGCCGTCGCGGTACGTCGCAAAGGACATGGAAGTTCCCTGGCCGCCCGCCGGAGCAGCAGCGTGCGCTTTGCCCGCCATGCCTAAGGCGGTGCGCCTCGCCCCAGGGGCAGCCGCGGCTCCCTCGCGCGGGCTGGAACTCAGCACCGAGACCGCCGCCCAGTTTGCGCTCATGCGCCGCTGCCAAGCCGATGAGCCGGGCGCCTTCGAGGAGTTGGTGCATCAGTTTTCGCCCCGGGTGAATTCCGCGATTCGTGGCATCCTGCGCAACTCCAACGACGCCGAGGATGTCGCCCAACAGGTCTTCGCCAAGGTCTATTTCTCCCGCCGCCGCTTCGATTTCCGCTCCGCCGTCGCCACCTGGATTTACAAAATCGCGGTCAACGAATGCTACGACCACCTCCGCAAGCAGCGGGTACGGCGCGCCGTGCTGCTTGCTGATCTCTCCGAGCAGGAGGCCGCTCGCATCGCCAACCTGGATCCGGCCGCCGCTCCGGTTCCCGCCTTTGGCGCCAGCGCTCCAATCGGCGTGGCGCGCCAGGTGGAAACCCGCGAGATTGCCGCCAGGCTGTTGGCGGCCCTGCCTCCGGAAGACCGGATTCTATTGGTGATGAAGGAAGTCGAGGGCTACTCGATCCAGGAATTAGCCGAGATCTTGGGCCTGAATGAAAACACGGTCAAGGTCAAGCTCTTTCGCGCGCGCCAGAAGCTGCTGGCGCGCATCAAGAGGAAGTTGATATGAGTTGTGGACAATTCACTCGCAACCTTGAGTATTACTTGAATGATTACCTGGCTCGCGGCGGACCGGCGCCCGCACATGCCGCCGCCTGCCGCCACTGCGCCCGGCGCTGGCGTACCGCGCTGGCCTCCCAGGCCCTGCTGGCTAGCCTGCGCCCCAGCGAACCTTCGCCGGCGCCGGAGGACGCCTATTTCTTCGCCCGCCTGCAAACCCGCATCGCCCACCTCCAGCGCGAACAATCGCTGCGCTGGAACCAACGCTTTGCGGCCCAGCTCGGCGCCGCGCGGCGGGATCTAGCCCTGGCCGGCGCCGTGCTGGCCATTACCTTGGGATCGTTTTGCTTTGGCTTGCACCGCACCGAGTCACCTGACATTTCCGAAGCCATCGCTCTGGACGTACCCCATGTGCATGTCCATCACCCCAGCCAAGACCATGGCCCCGCCGCCAGGGATGTGCTGTTGAGCCTGCTGAACCGTTGAGGTTTTTATGACCCGCGCCGTTCTCTACATTGCCATGATCTTTTTCAGTGGCGTTTTGGTCGGGGGCACCCTGATGAACCTGGCCGAACACGACTGGCTGCACGTCGAGCCGCGCCATGAATACGACATCACCGACCACGCCAAGGTCGCGGCGCTGATGCAGCAGCAATTGGCTTTGTCCCAGCGCCAGCGGCAGGAGGTGGACCAAATCCTGGTGCGCACGGTGCGGCGGTATCGCGAGGTCGAGCGGACCGTGGCGCCCCGCTTTGACGCCGTGCGCGCGGAAGGACGGGCGCAGCTTCGCGCCGTGCTCAATCCCAACCAGCGTGCGACCTTCGACCACATCGTCCGCGAGGTGGATGCGCGCTATCCCATGGACGAGCGTTCGGCCAGTATTCCCACCCCCTGCCCCACGCCCATCGCCCTGCACTGACCCCACCCGTTGGCCGGCTTGGGCTCGCGGCACGGCTTTTCGGCTCGATTCTTCTAGGGGTGAACTCGATTGCGCGGTTTCACACCCGATGCGGCGTCCCAAGCCCCTCTCCGCCGCTGCCCCTGCCCCATGGCTCTTGCTGGCTCTCTAGCTCTCCGGCCCTAAACCGGATTTCCGCCGCAGCAGCATCCCCAGCATGCCCCGAGCGGCCACCACGCCTAACGTGACGGAAAGCCCCAAGCCCCCCACTAAGATCAACACGTTCACCCGTTCTGCCCTCCGCAGCTAAAGATTGAATATATCGGCCAAAGGCCATTTGCCCTTGAGCCAATTTCGTTAGCCTGATGCCGATTTGGGTACGTTCGCGCCGGCGCCGGCGCCCCGCGGCAATCCGGCGCACTGGGAACGCCAACGCGCCGGCATCGCCGCCATCGCCGTCCGCCCACGCCACGCGCTCCGGCGCGCGCCGGCGCATCCCGGGGCGGGGAGCCTAGGCGCGGCGCGGTAACCCCTGCGCGTCCAGACCTGGGCGCCCACGCCGGCCCGCGCCGTTTGGCGCTCCGGCGCGCGACCGCTGACAATCATTCTTGGGTGACGGCGATCAGCGGCCGCCGCGGTCCGCCCATCGCTCTCGTTTATAGGCGCGGGCCCTAGCGCGCAGACGCCCTGATGACGCCGGCGGCGAGGTTCCTCCGGTACAGCGCCGAGGACCGTTTCCCCAGATTAGGCGAGGTCGAAACGATCCGCGTTCATCACCTTGTTCCAGGCCGCAATGAAGTCGTGCACGAACTTCTCCCGCGCATCGTCCTGACCGTAGACCTCCGCGATGGCGCGGAGCTGCGCGTTCGAGCCGAACACCAAATCCACGCGGGTGGCGGTCCACTTGACCTTCCCGGTCTTGCGGTCGCGGACTTCGAACAATTCCTTGGCGTCAGAGGCCGGCTTCCACTCATCGCCCATGTCGAGCAGGTTGACGAAGAAGTCGTTGGTCAGCGCCCCGGGCCACTGCGTGAAGACGCCGTGTTGCGAGCCGCCGTGGTTGGCCCCCAGAACGCGCAGTCCGCCAACGAGCACGGTCATCTCCGGAGCGGTGAGCGTCAGAAGCTGCGCCTTGTCCACCAAAAAGGCTTCCCCGGCAATCTCCTTGAACTTGCCGCTGCGGTAGTTGCGGAACCCATCCGCTAGCGGCTCCAGGGCGGCAAAAGACGCCACATCGGTCTGCTCCTGCGTGGCATCCGTGCGCCCCGGCGTGAAGGGCACCGCGATGCCAACGCCGGCGTTCTTCGCCGCTTGCTCGACCGCCGCGCAGCCCGCCAGCACGATCAAGTCGGCCAGCGATACTTGTTTGCCTCCACCGGCGCCGGCGTTAAAGTCCTTTTGGATCGTTTCGAGCGTTTTGACCACCTTCGCCAGTTGGGCGGGCTGGTTGACCTCCCAATCCTTCTGCGGGGCGAGGCGGATGCGCGCGCCGTTGGCGCCTCCCCGCTTGTCGGAGCCACGGAATGTGGAGGCCGCAGCCCAAGCGGTCGAGACTAGTTCGGAGACAGACAGCCCCGAGGCGAGGACTTTGCCCTTGAGCGCCGCGATGTCCTGCGCCTCGACCCGGGCGTGTCCGGCCGGGGGAATGGGATCCTGCCAGATGAGATCCTCGGCCGGAACCTCGGGGCCGAGGTAGCGCGCTTTCGGTCCCATGTCGCGATGGGTGAGCTTGAACCACGCGCGGGCGAAGGCGTCGGCGAACTCCTCCGGGTGCGAGTGGAAGTGGCGTGCTATCTTTTCGTACGCGGGGTCGTAACGCATCGCCATGTCGGCGTCGGTCATCATGATCGGCACTCGCCGTGATGCGTCATTCGCGGCGGGCGCCATGTTGCCGTCGGTATTGCGTTTCGGCGTCCATTGGTTCGCGCCGGCCGGGCTCTTGGTCTGCTCCCACTCATTGCCGAGCAGCACCTCGAAGTAGCTCATGTCCCACTTCGTCGGCGTGGGCGTCCACGAGCCTTCCAGCCCGCTGCCGATGGCGTCCCCGCCCTTGCCGCTGCGGTAAGCGCTCTTCCAGCCCAGGCCCTGCTCCTCGATCCCGGCGGCTTCGGGCGCGGGCCCGACCAGCGCCGCGCTGCCGGCGCCGTGCGCTTTGCCGAACGTATGGCCGCCGGCGGTGAGCGCCACGGTTTCGTAGTCGTTCATCGCCATGCGCGCGAACGTTTCCCGCACTTCCCGTCCGGACTGGACCGGATCCTGCTTGCCGCCGGGCCCTTCCGGATTCACGTAAATCAGCCCCATCTGCACCGCCGCGAGGGGGTTCTCCAGGTCGCGGTGACTGTCGCGCTGATCGTCCAGCCATGTCTTTTCCGAACCCCAATACACCGACTCGTCGGGTTCGTATACGTCGGCGCGCCCGCCGCCGAAGCCGAACGTCTGGAAGCCCATGGACTCCAGCGCGCAGTTGCCGGCCAAGACGATTAAGTCCGCCCAGGAGATGCGGTTGCCGTATTTTCGCTTGATCGGCCACAGCAGCCTGCGCGCCCTGTCCAGCAAGACGTTGTCGGGCCAGCTATTCAGCGGCGCGAAGCGCTGCTGGCCCAGGCCGGCGCCGCCGCGGCCGTCCCCGGTGCGGTAGGTGCCGGCCGCATGCCACGCCATGCGGATGAACAGCGGCCCGTAATGACCATAGTCCGCGGGCCACCAGTCCTGCGAGTCGGTCATCAGCGCATACAGGTCCTGCTTCACCGCCCCGAGGTCGAGCTTCTTGAACTCCTCGGCGTAGTTGAACGACGCACCCATCGGGTTCGTTGCCGGGGCGTACTGGTGCAGAATCCTAAGATTTAATTGATTCGGCCACCACTCTCGGTTCGACATTCCGCTTCCGGCGTTGCCCGCGACGGGGCACTTCCTCTCGCTCATCGTCGTCACTCCTTCGTGTTCCGCGTCACTGCAAAACGCCCCGCGGCATCTCGCCTCGCGCCTTGCGCCGCGCGCCTGCTGGTCCTTGCCAAGCACCCACCAAGCACCTGCGGCGGCCGAACGGCTGGCGCATAGGTGATTCTAAACCGCGGTAAGCGTTTGTCAAATTGATGCAAACAATTACTTTGATTGATGTTAGCTATGACCACGCCGAGCAACCGCCCGCACGGACGCCGGAAGGGCATGGCGGATGACGCCGGCAAGACATTCGATGTCGGCGGTTTTGGGATAGGCCCTCCGCCAAACAAGGCCGATGCGTCGGCAGGCCCGCCCGGCGAGGGGCCGGATCTCCAGGTGATGGTCCCGCCGGCCCCCGAGCGCCATCGCCGGCAGCAGCGTGCAGCCCATCCCGGCGGCCACCATATGGCGAATGGTCTCCAGGCTCGAGGCGCGGAAGTCCGTGCCTGGTTCCCTGCCTGGCGCGTCGTCGAAGCCGCAGGCGGCAAGCGCCTGGTCACGCAGGCAATGGCCATCCGTCAGCAGGAGCAGGTGCGCCTTGCGCAGGTCGGAGGTCCTGACCGCCTTGGCTTTGGCCAATGGGTGGCCGGCCGGGGCGGCGAAAAAGAACGGTTCGTCGAACAGCGGCAGGGTCTCCAGACCCTCCGCCGCGAGCGGGAGGGCAACCAGCGCGGCATCAATCCTATGCGCCCCGAGCCGCCCCAGGAGATGGTCGGTCACGTCCTCATGAACGATCAGCCGCAGCTCGGAATAGGCGTCCCGAACGGCCGGCAGCAGCCACGGCAGCAGGTAGGGACTGAGTGTGGGGATGATGCCAAGATTGAGTGGACCACTCAGCGGTCCGGATTTCCGCTGCGCGAGTTCGACGATGGCGTCGGATTCCGCCACCACCCGGCGCGCCATCGCGACGATCTGTTCGCCGATCGGCGTGATGTGTACCGCCTTGTTGGTGCGCTCGAACAGCGTGGCGTCCAAATACCGCTCCAACTTCCGGACCTGCGTGCTCAAGGTCGGCTGGCTGACATGGCAAATTTCGGCCGCGCGGCCAAAATGGCCATGCTCGGCAAGGGCGATTAGATAACGAAGCTCGCGAAGCGTCATCCTTACAATAGTCAACCTCAATCGTTCCCCTTGAGCAACGTGGCGCTCCCCAATTGCGGCCTTTTGGTAAAGAGGGGAGGGGACCAGAAAAAAGTTTCGCTAGGCCCCGGCGCCGCGGCATATCCCCCAGCGGGCGGCCGCGCAGCCCGCGGCGTCGGCTCCGCCGAACCGCTCGTCTGCTCGCCCTGCCGCCGCGGCTGCTCCCGCGCGCCCGGGCGGCCGGCCCGCCGCCATGGGGCCGGACCCGCCATCCGCTTCCCGGCAAAGCGTCGGTTCCCCGGCGCAGGTTGCGCCTTCCGAAGCGGCGTCCGGCGCGCGCCTGCCAGCGAGACGCTCGCGGCGGGTTTGGCCCGCGCTCACGGCAACCTGGCGCCAGAACGCCAGTCGGCGCGGAATCCGGCATCGCCGCCATGCGCCGAACCCCGGGGGCGCGGCGCATGGTCTCCGGTACGTGACGGCGCGTCCCGGAGCGGGAGCCAAGCCGCGGCTCAGCATCCGGCGGACGTCCCAACCCGGGCGGCCGAGTTGCCCGCTCCGCCCCTGCCGCCCCTGCCGCCCCGGCTGCCGCCGCGTGGCCTTTCCATTCTCCAACCGCTATCAAGCTCACGTCCAAGCAGTCACGGGTTGCCCGCCGCTGCCCGGGGCCATGCATGGGCAGCGGATCTTCCCCCGTGCAACCGGCACAACGCCCGCAATGGTTCCGGCTTCTTAGCCTTCATGGGCCGAGCTCGGCGCAATCCCGCTGCTATCGGTGCAGCGTGGGTTTCCACCACCTCGCCACATCCCGCCGCAGGAAACCGCATCCGGACCGGCCGCCCGATGCGAATACGATGGGCGCTGGCGCTCGCTTCCTTGCTGCTTGCCGGCCCGCTAGGGGCGCAACCCCAACCGACCAGGGCGGAGTTGAAAGCCGAATATCTATACCAGTTCGCCCACTACCTCCACTGGCCCCATCCCTTGCCCGCCATGTTTACCATCTGCATGCTGGGCAACACCCCCTTCTGGCGCGTGCTGACCGGCGTGCTCGCGGATCAACGCATCGACCGTCGCCCCGTGGTCGTTCGCCGCTTGCTTCGCCCGTCTCAGGCCGCCGGCTGCCAAATTGTGTTTGTCACCACCCCCGCGCCGCGGCAGATGGCGGCCGCGCTTGCCCAACTCGATCAGGACCACGTGCTCACGGTCAGCGATCTCCAGGGCTTTTGCCATGAGGGCGGCGCAATTGAATTCCTCGTTCAGCACGACCGCCTTCGCTTCATCGTCAATTTGGGCGCGACTCGCACCGCCCAACTGCAGGTCAGTTCCGCCCTCTTATCGGTCGCCGCCCAGGTTCTGCCCGGGGGCGGCCCGTGAACGCCCGGCCTGCTCGCCCCGGGCGTTCCCTCGCCCAGCGCCTCACCTGGCTGACCGTCCTCATCACCGGCGCCGCCCTGCTCGCCGCCTGCACCGCCTTCATCATCTACGACCGCGTCACCTACCGCGCCCTGCTCCTCCGTCATTTGGCCGTGCAGGCGCGCATCATTGGCGAAAACAGCAGGTCCGCCTTGGTTTTCAGCGACCCCGAGTCCGCGGCGAAAACGCTGGCCACCCTCGCCGCCTCCACCGACATCCGTGCCGCCGGCGTCTACGACCGCGCCGGCCGGCTCTTCGCCTTCTATCGCCGCGACGATGCCCTGCCCCTGCCCAGCCAAGCGCCGGCGACGCCTGCCTTCGGCCATCGCCACTGGACCCAGCACAATCGCCTCATCCTCACGCGGGTGATCGTTTTCAACGGCGTCCCCGTCGGCAGCATTCTTATCCGTTCCGATCTTCGCCAATTAATGCAACGCGAGCGCCATTATGTGGAGATCGCCGCGATCGTCTGGGCCGCGGCTCTGGCCGCCGCCTGGCTGTTTTCCGCCAGCGCGCGCCGCGCCTTCGTTCGCCCCATCGCCGCCTTGGCCGCGATCGCCGGACAAATCGCTCGCAGCGCCGATTACACCCTCCGCGCTCCGGACGTAACCAGCAGCGGGGAACTGGTGGAATTGGTCAACGCGTTCAACGCCATGGTCGCCGCGGTGCAAAGCCGGGACGCCGAATTGGCTCTGGCGCGGCAGCAGCTCGAACAGCGCGTCGCCGAGCGCACCGCGCAGCTGACCGTCGCGAATCGCGAGCTGGAGGCCTTCTCCTACTCCGTCTCCCATGATCTCCGCGCCCCGCTGCGCGGAATTGACGGGTTCAGCCTGGCGCTGCTGGAGGATTACGGCGCCCAAATGGACGCCACCGCCCGCGGCTACCTCGAGCGCATCCGCGCCGCCACCCAACGCATGGGCATCCTGATTGATGACCTCTTGCAACTGGCCCGCGTGTCCCGCACGGAGATGCGGACGGAGGATTGCGACCTCAGCGCTCTGGCCGAGAGCGTGATGGAGGACCTGCGCCGCTCCGCGCCGCGGCGCGCCGCCGAAATCACCATCGAACCCGGCCTGCGCGCTTGGGCCGACCCCACCCTCCTCCGCGTGGTGCTGGAAAATCTGCTGGGCAACGCTTGGAAGTTCACCGCGAAGCGCGCCGTCACCCAAATCGCCCTGCGGCGCCAAGACTCCTCGGGCGCGCCGGTATTCTCCGTGGCCGACAATGGCGCCGGCTTCGACCCCGCGCACGCTGGCCAGTTGTTTTCTCCGTTTCAGCGCCTGCACCCAGCGTCGGAATTCCCCGGCACCGGCATTGGCCTGGCCACGGTGCAGCGCATTTTGCAGCGCCATGGCGGCCGCGCTTGGGCCGATGCCCAGCCCGGTCAGGGAGCAACCTTCTACTTCACCCTGCTCCCGCCGCCGGCGGAGGGCGCCGATCCCCCTCCCCAGGACGCCTAACGATTTCAGCTCAGGCCACGGTCCAGCCACGGCAAAGCATCCAACTGGATTGATGGCCAAAAAGACCATTTTGCTGGTGGAGGACAATCCCGACGACCGCGACCTCACCGTGCGTGCGCTCAAACGCCACCAATTGGGCGAAGACCTGGTCCTGGCCACCGACGGCGTGGAGGCGCTGGATTATCTCTTCGGGGAAGGCAGCTACGCCGGTCGCGACGCCAGTGTGTGCCCGCAGGTCGTGCTCCTGGACCTCAAGCTGCCCAAACTGAGCGGACTCGAGGTGTTGCAGCGCCTCCGCGCCGATCCCCGCACCCGCCTGCTTCCGGTGGTCATCCTCACCACTTCCAACGAGGAGAAAGACCGCCTCCAGGGCTACCACCTTGGCGCCAATAGCTTCGTTCGCAAACCGGTGGATTTTGAAAAGTTCAGCGATGCGGTGCGCGAACTCGGCCTCTATTGGCTGGTGCGCAATGAGCCGCCGCCCCCTTGCAAATCGGACGGTCCCGGAGCCCACGGCCCCGGCACGCAGTAATCGGATTTAACCCCCAAGCCGCTGCTCTGGCCCGGCCCCATCCGCCGGGCCATGGCCCGTCACAACCACGGCCCCGCTATTCCCACTCGATCGTGCCCGGCGGCTTGGATGTGATGTCGTACACCACCCGGTTCAGCCCCGGCACCTCATTCACGATCCGCGTCGAAATCGCCGCCAGCACCGCCGCCGGCAGCCGCGCCCAATCCGCCGTCATGCCGTCTTCCGATTGCACCGCGCGCAGCACGCAGGCATGCCCATACGTGCGCTGGTCCCCCATCACCCCCACCGTCCGCACCGGCAGCAGCACCATGAACGACTGCCACAGCTGCTCATACAGCCCTGCCCGCCGGATTTCCTCCAACGCAATGGCGTCGGCGGCTTGCAACAGCGCCACCCGTTCCGCCGTGACCTCGCCCAGAATCCGCACAGCCAGCCCCGGCCCGGGAAACGGCTGCCGTTGAATCAGCTCCGCGGGCACGCCCAAATCCGCCCCCACCCGCCGCACCTCGTCCTTGAACAAATCGCGCAGCGGCTCGATCAGCCTCAGCCGCATCGCCGCCGGCAGCCCGCCGACATTGTGATGGCTCTTGATCGTTGCCGATGGCCCGTGGACCGAAACCGATTCGATCACATCCGGGTAGAGCGTCCCCTGCACCAAATAATCCGCCTTGGCCCCGCCTGCCGCCAGCCGGTCCGCTTCCGCCTCGAACACCTCGATGAACAGGCGCCCGATGATCTTCCGCTTCTGCTCCGGGTCGGTCACCCCGGCCAATGCCGCCAGAAACTGTTGCGAGGCGTCCACCGCCACCAGCTTCAGCCCCAGCGCCTCCCGCAGCCGCGTCTGCACCTGGCTGAACTCGTTGCGCCGCAGCACCCCGTTGTTCACGAATACACAGGTCAGCCGGTCGCCGATCGCCCGATGGACCAAGGTCGCCGCAACCGTCGAATCCACCCCGCCGCTCAGCGCGCAAATCGCATGCCCGTTCTCCCCCACTGTTTCCCGAATCTGCGCCAGCTGGCGTTCCACGAACGCCCGCGGCGTCCACTCCGCCCGCAGCCCGCAGATGGCGAACAGGAAGCTTCCCAACAGCGCCGATCCGTTGGGCGTGTGCCGCACTTCGGGATGGAATTGCACGGCAAACAGCTTGCGGTGCGGGGCGGCGATCGCGGCGATCGCGCCGTCCCCGCCGTGGCCGGAGCGGGCGATGACCTGAAACCCCGGCGGCAGCTCCAGCGCCTCATCTCCGTGGCTCATCCACACCGTCGCCTCGTCGCCCATGGCATCTAGCAGCGGCGAGGGCTCCAGTCGGCGCACGCGCGCCGCGCCATATTCCCGGTGATCCGCGTTCTTCACCTTTCCGCCCAGCGACAGCACCATCAGTTGCAGCCCATAGCAAATCCCCAGCACCGGCACGTGCCCGGCGAAGACTTCCGGCGCGCAGCGCGGCGCATCGGCGTCGTACACCGAACTTGGCCCGCCGGAAAGGATGATTCCCGCCGGCCGCCGCGCCGCGATCTCCGCCCACGAAGCGCGGAACGGCAGAATTTCGCTGAACACGTCCTGCTCGCGCACTCGCCGGGCGATCAGCTGCGTGTACTGCCCGCCGAAATCCAGAATGACGATGCCGGACGGCGCGGCCGAAGTTTCCGGCTGGCGCTGAGGTCGGGGTTGGCTCTGCGACGGTTCCATGATGTTTTCGCGGCTTGGGCAGCGGCGCTCCGAGGAAAAGGCGGCGGTCGGCGCTCAGACCACCACGTTCACCAGCCGCCCGGGCACGACGACCACCTTCTTCGCCTGCCGCCCGCCAAGCGCCGCGGTCACCTTCTCGTCCGCCAGCGCCCGCCGGCGCAATTCCTCCTCGCCGGCGGCCGCGGCGACGGTGAAGCGCGAGCGCGGCTTCCCGTTCAGCTGGATGACGATCTCAATTTCGTCCGCGCGGGCCAAATCCGCGTCCGCCTCCGGCCATGCCGCGGCGGCGATCTCGCCGGCCTGCCCCCATTCCCGCCACAATTCCTGCGCCAAAAACGGCGCAAACGGCGCCAGCATTTGCACCAAAATGCGCAGCGCCGCCGCGAACGCCGCGGGCGAAACCCCGCCCGTTTCCAGTCCCGGCTCGCAGCCGTACAGCGCGTTGGTCAGCTCCATGCACAAGGCGATGGACGTATTGAAATGCCACCGCCCCTCGAAATCCTCCGTCACCCGCGCCAGCACTTGATGCGCCTGCCGCAGCAATGCCACGTCCCCCGGCGCCGTGCGCGGGCCGCCCGCCGCGCCGCCGCCGCGCATCAACTCCGCCCGCCGCGTCGCCAGCCGGTACACGCGCCCCAAGAAGCGGTGGATCCCCTCCACCCCTTGATCGTTCCAGTCGAAATCCTTTTCCGGCGGCGCCGCGAACAGCACGTACATCCGCGTCGCGTCGGCGCCGTATTTCTCGATCAGCGTCTCCGGGTCCACCACGTTGCCCTTGGACTTGGACATCTTCGCGCCGCCGCGCGTGATCATCCCCTGCGTGAACAGCCGCCGCACCGGTTCGGCGAACTCCACCAGGCCCAAGTCCCGCATCACCCGCGTGAAGAACCGCATGTAGATCAAATGCAGGATGGCGTGCTCGATCCCGCCAATGTATTGATCCACCGGCAGCCATTGCGTCGCCACCGCCGGGTCGTACGGCGCCTGATCGTTATGCGCGTCCAAATAGCGATAGAAGTACCACGAGGAGTCCACGAACGTGTCCATCGTGTCCGTCTCCCGCCGCGCGGCCCCGCCGCATTCCGGGCACGTCGTGTTCACGAACTCCGCGCTGCTCGCCAGCGGCGACTGCCCTTCCCCGGTCAACGCGACCGCCTCCGGCAGCAGCACCGGCAGGTCCTCCTCCGGCACCGGAACCACGCCGCATTGCTCGCAGTAGACGATCGGGATCGGCGTTCCCCAGTACCGCTGCCGGGAGATTCCCCAGTCTTGCAGCCGGTAGGTCACCTTGGCGTTCCCAAAGCCCCGCCGCTCCGCCTCCGCCGTCATCCGGGCAATCGCCTCGCGATTCGCCAAACCGCTGAACCCGCCCGACGCGATCAGCCAGCCCTCGCCGCTAAACGCCTCCGCCAACTCCTCGGCGCGCGGCGCCGCATGCGCCGTCTCCGGCGCCACGGGATCAATGACCTGCCGGAATGGAATCCGGTACTTGCGGCAAAACTCGAAATCCCGCTGGTCGTGCGCCGGCACCGCCATCACCGCCCCGGTGCCGTAGCCGGTCAGCACGAAATTCGCGGCCCACACCGGCAGCCGTTCGCCGTTGAACGGGTTGTGGGCATAAAGCCCGGTGAAGAAGCCTTCCTTGTTCGCGGCCGCTTCGGGATCGAAGCCCGCCGCCCGCGCCGTGACCAGCGCCCGCGCCCGTTCCGCCTCCGCCGTGCCTAAATGCCGCGCCAAAAACGGATGTTCCGGCGCCAGCAAAACCGCCGCCGCCCCGAAGATGGTGTCAATGCGCGTGGTGAACACGCGCAGCTCCTCGCCCAATTCCCCGCCCCTGCCGTCCAGCGCCGCGAAATCCACCTCCGCGCCTTCGCTCCGCCCGATCCAGTTGCGCTGCATGGCGCGCACCCGCTCCGGCCACTCCGGCAGCTCCTCCAGCCCCTGCAACAGCTCCTCGGCGTAATGCGTGATGCGGAAATACCACTGGTCCAATTCCCGCCGCTCCACCGCCGTGTCCTCGTGCCGCCAGCAAACCCCGCCCGCGACCTGCTCGTTCGCCAGCACCGTCGCGCACTTCGGGCACCAGTTCACCGTGCCTTTTTTGCGGAACGCCAATCCCCGCCGGTAGAACTGGAGAAAGAACCATTGGTTCCAGCGGTAGTACTCCGGCAGACAGGTCGTCACCTCGCGGCTCCAGTCGTAGCTGAAACCGAAGCGCTGGTCCTGCCGCTTCATGTGCGCGATGTTGCCCAGCGTCCATTCCCGCGGATGCGTCCGGTTGCGGATCGCGGCGTTTTCCGCCGGCAGCCCGAAGGAGTCCCAGCCCATCGGGTGCATCACCTCGTAGCCCCGCATGCGCATGTACCGCGCCAGCGCATCCCCAATGGCGTAGTTCCGCACATGCCCCATGTGCAGCGTGCCGCTGGGATACGGCAGCATCTCCAGCACGTAATACCGGCCCCGCGCCGCCTTCGCCGCCGGCTTCGCCCCCCACTCCCGCCCGGCCCACAACTCCGCCCATCGCGATTCAAATTCCTCCGGGCGGTAGTCCTTTTCGCGCGTCTCGTTCATAGGCCGGGAAATCCCTATAATCGCACGGCGGCGAAGAGCCGGCGTCAGCGGCATCCTGCCAGCCCAGGGCTGCCGCCAGCGACCTAACGCGGGACAGCCCTCTCGGCTGCGATGGGCCGCGCCGCAACGTATCGCCTGCTGGCGTGGAACGGGCCTCAGCCCGCCGCGCCCCGCCTCTGTGAAGGTTGCTACAGTCCCTTTTTTGCCAGAAACGCCACCAGATCCCGCACCCGGCAGGAATAACCCCACTCGTTGTCGTACCAGGCAATGACCTTCACGCAGTTGCCGGCGATCACCCGTGTCATCGGCGCGTCCACGATGGAAGACCGCGAGTCGCCGAGGTAGTCCCGCGACACCAGCGGCGCGGTTTCATATCCCAAAATCCCCTGCATCGCTCCGCCCGCCGCCGCCTCCAGCGCTCCGTTCACTTCCTCGACGCTGGTCTTCTTTTCCACGAACGCCACCAAATCCACCACGGAAACATCCGGCGTCGGCACCCGCAGCGAAAACCCGTCCAGCTTCCCCTTCAGCTCCGGAATCACCAAGTGCAGCGCCTTGGCCGCCCCCGTGCTGGTGGGAATCATGTTGATCGCCGCCGCCCGCGCCCGCCGGTAATCCTTGTGCGGAAAATCCAGCGTGCACTGATCGTTGGTGTAGGAGTGCACCGTGGTCATCGAGCCCGCCAAGATGCGGAATTGATCGTTCACCACCTTCGCCACCGGCGCCAGGCAGTTCGTGGTGCAGCTGGCGTTGGAGATGACGTGATGCTTCGCCGGATCGTAGGCGCGGTCATTGACCCCGAGCACGATGGTGAAGTCCTCATTCGTCGCCGGCGCCGAGATGATGACCTTTTTGACCGTGCCGCGCAGGTGCTTTTTCGCGTCGCTGGCATCCGTGAACCGTCCGGTGGATTCCACCACCACCTGCGCCTTCACCCCCGGCCAGTCCAGCACCGCCGGGTCCTTTTCCGCGAACACCCGGATTTTTCGCCCATCCACCAGGATGGCGTCATCCGCGGCGGAGACGGTGTTGGGGAGGTTGCCGAGCACCGAATCGTACTTCAATAAGTGGGCCAGCATGGCCGGCGTCGTCAAGTCATTCACCGCCACGATTTCCACGTCCGGATTCGCCAATGCGGCGCGGAAAACGTTGCGCCCGATGCGCCCAAAGCCATTGATGCCGACACGAATAGACATTCACACCTCCGACCAGAGTCTGACTGCGCGGAAAATCCATGGTAACAAATGCCCGCCGCCGCGGTGGGCCTGAGCCCGCGCCGCCGCCCGCGCAAAGAAAGTAGGGTGGGCGTCCTCGCCTGCCCGCCGCCAGCGCAAAGAAAGTAGGGCGGGCGTCCTCGCCTGCCCGCCAGGCAGCCACCCTCCGCGCCCAGCCCCGCAACACCCGCTCCCGGCCCGCCCCCTCGGCCTTGGCCACCTTTCGCACACCCTCTTACAACTCCCTGCCGTGTTACACTCCCCCGCAATGGCCGCCCCTAAAAGAGCCCGCGCCAGCCGCAAGCTCCGCACCACCGCCGCCTCCGGAGAACCTGCAAAGAGCTACCAACATCCTACGGCGGACAGTCCCATGCGCCCGGATGTCGGCACCCAACCGGAGTTCCGCAAATCGCGCCCGCCGGCCAAATACCGCTACGACGACTCCCTCTCCCCGGCCCTGGAATGGGACGGCCAAAACGCCGCCCGCGACCGCGCCGAAGCCCTAATCGAAAAAGTCCTCGCCGCGGAAACCATCGAGGACGCCCGCGCCGCCGCCCGGGAGCTCCGCGCGATAAGCCGCCCATTCTTGAACTGGGCCGGCAAGGCCGAGCGCCTCTCATTCGAGGTCCCGACACTGCCGCTGTTCGTCCATGAGCGCCTTTCCACCAAGGCCATCCTGGAAACGCTCCAGGGCCACCGCCGCGACAAGCAAATGGACCTGGATCTTTTCGGCGATCCCCGCCACTCCATCGCCGACCAGGTCCTCCGCGCCTACGAGCACCGCGACCAGTGGGTGAACCGCATGATCCTCGGCGATTCCCTGGTCGTCATGAACTCCCTGCTCCATTACGAAAACCTCGGCGGCCAGGTCCAGATGATCTACATGGACCCGCCCTACGGTGTCAGGTTCGGCTCCAATTTCCAGCCGTTTGTCCGCAAGCGGGACGTCAAGGACAACGACGACGCCGACATGACGCGGGAGCCGGAGATGGTTCAGGCCTACCGCGACACCTGGCAGCTCGGAATCCATTCCTATCTCACCTACCTCCGCGACCGCCTTCTCCTTGCCCGCGAACTTCTTTCCCCCACCGGCAGCATCTTCGTGCAAATCTCCGATGAAAACCTCCACCACGTCCGCGAACTCATGGACGAGGTGTTCGGGAAGCGGAGCTTCATCGCCGCGATCGCGTTCAGGTCAATGATGCCGCTCGAATCAGGGGAGATCGAGTCGGTGACCGACTATCTCTGCTGGTACGGCGGCACCGGGGCGCCGCTAAAATACAGGAACCTGTTTCAACGAAAAAACCTCGGGAGGGGAACCGAGTTCGTCTTCGTCGAGGCGCCGGACGGCAGCGCAAGGCGCCTCGCCGCCCGGGAGCGCGCGGGCTCGGGTGCGGCCAACCCAGCGGCCCTTTTTAAACGTTCCGACCTCGCCTCTTCGGGCTACACACCCTCGTGCACATTCCCGATCAAATTTGAAGGCGCGACGTTCACAGCCAAGCGCGGAAAGAGCTGGCGAACCACCCAGGACGGCGTCGGACGCCTCAAGGCAGCCAGGCGGCTGTTCGTTCTTGGTAAGCGGCTGTATTACAAGATCTACCTCTCAGATTTTGGGTACGACTCGCTCACCAACGTCTGGAACGACACAATCGAGTTCGGCGAGCGCTTATACGCGGTGCAAACGACCCCGACAGTGGTACAGCGCTGCGTGCTCATGACCACCGACCCCGGCGACCTGGTCCTTGACCCCACCTGCGGCTCGGGCACCACCGCCTACGTGGCGGAAAAATGGGGCCGCCGTTGGATCACCTGCGACACCAGCCGCGTTCCCCTGGCCTTGGCCCGCCAGCGCCTCCTCACAGCGACATTCGACTGGTACGAACTCAAGGATGAGGGCCGCGGGCCGGCCGGCGGCTTCGTCTACAAGCGCCGCCAAAACACCAAGGGCGAGGAAGTCGGCGGCATCGTCCCCCACGTCACTCTGAAATCCATCGCCAACAATGAACCGCCCAAAGAGGAGGTCCTGGTGGATCGCCCAGAGAAGCTGCCCGGCATCACCCGCGTCACTGGGCCATTTTGTTTCGAAGCGACGATACCTACCGCGACCAATTGGGACCAGCCCGACCAACCGGCGCCCGCCGACGGCGCCGCTGCCGGCCCGCAAGCCGCGGACCAGGGGGTCGGGGCCGGCTTCGCCGCCCGGATGATCGAAATTCTGCGCCACTCCCCCGCCCTCCGCCTGCCCGGCAACCAGACCATCACCTTCCGCAACGTCCGTCCCCCCGCCAAATCGCTCTCCCTCTCCGCCGAGGCCGAGGTGGACGCCACGGCGGCCGGGCAGCGGGCCACCGTGGAAGAGGCGGCCCGGGAGGCAATGGAGAAATCCGGCAGCCTCCTGCCGATTTCGGCCAAGACCGTCGGCATCGTCTTCGGCCCGGAAAACGGCGCCGTCGCCCAGAGCACCGTCTTCGAAGCCGCCCGGGAGGCGAGAGCCAAGGGCTTGAGCCATCTCTACGTCATCGGCTTCGCCATCGAACCGAACGCCCGCCAGCTTATCGAAAAGGCCGACCACATCGCCGGAATCTCCGCCACCTACGTCCAAGCCACGCCCGACATCCTGATGGGCGACCTGCTCAAAAATCTCCGCTCTAGCCAAATCTTCAGCGTCTGCGGCTCCCCCGAAGTCGCCATCAGCCGTGCAGCTTCGGGCGAATTCCAGGTGCAGTTGCTGGGCCTGGACGTCTTCGATCCGGTAACCATGACCGCGCGCCACAGCCCCGGCAGGGATGTCCCCGCCTGGTTCCTGGACGCGGATTACAACGGTCTCTGTTTCCACGTCACCCAGGCGTTCTTCCCCCGCACTGGCGCATGGGAAAAATTGGCCAAGGCCCTGAAGGCCGACTACGACGACGCCGTCTGGGACCACCTCGCGGGCGACACCAGCGCGCCATTTCCCGCGGGCGAACACCGCCAACTCGCGGTAAAAGTGATTGACGACCGCGGCAACGAACTTTTGGTCGTTCGCCCCCTGCCTGCGTGAGAACGACCGCCTATTTCCGTGACGTCGTCCTGCCCAAACGCCCCTACGTCACATTGGAGCTCTGTCGCCGCATCCTCGCCGCGCCTCCGGCCCGGCAGGTTCAACCGGATAGCCGGGTGCGATACTGGGGCCGGACGCCGGAGGAACCGGCGAAATTCCTCCGCGTCGTCACCCTGGCCGACGGAGAAACGGTCCACAACGCCTTTCGCGACCGCCGCTTCCGCCTGCCCGGCGACGGCCACTAGGAGCGCGTAATGAAGCTGCATTATGACGCCGACACCGACTCGCTTTACATTGAGCTCCGCGCCGTCCCTAGCGCGGACGCCCAGGAGGTCGCCGAGGATGTCGTCCTCGACCTGGACGAAACCGGACGCCTGGTCGGCATGGACATCCAGCACGCCTCCCGCCACCTCGACCTCGCGACTCTGGAAACTCACGCCCTGCCCGTCACGCCGCGTTAAAAATGGCACTCACGTCCCCCCCAGGCGGCAACGAGGTCGAGCAGCCCATCCTGAACCGGCCGTTTGACGAGCCGTCCAGGCATTGGTACATCCGCGAGGGGGAAAGCCCCCTCCAGCGTCCGGGCCGCCGGCCGCCTATCATATTCCCGCCTCGCGACCAGCGCCAAAGCTGGAGCCCCAACCCAGCCGTCCTTCGCCCGGCAACAGCCTACCCTGGGGCATTCGAAATGGTCCTGGTGGCCCTGATCCGCCAGCGCCTGTCGGCATGGAGGGACGCCGGCTACCCCGGGGCCAGCCGCACCACCTTGGAGCTAATCCAGCACTGGACGCGCGAGGGACGGCAGACGCGCCTCTTCTTCGCCCAGCTCGAAGCCGCCCTGACCGTCATCTTCCTCGCCGAAGCCCGCGGCGACCTCCTCCAAGGTGTCAACGTGCCCCGCGAGGACGCCGGAACGTTCCTCCGCTACGCGTGCAAGATGGCCACCGGCGCGGGCAAGACCACCGTCATGGCGATGGTCGCCGCCTGGAGCATCCTCAACAAGCACGCGTCCCGCCAGGACGCCCGCTTCAGCGACGGCGTCCTAATCCTCTGCCCCAGCGTGCCGATCCGCGACCGCCTCCGTGAGCTCGACCCCGCCCTGGGCGCCGCCAGCCTTTACCGCGCTCGCGACCTGGTCCCTGGGTCGCTCATGCCTAGCCTTACACAGGGGCACTTGGTCGTCACCAATTGGCACACCCTGGCCCCTCAGTCGCCAGGGATTCCCGGCGGCGGCGCCCGCGTCTCCCGCGCCGGCGTCGAAGTCCGGGGCGAGCAGACCATCCATATCACCGCGGCCGCGGGGAGTCCCGCGAGCGGCCGCGGCCGCCGCCTAACCGCGCAGGAATACGAGCGCCAGCGCGCCGCCGGCCTGATCGAGGTCATCGAGGAACTCCCCGGCGAAGACGGACGGCCAGCAAAAATCCGGGTAGCCACCACCCGGCGGGTGGAAAGCGACACCGCGCTGGTGAACCGCGTCCTCGGCCAGGCCTTATCGGGGAAACAGAACCTCCTGGTGATGAACGACGAGGCGCACCACGCCTACCGCATGGTCCAGGAACAGCCGGAAAACTGGGAAGCCATGGACGCCGAAGAACGGCAAGCGTGGAAAGAGGAACGCGAGGAGGCGACGGTTTGGGTCGAAGGGCTGGACAAAATCCAGCGCCAACGCCGTATCAATTTCTGCCTCGACCTTTCCGCCACGCCCTACTTCCTCGGCCGCACCGGTCAGGAGGAAAACAAGCCCTTTCCCTGGATCGTCAGCGACTTCGGACTCATTGACGCCATCGAGTCGGGCCTGGTCAAAATCCCCCAACTCGCCGTGCGCGACACCACCGGCGAGGAGCGCGCCGCCTACTTCCACATCTGGCAATGGATCACCCAACAAAAATTGACCCCGGGCGAGCGCGGCGGAAAGCGGGCGGGGCCGAAGCCCGAGGCGATATTGAAGTACGCCAACCACCCCGTCGCGATGCTCGCCACCGACTGGGCGGCACTGCGAAAGCAATGGGAGGCTGGCGCCGACCCGCGGCCACCGGTATTCATCCTCGTCTGCAAGAACATCAAGCTCGCCGACACCCTCTTCCAGTGGATCGCCGAAAACCGCGCGCCTGCCGGCGTCCCCCCTCTGGCCAGGCCGGAGCTCGCCAACCTTGGCGGCCGCATCTACACCATCCGCGTTGACTCCAAAGTGATCCAGGAGACCGACACTGACGGCTCCAAATCCGACGAAGTCCGCTGGATGCGTTTCACCCTGGAAACGGTCGGCAAATCGGATTGGCGCACCGACCAGCAGGGACGCCCGATCTACCCGGAAGGGTTTGAAGACCTAGCCGGCAAGCTCTGCCGCCCGCTCCACCCACCGGGCCGGGACGTCCGCTGCATCGTCAGCGTCGGCATGTTGACCGAGGGCTGGGACTGCAACACCGTCACCCACATCATCGGCATTCGTCCATTTACCAGCCAGCTCCTCTGCGAGCAGGTCGTGGGCCGTGGGCTGCGCCGCGCCAGCTATGAGGTTACCGAGGAGGGCTACCTCACCGAGGAGGTCGCCCAGGTGCTCGGCGTCCCCTTCGAGGTCATCCCCGTCAAAGCCCTGGCGGGCGCCCCGCCCGCGCCGCCGCCCCGGCGCCACCACATCCATCCCCTACCGGAGCGGTCCTCGCTAGCAATCCAGTTCCCCCGCGTGGAGGGCTACACGCAGCGCATCCGCAACCGCATCGCCGTGGACTGGGACAAGCTGCCGCCCATGACGATCGCGCCCGAGAGGATTCCCCCGGAGTACGAACGCAAGGGCCTGGCCGTCAGCGCCGAGGGGCGGCTGAGCCTCTCTGGCCCCGGCGCGGCAGACAAGGTCACCCTCCAGGCTTGGCGAGCCGAGCGGCGGACTCAGCAGATCGTCTTCGAAGTGGCCACCGGTCTGACCGCCCATTACTGCCGCCAACCCGGCTGCACGGCTCCCCCCCAAGTGCTCTTCCCCCAGCTCGCCCGCATCGCGGACCGATACCTGCGGGAAAAGGTCACCGCCCTCCCTCCCGCCGACGCCAAGGACGCCGCCCTTTCGCCGTATTGGGGCTGGCTCATCGAGACCCTAACGGAAAACATCCGCCCCGCCGCGGACCAAGGCGAGTCCCCTGAGGTGCCGCTCCTGGAGACCCGCCGCGGACCCGGTTCCACCGCCGAGGCGGATTTCTGGACCAGCCGCGACGTTCGCGAAGTCCGCCGTTCCCACCTCAACTACGTTGTCGCGGACACCGGCCGTTGGGAGCAGACCGCCGCCTACCACCTCGACACCAGCCCGCACGTCGCCTCCTTCGCCAAGAACGCCGGCCTGGGATTCGCCATCCCCTACCTCCACAACGGCCAGGTCCACGATTACGTTCCCGACTTCCTCGTCCGCCTCCGCACCATCCCCGCCCGGCACCTGATCCTGGAGGTAAAAGGCTATGACCCGCTGGAAGAAGTGAAGCGGGCCGCGGCCCGGCGTTGGGTGGACGCCGTAACGGCGGACGGCGCCTTCGGCAGCTGGGATTACGCCATCGTCCACCAGCCTTCTGAGATCCCCGGCCTGCTCGCGGCACGCACCGCTGGTCCAACTGCCTGACCAATCGCACCCCCAAACCCGCGACCACGTGCGTTCGGCCCGCCCATCTCCGCGCCACCGGTGGCGCCAACATCCCTGGCGGCTACCCTCCCCACCCCTCCGAACCGCGGCCCCCCAACCCCACACCCTATAATTTAGTCCGTGTATTTAGCCCTGGAAGAATCCCTCCGCCACGCCGTCGCAGCGTTCGTGGCGGCGCATTGGCCCGATGCTGCGCCGGAAGGCCCGGAAGCCCTGGCCGCCGCCTTGGTCGTGGAGCGTCCCCCCAAGGCGGAACTCGGCGATTTTGCCCTCCCTTTGTGCTTCGATCTAGCCCGCCGCCTGCGCCGCCCGCCCCGCGCCTTGGCCCAGGAGATCGCCTCCGGCTTAGCCCTGCCCTCCGGCCTGGCGCGCGCCGAAGCCGCCGGCGGCGGCTATCTAAACGCCTTCGCGGACCGCGCATGGCTCTTTGCCCAGGCCGCCGCCGCCCAGCGCGATCCCGGGCTACGCCCCGCGCTCGACGGCAAAGCCATCGTCGAGCACACCAACATCAATCCCAACAAAGCCGCCCACATCGGCCATCTCCGCAACGCCGTCCTCGGCGACACCTTCGCCCGCCTGCTCCGCTTTCGCGGCGAAACCGTAGAAGTGCAGAACTACATTGACAACACCGGCGTCCAGGTCGCTGATGTCGCGGTCGGCCTGGAGCGCCTGGAAGCGGGCGAAACGCCCGGCGCGCTCACCACGAAGATTCACGTGTATGAAGTCGAACGCCGCACCCTGGCCGACGAGGGCGCCATCTCGCCCGCGCCCCATTTCCTCCCGCTCATTCCCGAACGCCACCGCGCGACCTACTCCTTCGATTATTTCTGTTGGGACCTCTACGCCCGCGTCTCCCGCCTGTATGCGGAAAACCCCGCGAGCGTGCAATGGCGCGCCGCGGCGCTCGCCGCCATTGAGCAAGCGGAGGAAGGCCGAAGCACCAATTCCACCGCGGAGATCGCCGCTCTGGTCGCCGGCGCCATCGTCACCGCCCATCTGCGCACCATGCGCCGGCTGCATATCGCCTACGACGTGTTGCCCCGCGAAAGCGAGATCCTGCGGCTCCATTTTTGGCGCGAAGCCTTTGAGCAAATGAAGGCGCGCGGCGCCATTCGCCTGGAAACCGCGGGCAAAAACGCCGGCTGCTGGGTCATGGATTGGCGCCAGGGCGAGGGCTCCGCCGCGGCGGGCGCGGCGAACACCGAGCCGGACGCTGGCGGCGACGCTGGATACGCCGCGCCCGATGACGCCGCCAAGGTCATCGTCCGCTCCAACGGCACCGTCACCTACGTGGGCAAGGACATCGCCTATCAACTCTGGAAATTCGGCCTCCTCGGCCGCGATTTCCAGTATCGCCGCCGCCAGCCCGTGGACGGCCAGACCGGCCCCTGGATCACCACCGCGGAGGACGGTGACGCCAACCATCCTCCGTTCGGCCGCGCCCGCTGGGTATTCAATGTCATTGATACCCGCCAAAGCTATTTGCAGGAAGTCGTGCAAGCCGGCCTGCGCGCCCTCGGCTACGCGGACGAGGCCGGCCGCAGCGTCCATTTCAGCTATGAAATGGTCGCCCTCACTCCCCGCTGCGCCCGTGAACTCGGCTACCAACTCAGTCCCGAGGAGGAGCGCAAATCCCACGTCGAGGTCTCCGGCCGCAAGGGCCTCGGGGTCAAAGCCGACGACCTCCTCGACCGCCTCCTGCACGGCGCTTGGGCCGAAGTTGCCAATCGCCATCCCGAACTCGACGGCGCCGGCCAATTGGCCCTCGCCGGCCCCATCGCCACCGGCGCCGCCCGCTATTTTCTGCTGAAGTTCACCCGCAACGCCCTCATTGCCTTCGATTTCGAGGACGCCCTCAGCTTTGACGGCGAGACCGGCCCGTATGTCCAATATGCCGCCGTCCGCGCCGCCAGCATCTTGCGCAAGGCGGAGGCCGCCGGCGTGCAGCCCGATCCCGCCGCCGGCGCCGAGTTGCTCGCCGCCACCGACGTCTGGGATCTCCTCAGTCTGGCCGCCCGCCTGGAAGCAACCGTGCATCAGGCCCTCGCCGCGGGCGAGCCCGCCTATGTGGCCAAGTACGCCTTCCAACTCGCCCAAGCCTTCAACAACTTCTATCACCGCCGCCCGGTGCTGGCCGAGGAAGACGCCGGCCGCCGCGCTGCCCTTCTCGCCCTCGTCGCCGTCACCCAGCGCCAGCTCGCGCACGCATTGGAACTGCTGGGTATGGCCGCCCCGGAGATCATGTAGCCGGGGCAAACCACCGGCGCCGAAAGTCATCGGGGCTTAAAGGAGCACGCATGAGCCTGGCCGAGTATCGCCGCAAACGCCAGTTTTCCGCCACCCCCGAACCCGAGCCGCGGCCGGAACCCACCGCGCCACGCCTCCGCGCCCTCCGCACCCCCGACCGCCGCCGGTTTTGCGTCCAGCAGCACGCCGCGTCCCACCTGCACTACGATCTTCGCCTGGAGATGGGCGGCGTCCTGAAGAGTTGGGCCATCCCCAAGGGGCCGACCCTCGACCCCGAGGTCAAGCGCCTGGCGATGCAGACCGAGGACCACCCCCTGGACTATTTGCGCTTCGAGGGCGAAATCCCCGCCGGCAGCTATGGCGCCGGCACGGTTGTCGTCTGGGATATCGGCGAGTACGAGATCATCGGCCATCAACCGCCGCTGCGCCAATGGGAGCGCGGCGGCATCAAATTCATCCTGCACGGCCAGCGGCTGCGGGGCGAGTTCGCCCTGGCCCAGATGCACGGTCGGAACGCGAAAGACAACGCCTGGCTGCTGATTAAGAAGCACGACGATTTCGCACGCTACGGCGACCGCGCCGAGCAGCACAAAGGCTCGGTCATCAGCGGCATGGAGTTAACCTCCGCGGATCCGCCATCCGCGACGACCGGGCCGGTTGCCAAGCGGGCAAACCCGGCGCGGAGAAGCGGCGAAATTCCCTACGCGCCTGCGGCGCGCGGAAGGCAAACGCGGCCGGCCCCCGCACGAGCCGCGGCGCGGCCCGCAGCGACCCGCGCCCACCGGCCGGCGCCGGCGGCAAATGCCGCCAAGGCCGTGCGCGCGCCCGGCGGCGCGCGCCGGCGGAAACCCGCGGCCACCTCCCGGCGGAGATCGGCGGCCGCGCCCCGCGCCGCGCACGCCCGCCGCGCCAAGACACCATCCCCGCAACCGCCGTCGGCGATCCGCGCCGCTGTCCACACCGGATCCGCGGCCCGCCGCGCCCCCCAGCCAGCGGGATCCGCGGCATCTTCGCCTCTCTCCCTGCCCGGGGCAGTCCCCGGCCCCATGCCGCAAAAATTGCGTCCCATGCTCGCCACGCTGAGCCACCATCCCTTCTCGGATCCCCAGTGGCTGTATGAGATCAAATGGGATGGCGTCCGCGCCCTGGCCTATTGCCGCCAGGGCCGGGTGCAATGGGTCTCCCGCACCGGCCGCGACATCAGCCGCCAATACCCCGAGTTAGCAGTCCTCGGGAAGGCCCTCCACGGCGACGGGGAAGGCGGAGGTTCCGCGGGCGACGGAAACGCGCCGATGGACGCGGTCCTGGATGGCGAAATTGTCGCCTTGGACCCGCAAGGCCGCGCCAATTTTTCCCGCCTCCAGCAACGCATCAACCTCACCGGCGACGCCGAGATCGCCCGCGCCGGGGAGCAATATCCCGTGGTCTTTTACGCCTTCGATCTGCTCTACGCGCGCGGCGCCGTCCTCCTCAAAACGCCCCTCCAGGCCCGCAAGGCCTGGCTCCAGCAGCATCTCGCCAACGGCGCCGCCATCCGCTATTCCGATCACGTGGTCGGCAGCGGGGTCGAACTCCTCGCTCTCGCCCAGCAGCAAAACTTGGAAGGCGTGATGGCCAAACGCGCGGACTCCGCCTACGCCCAGGGCCGTAGCCGGGATTGGCTCAAATTCAAGTTGGAACGCCGCCAGGAGGCGGTCATCATCGGCTATACCGATCCCCAGGGGTCGCGGGATTGCTTCGGTTCCCTGCTGTTGGCGGTCTATCAGCCAGGCACACGCCGGTACCGCTACATCGGAAATGTGGGCACGGGGTTCAGCGCCGCCGTGCGCCGTGACCTGCTCGCCCGCATGCGCGCCTTGCCGCGCCGCCATGCCGCCGTCGCCGGCCTGCCAATCAGCCGTTTTCACCCCGTCGCGCCCGCGCTGGTGGTGGAAGCCAAGTTCCTGGAGTGGACGCCGGATGGCAAGATGCGCGCTCCCGCCTTCCTGGGGTTGCGCAGCGATAAGCGTCCCGCCCAGGTCATCCGGGAATAGTCTCGACGCGCCAATTTTGCGGCCACGTGCCCCGGCCCGTTAGGGGATGCGAAAACGTAACGTTTCGTCCGCAACTTCATGAAGATAAACGATCGGCCATTTCACATAGTTCTCCTGGAATTGGCCCGCTGCACCAGCAGGTTCGTAGCCGTTGCGCGATCGCGCCCAAACGCGCCGCCGGACCCATAGCCACTGCGACACATCCGCAACTCGCCGCGTGCCGCCGTCCGGTGGCGGGCTGGCCTACATCGGCGCAATCGCCAATCGTGGGCGGCGATCCCTTGAACCCGCTAGCGGCCCGTAGCTGCGCGATCCAGCGCGCAGGCGTATCCTGATCCCTTGGGCCGATCCTTAGCGCCCCAAGCCCTGATGATCAACTTTTTGGTTCTTGCCGCCATCGTCTTGGTGGCCGCCCACACGCTGTGGAGCCGCCGCCGCGGGTACCCAGATCCCACCGTCCTGGCGCGGGACATCGGCGCCGCCGTCGCCGTCCTGTTCATCTTGATCGAGGGCTCCCGCTTCCTCCTCAGCCTCGCCTGGTGGCGCGACCTTGGCCAGCTGCCCACGTATTGGCGCTACATCCGCATTGAATGGATTCCCCAGGCGGGCGGCTCCATCGTGGCCATCGCCTGTCTCGCCGCGGTATTCCGGGTGGCGCGCGGGCGTGCCGCTACACCGCTGTCACGCACCCGCCTCTTTGCTTGGGCGGGCTATGCCGCCGCAGCGGTCCTGGGCATCTTTATCTCCGTCCAACTGCTGAATCCCTGGACGATGGCCTTGTTCCTGGGCGCGCGTCCCGAGCCTGGCTACCGTGATCCCATCTTCGGCCATGGCCTCACGTTTTATCTCTTCCGCCTGCCCTTTTACGAAATGCTCTACGGCTGGCTGGCGGCATTGTTGGTCCTCGCCCTCGTGGTCTACGCCATGGCCCTGGCGGCCGGTTCATCGGCCGATCGCATGAATGATTGGCGGGAACGGATCCTGGCCCAGTCCCAAGGCTATGCCCCGCACCCGCCCGTGGTGAACCGCGCCCCGCTCCCGGTGTCGCTAGCCGGCGTGGTGCGGGTCGGCGGCGCGGTCTTGCTCGCCCTGTTCGCCGGCGCGCAGTTCTTCGCGCGCTACTCCATCCTGTATTCCCGCCACAGCTTCCTGTACGGCGCCGACTATGTGGACGCGCACTGGGCGCTGCCGCTGTATTGGGTGCAGATCGTGCTGGCCCTGGCGCTGGCGGCGACCTGCGTGTTGGCCCACCCCGTAAGCCGCGCGCGGCCGGCCGCCGCCGGCGCCGACACCGGCCGGGTCACCGGCCACGGACCGGGTTCCGCCGCGCGCATCACGGATTTTCCCGGCGCTCCATGGCGGCTGTTTGGCCGCTTCTGGAATCCCAAGAGCCTTGTCGCCGGCGTGGCCGCGGTCTTCATTGCGCTCATGATCCTGCCGTCGCTGGTCGAGGGAACGGTGCGGCAGTTTTACGTCCGCCCCAATGAGCTCGCGCTGGAAACACCGTACATCGCGAATCATATCCACGCCACGCGCATGGCCTACAACATCGCCCAGACCATCCAGCAAAAGGAATATCGCCCCATCAAGGCCGATGCGCTGGACCTGAGCCAGTATCCCGGCACGGCGGACAACATCCGCCTCTGGGATTGGCGGCCCTTCCACGACAACATCACGCAGTTGCAGACGCTCCGGCCCTACTACACCTTTCCCGACGTGGATTTCGACCGCTACCTGATCCACGGCCGCAAGCGGGAGGTGATGATCTCCGCGCGTTCCCTGGATACCAATCTCCTGCCGGACCAAGCCCAAACCTGGGTCAACCTGCGCTTGGAATACACCCACGGATATGGCGCGGTCGCGGCCTTGGTCAATGCCGCGCACGCCAATGGCCAGCCGCGGTATTTCCTGAAGGACGCACCGACGGTCAGCTCCCTGCCCTACTTCCAGCTCAAACGGCCGCAGATTTATTTCGGGGAGCAAAACAACCACGCCGTCTTCGTGAACACCAAGCAGCCGGAGTTTGACTATCCCAAAGGCGAGGACAACGCCTACAACAGCTTCAACGCCGCAACCGGCATCCCCATCGGCGGCATGGGCATGCGCTGGGTGGCGGCGATCGCCCGCAACGACTACAACATCCTCCTCACCCACTATTTCCGCCCCGGCTCCAAGCTCTTGTTCGACCGCCAGATCACCCGCCGCGTGCACCGGCTCGCCCCTTTCCTGATGCTCGATCCCGATCCTTACCTCGTCGTGAACGGCCATGGCGGGCTGACCTGGATCCTCGACGCCTACACCTACAGCGATCTGCATCCCTATTCCGAGCCGGTGGACCTCGGTAGCCGCGAAATCAACTACATCCGCAACAGCGTCAAGGTCACGGTCAACGCCTACACCGGGCGGGTGCATTTCTACATTTTTGACGCCCAGGACCCGATCATCGCCGCCTACCGCCGCGTCTTCCCCCACCTCTTCCTGCCGCGCTCGGCGATGCCGAAAACGTTGCTGGCGCACATCCGCTATCCGGAAACGCTGTTCGAGATCCAGGCCCAGATCTACCGCATTTATCACATGACGGATCCCGAGGTCTTCTACAACAAGGAAGACAAATGGGATATCGCCAAGCAAGTGGTCGGACAAGAGGAAACGCGCACCACTGATCCCTACTACGTCATGCTGCAATTGCCCGGCGAATCCCAGGCCGAGTTCGTCCTGATGCTGCCGTTCACGCCCAACCACCGCGATAATCTGACGGCTTGGCTGGCTGCCCGTTGCAGCCCGAACCACTATGGCGAACTGATCGCCTACCGTCTGCCCAAGGATCAGCTCACCTACGGCCCGCTGCAAATTGAAAGCCAAGTGGACCAAAATCGCCGCATCAGCCGCGATCTTAGCCTCTGGAACCAGCAAGGCAGCCGCGTCATCCGCGGCAATACCCTGGTGCTGCCCGTCGGTGGAACGTTCTTGTACGTCGAGCCCATCTACCTGGAGGCCACGCAGGCGCACCTCC
The DNA here is from genome assembly GCA_027314025.1 of Acidobacteriota bacterium. GTDB lineage: Bacteria > Acidobacteriota > Terriglobia > Terriglobales > SCQP01 > JAKAUF01. The sequence continues at coordinate 80,042 of DAHVCP010000028.1, forward strand.
CGCAGCTCAAAAAGCTGATTTTCGCCGTCGGCGACCGCATCGTCTATGCCGACAACTTGGCGGAAGCCGAAGCGGAGTTGGCCCAGCCGCCCTCCGGCGGCAATGCCTCCGCAACCTCGTTCACCGCGGGGGCCGCGGCAGCGACCACCACGGCGTCGTCACCGGCGCCTCCCGTCTCCGGTGTGTCCAGCGCCGTCCTCCAGCGCATTCAGCACCATATGGAGCAATACCGGACGCTCACCGCGCAAGGCCATTTGGCGGCGGCGGGCAAGCAGTTGGACCAGGTGGAGCAGGAGATCAGCGGCGCCCTGGCCACCGCGCCGGCGGCGCAGCCGCCGTCGCGCCCGGCGCAAACGCCGAGGCAACAGCACGCTTCACCCCCGCGGCTGGCCAAGCCCGGGCCCCACCATCTGGCCCCGGTGGTCATCAAGCACTGACACGGCGCAATCGGGCTTCCGCTGCCTACGGCCAAGGGCATCCGCCGTGGGCATCCGCCGTGGGCAGCGCCGCGGGCAGCGCCGCGGGCAGCCGGCGTGGACAGCCGCCTCCGACCGGTACACTAGATGGGTGAATAAGCTTTGGGACATGCCGATGGCCGAGCGCCGCGCCACGCCCGATGTCCTGCCCGCCGCGGCGGCCATTTGCCATGGCGACCGCAGCGTTCCGGTCCAGCCGGCGACCATTCTGGCGCCAATGTCGGGTATCACCGACACCGTCTTCCGCCAGTTTCTTCGCGGCCTCGGCGGCTGCGGCCTGATCATGACCGAGTTCACCTCCAGCGACGGATTGATCCGGTCGGAGCGCGTCGCCCGCCGCTATTTGAGTTTTGCGGAAAGTGAGCGGCCCATCGCCGCGCAGCTGTTCGGTTCCGATCCCGCGGTCATGGCGGAGGCGGCGGCTCTGGTGCAGCAAATGGGCTTCGACGCCGTGGATTTAAACCTCGGCTGCCCGGCGAAAAAGGTGGTCAAGTGCAACGGCGGCTCCGGGCTATTGCGCGATTTGCCGCTGCTGGGGCGGATGTTCGCGGCCATTCGGGCGGCCGTGCGCATCCCGTTTACCGTCAAGTTCCGCGCCGGATGGGACGACCACCATTTGGTGCATGCCGAGTTGGCGCGCATGGCGGAAGCGGAAGGCGTGAACGCGCTGTCTCTCCACGCCCGCACCCGGGCCCAGGGCTATTCTGGGCAGGCGCAATGGCAATGGATCGCCGAGGCCAAGCAGGCGGTCCGCCTCCCCGTCTTCGGCAACGGCGACGTGCGCCGCCCGGAGGATGCGGCGGCCATGGTGGCGGCGACCGGCTGTGACGGGGTCATGATCGGCCGCGCGGCCGCGGCCAACCCCTGGATCTTTCGCCAGATCGAGGAATATCGCCAAACCGGGCGCTACACCCTGCCTTCCGACGCCGACCGGGCGGAGCTCATTCTGCGCTACTTCCGCATGTTGCTGGCGGACAGCCTGCCCGGAACGCTCGGCAAAATGAAACAGTTCGCCGCCTGGTTCACGCATGGGGTCGAGCGCGGCGGCGACCTGCGCCAGGCCATCTACCACAGCCGCAGCGAGGCGCAAGCCCTGGAGCAGGTCGAGGCCTTCTTCGCCGCCCCCCTCGCGCGCTAGCCCATGGGCCAGCCGTCGCGGCCGCTAAGAAAACCAACAACGTGGCCCCGGAGCCGGACCACAACATGGTTGCAGTCGCCCTGCTCCGGAGCCCCCAGGCCGCCGCCCATCCAGGCCGCGTGCTACTCCGTGCTGTAGTCGTGCAGCTCGCTCAGCAACGGCCGCGCTTGCTCCGGCGCACCCACGCCGCCGGACAAAATGCCGTGCGCCGTGGCGCTCCCGTAGTAATGGCGGTTGGCGCCGTGATCTTGCTTGACCACGCCGCCCTTCAAGGTAATACCGCCGAACAAGCCCCGGCTGCGGGAATAGGTCAAAATCTCGGCGTGCATCAGGGCGTCGGTTTCCGCGCTGGCGCTGCGGCCCACCGGACCGGCGGTGGCGTCAATGCCGCCGCCCAGGGTGAACTTATCTTTCAGCAGGTAGTGCTCGCCGCGCTGGTCCATGATCAGCATGACGATGTCCGCGTCCTGGGCGCCGATTTGCAACCCAAAGCTGCCGCCGCCGAAGGTCAGGAACAACGGCGCTGACCAGCCGTTGCCGTTGCGGCAACTGACCACGCCTTTCCCGAAGTTGCCTCCGAAAATAAAGCCCGCGCGCTTCATGCCCGGCACCACGATGACGCATCGAGCGTGGTGCAGCAAGCCACGGGGAATGCCCCCGTCCGGCGCGCTCATGATGGCGTGGAACACCCGCGCCGCGCTTTTCAGGCGCTGCCCAGGTTCACTGGCATAGGCATTGCGAGGCGCGACCGCCATCACCACCATGCCGGCCAGAACCGCCGCGGTCACCCCCAACCCGGCCAAGCGGCGCGGCCGCTGGCGCAAACGAGAACGGAAAGTCGAAGCCATTCACACCTCCGTGCCTCTCAATTTAGCACTTTTGCCCAGCGTCAAACCGTTCGCTGCAGACCCATGGGCGGAGGCTGGCCGGCCGGCCAGGACCGTGGGGCCGGTCTATTCCATTACCACGCGGGAAATCGCGAAGCCGGACTCATCCAAAGCCACTAAAGCCGAGCTCAGGGGCAATCCGGAGGCCCGTTCCTTCTTCACGATCGGGCGCAACACCTCGCGGAACTCGTCGTCTTCAGCCCCGAACGCCACCAGGAACTTGCGATTCGGCACGGCGACCAGCAATTCCGTCGCATCGAGCAGTTCGCAGCCGCGTTGATAGAACTCCGGCAGCAGCAGGAAGGCGGCTTTTTCCCCATGCGCCACCTCCACGTGGAAGGCGCGCACCTCATCCTGGACGGTCCAGGCGACGATGGTGGCGGCTTGCCATAAGCGGCCCAGGTTCTCCATCGCGGCGGCGAGGACGCATTCTTCCGGAATGTTCCAGTTCTCCAGGTGCTCGGTCTTCAGCGCGACGTCATACTCCTCGCAACCGAGAACGTAGCCCAGCGGCCCGGCCACGGGATAAAACAGCGGCGGATCCTTCTCCGGCAGATGCGCCTCCGCGATCAATCGCGGAAACACCATGCCCCGCGCCGCTTCCCATTCCGGCGGCAAGCGGTGCTCAATGGTGCCGATCACGCGCGTCAGATAGCCGTCGAGATCGAAGCGCTCGCCATTCTGGCAGAACGCCGCCCAGGCGCGGGCCAGCCGCAAGCGGTGTGGCGTGCGGCGACCGGACGGAGTACGAACAATGGCGATCTCCAGCTGTCCCGCCTTGAGAAAGCGGGCCTGCGGATACAGCTTCTGCAAGCGCCGTAACGCCACCAGTTCGAATTCATCCCTGGTCATCGCCGGACCCTTCGCGTCCTTTCTCTGGATGATAAACGATATCCCCGGTGGACGCTGACCACACCCGCGACATCAGTCCCTCCAACTCCGGCGCCAGGCCGGTAATCTCCATGCCTTCGCGCACCACCAGCTTGCAACTCAGGCCCACGCGGGTCTTTTCGTCCGGTCCCAGGCGCCACTGCACGCGGCAGTTTTGGCATTGTTCGTTCCAGCAAAATGCGCCGTAGGGAATGGTGCGCGGGCAAAGATATTGAAAGCACCGCAAAAGATAGTTGTTCTCGGGCACCCGGTACACGCGCTCCCGAAGGCGAATCGCCACCAGCCGGCGATAGGCGCGGTAAAGGCTCATCGGGCGGCGCGGCGGCTAATGGGCGGTTGCGGGAACCGGCGCCGGAAGGTTTTGCACCGTCGGCATCGGCGGTGGTTGATAGGCCGGCAGCGGCACCGGCTGGGGACCGCTGACCAAGCGTTGCGGATGCCGCGGCGTGCCCGCCGTGGCGGCAGCCGGAACCCGCGCCGAGACGGGCCGCTGTTGCAGCCTTGGACGCCCCGGCGCCGCCGGTTGCGGCGCACCGTTCGGCGCCAGCGCCACCGGCCGCTGTAAGGTCACATCCAACTCGGCTCCTTGGTTGAGCGTGGCATGACGATGGCTCAGCAGCCACCAGCCCACGGCCACGGCGGCGCCCACCCCGGTGCCGATCAGCGCGCCTTGGGCTCCGGCTACGATCGCGCCGGTGGCCAAACCGCCCGCCGTGCCGGCTTCGCTCCAGTAAACGTTATGCGCATCCATGCCGCGGTCCGCCTCGATCATGCCCTCCGAGCCGACATGCACGTTGCCGGCGGCCAGGGCTTCGGTGACTTGCGCGCTGATGTGGAAGCGGCGGCCGTCCGGCAGCGCCAAGAAGTCCGGCCGCAACAGCAGCGCCGACGCGCCCGTGGCGACGCGATGATCCATCACCTCGCGCACTTCGCCCTCTAAAACGGATCCGCGCGGAATCGCCCGCTGCCCGTTGACGTAAACCGCCCGCATCACCAGTCCGGCGAAACGATCGCCGCGCCGGGCGTCGGCGCTGGAAATGGACGTCTCCAATTGCATCCGGATCGGCGTTCCAGCGGGCAGAATCAAAGTTCCGGAGGGTATCGCCGCGCCATTGGGCGCAACCCCCGCCCAGCCGCTAGTCAACGCTACACCGGTCAGTAAAACCACGAACCCCAAGCCGCGCAACAGCCTCATGTTCGCCTCCACTGCGTCCAGAGTAGCGCCTCTACCAGCACCGCGCTAAAGCCGTTTTGCCATGCCGGTTAGGAACTAGGTCCGTCGTCCGCGCCGGGCGCCGGGCGCCATGGGAACCACCGCCGCCACGCCGGTTCGCGGCAAAAAAAACGGGCGCGCATCCCTGCGCGCCCGCCGAGCCACGCCTGCAAACGCGCCCGCTAGGGCGCGCTTGGGCTGTATTTTAGTGAACCGATTCCAGCGGGTGCACCACGGTGAATCCGCTGCTGCCGTCCACGTAGAACCGCACCAGGATGGGCTGATCCGCCGGCAGGCCCCGGAGCAGTTGGCTCAATTGGTCGGCGCTGTCCACGGGATGGCGATTGATGGATTCGATCACCACGCCCGGACCCAGCACCTGGCTGTTCGCCGCGGCGCTGCCCGGCTCGACGCTATGGATCACCGCGCCGTGCACGTTCTCCGGCAGATGCAGCTGCTGCCGCACATTCGGGGTCAGATTGCCGACGGTAACTCCCAGGTGGAAGCCTTGCGTCGCCGTCGCCTGATTCGACACGACTTGCTCGTTTTGCTTCGGAGCCGTGGTCAATACCGCGTGGAACACCATCGGCTTGCCATCGCGCATCACCTTCAGCGTGACGTGCGTCCCGGGAGCGCTCAGACTGGTCATCTCTTGCAGTTGGCCCGGACCCTTGATCGGCAGGCCATTGGCGGCGACGATGACGTCGCCCACCTTCAGCCCGATCTTGGCGGCTTCGCTATTCGCCTCCACGTCGCTCACCAGGGCGCCGTTCGCGCTGGTGAGATTGAAAAATTTCATCTCCGAGGCGCTGATCGGCTCAATCATCACGCCCAAGTAGCCATGGCTGACTTTGCCGAATTTGATCAGGTCTTCGGAGACCTTCTCGGCGATTTGGCTGGGAATGGCGAAGCCGATGCCGGCGAAGGCGCCGCTGGGGGTGTAGATGGCGGTATTGATGCCCACCACGCGGCCGCGCACGTCCACCAGCGGACCGCCGGAATTGCCCGGATTGATCGGTGTGTCGGTCTGGATGTAATCGCCCAGGGAGCGCAGATTGCTGCTCAAACGGGGCCGGCCCAACCCGCTGACAATGCCGGTGGTGACGCTGAACTGGAATTCAAACGGATTCCCCACCGCCATCACCAGCTGGCCGGGCTGCAATTGCCCGGAGTCCCCCCAGGGCAGATTCGGCAAATCGTTGGCGTTGATCTTCACCACCGCCAAGTCGGTCAACGGATCGGCGCCGACCACTTTGCCGGCATAGGATCTGCCGGTGGTGGTCAGCACGCGCACGTTGGTGGCGCCCTTGACGACGTGATTATTGGTGACGATGTACCCGTTGGGAGAAACGATCACGCCGCTGCCGACGCCATATTCCACCTGCGGCGGCATACGCTGCGGCTCCTGGCCGAAAAATTGCCCAAAGAACTGCTGCATGGGATTGGAGCTCGAACTGACCTTCGAGGTGACGTGAATCTCAACCACGGCCGGCTCAACCTTTTTGGCCAGCGCTTCCAGCGCATGGGAGTATTGGTTGAGAAAATTCGCCTGTGGCCCGCTCATCGGGGCTTGGTTGGAATGCGCTCCGGAGGGGTCCAGCAGCGCCTTATTGACGCCGTCGTTCGGCGCCTGCATGCGGTAGAACGCCAGCGAGCCGACCACGCCCGCGGTCACCAAAAGCAAAATCAAGATGCGACGATTCATATGCGCCAAACGAGCCATAGGCCGTTTTCCTCCCATTGCGTTGGATCCATCCCCGCCCCGCAATGCCGCAAGCCGGGCCAAAAGGGCTAACCTTGCTTAGACGCGCCGCCGAAGCGATCGGCAGCCAAATTGTTCGTGGTTTTAGTGTACGCCCAAGTGCGTCGCCGGCTTGGCCGACAATGCCCGCGATCAATTCCCCGTCTGTTATACTGACGCAGCGGGATTCCCTCCCGCGGGAGGAAAGGCCTATCCCCTACGATCGTTCGCGTCGCATTCCCGAGCCCCGGACTCGCACCAACGAGCGCATCCGCGCCCGTGAAATTCGCGTCATAGACGAAACCGGCCAGCAGCTCGGCATTTTGCCGCCGCAGGATGCTCTGGCCATCGCCCGTCAAAAGGGGTTGGACTTGGTGGAGGTATCGCCCTCGGCCCAGCCGCCGGTCTGCCGGATCATGGATTTCGGCAAGTACCAGTATCAGATGGAGAAGAAGGCGCGCGAGGCTCGCAAGCACCAAAGAAACATCGTCATCAAGGAAGTCAAGTTCCGGCCCAATACCGATGACCACGATTACGAGTTCAAGAAGAACAACGTGCTGCGGTTCTTGGGCGATGGAGACAAGGTGAAAGCGGTGGTGCAGTTCCGTGGGCGGGAGATCACCCACCGTGACATCGGCCAGCAGTTGATGGACCGGCTATTGGGGGATGTCACGCCGGCGGCCAACGTCGAGTACCGGCCGCGAATGGAAGGAAACGCGCTAACCGCTATTTTAGCGCCGAAGAAATAACCATGCCCAAGCTGAAATCCCACCGCGGCGCGGCCAAGCGCTTCCGCAAGACCGGAAGCGGCAAAATTGTCCGCGGCCATGCGTTTGCCCGCCATATTTTGACCACCAAATCCCGCAAGCGGAAACGCAAGCTGGATGCCGACACGCTGATTAGCGCCGCCGACCAACGGCGCGTTGGCCGCATGATTCCCTACAAATCAACGTAGGGACACCGGGCCCCTCGACCGCGTCGCGGCCGAGGGTGAGCTCACCCGCTGGCCGCCGCCTCCCCATAGCGGGAGATCGGTGCGGCGCCGGCGGAAACCGAAGAGGAGAAACCGATGCCGAGAGTGAAGCGCGGCTCCCACCGCCGCAAGTTGCGCAACAAGGTCCTCAGCCGCACCAAGGGCTTTTACCTCACCAAAAGCAAGCTCTACCGCTCCGCCAAGGAAGCCAGCGACCGGGCGCTGAAGTTCGCCTATCAAGGGCGCAAGCAGCGCAAGCGGCAGTTCCGGGAACTGTGGATCGTGCGGATTGGCGCCGCTAGCCGGGCCGACGGGCTCAGCTACAGCCAATTCATGCACGGTTTGAAGCTCGCCGGCGTGGAGCTGGATCGCAAAATCCTCGCCGACATCGCGGTCGCCGACGCCGCGGGCTTCGCCCGCTTGGCGGAGCAAGCCAAGGCGGCGCTGGCCGCCACGCCCGCGGCCTAGGCCCGAGTTTCGACCCGAAGGGTCATCCGTGGATCGCCCCGTGGACCGCTCGGCCCCGCTCCCACCGTTGGACCCGCTCGCGGCGGCGCAAACCCGCGCCGCCGCGCCCCTGCCCTCCGATGCGGCGGGCTTGCAAGCAGCGACCCAGGAACTCTGCGCTTGGGCGGAAGCGGCGGCGCACGCAGCGGAAGACGAAGCCGCGCTGCGCGCCGCTCGCGACGCCTGGCTGGGCCGCAAGGGCGGGGTGCTGGCGCGGCTCAAGCAAAACTGGCTGGCCGCGGCGGCGCCGCCGCGCAAGCGCGAAGCGGGCCAAGCCTACAACACCGTGGCGCAAGCGGCGGAATCGGCGTTGGCGGCGGCGGCGAAGGAACTCACTGGCCGCGGCGCGGCGCGCCGCATGGCGGACGAGCGGGTGGATATTTCCCTGCCCGCGCGGCGCGCGCCGTTCGGCCCGGCGCATCCAGTGCTGGCGATCCTGCGGCGCATGACCGACATTTTTCTTCGCCTCGGCTACTCGGTCGCCGAAGGACCGGAGATCGAGACCGCCTATTACAACTTCGAGGCGCTGAATATTCCCGCGCACCATCCGGCGCGCGCCAGCCAAGACACGCTCTATATGGACGCGGGCCCAGGAGCGCCGGAGCTGCTGCTGCGCACCCACACCTCGCCGGTGCAGATCCGCGCCATGCGGCAAACCGCGCCGCCGCTGCGGGTCATCGCGCCGGGCAAGGTCTACCGCAACGACGCTCCCGACGCCACCCATTCGCCCATGTTTCACCAATTGGAAGGCCTGGCGGTGGATGAGCACATCACCTTGCGGGACCTGAAGGGAGCGCTGGACCATTTCGCCCAGGAGATGTTCGGCGCCGGCGGAGCAGGTGAACGGAACGTGCGCACGCGCTTTCGGCCATCCTACTTCCCGTTCACCGAACCCAGCGCGGAAATGGATGTCGGCTGCCTGTTCTGTCACGGCGCGGGCTGCCGCGCCTGCAAGCAAAGCGGCTGGATCGAGGTGCTGGGCTGCGGCATGGTGCATCCCGCGCTGTTCCGCGCCGTCGGTTACGATCCCGAGCGCTGGACCGGGTTCGCCTTCGGCATGGGAGTGGAGCGGATTGCCATGCTGGCGTACGGCGTGGATGATATCCAGCGGTTTTATTCCGGCGACCTGCGTTTCCTCAGCCAGTTTCCCGATTAGGTTCCGGCGGTTACGAACCCTTTACGCCCCTGCGCGTGCCCAGCTCCGGGCGGCGGCGCCCCGGCGAAGGTCGGCGATACCATAGTAGGCAAGGCCATGGTGTACCTGGACCACAACGCGACCACGCCGCTGCGCCCCGAGGCATGGGCGGCGATGGCGGAGTTCTACCAGGGCGGCCAGGGCAATGCCAGTTCGATTCATCAGGCGGGCCAGCGGGCCAAGCAGGTGCTGGAGCGCGCCCGCGAGGATGTCGCCGATCTGCTCGGCGCGCGGCCGGCGGAAGTCGTTTTCACCAGCGGCGGCACCGAAGCGGACAACCTGGCGCTCCAGGGCCTGGCGGCGGGACACCCCGGCGGGCACATTATTACCAGCCAAATCGAACATCACGCCGTGCTGCATACCTGCCAGGAATTGGAACGGCGGGGCTGGCGGGTCAGCTATCTACCCGTGGACGGGCAGGGCCGGGTGGATCCGGCAACGGTGCGGTCGGCGCTGCGCCCGGATACGTTCTTGATCTCCATCATGCTGGCCAACAACGAAACCGGCGTCCTCCAGCCGCTGGAGGCGATCGCGGCGGTGGCGCGGGAAGCGGGGGTGCGGCTGCATACGGACGCGGTGCAGGCGGCGGGCAAGCTGCCGCTGGACGCGCGTGCGCTGGGCTGCGATTTGCTGAGCGTCAGCGCGCACAAAATCGGCGGGCCGCAAGGCGCCGGGGCGCTCTATGTGCGCCGCGGGGTTCACCTTGCCGCGATGCTGTATGGCGGGCATCATGAGCGGGACCGGCGGGCGGGAACCGAAAACGTGGCCGCCATGGCCGGCTTTGCCGCCGCCGCGCGCGCCGCCCGCGCCGGCCTGGAGGGCGAAGTGGCGCGGCTGCAAACGCTGCGCGACGCGTTCGAGCGGCGGGTGCTGGCGGAGATTCCCGACACCTTCGCCGCCGGCGGCGCCGCGCCCCGCACCGCTAACACCAGCGACATCTGCTTCCGCCATGTGGAGGGTGAAGCGTTGGTCATCGCGCTGGACCTGGCGGGGTTTTGCGTCTCCACTGGCGCCGCCTGCTCTTCCGGCGCCATCGAGCCCTCGCATGTGCTCACCGCCATGGGGCTGCCGGCGGCGGACGCCCGCAGCTGTCTGCGCTTTAGCTTGGGCGTCACCACCACCGCGGCGGAGATGGCGGGCCTCGCCGAGGCGCTGCCGCGCATCGTGGCGCGGCTGCGTGCCCTTTCCCCCAGCTACGCCGCAAGCGCGCCGGCGGCCAACTATGCTTAACCCTTCGCCTAACCCGGCCACGGTGCCGCCCGAAGAGTTGACCGCCGTGGCCATGTCCGGCGGGGTGGACAGCTCCACCGTGGCGGCGTTGCTTCACGCCGCGGGCCGGCCGATGGTCGGCCTGACCATGCAGCTGTGGAATCAGCGTCGGCTGGCGGGACGGCCGGGCATGCCTGAAACCAGCCACGGCCGCTGCTGTTCGCTGGACGACGTGCATGACGCGCGGCGGGTAGCGGAGCGGCTGGCGATTCCCTATTACGTCGTCAACTACGAGCAGCGCTTCGAGCGGGACGTGGTGCGCAATTTCGTGGAGCAATACCGGGCGGGGCGAACGCCGATTCCGTGCAGCCTGTGCAATACCAGCGTGAAGTTCGACGCCTTGGTGACCACGGCGCGGCAAATCGGCGCCGCGCGCGTCGCCACCGGGCATTACGCCCGCATCACCCCGGATCCGGAGCGGCCTGTTCGCCGCCAACTCCGCCGCGCCGCCGACCGGCAGAAAGACCAAAGCTATTTCCTCTGGGGGCTGACGCAGGAGCAGCTCGCCGCGGCGGAGTTTCCCCTGGGGGAGATGAGCAAGGACGAGGTGCGGCGGCATGCCGCGGCCGCGGGGCTGGCCGTCGCCAGCAAGCCGGAGAGCTACGAAATCTGTTTCGTGCCGGGCAATGATTACGGCGCGTTTCTCGCCGCCTATGCCGAGGAGCAAGCGCTCGACCTCGGCGGACCCGGCGCGATCGTCCACCGCAGCGGGCAGACGCTCGGACGCCATGCCGGCGTGCACCACTTCACGGTGGGGCAACGGAAAGGCTTGGGAGTGGCCACCGGCCAGCCGCTGTACGTGCTGAACGTGGACGCGCCGACGGCCACGGTCACGGTCGGCGAAGAAGAGCAGCTCTACGCCCGGAGCCTGCGGGCGGAAGGCGCGCACTGGATTGCCGGCGCGCCGCCGGCCGCGCCGCTGCGCGTCCAGGCGCGGATTCGCCACCGCCATCAGCCCGCGGCAGCCTGGGTGGAAGCCCTGCCGAATGGGGAGTTGCGGGTGGAATTCGATGCGCCGCAGCGAGCGATCACGCCCGGGCAAGCCGTGGCCCTATACCAAGACGACCTGGTCCTGGGCGGCGGCTGGATCGCCTCGGTGGCGCCTGGCGGCGCGACCGTGGCGACGCGCTAGGCACCGCTTCCCTGCCCGCTCGCTCCCGTCCGCCAGACCGGCCCAGAGGAACTAGATGAACATCTCCTCGTCCTGCGGCTCAAGCACGGCGGGCGGCGACGCGCGGCGATGCAGAAAGAAGTCCAAGCCGGTGCGGACGCCGCGGATGACGGCGGCGGTATCCTTGATCGGCCGGATGATGGAGCGCTGCACCAGGGTTGCGGTTTCGTCCACGCGATCGAGCGTGGCCGAAAGGGTTTCGTCCACGCGGATGATTTGCAGCCGGGCGCGATCGGTCAGCTCCAGCAGCAGGCCATCGGCGCGCTGCATTTGGTCGCGCAACATGCCGCTGATCTCGACCATGTGCTGGCCGGCGATCTCCACCTTGGCGCGGCTGTCCCGCAACAAGGCTTCCGACTCCGCCAGCATGGGTGGCAGCCGGGTTTCCAGTTGCGTCAGCACCTTGTCGCCGCGTTGGGCCAGGCGGGAAACCGCGCGCGCCAGTCCCGCCAAAATGACCGCCTGCAACACGACCGCGGCCGCGGTCACGGCGATGAAGACGGTCAAGACCAACAACAGGGTGGGGTTCATGCGCCGGTCCCCAAGTTACTCGCGTGGCGCGCCGGCGTCTCCGGCCGTTGATTCGCGGAACGCCTGGCGCCCGGCATCCACCGCGGCCTGAAATTGATCCACCTGGCGGGATACGACATCCCGCCCGCGATCCATGTAATCCGAGGCTTGCTGGCGCCACTCCGCCGATTTGCGGGTCACCACGTCGCGGCTTTCACCCGCCTTGCGGCCCAGCAATTCCCGCGTCTCCTCGCCGGAACGGGGAGCGTACAACAAACCAAACGCCGCGCCCAACCCGAGCCCGGCGATGAACCAAAATCCCTTCGAATCCGCCATAAGAACCTCGACTGCCCTCTCAATCGCGATGCTACCACGCCGGCCGCGGGCCGCGTAAGGTGTCCGCAACCTCCGGGGCAATAGACCGAGCACGAGCGGGCCATGCTCCGGCCGCGCGGCGGCGGGCGCCGCCCCGTGGCTACTCCGGCGGCGCCGCGCCGGACGGCGGGGCCAACACCGTGGCCAGGGCGGCCATTTGGCGCGCATTGAGCACTTCCGCCCATTCCTCCCGCGTCGCGTTGCGCACCCCCTGGACGCTGCCGAAGCGGCGGAGGAGCCGGCGCGCGGTCGCGGGGCCGATGCCGGCGGCGGCCAGCAGCGGAGTGCGGCGCAGGCGCTGGTGCCGCCGGCGGCGATGGAACTCCACCGCGAAGCGATGCGCCTCATCCCGAATGGTCTGCATGGCGCGCAGCACCGGGGAATGCGCCGGCAAGCGCAAGGGTTCGGCTTCGCGCCCCGCGACATAGAGCCATTCTTCCCGCTTGGCGATGGCCGCCACGGGCTGTTCCCCGGCGCCCAACTCCCGAAGCGCGCGCTGGGCGGCATGGAGCTGCCCCACGCCGCCGTCCACCAGCACCAGGCTGGGCCATGCCGCGCCCGCTTCTCCCGCCGCCGCCCGCCGGTAACGGCGGCGGACGACCTCCTCCATGGAGCGGAAATCGTCCACGCCGGCCACGCCGCGGATGATGTAATGCCGATAATCGGACTTCTTCATCCGCCCGTCTTCCCACACCACCATCGAGGCAACGGTATCGGCGCCTTGGAAATGGCTGATGTCGAAGCATTCGATCCGGCGGGCCGGTGCGGGTAGGCCGAATGCCGCTTGCAGATCCGCGGCCAGCCGGCCGGCGGCGGCCGCGCCCAGCCGAAAGCGATTGGTGAAGGAGTGAACTGCGTTGCGCTGCGCCAGCTCCAGCAGCGCGCGCTGCGCGCCGCGCTGCGGCGTCAGCAACTCCACCTTGCCCCCGCGCTGGACGGCCAGGGCCGCCGCCAGCGCCGCGCGATCGGCGAAGTCCATGGGCAGCAGCACACGGGCGGGAATGTAGGGCCGCTCCAGGTAGAGTTGCTTGACGAAGGCGGCGATCAACCCAGCGTCACTGCCATCGGCGCCGTCCTCCGCCGCCGCGGCGCTCCCATCGGCTGCTTCGGCGGCCGGCAAGTCCTCCCAAAAGAACTCCCTCCGATCCACGATCCGGCCGTGGCGAACGTGGAACAGATTGATGGCGGCGCGCTCGCCCTCGCGGTGCAGGCCGATGACATCCGCGTCCTGGCCCTCGGCTTGATCCACCTTTTGCCGCTCCTGGGAGTCATTTAGGACGGTGAGTAGGTCGCGGCAGGCGGCCGCCTCTTCAAAGCGCTCCGCCGCCGCCGCGGCGTCGCGCCGAAGCTCCAAACGGGCGCGAAGATCGGCGTGGCGGCCCGCTAAAAATAGACGGACGTTCTGGACCGCTTCCCCGTAGGCGGCGTCCGTGGTCAAGCCTTCGACGCAGGGTCCGAGACACCGGTGAATGTGGAACTGCAAGCATGGGCGGGGATGGAAACGGGTCAGATCCACGCGGCAGGAGGGCACCAGAAAGTAGCGGTGGATGAACTTCACCATGCGGTGCGCCAAGGAAGCGGGAAAATACGGGCCAAAATATTCCGCCCCATCCTGGATCAGGCGCCGGGTCACGAATACGCGCGGCCAACGCTCCCGCGTCAGGCGGATATAGGGATAGGTTTTGTCGTCCCGCAGCAGGACGTTGAACCGCGGTTGCAGCTGCTTGATGAGGCTGTTCTCCAGCGCCAGCGCTTCCGCCTCGGTATCCACCACGACGGTGTCCAAGTCCACCGCCTCGCGGAGCAACGACCCGGTTTTGGCATCTTCGACGCGGCCGGCAAGGAAGTAGCTGCGGACCCGGGCGCGCAGGTTCTTGGCCTTGCCGACGTAGATCACCCGGCCATCGGCGCCCTTGAACTGGTAGACTCCCGGCGACGGCGGCAGCGAACGCGCCTTATTTACTAAATCCACAATATCAACCCATTCACCGGTGCAAAATCGCGTGTACCGCTATGTAAATTCTACCAATCCGCTGCGGCGGCAAAAAAAATCCAGGCCCAAATCGGCGCCACGCCGCCGCCGCTATGACACTGAAAGCACGTACGCTTACGGCGTTCTCAGCCTGCGTTAGGCACCCGTACGTGGGGTAGTCGCTGGTGGCCATAGTCGTGCAAGCTAAAAGCAGGGCCGTCTGCATCCATGAGGAACGGGGACGGTTGTGGTTGTGGCAAGGAGAACAACGATGAGACTGAAACGAGGTGGATTCCTATTTGCGCCGATTGCCGGGCTGGCCCTACTGGCCACGACCGGTTGCGCTACGAAGAGCTACGTGCGCAAGCAGACCGAACCGCTGGCCAACCAAGTCAATAACCTTGACCGGCTGACCGCGAAGAATAGCAATGACGTGAAATCCTTGCGCGCAAGCACGCGCGAGGGCCTGAAAGAGGCGAATGCCTCCAGCAGCCAAGCCATGCAAACCGCGCAGGCGGCGCAGCAGCAGGCGAGCACCGTGGGCGATCACTTGCAACAGACCTCGAATCGCGTCGAGGCGTTGGACCACACCGTCGCCAACTTGGACAACTACAGCAAGGTGTCCGACACGGCGGTGCATTTCGGGTTCAATCGCTGGAGCTTGACGTCCGCGGCGAAATCCACTCTGGACGGCGTGGTTAGTGAGTTGGAGCAGGACCCGCACGCCATTTTGGAGGTCACCGGTTACACGGACAACATCGGGCCGGCGCAATACAATTATCAGCTCAGCCAGTGGCGCGCCGATTCCGTGGTGCGTTATATCGAATCGCACGGCATCGCGCAACACCGCATCTTCCTGATCGGTTTGGGCAAGAATGACTTCGTGGCCAGCAACCGCACGCGGTCCGGGCGGGCGCAGAATCGCCGCGTTGACCTGACCATTCTGACCAACGCGCTGGGCCAATCCAGCAGCTCAGCGGCGACGCCGCAGTCCTAAGGCGTCAGCCATTGCACGGGGCCGGGGTGCGGGGATTGCCCTCGCACCCCGTTTCCATTTTGCGGGACGGTGCGGCATCCACGCGCCGTGCATCCGCGTCCCCTGCCAAGGCGGCATCGCTTACGCACGGCTAGCGTCGCGGGGCCGGCAGCGCATACTCTATATCCGGTGTCCGACTTTTCCGCTGACCTGAAGGCACGCGCCGATTTGGCCGCCATCGTCGGGGAGACGGTCGCCTTGCGGCAGGTAGGCGAACGCTGGCTCGGGCTGTGCCCGTTTCACGCGGAAAAGACCCCGTCCTTCCACGTCCACGCCACGCGGCAGTTTTACTACTGCTTTGGCTGCCAGGCGCATGGCGACGTCTATCAGTTCTTGATGGCCAGCCGCCAATTGAGCTTCCCGGAGGCGGTGGCGGCGCTGGCGGAGCGGCTGGGCGTTCCCTTGCCGCCGCGCTTCGGCCAGGGCGACGGGCCCGGCCAGGCGGAGCGGGCGCCGTTGGCCAAGCTGCATACCGCCGCGGCGGAGTTTTTCGCCGCCCAGCTGGCGGCGCCGGCGGGCGCGGCGGCGCGGGAGTATTTGGCCGGCCGGGGCGTAACGAAAGCGGGTTGCGACCGGTTTCAACTCGGCTATGCGCCCGGCTCGGGGCGAGCGTTGTCGCTTTGGTTGCAACAGCGGGATACGCCGCCCGCCCTGGCGCTGCGCGCCGGGTTGTGCCAACCGCGGCGGCAAACCGGCGGCGCGGCGACCGAGACTCGGGACGACATCGGATGGGAGGAGTTGTACGACCGCTTTCGCGACCGCGTCATGTTTCCCATTGCGGACGAGCGGGGACAAGTGATCGCCTTCGGCGGCCGCCTGCTGGCGGAGGATCCGGCCCGGCCCGCGCCCAAGTACCTAAACTCTCCCGAGACGCCGATTTATACCAAGGGGAGGGTCCTTTACAACCTGGACCGTGCCCGGGAAGCGATCCGCCGCTTGGGATATTTCATTTTGGTCGAGGGCTACCTAGACTGCCTTTCCGTGTTCATGGCCGGGTTCGAAAACGTGGTGGCCAGTTGCGGCACGGCGTTGACTGGGGCCCAGGTGCACGGATTGTGCCGCTACGCGCGCAATGCGGTGGTCAACTTTGACCCCGACTCGGCGGGGGCCGCCGCGGCGGAAAAATCCATCGGTCTGCTCTTGGAGGAAGGCTGCAAGATCCGGGCAGTTACGCTGCCGGGGGGACTGGACCCCGACCAGTTCCTGCGGCAACACGGGGCGAGCGGCTATGCCGAGGCGCTCAAAACCAGCCCGGGGTATTTCCAGTACCTGGCGGAACGGGCGCGGCGACGCTTCGACCTGCGGCGGGGAGAGGGCCGGGTAGCGGCACTCAACTTCTTGCTGCCCTATGTCGCCCGCGTGCAGGATGCCATTATTCGCGCCGAATTGACCGATGAACTGGCGCAGCAGCTTCAGCTCGAAAGCGCGGTGGAACGGCGCCAGCTGCGCCAAGCCGCGGCGCAGCGCCGGGCCACGCTGCCCAATCCCGGAACCGCAACGGCAGCCGGCGGCCCGGGATGGAGCGACCTGTTGCCGGCGGAACGGTTGCTTTTGCGGGCGCTGCTGGCGTGGGGCGAGGAGGAACGGGAGGAGCGCAACCAGCTGTTGAAGTCCCTCGCCGAAGAGGAATTGCTGGCAGGGTTGGCCGCAAACCCGCTGGTCGAATGTATCGCCGCCCAACCCGCGCTGCCCCCGGACCTGGCGGCGCTGGCAGCCGCACTGCCGGGTAGTGAGCGGCAATTGCTGGCCGAGCTCAGCTTTACCCGTGATGCGGGGAGCGGCGAGCCGCTGACCGCGGCGGCGGTGCATGGGGCGGTCCAGGCACTGCGGGAACGCCGCCTGCGGCGGCGGCGGCGGGAGCTCCAGCAATTGCTGCACCAGCCCGAGGTGGCGCGGGATTCCGCGCGGGTGACGGGCATCTTGGGGGAACTCCAAACCTTGGATCGGGCGCTCAGCGACGCCACGCCGGCGGAGGCCCGGGCGACGGCGGCGGGAGGAACGTAAAATACGGAAACGGTGGTGGTTTTTTGCCGCGGAAACGCCCCGAAGGCAGAAACTTCCGGCCCGGGAACGCCATCTAAACGGGTGTGGCCCGACGACCGGGATCACGAGAACTATCACCAAAATACGGGTTTGGCGTATAATGTCTTGATTTTCGGCTGAAAGTCTGATCTCAGCCGCGCGCCCCTTTCTCCGCCGTTGGGTAGTTCGCCTAAGGAGCCATCTTGCCAATTGATGACCGATTCGATGAAATTACCAAGCTGATCAGCGTCGGCAAGGAGAAGGGGTACTTCTCGGAAGAAGAAGAAGACACCGACCTGCCCGCCGGCGATGACGGGGAAGATCTGGGGGAGCTGATCGCGACGCGCTTCGACCGCCGCCGGCGCGAGGACGAGCATGAGCGCGACGACGACGACCTGGACCTGACCCCGGGCGCGCTGGAAAAGACCAACGATCCGGTGCGCATGTACCTGCGGGAGATGGGCACCGTCCCGCTGCTGACGCGCGAGGGCGAAGTGGAGATCGCCAAGCGCATCGAGCGCGGGCAGGTGCGCGTGCTCAAAGCCCTGTCGCGCTCGCCGCTGATTATCCGCGAGCTGCTCAGCGCCGGCGAGGCGCTGCGCACCGGGCAGAAGGGTGTGAAGGAAGTGGTGGTGGTGGACGTCGAGGAAGACGAGATTTCCGAAGAGGTCTTCCGCCGCAAGCTCGGCGAACTGCTACAGCAGCTGCTGGAATTGGCCGGTCACTATAAGAAACTGCTGCAACTGCGCGAGAAGCTGGCCGATGTTTCCCGCGCCAAGGAACCGCGCAAGCACCGCAAGTGCCGCTATCAGGTGGCGCGGGAGCAGGTGCGCATTTCCCGCCTCATCCGCGGCTTGCGCTTCACCCCCGCGTATCGCAAGCACCTGATTGACCACTTGGGCCATGCGGTGGAAGCGCTCCGCCCGATGGAGTCGCACGTGGTGCGGCTGGAGCGCAAGCTGGAAGGCACGCGCGGAGCGGAGGCGCAAAAGGAGCTGCGCCGGGATCTGCGCCACGCCAAGGACGAGATCGCGGTGCATGAGCTGGAGTGCGGCGCCACGGCGGCCGAACTCAAGCGCACCCGGACCGTCATCCTGACCGGCGACCATGCGGCGGAGAGCGCCAAGCGGGAGCTGATCGAGGCCAACCTGCGCCTGGTGGTCTCGATCGCCAAAAAGTACACCAACCGCGGGTTGCAGTTCCTGGATTTGATTCAGGAAGGCAACATCGGCTTGATGAAGGCGGTGGACAAGTTCGAATACCGCCGCGGCTACAAGTTCTCGACCTATGCCACCTGGTGGATCCGGCAAGCGATTACGCGCGCCATCGCCGACCAGGCGCGGACCATCCGCATCCCGGTGCATATGATCGAAACGATCAACAAGCTGATCCGGACCTCGCGGCAACTGGTGCAGGAACTGGGGCGCGAGCCCACCAGCGAGGAGATCGGGAAGCGAATGGACATCCCGGTGGCGAAAGTGCGGAAGGTGCTGAAGATCGCCCAGGAGCCGATCTCGCTGGAGACGCCGATTGGCGAAGAGGAAGACTCGCATTTGGGCGACTTCATCGAGGATCGGGCGGTCATCTCTCCCTCCGACGCGGTCATCAACATCAACCTGAAGGAGCAGACCTCGCAGGTGCTGAAGACGCTGACGCCGCGGGAGGAGAAGGTGATCAAGATGCGCTTCGGCCTGGACGACGGCAGCGAGCACACGCTGGAAGAAGTCGGCCAGTCGTTCGCGGTCACGCGGGAGCGAATCCGCCAGATCGAAGCCAAGGCGCTGCGCAAACTGCGCCACCCCTCGCGCAGCCGCCGGTTGCGGGCCTTCGTGGAAGGCGTCGCGGAATAACCCGCGGCTAGCGGCGGCGGGGCGCCGGCACGGTACGCCGCGGCGCGGCGGCGAAGCGGGCGTAGTAGACCTTGCGGCCGTAGACGCGCCAGTGCTGGTGACCTGGGATGCGAATGACCACGCGGTGGCGAACCGGCGTTTTTCCGGGAGCGAAGCCGCGCGGCGTGAAGGCCAGCTCACAGTGCTCGGCGGTTTGCGCGGCAATGCCGTTCATGAAATGAGCCGGATCGTTGGTGTCGGTGATTGCGGCGCCGCCGGTGGAGGCGGCGAGTTCGCCCATCGCCACGGTTTGGCTTTCGTTTGCGGCATTCCCTACGTCTGGTTCCACTGGCGCGCCGCGCTCCACCCCGTAAACGGGCCCGCGGAGGGCGGTGGCCAGGGAGGCGAGGTCAGGGCGGATGCTCAGGCCGGCGACGTCCACCGGATAGAAGGAAACCGTGGCGCGGTTGGCCTCCCGAATCAATGCCCGAAAGATAAACTTGAGGTCGTTTCGTTCATAGAGCCGCTCAGTGAACAGCACGACAGCCTTGCGCCCTTGGAACCGCGCCAGCATCGCGACCAGACGGCGCAGGTCGCCCAATTGGCTGCGAGTCCGCTGCGTGCCGGAACAGGCGCGGCCTGACTCGGCGGGAATGTTACTACCGGCAGTTGCGCGGGTCAATCTTACCGCGGCGAGTTAGGCGGCACACGATCGCAGCGATCCGGAGCCCAAGGCTCATGGCATCGGTTCGCGGGCGAGGAGGACGCGGAGTTCGGTCATATCCTCGATGGCGGCGCGCAGGCCTTCGCGGCCCAGGCCAGATTGCTTGACGCCGCCGTAGGGCATGGGCTCGACGCGGGAGGCGGAGACGTCATTGAGCACCAAGCCGCCGACCTGCAATGCGCGGAACGCGCGCCAGATGACATCCCAGTCGCGGGTGAACAGGCCGGCTTGCAAGCCATAGCGGCTGGCATTGGCGGCGGCGAAGGCCTCCTCGGGCGTGGCGTAGGGCTGCAAGACCAGCAGGGGCGCGAAGGCCTCCTCGCGGCAGACCTGCATTTCCGGGCGGGCGTTTTCGATCACCGCGGGAGTAAGCAAACCGCCGTCGCGCTGGCCGCCGCAGAGCAGGCGGGCGCCGCCGGCGACGGCTTCGCGGATCCACTGCTCGGCGCGATGCGCGGCTTGGTCGGTGATCATGGGACCGACGTCGGTGGCGGGGTCGAGCGGATCGCCGAGGCGCAGCGCTTGGGCGCGCGCGACCAGCTTGTCGCGCAAAGCGGCGTAGACGGATTGCTGCGCGAAGACGCGCTGGGCCGAAATGCAGCTTTGCCCGGCGTAGCCGAAGCCGCCGGCGGCGAGGCGCTCGGCCGCCCAGTCGAGATCGGCGTCGGCGTGGACGATATTGGCGGCGTTGCCACCCAGCTCCAACGCCACGTGCTTGCTGCCGGCGCGGGCGCGCAAGGGCCAGCCGACCGCGGCGCTGCCGGTGAACGAGATCATCGCCACGCGGTCGTCGGCAAGCAGCGGCGCGACGGCATCGGCGCCGCCGGCGACGATGTTGACCGCCCCGGCGGGCAGGTCCAGGCCCTGCGCCAACTCGCCCAGGCGCAGCGCGGTCAGCGGGGTGCGGGGCGAGGCTTTGATGAGGATGGTGTTGCCCGCGGCCACGGCAGGGGCCAGCTTGTGCAGGACCAGGTTGAGGGGAAAGTTGAACGGCGTGATGCCGGCGATTAGACCGCGGGGAAAGCGGCGGGCGATGGCGAATTTGCCTTCGGCGCCGGGAGCGACGTCCAGCGGCTGCCACTCGCCGGCGATGCGCTCGGCTTCGGCGGCGGCGGTGTGCAGCGTGAGGCGGGCGCGGGCGACTTCGACGCGGGCGTCGCGCAGCGGCTTGCCTGCCTCTTGGGCCATCAGCTCCGCCAGTTCATCTTGCACCAGCGTGACCGCTCGTTCCAGTTCCAGCAGGGCGTCACGGCGGCGGTGCGCCGGCAGGACGGACATCTCCTCGCGGGCACCGGCGGCGGCATCCAGAGCGCGCTCCATTTCCAATCCGGTGGCGTCACCGGCTTCGCCGGCCACATCGCCGCTGAATGGCGAACGCACCTCCCGGGGGCGTTCCGGCATCATCAGCTCGCCGCCGATCAAAAAGGGATAGGTTCGCGCCATAGGTTCATTCTCCCCCCGGAGCCGGCATTGCGCCGCGATGCCCGCGTGGACGCGCCGCGTCGCCGCCGGCGGCGTGGCGTTTTGGGCATTGTGACGACCGGCGGGTCACCAGCCGCCGGCTCCGCGCCGCCTGGTGGCTCGCAACCCGGTGTGCCATACTGAACCGTTTTGGAGGACGGCGCTTGAAGATTCTGGTTTGTCTAAAGCAAGTTCCCGCCAAGGACGCTCCCGTCAAGGTCGCCAGCGACGGAGCGAATGCGGGCAAATGGATCCGCGACGACGTCGGCTATGAGACCAACGAGCCCGACGCCTACGCGCTGGAGGAGGCGCTGCGGCAAAAGGAGGCGCACGGCGGCGAGGTGGTGGCGCTGACGGTTGGGCCGGCGCGGGCCGCGCAGGTGCTGCGCGAAGCGCTGGCCAAGGGCGCGGATCGGGCGGTGCATGTGCTGGGCGACGATTTGGCGGCGCTGGACAGCTACGCCGCCGCGGAGGCCATCTCCCGCGCCATCGCCGGACAGGGCTTCGACCTGATCTTCACCGGATTGCAGTCCGCCGATTTTGGCTTCGGACAGACCGGCGTGGTCTTGGCCGAACTGCTCGGCATTCCGCACTCGACGATCATCATGCAGGTGGAACCGATCGCGGGCGGCGTGCGGGTGAAACGGGAGCTGGAGGGGGGATTTTTTCAATTCCAGGAGCTGCCGACGCCGGCGGTGCTGACCATCCAAAGCGGGATCAACAAACTGCGCTATGCGACATTGATGGGTATCAAGCAGGCGAAATCCAAGCCGCTGGCGCAGGTGACAGCGGCGGATCTGGGCGTTACGCCAGCGCTGAACCGGCAGGCGATCCAGCGGCTGTACGTGCCGGTGAAAACCAAAAAGACCGAAATGCTGACCGGCGCGGCGGCGCAGGTGGCGGGCCAGTTGGCGGCGCGCCTAAAGAATGATTTGCGGGTGATCTAAATGGCGGATGAAATCTTAGTCGTCGCCGAATCGCGCAACCAGCAACTGGCGCCGTCCACCGCCGAGGTGGTGACGGCGGCGCAAAAGCTGGCCGCCGACACCGGAGCGGAATTGCGTTTGCTGGCGCTGGAAGGGCCGGCGGAGGACTTGTGCGCCGCGCTGGCGGGATTCCAATCGGCGGGCGTGCTGCGCGCGCGGCATGAGGCGCTGGCGGCGTATTCGCCGGAAGCGTACACGCAAGCCCTGGTGCAGGTGCTCAGCCGCCGGCAGCCGCGCTATGTGCTGTTCGCGCACAGCTACCGCACGCGCGATTTCGCCCCGCGGCTGGCCACGCGGATGGGCCGGGCGTTCATCAGCGACGTCACCGCCGTGCGCGTGGAGAATGGGCGGACGATCGCCAGCCGGCCGATGTTCGAGGGGCGTCTGGCCGCCGACACGGTGTTCCTGGGCGAACCGCCGTATTTCCTTTCCGTGCAGATCGGCGTGTTTCGCGGCGACCAAGCCGCACGCGCCGCCGCGCCGGTGGCGGTCAGCGACGAGGGGGTGACGCCGGCCGCCGGACCGGGCAAGACCGAAGCACCGTTCCAGGAAGCCAAACACGCCGTGGATTTGACCCAGGCCGCCGTGATCGTGGCGGTGGGCC
Organism: Acidobacteriota bacterium; assembly: GCA_027314025.1. Taxonomy (GTDB): domain Bacteria; phylum Acidobacteriota; class Terriglobia; order Terriglobales; family SCQP01; genus JAKAUF01. The sequence goes on from DAHVCP010000028.1 coordinate 103,022, forward strand.
GCGGCATCAAGGAAGCCAAGAATTTGGAGCTGGCGCAAAAGCTGGCGGCGGCGTTGGGCGGAGAAATCGCGGCGTCGCGGCCGATCTGCGACAGCGGTTGGCTGCCGATGGACCGCCAAGTGGGCTCCTCGGGGCAGACCGTGGCGCCGAAGCTGTATGTCGCCGTCGGCGTCTCGGGGGCGATTCAGCATTTGGTGGGCATGAAGGGCTCGCGCGCGGTGGTGGCGATCAACAAGGATCCGGAAGCGCCGATCTTCGAGGTCGCCGACGTGGGCGCGGTCGGCGATCTGTTTGAAATTGTCCCCGCGCTGACGGCGGAGATCGAAAAACTGCGCCAGGGCTAGTTGCCGTCGCGCCCGGCCGCGGCGCGCCGCCCGGCGGGCGCCTGCGGCCACGGCACGCCAGGGTCTCCTTCCATTCCTGTCATGGCTAGCGCCGAACATCCCGTAATGCCCGCCGCCGCCGTCATCGTCGGCGCCGGGCCGGCGGGGCTGGCCTGCGCCCTGCGCCTGGCGCAGTTGCTGGACCAGCATGCCGGGCAAGCCGGGCTGCCCGCCAAGGATGAGATTTTGCTGCTGGAAAAGGGACGGGAGGTGGGGGCGCACCTGCTGAGCGGCGCGGTCATGGACCCGCGCGGCTTGGCGGAGCTGTTGCCCGATTTTGCCGCCGGCGCCCCGCTGGCGAGTCCGGTCACCACCGACGCCGCGTTTTTCCTGACCGCCGACCGCTCCTGGCGTTTTCCCATCACCCCGCCGCCGCTGCGCAACCACGGCAATTACGTGATCTCCCTCAACCAGCTAGGCAAATGGCTGGGGGAAAAAGTCGAGCAGGCGGGCATCACCATTTTTCCCGCGACCGCCGGCGCGAAGCTGCTGTTTTCCGGCGATCGCGTCGTCGGCGTGCGGACCGACGACAAAGGCAAAGACAGGAGCGGGCAGCCGAAGGGCAATTTCGAGCCGGGATATGACCTCCAGACGCCGAATGTCATCTTGGCCGAAGGGCCGCGGGGTTCGCTCAGCAAGCAGCTGCTGGACCGCGGCCAACTGAGCGGCGCCAACCCGCAGGTGTATTCCCTGGGCGTGAAGGAGATTTGGGACGTTCCCGCGGGCCGCATCCGCCCCGGCGAAGTGGCGCACACCATGGGCTGGCCGCTGCCCGCCGACATGTACGGTGGGGGCTGGGTCTACGGCCTGAGCGACCGGCGGATTTCCATCGGCTTGGTCACCGGGCTGGAGTACCGCGATCCTGCGACCGATCCGTTCGTGCTGTTCCAGCGATATAAGACCCACCCGTGGATCCGGACATTTTTAGAGGGCGGGGAGATGGTGCGGTATGGGGCAAAAACCGTGCCCATGGGCGGCCACTTCGCCCTTCCCCCCGCCGCTGGACCGGGCTGGATGCTGATCGGTGATTCGGCGGGCTATTTGAATAGCCAGCGGCTGAAGGGCATTCATTTGGCGATCAAGTCCGGGATGCTGGCGGCGGAAGCGCTGTTCGCCAGCTGGATCGGCGGCGGCGATGCCGCGGTGCTGGCCTTTCCGCGGCAAGTGCAGGCCAGCTGGATCGGCAAAGAGCTGTGGGCGGTGCGCAATTTCCATCAAGGCTTCGAGCACGGCCTGGCGCGCGGCCTGCTGCACGGCGCGGCGCAGATGGCCACCGCAGGGCGCGGCCTGCACGCCCGCTACCCAGCCATCGCCGGGCACCGGCGCATGCGCAAATTGCAACAACTCGGTACGCCGCCACCGCCCCCGTTCGTTCCGGATGGCAAGCTCACGTTCGGCAAGATGGAAGATGTCTATCATTCCGGCACGCGGCATGAAGAAGACCAGCCGGCGCATTTGCTGATCCAAGACACCGACATCTGCAACAGCCGCTGCACCTGGGAATACGGCAATCCCTGCCAGCATTTCTGTCCGGCGGCGGTCTACGAAATGGTGACCGCGGAGGACGGCAGCAAGCAGATCCACCTCAACCCCTCGAACTGCGTCCATTGCAAGACCTGCGACATCATGGACCCCTACGAGATCATCACCTGGGTGCCGCCCGAAGGCGGCGGCGGTCCCAACTACGAAGGCGAATAGCGCCGCGGAAACATCCTTTTGGGCCGCCGCATCGGGCGCCGCCGCGCCGCGATGGCGGCGCGGTGTCACAATGGTAGTGATCCAAGAAAGGAGCCTGATTCGATGCCTTACGAAGTTCCCGCATTGCCGTACGCCTACAACGCCCTCGAGCCGCATATTGACGAGGCCACCATGCGCGTGCACCACGACAAGCACCATGGCGCTTATGTGACCAATGTCAATAATGCGTTGGCCGACGCGCCGCAGCTGGCCAATCTGAAGATCGAAGACCTGCTGCGCCGCATTGCCGAGGTGCCGGAGAAGATCCGTACCGCGGTGCGCAACAACGGCGGCGGCCACGCCAATCACAGCATGTTTTGGACGATCATGAAGCCGCAGGGCGGCGGCAAGCCGAGCGGCGCGCTGGCGCAGGCCATTGATAAGACGTTCGGCGGCTTTGAGGCCTTCCAGACCGCCTTCAACGACGCCGGCCTGAAGCGCTTCGGCTCCGGCTGGGCATGGCTGGTGGTGAACAAAAGCGGCGATCTGGAGGTCCTGAGCACCGCGAATCAGGACAGCCCCTACCTAGAGGGCTTGTACCCCGTGATGGGCAACGATGTCTGGGAGCACGCCTACTATCTCAAGTACCAGAACCGCCGCGGCGAGTATCTCTCCGCCTGGTGGAACACGCTGAATTGGGAGGAGATCGGCAAGCGCTTCGCCGCCGCGAAGCAATAGCGCCGCCGTTGTCATCGCTGGACGCGGGCCCAGCCGCGCCCGCGGCGCGGCGCCCCGCTTGTGCGCCGGCTGGGCCGAGGGCCATGCGCGCCCGGCCCAGCCGGCGCGGGAGCAACTCCGCGGCGCGCCCGCCCCGCAGTGCGCTGCGCACCACTCGAGCCGCCGCGGGGCGAATTGAGCGCGCCGTCGAACCCTGGCCGGGCCAAGCCGGCCGCGGTGCCGCGACCTAGGCCTAACTGCGGCGGGCCGGCCTACCCCTTGCCGCCGTGCACCACCACGCGCACGATGTCGTTGTAGATGACGAAAGTCATCAGCAGCACCAAGAAGGCAAAGCCCGCCTGATAGACCCGTTCCTTGATGCGCAGGCTGACGTCGTGGCGCAGCAGGCTTTCCAACAATAAGAACAGAATCGCGCCGCCATCCAGCACCGGAATCGGCAGCAAGTTCAAGATGCCGAGGTTGAGGCTGATGATGGAGATGAAGCCGATCAGCGGAATCACGGTGGGTTGCCGCGCCATCTGCCCGGCCATGGCGGCGATGGACACCGGCCCTTGCAGCGCGGTCAGCGAGGAATGGCGCGTGACCAGGCGGCCGACCAGATCCAAGATCAGCGTGGAATATTTGGCGTTCTCATGCAGCGATTGCCGCAACGCCGCGGTGAAGGGCAAATGAACGTACTTGACCAGGCGCAGCGCCACGCCCACCATCCAGCGCTTGGGCATGCCCGCGGCGCTTTCCCAGCGCGGATGCACCGTGATCTGTTGCGCCGACCCGCCACGCAGTACGGTCAGCTTGGCGGGCGCGCCGTCGCCATGCTGCAACGCCGTTGTCAGCTGCTCGGGGGAAAGCACGCGATGGCCATTCACGGCGGTAATGCGATCGCCGGCACGCAGGCCGGCCGCCTGGGCCGGCGAATGCGGCATGACCTGATCCACGTAGACCGGCTGCGCCGGCAGCAATCCCAGCCCGAAACCCGCCCCTTGCGCTTCACTGGATGGCACCAGCGTCACTTGCCGCGTGCCGCCGGGCGCCTGGACCGTTAGCGGCAGCCGGTGGCCTTGCGCCAGCGCCGCCTGCACCCCCACCTGTTGCCAGGTGGGGTTCTGCACGCCATCGGCGGCGATGATGCGGTCGCCCGCCGCCAGCCCGGCGCGCGCCGCTTGCGAGCGCGGCTGCACGGCGGCGATGATCGCCGGCTGGTCCAGCACCGTGTCCTCGGGAAACTGCCGCATGTAGACGGGAATCAGCAGCCCGATCGCCAGCAACACGTTCATTGCCGGGCCGGCGCAGACGATGACGAGCCGCTGCCAGCGAGGTTTCGAGGCCAGGTCACCCGGCCGGATCACCACTTGCTGGCTGAGGTCGCTGGGCAACTCGCCCGCCATTTTGACGTAGCCGCCCAACGGCAGGGCGCGGATGCAATAGTCCGTCCCGCCGCGGCGGATGCCGGCCAGGCGCGTGCCAAATCCCAGGGAAAAGGTTTCCACGCGCACGCCAAACGCCTTGGCGGCGATAAAGTGCCCCAGTTCGTGCAAGAAAATGATCACGCCCAGGACAATGGCGACCGCAACGATGTCGGTCAATATGTTCATGTTGCTTCCTACCGCGCCGCCGCGCTTCCATCCGCGCCGCGCCGCTCGGCTCGTGCTCGTACGCGCTCCTGCGCCGCCCGCCGTGCCGCCGCATCAGCTGCTTGGGCGTCGGCCAGTTGGTCCATCTTTAGATGTTGCCAGGACCCCAGCACGTCTTCCACCACGGCGCTGATGTCCAGAAACGACAATTGTCCCGCATGGAAGGCCTCGACCGCCACCTCATCGGCGGCGTTCAGGACCGCTCCGGCCGCGCCGCCCGCGCGCCACGCCTGGCGGGCGAGGCGCAGTGCCCGCAACCGCCCCTCATCGGCGCGGCGAAACTCCAGCCGCGCGACCGCGGCTAGGTCTAGTTTCTCGCGTTTCGTGGCCTCGCGAGCCGGGTAGGTGAGGGCATATTGGATGGGGGTGCGCATATCCGCCGTGCCCAATTGCGCCATGACCGAGCCGTCACGGTAGGCCACCAGGGAATGCACGATGGATTGCGGGTGGATCAGCACCTCCACATTGGATTCCTCCAACGCGAACAAGTGACACGCCTCGATCAGCTCAAAGCCTTTATTCATCAGCGTCGCGGAATCCGTGGTGATGCGCCGTCCCATGCGCCAGGTGGGATGGCGCAGCGCGTCGGCCGGGGTCGCCGCGCGCAGCTGCTGCTCCGTCCAATCCAAAAACGGGCCTCCGGAGGCGGTCAGGATCAGCCGCTCGACCTCGCCGCTCCGTCCCGCGCGCAGGCATTGGTGAATGGCGCTGTGCTCGCTGTCCACGGGCAGAATGGTTCCTCCGCCCTGCGCCGCCGCGCGCATCAAGATGGGTCCGGCGGCGACCAGCGCCTCTTTGTTCGCCAGCGCCAGCGTCTTGCCCCGCGCCAGCGCCGCCTCCGCCGCCGCCAGCCCCGGCACGCCGACGGTGGCCAGCAGCAGAACGTCATAGTCCAACCCCGCGGCCAGATCGCGCAGCCCGGCTGCGCCGGCGGCAATCTCCGGTTCGGGCCGGACGTTGCGCGCCGCCAGCTCGGCGCGCAGATGCGGAATCAGCTCCGCCGCGCCGACGCCCAACGCGCGCGGACGCCAGCGCGCCGCCAGCTCCGCCAGGGCGCCGACGTTCCGGCCGGCCGCCAGGGCGGCGATCTCGAACTCCGCTTCCCGCTCGGCGATCACTTGCAGCGTGCTGCCGCCGATCGAGCCGGTCGCGCCGAATAACGCCACGCGGCGCCGTCCCGCGCCGCTCAAAACCGCACCGCCAAAAACCACCACAGCACCGGCGCCGCCAGCAGCAGCGCATCAATGCGATCCAATATGCCTCCGTGGCCGGGCAGCATCCGTCCCGAATCCTTGACTCCGGCGCTGCGCTTGAAGCCCGACTCCACCAGATCGCCCGCCTGCGCCGCCACGTTCAGCACCGCGCCCAGCGCCGCGCCCATGGCCAGCATCGCCGCCGCCGGCCGCGCCGCGTGGCCCGCCGTATCCACCAAGGCCCAGCTCAGCGCCGCGCCGGCGATCACCGCCGCCGCCAGCGAGGCCCACGCCCCCACCCAGGTTTTTTTCGGACTCAGGCGCGGCGCCATGGGCCGCCGTCCCCAGCGCCGCCCGGCGTAATAGGCCGCCGTGTCGCCCAGCCACACCACCCCAAACAGCACCAAAATCCACCAGCGGCCGTGGGCCGCGGTGCGCGCCGGAATCAGCAACCCCAACAGCAGCGCCGGATAGAACACGCCCAGCCAGCCCAGCGCCGCGCCGCGCGCGTCGGTCTCCCGCAAGGAGCGAAACAGCATGGCCACCCCGGCCAGCACCAAAACCGCCAGCACTGCCCCGGCCCGTTGCGGCGCCGGCTGGCCGAGGGCCGCCGCCAGCGCCGCCGAGGCGGCCAAGCCCCAAACGCGATAGGGGCGCGCCGCGGCGAACAAGCCATAAAACTCCCACTGCGCCAGCGCCGCCACCGCCCACAGCAACGCAGCGAACAACCATCCCGGCGCCCACAACTCCGCCGCGACCGCCGCCGGCGCCAAGATGGCGGCAGTGAGTACACGGCTCCTGCCGCCGCCGCGACGCGCCGGCCCCCGAGCCGCGGAGCCGCCCCGCGGCGATGGTGTTTCCGGTGCCGGTGTCTCCGGCGTCAGCTCGTGGCGCGGCCCGGCGGACGCCATCGCATCATCGCTGTTTTCCGTATCGGCCATCCCGCTTAGCGATCCCGCAGCAATCCGATCACGTCGTCCACCGTGATGATGCCGACCAGGTGGCGATGAGCATCCACGACGGCCAGCGTGGTCAGGTTGTATTTATCGAATAATTCCGCGATCTTGCTGTCCTTATCTTCCGCCGCCACCGCCGGCGCCTCCATGGCCAGGCTGTTCAGCGTGGCGTCCTGGGCGGCCAACAGCAACCGCGCCAGCGGCACCATGCCGGCCAAATGCTGCTGCTCGTCGGTAATGAAGATGGCGTGCACGCCTTCCACCGGCGCCTCGAATTTGCGCAGCGCGGCGATGGCGTCGGCCACCTTGGCCGCTCCGGGCAACACCAAGAAGTCCGTGGTCATGCGGCCGCCGGCGGTGTCCTCGGGATAGTCCAGCAGCTCGCTGACTTCTTCCCGCTCCTCGGCGCGCATGTCTTCCAGAATCCCTTCGCTCACCTCCTCGGGCAGCTCGGCCAGCACGTCGGCGGCTTCGTCCGGCTCCATCTCCTCGACGATGTCGGCGGCTTTGCCCTTGGCCAGGCTTGCCAACAGCGCCCGCTGGAAGCGCGGCTCGACCTCGCCGAGCACCTCGGCGGCGACTTCATTGTTCAGCGTCTGGAACACGGCCCCGCGCTCCGCCGGCGCCAAATCCTCGACGATATCCGCCAGGTCCGCCGGATGCAGCCGCGACAAGGCGCCGTAGCTGATCTGGAGCCTCACCCTCCGCGCCGGGTCGGTCTCCACGAGATCGAACAGATGCCAGGGAATCACCCGCGGCCGGCCGCGGGTGGAGAACCAAATCATCCAGCGGCGCGGCAGCACCCCTTGCGTCAGCCGCCGTAGGGCGCCGCCGAAGCCGACATCCACCTGCACCGCCCGCAGGTCCACGCCGGGGTCGCGGTGCATCGCCTCAAAGTCCACATCGTTGATGCGCACCACCTTGCGGCCGTGCACGTCAATGATCTGCTGATCCAGCATGTCCCGCCGTACCCATAACGGCCCGCTCTCGGCCCCGCCGCTGGCCAAGGGCGCGGGCTGCGCTTCCGGCCGGAGCCGAAAGCCGGCGGGACTCACCGCCGCCAGCCGCGCCGGCGCCGCCCAGAGGCGTCCGCCTTGGGAATAGATCAGGCTCTGCACCCGGCTGGGGTCCTGGCCGGGATCAATGGCCACTTCGCGCAACTTGCCCAGCGTCCGCCCGGCGGCGTCCGTAATCGGCAGGCCCAGCAATTCGGTGAAGTAATACATCGGCTCCCGCTACTAGTAGAACATGCAACGGAAGCGATTCCGCCGCCGCCGGAAGCCCGCGGCGGCCCGCTTCCGCACGCGCCGCCCGCGGCTCCGCGCCGGCTTTGGGCGCCGGACTCTCGGCCCATGCCCAGCCCGCCGCGCCGCACCCTGTCGCCGCGGCTGGCATTGACCTTTGCCACCGTCCGCCGTAGTCTGTGGGTGCGTGGCCGGACCGCGCCGTCCCGAAGTTCGGGCGCGGCCCCCGCGGCAATGCCGGAGGCTAGTTATGGAAAAGCCCGCGCAGAATATTCAAGATTCCTTTCTCAACAACGCCCGCAAGGAAAAGCTGATCATTACTATTTACCTACTCAGCGGCGTAAAACTTTCTGGGCGCATCCGTAGTTTTGACAAATACTGTCTGGTGCTGGAAACCAGCAACCAGGAGCAATTGATTTTTAAGCATGCCATCTCCACCGTGGTGATGCTGCGCGCCGCCGGGCGGGAGGCGCGAGAGAACTGGACGGACCGCCACGCTCATGCCGCCCCCCATGCCGCTGCGGCCGCGGCGCCGGAGGCGGAACCGGCCGCTCCCGCCGCCGCTCCGGCGCCGGCGACGGAAGCCAGCAGCGCCTAGCCGGCGGAATGCCCCGGATGGCGGCGCAGCCGCCCAACTTGGAGCGCTCCGCTTGCCCCACTGCAGGACGCTGGGCTGCGCCTTGCCAGTCGCCGCCGCATGACCCAACCGCCTCGCCTCTGTCGTGGCCCGGCGCGCCCAGCGCCGTTCGTTCCGCTTGGCTCGACCCTGTAATGTGATCACCTCCGCCTCACCGCCTCCGCGCCCGCACCGTGCCCGCCACTGCATCCACTCCTGAGCGTGTTTTTCTGGTCGGCGTTGAGTTTCGCCGCCGCGGCATCGCTGCGTCCGCGTCCGGAGCGCCGGCCGCCGGCGCCCTGGATACCGCCGACCGGCTGGCGGAACTGCGCGAGCTGGCCGCCAGCGCCGGCGGCAATGTGGTCGGCAGCATGGAGCAGCGGCGCCCCGCGCCCGATCCCGGCCTGCTGCTCGGCCGCGGCAAGGTGGCCGAACTGCAAGGCGCTCTGGCCGCCACCGGCGCCGACGTGGCCGTCTTCGATCACGAACTGACCCCCACTCAACTGCGCAACCTGGAGCGGGAAACCGGCGTGCGCGTCATTGACCGCACGCAGCTCATTCTCGACACCTTCGCCCGCCACGCCCGCACGCGCGAGGGCCAGTTGCAGGTGGAGCTGGCGCAGCTGGAGTATCTGCTGCCCCGCCTCACCGGCCACGGCGCGGCCATGTCACGGCTGGGCGGTGGCATCGGCACCCGCGGGCCCGGCGAAACCAAACTGGAAACCGACCGCCGGCGCATCCACCAACGGGTGCGGGAGCTGCGCCACGCCCTCGAGGAGGTGCGGCGCGCGCGGCAGCAACAGCGGCAAAAGCGCGAGGAGGTCCCCCTCGCCACCGTGGCCTTGGTCGGTTACACCAACGCCGGCAAAAGCACCCTGTTCAACCGCCTAACCGGCGCCGACGTGCTGACCTCCAGCCGAATGTTCGCCACGCTGGACCCGACGGTGCGCGCCGTCCAGCTGCCCTCCCGCCGCCGCGTGCTGCTCTCCGATACGGTCGGCTTCCTGCGCCATCTTCCCCATGGGCTGATCAGCGCGTTCCGCGCCACGCTGGAGGAGGTGCAGCGCGCCAGCCTGCTGCTGCACGTCTACGACGCCACCAGCCCGCATCGCGCCGAGCAAGCACAGCAAGTGCAGCAGGTGTTGGCCGAACTGGGCGTCACCGCCACGCCGCAGATCGCCGTGGCCAACAAAATGGATCTGCTGACGGAGGGCGCCGCGGCTGGCGCCATCGCGGTCAGCGCCCGCACCGGCGCCGGGATCGCCGCGCTGCTGACCGCCTTGGACCAGGCCCTGCCGCTGGATCCGATCCAGCGCCATCGCCTGCGCATTCCCCATGCCGAAGGGCGCATTCTCCACCTGGTGCACCAGCATGCCCGCGTGCTCGCTGAACGGCACTTGGCCGACGCCACGGAGCTGGACGCCGAGCTGCCGGAAAGCCTGCTGCGCCGCCTCCAGCCGTATCTTCAGCCCTAGGCGAAATCCAAATTGTCGCGGATGATGCGGTCGAACTCCGCCGCGCGGTTGGTCAGGAAATGGTCCGCTCCGGCCAGCCAGCAAATCCGTTTGGGCGGCGGCAGCTTGGCGACGTACGCCTCGACCTGCGCCACGCCGCCGTACACGTCCGCCGTTCCGCTGATAAAGAGCTTGGGCCCGTTCCACGCCAGCGCGGCGGGCAGCCGCGCGGTGCTGGCCGGGGCGCCGATGGCCAGCAGCCGCTGGACCCGCGGATCCGCTTGCCGCTCCAAATAGCGCAACGCGACAAACGAGCCGAAGGAGAAGCCCGCCAGCACCAGCGGGCATCGCCAGCGCACGGCGGCAAAGTCCAGCGCCGCGCGCAGGTCCTGCGTCTCTCCCTTGCCGTTGTCAAAGCCGCCCTGGCTGCGGCCAACGCCGCGAAAATTGAAGCGCAGCACCGGCAGGCCCATTCCCGCCAGCGACCGCGCCGCCTGAAAAATCGTCCGGCTGTTCAGCGTCCCGCCGAATTGGGGGTGGGGATGGCAGGCCACGGCCGCCCGGGTGACGGCAACGCCCGCATCGGGCTCGTTCAGGACATATTCCAAATCCCCCGCCGGCCCCGGCAGCACCCCGGTCGTGATCCGCGCCATATTTCCAGCATACCGGGGCGGCGGGCGCCAGCCCTACGCGGCGGCGCGCGCCGCGCCCCTCACTTCCCGAGACCAGTTCCCTGATCCCCTGCCCGCCGCTTGCGTTTCCGCGGCTAGCGGCGGACCCGTACCATTCCCGCTCCCGCGCCCCTGCTGCTACACTCAACGGCTGGCCCACCCTATGTCCGCCACCGACGCCGCCGCGCTCTTCGCCTTGGTCCGCCAGATGGTGGACCTGGAATCCGTCACCGGTCAGGAAGAGGCGGTCGCCGAATTCACCGCCGGCTATCTTCGCCAGCGCGGCATCGCCGCAGAGCTCTGGGCGTTCGAGCCCGGCCGCGCCAATGTTTTTGCCGCCGTTGGCCAGCCGCGGGTGGTGCTGAGCACGCATCTGGACACGGTGCCGCCGTTTATTCCCAGCCGGGAGGACGGCGAGTTCATCTACGGCCGCGGAAGCTGTGACGCCAAAGGCATTGCCGCGGCGCAGATCTTCGCCGCTCTCGAACTGCAAAGCCAGGGCCTGCGCGACTTTGGCCTGCTGTTCATGGCCGGCGAGGAGAAAAACAGCGCCGGCGCCAAAATAGCCAATCAGCGCCCCGTCGGCAGCCGCTTCCTCATCAATGGCGAACCCACCAGCAGCCAAATGGTTAGCGCTGGAAAGGGGGCGCTGCGCGTGGACCTGACGGCGCATGGGCGGGCGGCGCACTCGGCGTATCCGCAACTGGGCGACTCCGCCATCCTCAAGCTGCTGGCGGCGTTGGCGCGGCTTCAGGCGCTGCCCTTGCCCGCCGACCCCCGCCTGGGCCCCACCACCTGCAACATCGGCACGCTGGCCGGCGGCCGCGCCCCCAACGTCGTGCCCGACTTCGCCCGCGCCGAATTGTTGTACCGTCTGGTGGCGCCGGCCGACGATTTGCGCCAAAGCATCGCCGCCGCCGCCGCGCCGGATGCGAAAGCGGAATTCGTACTGGAGATTCCGCCGGTTTTCCTGCGCACGTTGCCCGGCTTCGCGACCACGACGGTCGCCTTTACCACGGACATTCCCGCGCTGAGCGCATGGGGCGACGCGATGCTCTTCGGGCCGGGCGACATTGCCGTCGCCCACACTCCCAACGAGCGCATCGCCAAGGCCGAATTGACCGCCGCCGTTGGCGCCTACGCCGGCATGGTGCGGTCGCTGCTCGGCTAAGGCCGCGGGTTCAACGCTTTCTCCGACCTCGCATGCGCCCGCAAGCGGCGCAGCCGCGCTGGGGCCCGCGCCAGGCCAATGCGGGACACCTCCCGCTCCGCGCTCAGGCCATCGCTGGGCAACGCGGATGCCCCGCGGCAGGCTGCGCTGCGGCCCGCGCCAGGCAATACTAGGCGTGGCCCGCCGAACTGATGCCGCGCCGCAGCAGCGCTTCCATCTCATCCTTGATGTGCAGTTTCCGCTTCTTCAGTCGCAACTCCTCGATCTCTTCCTCGCTGGAGAGAAAGCGCCGCTCGCGGAGCTGGCTCAACTGAACTTCCAGAGCCGAATGTTCCTGCGAGAGCTGGCGATACGATTCGTTGTGCGCCATCAAATCGTGGCGATTGATGGCGGCGGCGGTGTTCATGGCCGTATCCTCCTGCGGCAATCCGCCGGCGGCGGCGCCGCATCCACTATGCGCGCCCCGCGCAGCGGAGCGCCAGACCATCACGGCGGCGGCAGGTCATGACCCGTGGCGTCCACGGCCCTGCCCAAGCCGCCACTTTTTCCCGACGCCGCCAACCTACCACCATCCGTCGGCGGGCGCAATCCGGCCGGGTGATAATCGTAATTGCCTTTCCCGATCCGTCCCTCCGCCCGCCGCCATGGATAGCGCCCTCATCATTGACAAGCCCGCCGGCATGACCTCGCACGACGTGGTGGCGCGTGTTCGCCGCCTGCTGGGGGAGCGATCCGTGGGCCACCTCGGCACGTTGGACCCCACCGCTACGGGGGTTTTGCCCCTGCTGACCGGCCGGTTAACCCGCCTGGCGCAGTTTTTCTCCGCCCGGGACAAGGAATACGAAGGCGAAATCATTCTCGGCCAGGCCACCACCACGTATGACGCCAGCGGCGACCCGGTCGGGCCCGCCGCCGCCCACATTCCCGCCCGGGAGGAAATCGAAGTGGCGCTGGCGGCTTTCCGCGGCGGCATCTGGCAACAACCGCCGCCCTATTCGGCCAAAAAGACCGGCGGCCGCCGCGCGTACGCCCTGGCGCGCCGCCAGCAGCCGGTACAGCTGGATCCGGTGCGCATCGAAGTCAGCGACTTCACCCTCCTGGGGCTGGAGGGCAACCGGTTGCGCTTCCATGTTTGTTGTTCCACCGGCGCCTATGTCCGCGGATTGGCGCATGATCTCGGCCAGGCGCTGGGCGTCGGCGCGCACCTGGGCCCGCTGCGCCGCACCCGCTCCGGGGAGTTCACCCTGGCCCGCGCCGTCACGCTGGACCATTTGGCGGACCTGGCTGGCGCCGCCGGCCCCGATGCCGCCGCTCGCGCCGCCGCCTGGGCGCCGTACCGCATTCCCGCCACCGAATTGCTGCCGGAGTTTCCCGCCGTCGTGGCGCCGCCGGATGCCGCCAACCGCCTGCGCCAGGGCCGCACCGCCAACTTGCCGGAGTTTTCCAAACAGCTCACCGTTCGCGTCTTCCTTCCTGACGGCGCGCTGTTGGCCATCGCCCGCCGCGTCGCCGGCTCCTTGTTCCAGCCAAAAATCGTCTTTAGCTAAACGCCGGCCCCTTATGGGAGCCGCGTCCAATCCTGGGCGGCTGCGCCGCCCGCCGGAGGTGCTCCATGCCATCCCCCCTCGCCGCCACCGACCCCTGGCCGGAGCTGCCCCTCGCCGCCTGGCAAGACACCTGCGAGACGCTGCACCGCTGGACGCAGCTGGCGGGCAAGGTGCGCTTGGCCCTGACCCCGCGCAGCAACCATTGGTGGAACGTCGCGCTCTATTTGACCGCCCGCGGCCTCACCACCTCGCCCATTCCCTATCAAGGCGCCGCCTTCGAACTGCAATTCGATTTCCTCAGCCACCAACTGCTGTTGCTCACCAGCCGCGGCGGCACGTCTTCCCTGCCCCTGGCGCCGCAGTCCTGCGCCACGTTCCATGAGCGCTTCCTGGAGCTGTTGGCCGCCGCTGGCATCGCGGCCCATATCTCCCCCCTTCCCTGTGAGATTCCCGGCGCCGTTCCCTTCGATCAGGACCATGCTCATGCGTCCTACGATCCCGAATACGCGCAACGGTTTTGGCGCGTGCTGTTGTCGGCGCAGCGGGTGTTTTCCGTGTTCCGCGCCGAATTCCTGGGCAAGTGCAGCCCGGTGCATTTTTTTTGGGGCAGTTTCGATCTCGCCGTCACCCGTTTTTCCGGCCGCCGCGCTCCCGACGACCCAACGCGCGACGCCGTCACCCGGGAGGCCTATTCGCATGAGGTCTCCAGCGTCGGCTTTTGGCCCGGCGGCGGCGCCTTCGCCGATGCGGCGTTTTACGCCTATGCCGCGCCCGCGCCGGCCGGCTTTCGCGACGCCCCGGCGCGGCCCGCCGCCGCCCATTGGGACGCCACGTTGGGCGAATTTCTGCTGCCCTATGCCGAACTGCGCCGCGCGCCCGCGCCCGACGCCGCGCTGCTCGATTTCTGCCGCTCCACCTACGCCGCCGCCGCCGATCTGGGCCAGTGGGACCGCGCCGCGCTGGAGCGCCGCTAGCCGCCGCCGCGCCGCACGGCGATCAGAAGCTTAGCCGTGCGCCCTCTCCGGCGCGTACACTCGCCGGGGCAGCTGGCGCTGGCCGGGGGGCTAGGCCGCGCGTTTCAACGGCGCCGTAGGTTCACGCAAAATTAAGATCTCACTGACCCGTCCGATTGGCCCGCGCGCCGGTCACGAACTCTTGGCATCGGCGGCGCCCCAAAGCGTGCAGCGGCCGTGCCCATGAATCTGGCATCTCCGCCGTTTCCGCTAGCCGGCGCTACAGTTTCCGCGCAAATCTTCCCAGCCGCGCGCCGGTTCGCAGCTAACCGCGTAACCAGCGGCGGGCCTGTCGCGTCGAGAGAACAGACTGTGCAGTGCAATATCGAATCAGCGAGGAGTGAGCCATGGGGATCTATCGGAGAAAAACAGCAGGGCAGATGCAATGGATCGGCGCGCCGCGGCCGAGAGCAGCCGGCGCCAGAGTTGCCCTGGCGGCGGCGCTTTCCTTGGCTCTGGCCGCGGCGGCGCCCGCCTGGGCCGCAACGGCGCGGCACGGCGCGCATCCCGCGGCGACCACGGCGTTGGCCGCCGGCGCCCGGCTCAACGTGGAGTTGAAAAGCACGCTGGACGCGCATAAGGCCAAGGTCGGCCAAAAGGTTACGGCGGTCGTGCGCTCCAATGTCAAAAGCCATGGCCGGGTGGTCATTCCCAAGGGCGCCAAGCTCTACGGCACGGTCACGGCGGTAACCCGGGCGACCAAGAAGAACAAGCAATCCGCCGTCGGCGTGCTCTTTTACCAGGCCGTGACCAAGCACCATCGCGTGATTCCCCTGCGCGCCGCAGTTTCCCGCGTGCTCTTTGTACCCGGCTTGGCCGCCAGCGGCATGACCAACATGGGTATGGATGCTCCCATGGGCGGCATGGGCGGCGGAGGTATGGCCGGTGGGCGCATGGCCGGTCCGCGGGGTGGTATGGTCGGCGGCGCAATGGGCGACGCGGTCGGCGGCGTGGCCAATACCGCCGGCGGAGCCGTGGGCGGCATGGGCCAAATGGCCGGCGATGCGGCCGGCAGTGCGGCTGGCGGCTTAGACCGCCTGGGCGCTAACACCGCAGCCGGCGCGCGGCTGCACGGCGTGTGGCGGGACAGCAACGGCCATCCCTTCGCCATTCGCTTTCCCCGCCTGGGCTCGACCGCGGCTCTTTATGGCCAGGGCAGCTTTTTGGTGAGCCGCGGCGGCAACTTCAAATTGAACTCCGGCAGCCAGCTGCAATTGGAAACGCTGGGAAGCGGCGCCTCCGCCTCCGGCGCCGCGCACGCCTCCGCCAGCGCGCATTGATCCCCGCGGGGCGGCCCCGCCGTCTGGCCGGCGCAATCCCACGGGCGCCCGGCGAGTACTGAGCCGCGTGCCACCGCACGCGGCTCGCGAGCCCGTGCCCCGCGGCACGGAGGGAGCGAGCGCGGGGACCCCGCCCGCGCCCCAGCGCCACGGCGGGCTCTGCACGCCGGGCAGAGCGGACTCGAACCGCCAACCAGTACCGCGTCAATTTCGGGGACGATTTAGGACCGGAAGGTGCCGATTGATGCCAAGTGCTAGGCGCTGCAATTGCTTCCGCGCCAGCGCCGCGCCAGCGACGCCTACCGAGTGCTACAGCGCAGTCCCGCGAACTACGGTGATGGGTGGCGGGGTTACGTCACAAGCGCGGCACACGCGGGCTACCGTTGCATGAGACTGGTGCCCAGGATGGACCACACGACCGCTCCGGCCAGCGCAAAGCCCGCAAACACGTAAAGGGGCCACACCGAGTGGCCGCCGGTGGCCTGGTTCTGGGAAATAAGCCAGTAGGAGGCCGCCGTGCCAACAGCGAGGAGCGCGCTGGCAATCCACAATGGTCGGCTTGCCCGGAGCCGGCTGAGCCTGGGGAGCCCACCGGCACCGCCGCCGGCCTCCCGCTCCCGCAGGGGCCTGCTGGGGTGGGCGGCCCGCGAACGCGCCAATTCAAAGGCCGCAAGTGTCGCCGCCATGGCGAACACCTTCGCCAGCACGCTAGAAGGTTGCCCAATCATCGCCAACGTCGCAAGCGCGAGCAAGCCGAGACCGAGCGCTATCACAGCGAGGCGCCCGCGGCGGGCCCCGTGCTGGTCGCTCATTGGCGGACCTCCTGAGCGGCGAGGGCGAGGCCGGACGCTTGCTCCGCCATGCCGCCAATTGTTTCGGCGAGGTTGCTGAGCCCGGGGATATCCAAGGTGGCGGCTTCGGTCGCCATACCGACCAGGTGGGACCAGTCAAAGGCGCAGATTGATGCCACGTTTCCGGCGGCGAACCCGCCCAGGGCCGCGCCAGCGGCACCCGTGTAGGTCGACGCCTGGTAAAGCGTCTCGGTCGTCGCAGCCAGCCCGAGGGTCAGCGGAGAATCCGCACCCAGGCTCGGGGCCTCGCCCAGGAACGAGACGAATGCGGCCAAACCGGCCCCGTCCGCAGTCCATCCCAAGCCTTTAGATAGGGTTTCGAACCTGGCCGCGAGCGCCCCAGCCGCCTTTTGGAATTGGCTGCAACTCGGGCCCTGTGGTGACGCCATGGCGGCGGCGGCGACGCCGTTGCCGCCGGTCCCCCCGCCCCCGCCCCCGCCGGGCCCGTTGGGGTGCTGGCTCAGGCCCCAGATCATACAGGCTGCAGGGTTTGCCGCGCAGTAGGGCACGCCGGTGGTGTCCGCATTTACCAGACCCGGCGGCGAGAGCCCGGCGTAGACGGTTACGGCGAAAGTGGGGCCAGGTATTGGGAGATTCCCCCAGACGTTAACCGTGAAG
>DAHVCP010000030.1 GCA_027314025.1 Acidobacteriota bacterium
GCACGGCGGGCGGCGGCCCGCGCCGCGAGCAGTTGGGTTGCCGCTATCGGCGGCCCGGTGGGCGGATTCCAGGGGTCGCGCGGCACCGCCGGGAGCTTATGGCTGAGGATCTTCGCCGGCGTCAGCGAGGCTTGCACATCGGCGGCGGGTGGCTGGGGGCGCAGGCGGGTGGCGATCAGCACATTTTGCAGCGCCGCGGCATCCGCCGCGGGGCGAACGGTGATGCTCCAGAAGGGCTGGCCGGGCCGGACACGGGCGATGCTGCCGAGCGGCAAGCCGACCGGAAAGATTTGGTCTTCTCCGGAGGTGACGACGGCTTCGCCGGCGTGCACCGGCTCGTGGCGGCTGACGAAGCGCAGGGCGGTCTCGTCCGGGCCGCGGCCCCAAAGCACGCCATGACCGTGGGAATCGGCGAGCATTGCGCCCACGCCTGAGCCGGGGTCGGTGATCAGCAGAACCTCGGATTCACGGCCGAAGGTTTGCGTGATCTTGCCGACCACGCCGGAGGGGCAGAGCACCGGCATATTGCGGGAGACGCCGTCAGCCGAGCCACGGTTGACGTACAGCACCTGCGAGTCCGGCGACGCGCTGCCGCCGATGACCGCGGCCGGCAACAGGCGCTCCACCTGGCGCGGATGGAAGCCCAGCAGGGCGTTCAAGCGGGCGTTCTCGGCGGCGTCGGCGCGCAACTGCAAATTCTCCGCGCGCGCCTTTCGGAGCTCCGCCGCCAAGGAATGGGCTTGCAGGCGGGCGTGGCGCAGCAGGATGTAATTGCCCACCAGGGATTCGGCGCCGGCGACGACGGCGTGCGACGCGCGGGCGACGGGCAGGACGGCGCGCACGCTCCACAGTTGCAAAAGGCGAACGCCGCCGGCGTCGGGCCGGCGGATCTGGTAGGCCAACAACAGGAGTTGCGCTAACAATACCACGCCCAAAAGCGTGACCTGCCGATAGCGGGTGAACATATCGCAATCCGCGAACGGTGCGTGAATGGGGGCCGGGCCGATGATGGAACCCGCGGCCGCGGTGGCCGGCCACGCCGTCCACGCGCCAGCTACTCACCAGTACTTGTAATTCTAAAGCCGCGAGCGCGCGTTTGCGCCGTGCGGCGGTTGTTCTTTTCGCTCCTGGCCGGGGGAACGGGTGGCGAGGCTATACTGCGGGGGCATGGAGACTTCCGACCTGCCCCATGGTTCCGCCCCGGACCGGGACCGCGCTCTCGCCCTGCTGCACGAATACACGGACTCCGCCAGCCTGCGCAAGCACGCCCTGGCGGTGGAGGCCTGCATGCGGGAGTATGCCCCGCGGTTCGGCGGCGACCAGGACCGATGGGGAGTGACCGGCTTGCTGCACGATTTCGATTACGAACGCTGGCCCAATCCCCCGGATCACCCGCGGAAAGGCGGAGAAATCCTGGCCACGATGGGTTATCCCGAAGATATCCGCCGGGCGATTCTCTCCCATGCCGACTATATGCAGGTGGAACGCCGCACGCCCATGGAGAAATGCCTGTTTGCCTGCGATGAGCTGGCCGGTTTTTTGACCGCCTGCGCCTTGGTGAAGCCGGGCAAGAGCCTGGCCGAAGTGGAGCCGGCGGGGGTTAAGAAAAAGCTCAAGGACAAGGCGTTTGCGCGCTCGGTTCACCGCGAGGATATTTACGGCGGGGCGGAGGCCTTGGGGCTGCCGTTGGAGGAGCACATCGAGACTTGCCTGCGCGCCATGCGCGCGGTGGCGGGCGCGCTCGGTTTGGCCGGCGCCGTGGATGGAGCGCCGCAGCGGGCGTAACGGCCGATGGTAGTATCTTGAGTATCGGTATGAGTTGGGAGCAACTGGGCCAGGCGCGCTATGGTTGGGCGGCCGCCGCCGTGGCTGGGGTCGCGGTGGTGGCGGCGGCGGCGGGGTGGCGCCGCTGGCGGCGGCGCCCCGACGCGGCGGAATTGGAGCGGTTGCGACGATCCCGCGTCAACCAAGTGGGGCGGCTCACCGGGGGCGAGATCGTGGACATTTTGGATGATCTCGCGCCGGGGGAGAGCGGAACTGCGCCCCGAGTGCTGGTGTACCGTTACAAGGTCCGGGGCGTGGAGTACGAAGCCTCGCAAGACATCACGCCTTGGCTGGGGCAAGCGCGGGCGGCTGCTTGCCTGCCGGGGCTGCCGGCGGAAATCAAATTCGACCCGGCAAATCCCGGCAACTCCATCGTTTGGTGCGAAACCTGGTCGGGGCTAGGCTGAGCTGGTTGCGCTGAGCGCTCAGGCCGCCTTCAGCCGCGGCGCCGCCTGGCGCTCGGCCTGGGCGTGTTCCCTGCCGCGGACCATCATTGCGGCGGCCAGCAGCGCCATGTTTTTGCTGAAGTTGATCATTTCGTTTTGGCGTTCGCCGGGATTCTCGCGGCGCCAAAAATCGTGCATCACGGGGGAAACCGCGGCCAAAAAGCCGATCACCGCCAGGGCGCCCCAATGCGGCTTCACGCCCAGCAGAATACTGGCGCCGCCGATCGCCAGCGCCGCCCCGCTCACCTGCACGGCGAGATCCGGCGCCGGGATGTTCTTTCCTCCGGCGTACCTGGCCATCTCCTCCTGGGCCTGGAAGTGATGCACGCCACTGTATAGGAAGAATCCGCCGAAGGCCATACGGCCCAACAGATAGGCTGCTTTCATGAAGGTTGCGATTCAGCTATGGGCAGCTGTGTTGCCTGGTGGGGACATGCCCGGCTCCGCCCGCGCGATGCCGCGCGGCGGCGGCGCTAGAAGCCCCAGCCCTTGGTGGAATGCACCAGATCGTGGGTGGCGCCTCCGCGCAGCGCGTAGGTGATGGTCTTGGCGTCCTTGTAGGCGAAGGCCAAGATGCTGTTGAGCGTGGAGAAGCAGGTTCGTTCGCAGGTCTTCTTCATTTCGCCGAGCTGGGCGGTGTCGAAACGCTGATGCTCGATCGTGCCCCAATCGTAGGTGGCGGAATACATGGGGAAACAGGGAGCCAAGGATCCGTCCACGCGAATGATGAGCGAGTTCTGCCCGGCGCGGCAGCCCCAAGGATCCACCTGGCCGCGCATGAACTGTTTCATCTCCTGGAGCCTTTGCACGGAATCCACCATGCGGTAGCCGGCGCGCTTCTTTTCGATGATCCAATCAATCAGTTCATCCACCCGCTCCCAATCCTCGCGGCGGATGTAGGTCTCGTTTTCCCGCGCGTGCTGGAAGTGGCTTTGCTCCAGCATCGGCGATTCGTTCAGGTGGTAGTCGGTGGCGATGCCGTTATCATGGGCGATTTCGGTCAGCTGCCGGATGTCGTCATGGTTGTGACGGCAGATGTTCATGTTGAAGAAGATGGAGTAGCCGTAGTGGTACTGGCGCTTGCACAAATAATTGAAGTTCTTGCGCACGGGGTTGAGCGCCTTGGGCAGGCCCGGCTTTTCGTCCACGGCGTCCACCGCGAAGTTGACGGTGGCGACGCCGGCATCGGCGACCCAATCGGTCACCTCCGGCCGCAGCAGGCGGGCATTGGTGGGGAGGTAGACCCAGAAGCCTTTCTTGGCGGCGTAGGCGATGATTTTGTGGATATATTGCGGACGCAGCAGGGGCTCGCCTCCCATCAGGGCCAACACGCGGCAGCCGGTGCCGTGGAGCCAGTCAACGGAGCGGCGGCCGACATCCTCGGTCATGCCCTTCACGCGGTTATCGAAGGCCCAGCAATAGTGGCAGTCAAGGTTGCATTTCCATTCCGTAAACAAATACGCAATCAGGGGATGGAAGTCGCCGGGCAGCACGCGGGACCGGAGGTAGGGGAACAGCCAGCCGCGGGCGGTGCGGTAGACATGGCCGGCGCGCCAGTGGCGTTTGCTCGGCGGAACGTGGGGAACGGAATCGTCCAGGTCGGTCTCCCGCCCGGCAAGCAATTCCGGGTGCTGGGGAAAAACGGGCGTGGGCAGTGTTTTGGGCTTGGCGGGCTTGGCGGGCGCTTGCCGGGGCGTCAGGGGCTGGGTCAGCAAGGAGTGCAGCGGAACGTCGAGGCGATATCCGGCCGCCGCGGCTGGGCCGGAGGGCGGGGGACCGCCGTTCGTTTGGGGGTGAGTTTGGGTGGACATGGGTGTTTCCCGTGGGGGCAAACAGAATCAGTTCACGGCCCGGGCAATTAGCCCGCCGCGATGCGTTCGGGTTCGAGCGTGGTTTCGGGAGCGGTTTCGGGGGCGGCGGCCATCTCCGCGCGCAGCCGGCGCTCGAACTCGGCCAGCTGCGCCTCGACGGACTCGCGGGCGCGCCGGCGCTCCGCCACGGTCTCGCGGTAGCGGCGGAGGAAATAGTCAATGGTTTCGACACGGATGCGAATCGAACCGGAAGGCTTGTTTTCGTCGAGATCCTTGAAGCTGAAGTAGGGCGTGCCGCTGCGCTCGATGATGCCTTCGATGACGCCATAGATCGGGGCGTCGTGGCCGCATTTGAAGCTGCTCATCTCCAGGGCGACCAGGTTGGGATGGCGGGCGGTGAACTTGGCGGCCCAGACCTTCTGGTTGGTGCTGGCGGAGTAGCTGTTCTTCCAGACGTCGCCGATATCGAGCGGATGGCGGATGACGCCGGCGCGCACCTCCTCGCCGAAGAGGCGCTCCAGCAGGTCCGGATCCTGCGGCAGGTGCGACTGGGAAAAGATGGGATAGCCGAGCTTTTGAAATTCGTCGAGGATCTCGTGGTTCAGCCCGGGATCGTGGTGATAGGGGCGGCCGAGCATGACGATGCCGACGCGATCTTCACGCTCCAACTGGTCCAGGGTTTCCCGCGCCTTGGCGCGCATGGCGCCCTCGAACTCCTCCAAGGCGGCGAAGCCGGCGGCGATGGCGCGGTCGTTTTCCCCGCGCGTGAGGCCGAGCAGCGGCGCCCAAGCGTCATAGAGCTGAATGGCGAGCAGCTTGGGGTCGCGGAAGTTGGTGATGGGGTCAATGTAGGCGGCGCCATGCTCGGCGAACAGGTCGTTTTCCTTGGTGAACGCCGCCTTCACGGTCGCCGGACAGGCGGTGACCGTGGGGCAGGCGTTGGAGCCGGTGAGGTGCTGGAGGTTGGTGTGCAGCACATCCACCATGGGGAAGAAGACGGCGTCCAGCTTCTTGCGCGCCCCCTTGACGGCCAGCAGGTTGTGGACATGGGCGATGCCGATCTTGGCGGGGAAGCAAGGATCAATGGCGCCGCGGCTGGAGCCGGCGCGATAGAGGTCGCCGGAGGTGAAATCGGAATAGAGGATGTTTTCCGGCTGGATGCCCAGGCTTTGCAGGTAGGCATTGAAAAACGGCGCGTAGACGTAGGTGTTCAGCACGCGGGGAATGCCGATGCGCAACGCCGGGCGGCGGCGCAATTTTTCCTCGCGCTGGCGGTCGGCCTGGGCGCGGCCGAACCAGCCTCCGGCGGGCGGGGGGTCGGCGACGCTGGGAATATCGCGGCAGCGGAAGGCCTCGCGCGCGGCGATCTCGACGAAATTGGGGTGCCGCGCCTTGACCGCCTCGATGCCGGATTTGATGTCCTTCATCTCCTCCATGTCCTCGACGGTGCCCTTTTCGCAGGTGGCGATGATCAGCCGCTGCTCGCCGGCCTGCATGGGAACCTTGCTGGCGCGTTTGCCCAGCTGGGCGGCGGGAACCAGGTCATTGGCGCCGGTGTTGATGTCAATGAAGGTGCGCAGGCAGTTGTTCTTGCAGAAATAACAGCGGGTGTTCTCATTGCGCGTGGTGCGGTATTGAATGGCCCGCACCGCGTCCAGGCCGATGAAGCTGGTGCGGCGGCCGTTGCGGTAGAGGCGCACGGCCTCGGCGGCGGCTCCGATCGCGCCGCTTTCGCCGCAGTGCTGATGGACAATGATCTCCGGCTGGCCGCTGCCGCGGAAGCTGTTGCGGATGAAGTCCACTTCGGCCTTGACCGCGGCCAAATTGTTTTGCGTGCCGCCTTGCAGCACGAAGCGCGAGCCCAACGCCGCGAGGTTGGGGATATTGGCGATATAGAGGAAGATGTTTTTGGGCAGCACGGCGGCGAGTCCGGCCAGAATCTCCTCCGCCCGCCAGCCCTGGCGCTGGAAGTTGACGATGTCGGACTGCATGAACACCGCGCAGCCGTAGCCGAAGACGGGCATGGCCTGGGCGGAAAAGGCCAGGTCGGCGTACTGGCCGACGTCCAGGCCGAAGCCTTCGGCGGTGGACTGGAGGAAATAGCCGTTGCCGGCCGAACACTGCGTGTTGAGCTTGAAATCCTTGACGCGGCCATCCTTGAGAACGATGAGCTTGATGTCCTGGCCGCCGACATCCACGATGACGTGGGGATCCTGGTAGAAGCGCAGCGCGCTTTCGGTGTGGGCGACGGTCTCAACCAGCGCCACGTCGGCCTGGAGCACGTCGCGGAGAATGTCCTTGGCGTAGCCCGTGGTGCCGACGCCCAGCACCTCCAAGCGCGCGCCCGCGCCCTCCACCTGGGAGCGGAGGCCCTCGAACACGTCAATGGTGTCCTGTATGGGATTGCCCTTGGAGAGCTGGTAATGCTTAAAGAGCACGGTCTCGTCTTCGGCGAGCAAGACGCCCTTGGTGGAGGTTGAACCTCCATCCAGGCCGACGAACGCCTGTACCACGTCGCCCGCGGCGGGGCAGGCCGGGGTGAAGGACGGGCGGCGGTAGCGGTCGCGGAAGGCCGCCAGCTCGGCGTCGCTTTCCACCAGCCCGCGGCTGCCAGATTTGAGCTTTTCGTCTTGGCGGCCGTGTTCGATGTACCGCAGCAGCCCCGCGGTTCCCAGGTACACGCCGACGTCGGCATCCTCGTCCCTGCCGAACTCGACCGCGCCGAGCGCGGCGTAGTACTGCGCGTTTTCGGGCACCTTGATCAGATCTTCCGGGGTGGCGCCGGCGGGGATCTCCACCTTGCGTTCCTTCCACATGCGGGGGATGTTGGCCTGCCAGGCCTCGCGCATGCCGCGGATGAAGGAATTGGGGCCGCCGAGCAGCAGCACATGCGGCCGCAGGGTATTGCCGCGGGTCAATACCGTAAGGTTTTGCAGCACGATAGCCTCGAATAGCGAAGCCATCAGTTGATCGTTGGGCGTGCCCTCTTTTTGCAGGCTGTTGATGTCGGTTTCGGCGAAGACGCCGCATTTGCCCGCCACCTTATGCAGCTTGATGCCGTGGTAGCCCTGATCGCAGAGGCGGTCGGCGGGAATACGCAGCTTGGCGTTGATCTTGTCAATGACGGCGCCGGTGCCGCCGGCGCATTTGTCGTTCATGGAGGGGATTTTCTTCTTGCGCCCGCTGTCCTCATCGTCCTTGAAGACGATGATTTTGGCGTCTTGGCCGCCGAGTTCGACGACGGAATAGACCTCCGGGTGCAGCTTCTCGACGGCCAGGGAAACGGCGGTGACCTCCTGGACGAACTTGGCGCCGGTGGGCTCGCAGAGTGGCTGGCCGCCGGATCCGGTCAAAAACAGCCGGGCGCGGCCGGCCGCAAGACCAACTTCCTGTTCCATGCGGCGGAGAAAATCCAGCGTCCGTTCCGGCTGCTTGGTGTCGTGGCGCTGGTAATCGCGCCAGATGACCTGGTCGCTGGCGGCGTCGACGACGACCGCCTTGACCGTGGTGGAGCCGACATCAAGGCCGACCAAAAACTGCGCCTGCGGGGTTGCCATGCATGCTCCTTGCCGTTTGGGCTTAGGCGCGGCGGAGCGGCGGCGAGGACAGCGGCCGGCCCGCCGGACGGTTCAGGGAACGGGGCCTAATGCGCCCCGGCCGCGGGCGCCCGCGACAGGGAAATGTGGGTGCGCCGCCACCAAGCGGCGTCACGGTCCATACGGTCGGAGACGTGCAACACGAACTGGGCTGCGGTGCCGGCGATGCCGGCGCGGTGGGGCACGGGATAGAAGGGGCGCTTCAGTTCCGGATGATCGGCAATATAGCCATGGATCTGCTCCATGCTCTTGCCGGTGCTGGCCAGGGCGGTTTCGAACTCGGCCTTGGCTTTCATCTTGGCCTCGCCGAGCGCCATTTGGACCCGGCTGTGGGCGTTGACCTCGCCTTCGCCGGAGGTTTCGATGGGGAGATAAATCATCTCCTTGAAACGGTTCACCACCGCCGACTGCGCGCCGTCGGATTGCGAACTGGGCATGCAGCCGAACGGCTTCAGCCCGAGGACCATGTGGCAAAGGTGATGGACGGTGTAATAGACGTTCTTGCCGACCTCGAGATGGCCTTCGCCGCCGCGGGCGAGGCGGTTGTAGAAGGGATGAGCCATGGCGGCCAATTCCTTCTGCGGCACCAACGGGTGGGTGATTCCGCCGAGGCGCTTGGTCAAGCGATGGTAGAAATGCCCCCAAACCGCTTCGCCGATCACCAGCGCCAGCCATTTCTGGCGGAACTTCAACTCATTCGCCATCCGCTGCTTGAGCTGATACCAGGCGGCATCGGGATAGGGGGAGTCGGCGCGGCGGCGGCCGACGGCATTGAGCCGCACCTGATGAATCATGTAGGCGACCCAGGTGGCGATGGGCTCGACAATGACCTGCGCGCCCTCGCGCTCGAGAAAGCGGAACATAGTGAAGTTGCCGTCGCCTTCGGTGATCTGGGCCCAAAACTCGCCGGTGATCTTGACCACCGGCTTGACCTTGGTGCGGTCCACCTCGATGCGATCCATGCTCGCCCTGGCCGCGGCCAAGCCGTGATAGAGTTCCTTGCCGTAGAGGTGGTCGAGCACCTTGAGCAAGACGCTGAAGGTGTCCTTGATCTTGCGGTTCTTCTGGAGGAGCCCGGCGGCCATGTTGTTGTGCTCGCCGAGTTCGAAGGGCTTGCGGTCGCGGAGCACGGCGCCCAGCTGGGCGACGGCCTCGGCGAATAACTGGTCGGTTTCACCGCGCCGGGTCTCGAAGGGGCGGATCTGGTAGACCAAATCATTCATCGCATCGCCGAGCAGCAAGGCGTTCAGCATGCTCATGCCGAAGTTGACGGTGAACTTCAGGCCGGGTTCTCCGGAGGCGGCCTTGATGCCGTCCTGCTGCTGGAACAACAGCACGCGGAAGCCGTTGAAACCGGCATTGTCGAGTGCAAAGCGGTACTCCGCCTCATACATGCCGAAGCGGCAGGGGCCGCAAGATCCGGCGGTGAAGAACACGTGCCGGTCAATGATCTCCCGGCGGCTCATGCCTTGTTTTTCCAGGCCCTGGAGGTACTGGATGAGATTGCCGACGGTGAAATAGGTGGGATTGCACTGGCCGGTGTTGCCGAACTCCTTGCCCAGCTGGAAAGCGGCGACGTTGGGCGTGGGAATGACCACGCAGTTGTAGCCGTTGCCTTGGAACGCAGCCTGGATGAGGGCCTCATGTTTCCAAGTGAGGCCGCCGAATAAAATGGTGACCCGCTTGCGTTCCTCGCCGACGAAGGGCCGCTCCACGGGGCGATGAAAATGCTCGCGCGCGGCGAGGCCGGTGGCGGCGTTGAGGCGTTCACGTTCGGCGGCCAGACGGCGCTGAATCTCGGATTCCAGACGGTCCACGGAAACAAAATCGGGGGCTTGAACCGGCATGATGGGGGGTGCTCCTTTGCCCAACTCGGATGCGCGCCATGGTATTGGCGGCAGGCGGCGGCGCCAAACCAAAGTTGCAAAGGCCGCAGCCCCGGTTCGACCACGCCGCCAATGCTTTGACGCTATCGCCAGCGGCTCTAACTTCCAATCCCCACGAATGAGGGGAATGTGATCAGGCGGCTCGCTTGCGGCTCCCGCGTTTGGCTTCTTGCTTGGCGTCGCCGTACTTTTTTTGCACCGTGCCGGCGAGTTCCTCGGCGGCGCCTTCCGCTTGTTGGCCGGTGTCGCCGCGCCATTCGGCGACCTTGCGTCGGCTTTTGCCCTTTAGCTGTTTGCCCGTACCTTTGACTTGATCCTTGTCCACCATGGTTTCCTCCTTGGGCTTTCTGCTTGCGTTTCCCTCCCGGGCTTCCTGGCCTCAAAACTAGGCAAAAAGCCAAGCACAAGCAATGGCGGAAACGGGGATGCGGGCGGGCTCTGGTGAACGGGGCCAGCCGGTCTGCTCGGCTGTCATTGGCGCTTCACGTTGCTGCGCGTCGCGGGGGCCGCGCCGTTTGCCCAGTGGGCAAAGCAGGCGCGGCAAGGCCGCAAGAGTTCCTGCGCGCCCGCGGCGCGCAAAAGAGCGCGGCGGCCCGCCCGCGCAAAAGAAGCGTCGCGGCTCCGGCGAGGCGCAAGCGGGGCAATGACCCGCGCCTGCAAATCGTTGGGCGCTGCGCTGGGCGCGGAATGAACCGTTGCTGGGGTGGTGGGGCGCGGCGGCTGGGAAGGGGGCGCGGCCTCGCCGCGGCGGCGCGGAGGGTTGGCGGAAGGGGCGGCGGGCGACCGCCGCGCCGCCCCAGGGCATGAGGATGGCGCTACCGCCCGTTATCCGCCAGGGCAATGAAGGCATCCACGTTGCGCTGCACGTGGGCCAGGGCGTTGGGATTGAGGTAGAGCATATGGCCGGAGTGATAGAAGTAGGTGTGAATATGGGCCCGCAACTTCGCCGGCAGGCCCATGTGGGTAATGGTGTAGTGAGTGGCAAAGAACGGCGTGGCCATGTCGAAGTAGCCGTTGTTGAACATGACCTGCATATCGGGGTCATTGTTCATGGCCCGGGCCAGCGCGGGGGCGACGTTTTGGGCGCGCAGGTCGCCGCCGGCCTTCCATTTCCATTGCCGGTTCACGGCGAAGCTCAGCTGCTGGTAGATGCGGTGGCTGACGTAATGCAGGTCCTGGCGCACGTACTGGTCGAAGGTCTCGGTCAGCGCGCCCATGATGGCGGTGCTGGTGGCGCCCGCGCCGCCGGAGAAGGGCATGAGCGGCTGGAGTTCGGGGGTGGTGAAGCGGCCGTCGTAGCGCCCGGTCATGGCTGCGGTGGATCCCATGAGGCGGCGCATGAAGAGCGACAGATTCATGCGCAAGTTGGCCTTGAACCAGAGTGCCTGGGAAATGCCGGTGAAGTGGCTGAGTTGGGCGGCAATGGCTTGCTTTTGCGCCGCGGGCAACGACGAGCCCTGATAAAGGGCTGCGGCATAGGGCCCGGCGGCGAAGGCTTCGGCCTGTTGCACGAATGCCGGCAAGCTAGCCGGCTGGGGATGCAGCCGGTGGTGATACCAGGCCACGGCGGCATAGGAGGGCAGATAGAAGTCATAGGGCATGTCATTGCCGGGCGTGAACTCGATGGTGGGAAAATCGAGCACGGTCGAGCACATGATGACGCCGTTCAAATACACCCCTTGCCCAACGAGATCGTCGGCGACCACCGCGTTGCGCGTAGTGCCGTAGCTCTCGCCGAGAAGGAACTTGGGCGAGTTCCAGCGGCCGTTTTGCTCCACATAGCGCTGGATGAACTGGGCAAAGGCCTGGCCATCGGCGGCGAGGCCATAGAACATGCTGGGCTTGCCCTGGCCGACGATGCGGCTGTAGCCGGTGCCGACGGCGTCAATGAAAACCAGGTCGGTGGCGTTCAGAAGGCTGTCGCCGTTATTGACCAGCTGATATGGCGGCTGTTCGCCGGCGGTGCTGCCGGGCCGGGGCCAGACGATGCGGCGGGGGCCGAAGCCGCCGATATCCACCAAGGCCGAAGCGCCGCCGGGACCGCCGTTATAGGCAAAGGTGACGGGGCGGGTGCTGGGGTTGGCGCCGTCGAGCGTGTAGGCGATGTAGAAAACGCTGGCGGTCGGCTGGTGCCTGGGGTTGTACAAGAGTAAACGGCCGGCGGTGGCGGTATAGGCCAGCTTCTTGCCGTGAATGGTTACGGTCGCATGGGTTTTGATGGCGACGGGTTTGGGGATTTTGGGGGATTTGCCATGCTCCGCCGCTAACAGCGGCAGACTGAGTAGGGAACAGAGGAACGCGGAGCAGAGGGATTTCATCAATGGGCCTCCAAAGCGAACCCCTCACTTTAGCCCATCGTTGGGCGTGCCGGGCTGACGCCGGGGCGCGGTGCGGTTGCGGCGGCTGCCCGGCCGCTAGGGGCGGGGAAGGCGCCAAATGGGCATGCCGGCGACGGTGAGGGGCTGGGCGCGGGCGGCCTCGGAGGTGGAGAGCAGGCGCTCGGAAAGCTTTTCGCCGGGCCGGGGCGCGGTGATCTGCACCGGCGGCTCGGGAGGCGGCGGCAGGCCCAAGCCGCGCCCGAGGGCTTGCATGGCGGCGGCCAGGTCCTGAATGGGCACGGGTGCCTCCAGGCGCGGCGCCCATAGCTCGCCGGCGGCGGCGCCGGCGCTGGCAGCCAGCAATAATGTGACGGCTTGCGGCAGCGTGAGGAAGTAGCGCTCCATGGCGGGATGGCGGACCTTTAATGGCAAGCCCTGGCGCATGGCGCGCCAGTAGCGCTCGACCACGCTGCCGCCGCTGGCCAGCACGTTGGCCAGGCGCACGGTCACGGCGCGCTGGGCCCACTGGGCGCCTTGGGACTGCAAGGCGCGCTCCGCGCCCTGCTTGCTGGCGCCGAGCTGGCTGGATGGTTCGACGGCTTTGTCGCTGGAGACCAACACAAAGGCTTCCGTTCCGCGGTGTTCGATCTGCCGTCCCAACTGGATCACGGCGGAGCAATTATTCGCCCAGGCTTCCGCGGGCTCCGACTCCAGTAACGGAAGATATTTGTGGGCGGCGCAATGGAACACAATCGCCGGCGGGAAGGCGGCGAGAATCGTGGACATTCGGTCGGCGATGCGGCAGTCGGCCAGCGCCAGCGCGGGGGGCGGGCCGCCGTCGGCGCGCGCGGCGTCTTGCAGACGAACCAAGCCGGCTTCATCTTTGTCCAGCGCCAGCACCTCGGCCCCGAGGCCCGCCAGCACCCGCGCCAAGGCGCCGCCGATGAAGCCGCCGCCGCCGGTGACCAGGACCTTGCGCCCGCGGTAGGCGGCGGCCGCATCGCCGCGCTGCAGGGCGCGGGGCAGATCGGCCCAGGGGTTCCGGCCTCGCGCCCACGCCGCCAAGACCGCAGCCAACTCGGCTTGCAAATCAGCGGGCAGGCTGGGCATGGCGTTCGTCATGGGCTTTGCGCCGCCGCCCGCGCGGGGCGAACGCCGCGGCCAACAGGCGGAGATCGGAGCGCCAGGTGCGGTGCGCCAAGTACGCCCGCGAGAGGGCGATCTTGCGGGGCAAAATCTCCGCGAGATAGAAGCGCTCGCGCTCCGGGCCCAGCGGCAACATTTCCTCCTCGCGGGCGAAGCGCAGCGTGGCGCGATCTATCAACCCGGGGCGAACCACCAGCAGGGCGTCGTACTCCCGGCGGTACGCGCGGGCGTAGCGCGCCACTTCCGGACGCGGTCCGATCAGGCTCATTTCGCCGCGCAGCACGTTCCATAACTGCGGCAGCTCATCCAGTTTGGACCGGCGCAGGCACTGCCCGAGCGGCGTGATGCGCGGTTCGCCGGCGGCGGTGACCTGGGGGCCGGCTTCGCCCGCATCGGCCCGACGCATGGTGCGGAACTTGCAGAGCATAAAGGGCCGCCAATGCCGGCCCACGCGCTGCTGGCGAAAGAAGACCGGCCAGCCGTCGGCGGCCCAAATCGCAGCGGCGATGAGCCCGAACAATGGCGCCAGCGCCGCGAGCCCCAGCGCAGCGGCCGCGATGTCCACCGCGCGGCGGGCGCGATCCGCCCTCATCGGCGGAACTCCGCGCAGGTTGCGGCGACCGCGGCGATGACACGGCGCGCTGCGTCCGGCCGCAAGCCGGCGTAGAAGGGAAGGGATAGAATGCGCCGATAGGCGTGGTGGGCACAGGGAAGATCCGCGGGCCGATAGCCGAAAGCGCGGCGATAATACGAGTGCATGTGCAAGGGGCGGTAATGCACGCTGGTTTCGATCCCGCGGCGCCGCAGGGCGGCGGCGAATTCGTCCCGGCCGCAGCGCAGGCGGTCCAGGCGCAGCTGAATGATATACAGGTGCCAGGCATGATCGGGCGCCGCGACGAACGGCGGCAACTCGATCTCGGGCAGCTGCCCGAGCGCCTGCTGGTAGCGCTGGGCCAACCGTTCCCGCGCGGCGTGCAGACGGGCGGCCTTGGCCAACTGCGCCCGGCCGATCGCCGCGGCCAAATCGCCGAGGTTGTATTTGTAGCCGGGAAGCAGGATGTCATAGCCGGCGCCGCGCTCGCGACGCTGCCACGCGCTCGCGCTCAGGCCATGCAGGCGCAACAGGCGCATGCGCTCCGCCAGGCGCCGGTGGGGCGTGGTGACCATGCCGCCTTCGCCGGTGGTGAGATTCTTGCTGGCGTAAAAGGAAAACGCCACGGCCGCTCCTTCCGAGCCGATTGGGCGGCCATCGTGCCGCGCGGGAAACGCATGGGCGGCGTCCTCGACCACGGCCAGACGATGGCGGCGCGCCAGGCGGCGGAGCGAGGTCATCTCACAAGGAAGGCCGGCGTAGTGAACGGGGAGGATCGCCCGGGTGCGGCGCGTGAGGGCGGCGTCGGCGGCCGCGGCAGTGAGATTGAGCGTGCGCGGGTCGCAATCGGCCAGCACGGGCCGGGCCCCGAGGCGGATGACCACCTCGGCGTCGGCGGCGAAGCTCATGGTGGGAACAATGACCTCATCGCCGGGGCCGATCTCCAGCGCCGCCAAGGCAAGGTGCAGGGCCGCCGTGCCCGAGTTCACCGCGACCGCATGGCGCGCCGAGACCGCGGCGGCGAACTCGGCCTCGAAGCGTTCGGTTTCCTGGCCGCTGGTTAGCCAGCCGGAGCGGAGGACGCGGCGGACGGCGCGCAACTCTTCGCCGCCGACGCTGGCGCGGTGGAAGGGAACGGCGCTGGATGGGCGGGCAGGTGCGGCACGGTCCACTCCAGCCACACGGCGTCGGCCAGAGCGAGCAGCGTCGGCCAGCGGCGGCTGCAACGGCACAGCAGCCGGGACGCCGCCACCAGGCAGCGATAGCGGCGCGGCAGCAAGTCGCGATCGTCCCATTGCGCGTTGGTCGAGAAGTATCCTTCGGCGCGCAAGCGAAGGCGGGTGTCCCTCGCCGGCGGACCGGGCTGGAGCGCAGCCCATTGGCGCATCTGCGCCAGGGTCCAGTATTGCACGCCGGTTTCCCGCGGCCGGCCGCAACGCGCCAACAGCCGGAACCAGCGCGCCCGCAAGCCGCCGCGATGGGGCAGCTGGAGCCGGAGAACGCCGTGCGGACGGAGGGCATTGATGGCTTGGCTCAGCGCCGCTTGTCCCTGCCGCGGCAGGTATTGCCAGACGCCATAGGCGATGGCTTGATCGAAGGCCGATGCCCGAAACGGCAAGTGATCGAGATCGGCGCAGACAAAATGCACCGCGTGGTCCCGTCCCAGTTCCCGCGCCACGCGCCGCGCCGCCTGCACTGCCGGCAAGGATCGGTCCACCCCCACGACGCGGCAACCCGCCGCGGCGGCGGCCAATGTCCATCGCCCCCAGCCGCAACCCAAATCCAAGACCGCCGTTCCCGCTGGGGCATTCCATGGCCAGCGGGGAATGGGGTAGCGCGCCAGGCGTCCGGTCAGGCCGGCGTACATGCGGCCGTGGGTCACGGCAATAGTTTCGGATACGTACTCGTCCATGGGGCTACGGGCGCGGCCACTGGCGGCGCGGCGAGGCCCTGCCTGGCCGGCGGCGGGAATCGCCCGCTGGGGCGACTATCCCACTATCTCCATTGGGCGGTCCCGAGGTCAACTAGCGCTGCGGGCGGCGCGCGGTGGCCGTGAGACAGCCAGCGGCACGACGGGGGACGCCCCAGCCGCCATGTTCGTTGGCCACACTTGCGCCTCGCCCTCAGCCGCACCCCAGCTTCTGGTGCGGCGTCCGCTGCGCGCCGCGGGCGGGCGGGCCGGCGCGGTTTTAGGACCGCGTAATCCGGCCGAAGATCACGCGCGCTCCTTCCGGGGCATTGCTGAGGGCCGAAGGCTGCGCGGTCACGAAAATCTCAAAATCGCGATATGGCGTGCGAATGTTGATTTGCCCTTCATGGCTGCCCTTCACCATCAGTTGGCCCTTGTTTTGCGCGGGCTGGCCGTCGGCTTGAATCCATACCACGTAGACCGATTGCGCCGGCGACAACGACTGCGGGGGCGGCAGAAACTTTGCGTCCAATTGGACCGTGGTGTTTTGGTTTCGGTCGTGGCCGATGGTGGCGAAGGCATTCGCCCCAGGCACGGCGGAGGAGACGGAAAGCTGAACCTTCGTACCCCCGCCAAACGGCCAAATGAACGCCAACGCCAGGAATGCAACCGCGTAGACTGCCGAGCCAGACCATCGGTACTGCATTGGAACCTCCGTTCTTTTGGAGGCTAGCCGCGAGTGGCGGGATGTTTACTGCTGCGTATCTTCGCTGCCGGGCTTCGGCGGGTTCGCCGCGGGCGCGGCAGGCCGGGGCGCAGGCCATAGATATCGAGCGCGTCCTGCGTGCCGATATAGACGCGTCCGTGGGCTACCAGCGGAACGGCGAACTTGACCCCAACCCCGGCGGCATCCCGTTGGCCCGCCGCATTGCTGGCGTAGAGCACCTGGCGGACATTGGCCGCGCGCAGCGCGTAGAGCACGGCCTCGCTGCCGGGCTTCCAGCCATTGGTGCGCAGCAGCCAAACAATCGCATGGCGCCCATGGTTGGAGGAGACAACGGGCGTGGCCCCCGGCCAAGGAAAGCGCACCGTGCCCTGAACGGGCGGCGCCAGCAAGCGCCCTCGCTTCAGCGTATAGACCTGGATCAACTGGTTGACGGTCGCGGAATAGAGATGGTGATGAAAGTACGCCGGCAGGCTGAATGCCGACCCGTTGACCATGCGCAGGGACTGGACGATTTGCCTGTCGCCGCCGGCGTAAAAGCCGCCGAGATGGCGCCGGTTCAGCAGATAGATGTCCCGGCGTTTGCCTTGCGCCAGGAGCAGCTCTGGGACCGGCCCCGGCTGCGGCGGCAGCAGCACCACGCCCGCCGAACCGACATCCTTATCCAGGCGCGCCAATTCCGCCTGATCGAAGGGAGTGAAATAATCCCGCGCGCGCAGGCCGTGCGGCGTCAACGCGAGTTCCACGACGGAATCGCCATAATCCCGTCCGCCGCGGTTGGCATCAAAGGTCCCGTTGCCGGTGGCGAAATAGACATGGCCACGGCGGTCCGCGGCCAGACCATTGCCGGATTGCCAGATGCCGCCGGCGTCGCCGTCGGGCGTCGCGCACCAAGCGCCTACCTGCCGGAGATTGTTGGCGCGATACGCCATTACCCAGCCGTGGTAGGGGCGCACGTCGCAACTCGACGCCCAGGCCATATAAATGACGCCGTGGGTCAACACCAGGCCGGCGCGGGCGTTGTTCCGCCGGGGATCGAAGCGGACCACGCTGTCGCTTTTTCCGTTGATGGCGTGCGCCCGCCCGCCGCTGCCCGGCGCCGCGGCGGCGATAACGGCCGGGGGCCGCAGGTCCTGTCCCGTCGCCCAACTCAGCGCGTGCAGCCGCTGCACGAACTTGCCGTGTTCTAGGGTTCGCGCCAGCACGTAGATCGCCCGCGTGCGCGGGTCCAGCACGGGCGTCGCGGTAATGCCCACGACGGGAAGAATTTGCGCGCAGCCCAATGCGGCCGCAGGCACGGGCCGGATGCCCAAGGCCGGATGCGCCAACCGCCGTTGCCAGAGCGGCGCGGCGGGATGACCCGCGGCGTCAAAGGCGTAAACCGAATCGTTTTCCGTGGCCACGAAGACGACGTTATGGACGCCCTGGCCCGGGATTCGCACTCCTGGCATATAAAGCGGCTGGGCGTAGATGGGCCCGTCCACGTGCAGGCGCGCGAGCAACCCGAAGCGGCGGCGGTTGACGTCGCGCGGCGTGAGCGTGGTTTCGGCGAAATCTGAGCCGGTGCGGGCGTTGTTGTATTGATAGGTGGTTACGGCGCCGCCGCCGGGGCGAGGCAGGGTCTCGCGGCCCCGCTGGTTGCGGCGGCAGCCTGCTAGGAGAGCCGCGGCGGCCAGCGCCCACGCGAACCGGTTCACCTCTTGAGCGTAGCAAACTGCCGGGCACGGCGAGGCGGCGGATGCGGGCGGGCTTCGGGCGAGGGCCGGGACGGCGAGCGGCGCGCGCGGGGCGATTTCGGCCGCCGCAGAACCGGCTTGGCCTTGGGCGGCGGAGCGATTATCCTGAGCCATGCCGCGCCGCTGGGCGTTTTCCGCCGTTACCGTGTTGGCGGCCTTGGCCGCCGCGCCGCTTTGGTCCCAATCCACCTCGGCCCGGGCCGCCGCGGCCATCCATGCGGCGGAAAGCGGGCGTTGCGCCGCCGCCTTGCCGGTCCTTGGCGGTTTTGGCTCCGCTCCACCGTCGCTGCGCCGGCGGATGGGCGTGGATTACATCCGCTGCGCGATGCTGCTGCATCGCGATGGCCCCGCCGCTAGCGCGCTAGAACGCATGCAACGGTTGTACCCGAACGACGCCGAGGTACTGTACCTGGCGGTGCACATTTACTCCGGCATGGCCAGCTCTGCTTCGCAGGCGCTGCTGCGCGAGCATCCGCGGTCGTACCAAGTGCGGGAGCTGGATGCCGAAGCGCTGGAGACGCAGGGACAGTGGGCCCGCGCGGCCGCCGAGTATCGCGCGGTGCTGAAGGTGCACCCCGATTTGATCGGCGTGCACTTCCGGCTGGGCCGGGTACTGCTCTCCGAACCCCACGCCGGCGCGGCGGTTCTGGCGGAAGCCAAGCGGCAGTTCCAGGATGAACTTCTCCTGGATCCTGACAATGCCGGGGCGGAGTTCGTGCTCGGCGACATGGATTTTGGCGCCCATCGGTGGGCCGCGGCCATCGCCCACTTCCGCCGGGCGGCAGCGATCAACCCCGAGTTCGGCGATGCGTATCTCGGCTGGGGACGGGCCCTGGTTGTGCAACAAAAATACGCCGCGGCGCTGGCGCCGCTGCGCCACGCGGCCCGATTGGACGGGCAGAACCCCACGCCGCATTATTACTACGCCTTTGCCTTGCTGCACACCGGACATCGCAAGGAAGCCGCCCGCCAAATGGCCCTGCAGCGGCAGGCGCTGAAGAGAGCGGAGGCTGCCCGCGATCGCGTGCGGCGCGGGCTTCAGGGGCTGCCGCCCGCGCATTAATCGCGCGCCGCCCAGCTCAGAATTAGGCGCGGCTGAGTCCGATGCCGCGCGGGCGGGGCCGCGGCGCCGGAGAGCAAGGTTGCAGCGGGGTTGCGACCGACGCGTCAGCGGGATGCCCCGCCATGGCCGCGGATGGGGTCCGCGCCCATTTATCACGCGGGACCGGCAAACCACCGGCCCCGCAGCCACCTCCAGTGCGTGCGCCGCCGCGCACGCGGCGCTCGCCGCCAGCGCTTAGAAGTAGAACTTCAAGGCGAACTGGATGTTCCGCTCACCTTGGGAGCCGGTGACGCGGCCCAGGCCGGAGCCGGCGAAGATGTCCGGTGAATCCAGAATCGGCGTGTTCGTGAAGTTGATAAAATCGGCGCGAAACTCCACTCTTCGCGCCTCGGTGAAGGGAAATATTCGCTGCAGGCTAACGTCCAGCGTGTCCAGTCCCGGACCGCGCACGACGCCGTTGCCGCAACTGCCAAACACGCCGAGTGCATTGCCGGTGTTGGGGTCAATGGGCTGCGTGGGCACGGCATAGGAGCTGGCGGAAAACCACTGAATGCCGCCCGCCGGCGAGGGCGCCTCGACATATTTGGCCGGTGCAACGCAGTTCATGCGGCAGCAGAAGGGGTTGTTGGTGGTTGAGGTGTCCGGTCCATCAGGCGTCATGGCGAAACCGCCATGCCACTGCCACATGGCGCTGCTCTGCCAGTTGCCCAAGACGGCGTTGCCCACCGAGCCCAGGTTGAAGGCCTTGCCCTTGCCCACCGGCAGCGCATACACCGCGTAGCTGCTCAGCGTATGCGTCGAGTCGAAGAAGCAGGGCCCCCACTCCGCCTTGAGGTTGTAGAGATTGTCGGCATACGGCTCCGAAGGCGTCGTCTGCCCGCCCCAGGAGCCGTAGTAGCCGCTGTTGTCGGTCATGCACTTGGAGTAGGTATAGGCCACCTGAAATTGCAGGCCGTTGCTGAAGTTTTGCTTCAGCACGGATTGCAGCGCGTCGTACCGCTGGTTGCCGATCGCGGAGGAACCGGAGATCCCCCCGATCTCGTTCGCCAGGGTGGGATTCCCCGCTAGATACGGGCTGGGGCTGGTCAGGCCATTGGAGTGCAGCACGAGTTGATTGAGGTGCACCGGCACCATGAGGTGCGTGCCGTGCTGGCCGACGTAGCCTACCTGCCATGTTAAGTTGTTGTTGAACTGGTGCTGGATGGTGAAGTTCCATTCCTCCACCACGGCCGGCATCACATGGGGATCCCATAGCCGCAGCGTCGCCCCCGCGAAGGGGTTCGAGGGATTGGACAAAACCGTTAAGCCCTGATCGCTGGTCGAGCCGGGCAAGGCCGTCGGGCTGCTGCTGTTGTAGTTGGTCAAATACTCTGTCTCTAGCGGCGGATTGAGCGGCAGGCGGAGGTTGGTTCCGGTGCCTTCCATGTAGGTGGATAAGGTGTAGGCGCCGCGGATGACGGTGGCGTCATGGAACATCGCCGGAGCCCAGGCGAAGCCCAGCCGCGGCTGGAAGTCGGCGCCGCCGTTGTAGGAGTCGTAGAGGGCGCGGCCGTTGCTGTAGGCCTGATTGGCGGCCTGCGTGCCGGCGTATTCGATGGTGCCGGCGAAGGGCAGGAAGTTCACCTGGCGGTTATAGACCTCGACCCAGGGCGTGTGGTTCTCATAGCGCAGGCCGAGGTTCAAGGTCAAATGGTCGGTGGCGCGGAAGTCGTCTTGCAGATACGCGGCGAAAATATTCGCCCGCTGTCCCCAGACGCCGTTGCTGACGCCGCGGCCCAGCTGATTGGGCAGGCCAAGGAAGAAATCCGCCTCGCCGGCGCCGCCCACCGCCCCGGGGCATTGGCCGTTCACCAGCGCCACGGTGCAGCTGCCCTGCACGTCGGTGTTGGAGGTGAACTGCCCGCTGTAGTTCATGAAGCCCCAGGCGCCGTTGTTGCCGGAGTAATAGCTGTCAATCCGGTCGCGGAAGCCCTGGAAGCCGAAGTGCAGCAGATGGCGGCCCCGGGTCCAGACCATCTGGTCTTCGTACTGGATGACCTCATCGTTGAACAACTGGCTGACGTTGCTGCTGCCGATGGTGCCGACGTTGCCGTTCATTTGCAGCGCCAGCAGGCCCGGCCCGACGGAGTTGCCGCCGGCGATGCCAAGCTGCGAGGCGATGTCGCCCAGCCCCTGGCCATTGTTGAGCACACCGGTCGTCACCGGCGTGTAGTTGCTGGCCAGCCGCGCCTCATTGACGAAATCCGCGCCGATGGTGTGCGTCCAATCAGCCACCACGTTGTAGGTGCGGGCGAAGGTGTCGCTATCGAAGTAGAGCGGGAATGAGTTCAGCGTCGGAATGTCCTCGTGCAGCTCGGAATAGCGCACGAACAAGTGATCCGCCGGGCTGAAGGTGGCGTCCACGCGCACGTCGCCCTGGTTGACGTTGGTGTGGCTGCTGGTGGTGTTCAACTGGTTGTTAATCAGGTTGTTGTTGATGGGCGCCGGATACAGCGCGGTATCGGCGAACAGCGCCTTGGCCACCGGGTCAATCATGCCGATCGGGATCTGGTTATTGACGAACGGCTGACGCTGGCCGTTCACGACGTTGTTGGGGTTATAGAGCTGTTCCGGCGCGCCGCTGGGCGGGTTCAGCAGTTGGCTGAAATTGCCCTGCCGTTCCTGCATGGTCAGCACGGTGATGGCGTTGGTGGTGGACGGATTGTCGAAGCGCTCGCCTTCGTAATCGCCGAAGATGAACAGCTTGTTGTGCAGGATGGGCCCGCCGATGGTGCCGCCGAACTGGTTCCAGCGCATCTGCGGCCGGGGCGTGCCCTGCCAGTTGTTGGCCCAGTTGTTGGCGTTCAGCACGTTGTTGCGGAAAAACTCATAGAGATCCCCGTGCCAGTGGTTGGTGCCGGATTTGATGGAGGCGTTGATGATGCCGCCCTGGAAATTGCCGTACTCGGCCGAGGCGTTGTTGGTGATCAGGTCGAACTCGGCGAGCGCGTCCGGCGCCGGGGTATACGCCACGGCGTTTTCGGAGACCTGGTTGTTGTCGGCGCCGTCGAGCAGGAAGTTGTCGCTCTGTTCGCGGTTGCCGTTGATGTACGGCCGGCCGCCGTTGAAGGTCGCCTGGCCGTTGGTCATGCTGGAGGGGTTGGGCTGGATGCTGCCCGGCGCCAGCAGCGTGAGCTGCACGTAGTCCCGCGTGGCCAAGGGCAAGGTGGTCACCGTGCGGGAATTGATGATGGTGCTGACCTGGGTGCTTTGGGTCTGGAGCAGCGGCGGCGCGCCGGTCACCTCCACGGTTTGGGTCACGGAGCCCACCTTCAGACGGAAATTCACATTCGCGGTTTGATCCAGAACCAGCGTGATGGCGGCGCGGGTCACCGTCTCAAACCCCTTGGCCGTCACCCGGAATGTGTACTCGCCGACCGGCAGCCGCGGCAGGTTGTAGATGCCCGCCTGATTGCTGACCGCCACATAGGGGGTTCCCTGGGCGACATTGGTCACGGTGATTTGCGCGCCGGGCACGGGCGCGCCCGAGGGATCGGTGATGACGCCGGTGATGGCGGCCATGGTTTGCTGCGCCGCCAAGGGCAACGTCAGCGAGAAGCACCCCAGCATTGCCACGGCGATGACGCCGGGCCTCCACGCACGTACCACTCGCAGGAATCGGGCCATGAAACTCCTCCGTTTCGTCTCCACGTTGGTTTCCGGGCCGGGCGGATTTCCGCGCGGTCGCGGTTACTTGACTCCACTTCCGCCCCGCGGCACAAGTTCCGAACGGTTACAGCCGGCGTTACGAACGTGACGCAGCGGAGCCAAGGCATTTCTCGCAACTCTTTGTGTGATAAGGCACAACTTGTGTTAAGATCCTGCTGTCCGCCACGGCAAGTGGAATGACGCAGTCTGCCGAGTGCGCCCCGCCTAGTCCTGCGGAAATCCGTAAGGTCCTTGGGCAGATACTGGCCGGGAAGGAGTTTCGCGCCAGCCATCGTTGCCAGGCGCTGCTGCGCTATGTGGTGGAAGCCAGCCTCCAGGGCCAGGCGGAAACGCTGAAGGAACGCACCATCGGCATTGAGGCCTTCGGCCGGCCGGCGGCGTATGAGCCGAGCGACGACGCCTCGGTGCGGGTGACCGCGAGCGAAGTCCGCCGCCGCTTGGCGGCGCATTACGGCGCCGTCGGCGACGCCTGCTCCATCCGCATTGTGTTGCCGGTGGGCAGCTATATGCCGCAGTTTGTGCGCTTACCTGTGCCGGCCGCGGCCGCGGTCTCCGCCCCAACCGCGGCTCCGGGGCAACCTCCGGAAGCGCCGCCGGCGCCTGACGCCGGTTCGGCTCCGGCTCCGGAGTCGGCGCCGGCGCGGCGGCGCGGCTGGATTTGGGCTTTGGCCGCGGCCGCGGCGGCCTTGGTGCTGCTGGCAGCGGTGCTTCTTCGGAACCGGCCGCCGGCTGCGACCACGCCCATCCGGGCCTTCTGGGCGCCGATTCTCTCCAGTCCCAATCCGGTCCTGGTGGGGGGCGCCTATGTTCCCGTCTACGGTCCCAAGGCGCTCACCCCGAAGCCGGTGCATCACCTGCGCGATTTAGTTCTCCTGCCGGATCAATTCGTCGGTGGCGGCGATCTGATCGCGGCGGCTCGGGTCGCCGGACTCCTGGCGCGATTCCATCACCCCTTCCGGCTGGAAATGGGCACCCAAATCAACTTCGGCGACCTGCGCGCGGGGCCGGCGGTGCTGGTGGGCTACGCCTATACGCAGTGGCGGGAAATCGCCTCTGGCTTCCGGTATTTCATCGCGACTGCCCGCACGCCGTTCGGCATCACCGACCGCGGCCGCCCGACCGCCTGGTATCTGCCGCGATTAGGCGCGGACCGCCATACCAATCTGGACTACGCCATCGTTAGCCGCGTGTGGGATCCCGACACCCGCGCCATGCTGCTCGAGGTCGCGGGCATTACGCAATACGGCACCGCGGGGGCGGCGGAGTTCGTGACCAGCGCGGGGCAGTTGGCCGCCGCGCTGCGCGATGCCCCAGCGGGGTGGCGCGGGGAGAATCTGCAACTGGTCCTCCGCGTCCGGGTCATCGCCGGCGCACCGGCGCGGGTACGGGTCGTCGCCGCCTATTATTGGCCGCGCGGCCATTGAAAGGACGCCTGCCGCGCGCCTGCGGCTGCGCCGGCGTTTTGCCGATTGCGGCGCCCGGCTGAAATCCGTTCAAAGAGGGATGACGCCTTCCGTGGCACGGCTCCTCGCCGTGATGCTTACCTTGCTCCCTTCCCGCCCGCTTACGGCGCTACGGATGGCAGCGGCGCGCGGGCCGGCGCGGACGCCCCGGCGGGTTCCGGTCCCGCCACCGCGTAGAATGACGGCATGGATTACGCCAACCGCATGGCGCGTTTGCGCGCCCGCCTGAAGCGCGAACGCGTGGACGCCCTGGTGGTCAGCCATCTGCCCAACATCCGCTATCTTGCCGGCTTCAGCGGCTCCAACGGGCTGCTGGCCATCACCGCCGACGGGGCGGGTTTTTTCAGCGATTCCCGCTATACGTCCCAGGCCGCCGCCGAGGTGCAGGGCGCGCGGGTCCGCATTCCCGCCGACGGCGACTTGCTGACCGCCGTGGCGCGCCACATCCGCGGCGCTCGCCGCGTCGGCTTCGAGGCCGAGCACTTGACCTGGGGCCAAGCCACGCGGCTGCAAACCGCGCTAGGCAAGCGCGCCCGCCTAGCCGCTACGCGGGGTTGGGCCGAGGATCTGCGCCTGGTGAAGGACGCCGAGGAGATCGCCGCCATCCAAGCCGCCGTGGAGTTGGCCGCCAGCGTGCTGCCCGGCGTCTTTGCCCGCCTGCGTCCCGGGCTGCGCGAAACCGAAGTCGCCGGTCGCATCGAATTTGCCCTGCGGCGAGCGGGCGGCGAAGGCACCTCCTTTGAGACGCTGGTCGCCAGCGGCGCGCGCGCGGCCATCGTGCATGGCAAGGCCAGCGAAAAGCGCTTGGCCGCCGGCGACACGGTCATCATGGATTATGGCGTCTGGCTGCACGGCTACGCCAGTGACCGCACGCGCTCGGTCCTGCTGGGCGGCGGCGGCCGGAAGGCGAAGCGGATCCTGCGCGCGGTGCGCGACGCCCATGACGCCGCCATCGCCGCGGTTCGTCCCGGGGCCAGCGCGCGGGCGGTGGATGCGGCCGCACGCGCCGTCTTGCGGCGCGCGGGATTGGCGCAATGGTTTGTCCACTCCACCGGCCACGGGTTAGGATTGGAGGTTCATGAAGCCCCGCGCCTGGGGCAGCGGTCCCGCGACCGGCTGCAAGCCGGGCAGGTGATCACCGTCGAGCCGGGCGTGTATATTCCCGGTTGGGGCGGGGTGCGGTGGGAGGATGTGGTGGTGGTGCGGCCGGGCGGCGCCGAGGTCTTGGCCCCCTAGCCGTGTGGGTGGCGGAAACGAACAGCCTATGGATTGGAAACAAGTCCGCAAACTCGTCGAGGACCTCAGCGAACTGCTGCGTCCCCGGCCCGGCAGCGAAGGCCTGGAAGAGATCGAGGTGCAGGAGGGCGACCTGCGCATCCGCGTTCGCCGCGGGGGCGCCGCCGGCGCGGCGCCGGTGACCGCGCCGGCCGCCGCCGCCCCTCCCGCCGCCGCCGGCGAGCCGGCTGCGGCCCCACCCGCCACGGCGGAAGAAGAAGGTTTGACTCTGGTTCGCTCCCCCATCGTCGGCACCTTCTTCGCCGCTCCTTCACCGGGAGCGCCGGATTTCGTCAGCGCCGGAGACAGCGTCGAAGCCGGGCAGGTCCTGTGCATCGTGGAGGCGATGAAGCTGATGAATGAAATCGAGGCCGAGGTCGCCGGGCAGATCGTCAAACGGCTGGTCACCAACGGCCAGCCGGTCGAGTACGGCCAGCCCTTGTTTTCCCTGCGGCCGCGCAAGGCGGCCGGCGCCTAGCCCGGCTCAACCGCCCATGTTCAAAAAAATCCTCATCGCCAACCGCGGCGAAATCGCGCTGCGTGTTATCTGCGCCGCCAAGGAGCTGGGCATCAAGACCGTGGCCGTCTATTCCGAGGCTGACCGGCACGCGCTGCACGTGCGCTTCGCCGATGAGGCGGTTTGCATCGGGCCGCCGCGCCCGGCGGAGAGCTACCTGAACATCCCCGCCGTGATCAGCGCCGCCGAGATCACCAACGTGGACGCGGTGCATCCCGGCTATGGCTTCCTGTCGGAAAACGCCAACTTCGCC
Source organism: Acidobacteriota bacterium (assembly GCA_027314025.1). Lineage (GTDB taxonomy): Bacteria > Acidobacteriota > Terriglobia > Terriglobales > SCQP01 > JAKAUF01. Next base: position 26,268 of record DAHVCP010000030.1, read on the forward strand.
GAGGTCTGTGAAGCCAGCGGCATCAAGTTCATCGGGCCGCCGCCGGAGGCGATTCGGCTGATGGGCGGCAAGGACCGCGCCCGCGCCGCCGTCAAGGAAGCCGGTCTGCCCGTCCTGCCCGGCTCCCCCGGCGTGTTGAAGGATGAAGCCGAAGCCAGCGCCATCGCCGCCCAGATCGGTTTTCCCGTCATCCTGAAGGCCAGCGCCGGCGGCGGCGGCCGCGGCATGCGCGTTGTTGCCTCCGCCGCCGAACTGCCCAACCATTTCGCCGCCGCGCAATCCGAAGCCGCCGCCGCCTTCGGCAACGGCGATCTCTATCTGGAAAAGTACATCGCCCGGCCCCGGCACATCGAGTTCCAGATTCTGGCCGATGAGCACGGCCATGTGATGCACCTCGGCGAGCGCGAGTGCACCGTGCAGCGCCGCCACCAGAAGCTGCTGGAGGAAGCTCCCTCCGTCCGCGTCTCGCCGGAACTCCGCCGCGAAATGGGCGAGCGTGTCACCCGCGCGCTACAAGCCAGCGGGTACACCAACGCCGGCACCGTCGAGTTCCTGATGGACGAGGATGGCTCGCTGTATTTCATCGAAATGAACACGCGGCTCCAGGTCGAGCATCCGGTGACGGAAATGGTCACCGGCGTGGACATGGTGAAGGCGCAGATTCGCATCGCCAACGGCGAGAGCCTGGAAGCCGCCATCGGCCTGGATCCCAACAAGCTGGTCTTCCCCCGCGGCCACGCCATTGAGTGCCGCATCAACGCGGAAAATCCCGACACCTTCGCCCCCTCCGCGGGCCGCATCACCGCCTTCCACGCCCCGGGCGGAAACGGCGTCCGCGTGGATAGCGCCGCGTATGGCGAAGGCGTGGTCCCGCCCTACTACGATTCGCTGATCGCCAAGGTGATCGCCCATGGCCGCGACCGCGAGGAGGCGCGTCTGCGGATGATCCGCGCCTTGGAGATGTTCATTGTCCAGGGCATTGATACTTCCATCCCCTTGCAGCTCCGCATCCTGCACGACCCGGACTTCCGCGCCGGCAAGCTGGACACGCGATTCATGGAGCGCTTCCAGCCCGCGCCGAAAGCGCGAAACCCTGCCCCCGGCGCGCGGGGTTCGGCGTCGCGCGCCAAGGAACGCGGCGCGTAACGGGGCGCGCGGGAAGCCGGAGAGCGGCCCAGCCGCCCGGTTCCTTACGGCCCGCGAAGGACGGGGGCCTGGGATGCAGGCACACCACGCGGAAGGGCGACGGGCCCGCCGTTGGCGGGACGGGCGCAAGCAGCCGGGCCGCACGCAGGGCCAAAGGCCTAGCCCACAAATGGCGGCCGCGGGGCGGGAGAGCACACCCACACATGGTAACGAGGGACAAGGGATGGGATGACGCCACCCGAAGGCCGGCGACCGCTGGCGTACCGTGGGATCGCGCTTGCGGCGCGAGTGGCGCGGGCGCCGGCGAAACGCGAGGGTTGGCGCTTGAGGTTCGCTCGTGGTGAAGGCGCGCGGTTTCTATCCGATTCTTGATCTCGATCTGGCCTTGGCCCGTGGTCTGGACCCCATCGCTCTCATCTCCGGGCTGGCCGCCCGGCGCGATCCGGAGCGAAGTCCGGCGTCGCAGGTCGCCGCGTTGCGCGTGCCGTTGGTGCAGCTCCGCGCCAAGCGGCTGGCCGCGGGTGAATTCTTGCGCCAGGCGCTGGCCGCCGTCGCAGCAGCGGAAGAGTTGCCGGTGATCGTCAACGACCGTCTGGATGTCGCGCAGCTATCCGGCGCCGCCGGCCTGCATCTTGGCCAAACCGACCTGCCGCCGCTCGCCGCCCGCCGCCTGCTGGGCGCCGGCCGCGTGCTGGGTTATTCCACGCACTCCCTGGCGCAAGCGCAAGAAGCCCTTGCCGCTCCCGGACTCGAGCTCTCCTATCTCGCCATCGGCCCCATTTTCCCAACCCGCAGCAAGCCGGACCACGATCCCATCGTCAGCCTGGACGCCATCCGCCAAATTCGCCGCCATTACGCCGGACCGTTGGTGGCCATTGGCGGCATTACTTGTGAGCGCGCCCCATCGGTTTGGGCGGCGGGCGCCGATGCCGTGGCGGTCATCGGCGGCTGGTTGGACGCTCCCGATCCCCTCGCCCGCGCGCGGGAATATATGCTTGCATTTGATCGCTTTTGCAGCCAAAGTGGCAGGGAAAGCGGGAGTGCCTGATCCGCGGCGCGGCGCAGCCGCCCAGTTCTGGACGCTCCCTCTGGTCGCTGCGGTTGAGCCGCGGCCGCCGGCAACGAAGGCCCGCTAACGCTCAAGGCCATGCGGCGTTGCCGGCAGGGGCGCAGCTCTGGCATTCGAAATGGAATCCGAACAGGAATCGCCTACCTCCGGCGCCTCCGCCGGTCTGACTCCTAACGCCGCACCCTCCAGCCCGGGCTCCGATGCGTCGCAGCCGACCTTCGCCCGCGACTTGGGCCTGGGGAGCGCGACCGCCATCGTCATGGGGACGATGATCGGCTCCGGCATCTTCATCGTTTCCGTGCAGATGTCGCGGCAGTTGCAGTCGCCGGGCTTGCTGCTGCTGGCCTGGCTGGTCACGGGCTTTCTGACCATCGCCGGCGCCCTGTGCTACGGCGAACTGGCCGCGGCCATGCCCCACGCCGGCGGGCAGTACGTGTACCTGCGCGAATCGCTCGGCTCCATCTTCGGCTTTCTTTACGGCTGGACGCTGTTCGTCGTCATCCAAACCGGCACCATCGCCGCCGTGGCCATCGCCTTCAGCAAGTTTCTCGGCGTGCTGCTCCCGTGGGTTTCGGAAACGCGTTGGCTGTTTCTTTTCGGGCAATGGGGCCCGGTCAAGTTCGGCCTCAACACCATGGAGCTGGTCGCGCTCGGTGCGATCATTCTGCTGACCTATTTCAACAGCCGCGGCGTCAAGACCGGAGCCTGGATCCAAAACATTTTCACGGCCGCCAAGATCCTAGCCCTGCTCGGGGTCATCGCCCTGGGCTGGTTCGTGGCCCGCAACGCCGTCGCCGTCGCCGCCAACTTCCAGCACTTCTGGTCGGGCATGGGCTGGGGACATTGGCACGTATTCCAGGCGAACGGCCGCACCATGGTGGCCTCGACGATCGGCGTCATCTTCATCGCCATGGTGGGCTCGTTGTTTTCCTCCGATAGCTGGAACAACGTCACCTTCACCGCCGGTGAAATTCGCGATCCCCGCCGCAACGTTCCGTTGTCGCTGGTGCTCGGCACCGGCGCGGTGACGGCCCTTTATCTGCTGGCCAACGTCGCGTACTTGAACGTTCTGCCGCTGTGGGGCCATGCCGGCGCGGCCACCGCGCTGGGTCGCGGCATCCAGCACGCCAGCGAGGACCGCGTCGCCACCGCGGTCATGTCCGTCGCCTTCGGGCATATCGGCGCGGCGCTGATGGCGCTGGCGATCATGATTTCCTGCTTCGGCTGCGTCAACGGCCTCATTTTGTCCGGCGCCCGCGTGTATTACGCCATGGCCAAGGACCGGCTGTTTTTCCGCCGCATCGCCGAACTGCACCCGCGCTCCCGGGTGCCGGTGTTTGGCCTATGGGTGCAGGCCGTTTGGGCCTGCCTGCTCTGCCTGTCGGGCACCTACAATCAGCTCCTCGAATATGTGATGTTCGCGGAGTTCGTCTTTTACATCCTGACCATCGCCGGGCTTTTCTTCCTGCGCTGGCGCCAGCCGAATCTCCCGCGTCCCTACCGCACCCTGGCCTATCCTGTTCTGCCGGCCCTGTATTTGGCGGGCGCGGTATTCTTTGACTGCGAGATTCTCCGCGTCTTTCCTTCCTACACCGGCGCCGGATTGTTGTTGGTTTTGATCGGGGTTCCGGTGTACTTTTTCTGGAAGCTCCGGAGCCGTTCCCGTCCGGCCACGACAAACCCATGAGCCTGAATCTATTCGCGCGCAAGGACCTGAAATCGCTGCTGGCCGAAACGGAGGGCGAGAGCGGCGGCTTGCGCCGTGCCCTCGGCCCGCTGAATCTGGTGACCCTGGGCATCGGCGCGATCATCGGCACCGGCATCTTCGTGCTGACCGGTCCGGTCGCCGCCTCCAATGCCGGTCCGGCGATTGTCATTTCCTTCATCATCGCCGCCGTCGCCTGCGCCTTCGCCGGTCTGTGCTACGCCGAGTTCGCCTCGGTCATTCCCATCGCCGGCAGCGCCTACAGTTACGGCTACACCACGCTGGGCGAAATCGTGGCTTGGATTATCGGCTGGGCGCTGGTGCTGGAGTACGCCTTTGGCGCCGCCACGGTCGCCGTCGGCTGGTCCGGGTACATCAACAGCTTCCTGCAGGATTTTGGCATCCACGTCCCGCCCGCGATCAGCGCCGCCCCCGGCACCGAAATGGTCATGCTGAAGGGCCGTTGGGAGCGCCTGACCTCGCTACACGGCGTGGCTGCCAGCGTCATCGCCGCGGCTCCGCACGCCGTTGCCCATTTCGACCTGCTGGCGTTTCTCGGTATCGCCGCCGTCAGCGTCATTTTGGTGATCGGCATCAAGGAATCGGCCAACGTCAATAGCGTCATCGTGGTGATCAAGGTGGCCGTGCTGCTGATCTTCATCGGCCTGGGCTGGCAATTCCTCGCTGCCGGCGGATGGCACTTGGCGATGCGCAACTGGCATCCGTTCATTCCGCCCAACACCGGCCACTTCGGCTCCTTCGGCTGGTCCGGCGTGGTGCGCGGCGCCGCGATCATATTTTTTGCCTATATCGGCTTTGATGCGGTGTCCACCGCCGCGCAGGAAGCCAAAAATCCCGGCCGCGACATGCCCATCGGCATTCTCGGCTCGTTGGTCATCTGCACCGTCCTCTACATTCTGGTCGCGCTGGTGCTGACCGGATTGGTGCCCTATACGAATCTGAATGTGCCGGATCCGGTTGCCCTCGGCGTGGACCGCACCGGGGTCGTTTGGGGCAGTTTTTTGGTTAAGATCGGGGCCATTGGCGGCCTGTCCTCGACCATGCTGGTCATGCTCCTGGGGCAGTCGCGGGTGTTTTTCACCATGTCCCGCGATGGCTTGCTGTGGAAATGGGCCAGCAAGGTCCATCCCAAGCTGCGTACCCCATACATTTCCTCGATTGTGATCGGCACCGCGGTGGCGCTGCTTGCCGCCAGCCTGCCCATCACGACGCTGGATGAGCTGACCAGCATTGGCACGCTTTTTGCCTTCGCCATCGTCTCCGCCGGCGTGTGGATCCTGCGCGTGCGCGAGCCGAATCTGCCGCGTCCGTTTCGCACGCCCTGGGTGCCGTTCGTTCCCATCATGGGCGTGGTGGTCTCGCTCGCGCTCATGCTCAGCCTGCACGGCTTGACTTGGGAAGTCTTCGTGAGTTGGCTGGTGCTGGGCTTGATCATTTACTTCACCTACAGCCGCAAGCACAGCCGCGTGCAACAGGCGCTGGCCGCTTTGCCCGGACCCCCGGCGCCGGTCCAGTCCGACGCCGGCGGCGGGGACTAGCGCGCGCCCGGCCGCCCCGGGTGACCACTCAATGCGCGGTGGGCGTGTCCCTGGCGCAACGGCGGCGCGGAGACGGCGAGCCTAGCGCCGTGAAAACGCGTCGTGCCTGCCAATCGCCGCGCGCCCCGGAAAAGCGACGGCGAAGCGGGCGGCCGAAACGCCCAAGCAGAGGGGTAAACCAGGCACGATTTCCGGCGCCACTGGGGGTACAACCACTGCCCAGTAGGTAGCCCCGCCGACAGCCGCTCCCAGCCCGTGCAGCCGGCTGCGTGTTTCCGCGGTAGCCGTAAAAATGGACCTAGTCCGCCGCGCCGCCGCTTGCGTCCGCGCAGGAACTGTCGGCGCGCCCGCGCGTTTGCCGCCGGCTGCGCCGTACGCAGGTTGATTCGGCCAACCCGTCGCCGCCCAGCGCGCCGGGGCCCCAGGCGTTCGCCCGCGGCATTTTAAGACGACTTTAAGATCACGGGGATTGATCCGCCCGCCCGCGCCGTAGTTTACTTCGCTGGTCTGGTTCCTTTTCCGCTCGGAGCGGCAGCGACCAAAAGTGTCGTTGGCGGCATGAGCGGCGGGGCCGGCGGGAGGCTTCTGCGTCCGGTCTCCTTACATGCGGACTCCGGCGCACGAAACTCAAAACGTGCAGCCAAGGAGAGACAGCATGGTGAGCGGCGAATGTTACATTGGGTCACGGTTGGCGGATTGGGTCAGCGGAAAACGCGTTTTGACCCGCGCCCTGGCCTGCCTGGTTGTCGCCACGGCAGGTATGGGGATTTGCGCCGGCAATGCGTACGCGGCAAAGACGCGCACCGCGGCTGCGGCTAAGGCGCAGGCCGTCACGCTGGCTCAGGTCATGGCCCAGCTGAACCGGATCGAGTCCGCCCTCCGCAGGGAATCGCGGGAGTCGTCTATCCTCGAAACGCAACTGGCTTCCATCAAGCGCCAGAACACCGCGCTGGCCGCCTACGTGATGCGTGCGCGCAGCGGCGCCCCTGGCGCCGAGCTGGCGTCCGATTGGCTGCCCGCCTACGACCAGCCGGGGCCCATGCCGCCGCAGTTTTCAACATCGTCCACCACCACGGCGCCGAACGCCGTCATGCAGACGCAAGTCTGCGTGGACGGCGACTTGCAAGGGCGGGGAGCGGTTACGTCGGATGCCAAGGCGAATGGGGAAGCCAAAGGCAACCTGGGCGTTGAGGCTTATGGCAACGGCGGGGAAGGAGCCCTGCTCGCCAAACTGGGGCTCAAGCTCGAGGTCAAAGTGGCGGAGACATGGGCGTAAGCGTCCACCGCTGCCTCCAATTCAACACCTTTGGGATCCTCGCTCAGGTTTCCACCCAGGCGGTGGACGCCATGGTCACCGACATTGACAACAACCAAGCGGCTGTGGCGAACGGGCTGGTGCAGGCCTATGACGGCGTCCCGCAGCTCGGCAATAGGGGCGCCACGAACGGCATGATCGCGCTGACCAGCCTGAATACCGGCGTTTCCTCCAGCCAGGTGCTGAAATCGTTGGACAACCCCGCCAATGCCTTCCAGCAGTACGCGAACCTGGTCAGCACGCTGCCTCTTCCCGGGACCGTTGCGCAGCTACTGACGGATCCATCCTCGCTGTTCCCCAGCCCGCAGTTGTTGACACCGGCGAACCTTTGCGGTCTGTCGTCGAACGGCGCGGGCCTGCTGGGCAGGTTGTGCGCCCAGGTTCCGAGCAATCTGCTCAGCTCTAGCGGGATTCTCAACTCGATCTCCCAGCTCTCCAACGTGCAGGGAGCGCTTACCAACTTTCAAGCCACGCTGGGCACTTTCCAAACCGGAGCCACGAACCTGTGCAACTCCCTGAGCAGCACGGTGTCGAGCCTCAACGCCACCAGCTTGCAAATCCCCGGCACGAGCCTACGGATTCCCGACGGCGTCGCCTACAGCCCGCCCAGCTTGAGCTACAGCGTCACCAACGGGTACTCCCTCAACGGTGGATCCGTGGCGCTGGCATACGGAACCGTCCCGGTCGGCCCGTTCACGCTGGCTAATCCATTCCAGTTGCCGGCGATCGCCTGTCCGACGTTTTGATCGGCGGCGAGCATGATGATTCCCGGTTGAGTCGTTGATTCAGTGGCGAGGCGCGGAAGGCGGAATCCCCGATTTCCTTGCCTCGCCATAAAGAAAACCCGGTCGCAAGCGGCCGGTGCATTGGAGGTGGTTCATGCGCAGTTCATTGTTTATTCGCTCCGCGATCGCAACCGCGGCCCTGGTGACCCTGGCCGCGTTCGCGCTGGTTCCGCAAGCGGTGGCCGGTACCATTCAGGTGGATCTCAACAACCTGGCGTTCTCGAACGGCCAAGGATCGGAAGTCCTCAACGGCTCCTTCACCGTGGACTCCACGACCTTCCAGGTAGGCAGCGCCAACGTAAACGGCACGGGGCTGTCGGACACCGTCTTGACATCGCCGCTCGCGTTCATTGCCCAGGGCACCGTCCAGGCCGCGACCAACACCTTGGGTTTCATCTTTGGGGACGGCTATAACGATCTCCTGCAGTTTGACCTGCCGCAGGCGCTGACGCCGGGCAGCTTCGGCTCCAGCAACTCAGTCATCTACGCACCCGGCGAAGTCTTTCAATATTTCGGGCTTGATGGCGGCTCCGCCTCCTCCGGGTCGCTTTCCATCGCGGCCCCGACAGGCACGTCCGCGCCCGAGCCCACATCGCTGGTGCTGCTGCTGGCCGGCCTGGGGATGGTTTTCGCCAGCGCAGCCGTGCGGCGGCGGGATCGCCTACCGGCGCGAGGATGACGTCCAGCGAACGTTGACGTTGAGGCCGCGGCGGGTAATGGCCGCCGCGGGCGGGGCTGGGGCATGCGGGGGAAGCGTGGAACGGGCTTCAGCCCGTGTGCGGCGGGCTTCAGGCCGCCGGCGCTCGCGCTTCTATTGCTTGGCGCAAGCCCCAGCGCGGCTACGCCGCGCGTCCCGCTTACGCGCCGGCTGGGCCGGGGACCCCAGCCCGCCCCAGCCCAGCCGACCCGTCGCCGGGGGCCGCGCCGCGTCGCTTGCCGGGGGCGGGCCGCCCCGCGGAATTTCGCGGCCTTTCCGCGCCCGCTTTGCTCCCCGAGCAAAAGGCGCGGCCCCCGCGAAATGCCGCAGGCGGGGCCGGGGCCCGCGCCGCCGCTCGCTGCTCCGTCCAGCCGCACGCCCCGCGCCCGCCGTCGCGGCCGCGGGCCGATGCTCGTAACTGTTTCAGCACCTGGCTCGCGCGGCCTCCGCACGGCACGCTTCCATTTGCGCCGAGCCGCCGCCCACTTCCGCATGGCGCTGCCCAGGGCCTCCTAACGCGGCAATTTCAGACAAATTTAAGGCGAGCGTGATTGAACCAACGCGAGGGAAGTCGTTATCTCGCTTTGCCACGATCTGCGTCTCCGCACCTGTATCACCACCGCAACCAGCGGAGGTGGGAGGGCGCGCGGCGGACCGCGGCGAAATGTTCGCCGGTTCGGCGCGACCGCGCCGGCGGCATTAGATCCGTCGGGCGGAGGAGATACAAATGATGAGCGCTATACGTTTTGTTCGTTCGCGTGTGCTGAAGGCCGCAACGCGGAAAGCGGTGGTGGGTCCCGTCCTGGCCGGGCTGGTCGTCGCCATGGCGGGCATGGGAATCTGGACGCGAAGTGCGTACGCGGCCAGGGCGCGGGCGGAAGCGGCCGCGAAAAGGCAATCCGTCACTCTCAACCAGGTAATGGCCAAGCTGAACCGCATGCAGTCCGCGATGCGCCAGGAGGCCAGCGCCTTGGAAATGAAGATGGCCTCCGTGGAGCGCCAGAACACCGAATTGGCCGCATACGAATTCCGCGCGCATAACGACGCTGCCCATATGGAGTTGGCCTCCGAACGCTTGCCGGCCTACGGGCAACCCGGCCCCATGGCGCCGCAGTTTTCCTCCACGACCACCAGCGCGGTCAATGCCGTCATGCAAACGCAAATTTGCCTGGACGGCGATCTGCAAGGGGGCGCGTCGTTCTCCCCCGAAGTCGGCGCGGAACTGGGCGCGGAAGGAAATCTCGGCCTGGAGGCCTTTGGCAATGGCTTGGACGCCAAGCTTGGCGCCCACCTGGGGGCCACCCTCGGCCTGCACTTGGGCGGCGACCTGGGCGTCAGCGTGCATCGCTGCCTTCAATTCAACACCTTCGGGATCCTGGATCAGCTGGCCACATCTTCCGTGGACAACATGGTCAGCAACATTGACAACGGGCAGGTGAACATGGCGACCGGGCTGGTGAATGCCTTCAACAATTTCCAGCAATTGGGAAACACGGCCGTCACTGCCGGCATGAACGCGTTGAGCAGCCTGACCACCAACGACTCTCCGCAGCAATTGCTCAACTCGCTCGATAACCCATCGGGCACATTCGGGCAATACACCAACCTAATCGACTCGTTGCCGCTGCCCGGGACCGTCCAGCAGTTGCTCACTGATCCAACGTCGCTACTGCCCCAGCCCCAGCTGCTGAGCTCCTCGGACATCTGCGGTTATTCGTCGAACCAAGGGGGATTGCTGGGCACCTTATGCGGGCAGATTCCCAACAATTTGGCCAACTCCAGCGCCATCCAAAACGCGGTCGGCCTCTATTCCAATGTCCAGGGGGCGATCACGAACTTCCAGGCGAGCCTGGGCGGCCTGCAAACCGGCGTGGGGAACCTCTGTAACTCGGTCAATGGCGTGGTGTCCGGTCTGGACGGGGCCAGCCTGAGTATTCCCCCGTCCACCGTGGGCATCCCGGTGGGCATCAATTTCACCCCGCCGTCGCTCCACTTTCACACGGACACGATTCTGGGGGTTAATTTCCAGGTCGTGGACGGTATCTCCGCGCCTCCGCCATCCCTGGTCCTGAATCAAATTCCGGTGGGCGGCGTCACCCTCCCCAGTCCCTTCCATCTGGCTCAGGTTGCCTGTCCATAGGCAGCCACGCGTGCGGACCGGCGGCCGCCTCATGCAGGCGGATTCGTTGCTCCCGTGGCGAGGCGCGGAAAGCCGCAGGTGGCGGCTCCCGCGCCTCGCCATCAACACAAGCACGCGTGCGGCCACATTGTCCCGTGCATTCGAAGCAGGTCCATCCCTAGAGACCGGGTCGGGATTCGCGGCGCCGGGCCGAACTCTGCCGCTAGTGTCGTTTCGTTCACCTTGGCGCTGGCCGCGGAGCCGGCGTCATCGTAGCGGCGGCGGTGCCGCGCGGCCGGGGCCGCGCGATCACCGCGCGAACGGTGCTGCCGCCGTTAGCGCCGCCACGGCTAATATAGAGGGGCATGGCGGAACACAAGCGCATTGGGCAGCAAACAGACGGCTGGAAGCGGCTTTGGCGCCGCTCCCGGTTGCTGCGCGTTTTGGCGATCGTGGGCGCGCTGGCGCTGCTGATCTCCGTCCCCGGCTGGCTGGGCCACCCGGTGGCGTTTTGGGCCTCGTTCATCCGCTTCGCCTTCTACGTGGTCCTGGCGATCTGGCTGTTCCGCGGTTTGTTCCGGCTGATCGCCCGCGCCATGTGGCCGCTGCGCAACCGGCTGCTGGCCGCCTATGCCCTGGTGGCCGTCATCCCGATTGCCCTGATTCTCGCGCTGGGCGGCATCGCGGCGTATTTGTTCTACGGCGAGTACGCCGCGTATTTATTTAATCAGGACCTGGGATCGCGCATCGCCCGCGTCGCCGACACCAATTCCGCCATCGCCGCCGCCGTCGCCTATCGCGCCCGCAGCGGTGTCGGCGGCGGCGCCGAAGCGATCCTCGCCCACTACGACCGCTTGAGCTTTCCGCAAGGCGGAATTCAATCGTACCTGTATCGCGCCGACGGTTCGCCGCTGCTCCCCTCCTCGCCGCCGCCGCCATCGTGGCTGCATCATGATTTCCGCGGCCTGGTGCGCCTCCGTCAGCACTACGCCATAGCCGCCTACATCGAAGAGCCGCGGGCGCGCGGGTCCGAGCGGGTTCTCAGCCTGTTTCCCCTCACGCCCGTGTTCCTGAATCGCCTGGCGCACGGCATCGGCGCGATTGAAATCTTCAACACCGCCACCAGCACCCGCAGCCGGGGTTCGGGCATCACGGTGACCACCGCCAAGCCCTCGGCCGCCAGCGGCCTGCACGATCTGTCCAGCACGCTCAAAATGCCGGCCGCCAGCGGCCTCTTCGACGTCAAGATCGTTTTCTGGACGCTGCTGCCGGTGCGGCGCTGGTCGGATGGCCACCATGCCGATCGCCTGGTCAGCGGCGACACCCGCCCCGCGATCTTGAACCAGAGCCTGTTCAGCACCCTGGGGGCGCAGAGCAACGAGTTCGCCCGCATTCCGCTGATGGTGCTGGAGTTCGTCGCCGGCTTCTTTCTCATCATCGAACTGGTCGCGCTGTTTTTCGGCATTCGCCTGACGCGTTCCATCACCCACGCCGTGCACGACCTGTATTCGGGTACGCAGCGCGTGCACGCGGGTGATTTCTCGCATAGCATCGGCATCCGTTCCCGCGACCAACTGGCGGCGCTGGCGGAATCGTTCAACGAGATGACCGGCTCCATCTCCCAGCTGATGCAGCAGCAGCGGCAGAAGGAGCGCCTGGAAAACGAGATCGCCATCGCCCAGGAGGTGCAGGCGCAGCTATTTCCCAGCGGGTCGCCGATGGTTTCGGGCCTGGATGTATGGGGCAAATGCCTGCCGGCGCGATCGGTCAGCGGAGATTACTTCGATTTTTTTGAGACCGGCCGGCAGGTGGGCTTCGCCCTTGGCGACGTCTCCGGGAAGGGGATCTCCGCCGCCTTGCTGATGGCCACGGTGGCCAGCGCCATGCGCGCCTACCAAGGAATGGCGGTTGCCACGTCCGCCTCGGTGGCGGTGGCGGTCGCCGGCCTCGGGAGTGAGGAGACGACCGGCGACAGCACGGTGCCCCCGCCCCCGCTCCTGACGCCGGCGCCGTTGCTGGAGCGGCTCAACACCCAGCTTTGCCGCAGCACCACGCCGGAGAAATACGTCACCCTCTTCTACGCTCAGTTCGACGCCGGCCAGCGCTTGCTGCGCTACGCCAACGCCGGCCATCTGCCGCCCATGCTCTTCACCACCAGCGGCCGCCGCCGCCTGGACGCCGGCGGCATGGTGGTGGGCCTCTTCGAAAGCACGAAATTCGATGAGGGCGCGGTCGAGTTGCAGCCGGGAGATTTGATCGTCGCCTGGAGCGACGGCATCACCGAGCCGGAGAATGAGTACGGCGTCGAGTTTGGCGACGAACGCCTGGCGCAATTGATCGAAGCCCACCGCGACCGGCGCCTGGAGGAAATCGGCGCCGTGGTCTTGGACGCGGTGCGCGAATGGAGCACCGCCAGCGAACAGCCGGATGACATCACGCTGTTGCTGGCGCGGGTGAGGGCCTGAAGCGCGGCATGCGCGTTTTGACCGCAGAGCAAATGCGCGCCGTGGATGCGGCCACCATGGCCGGCCAAGGCGGCCACGCGCCGGTCCCCGGCGCCGAGCTGATGGAAGCCGCCGGCGGGGCGGCGCTGGCCTATCTTCAGCGCCGCTTCGCCGCCGCCGCGGCCGGTCCCGTCGCGGTCTTGTGCGGCAAGGGCAATAACGGCGGAGATGGAATGGTCTTGGCTCGCCTCCTGCGGCAGCGCGGCGCCGAGGTGCGCGTCGTTCTATTGGCCGATCCCGCCGCGCTGCGCGGCGATGCGGCGGACCAGTGGCGGGCACTGCAATCCGCCGGCGCGGCGGTGGCGCTTGCCCCCGACGCCGGCGCTTGGGCCCAAGCGCGCGGCGCGCTGGCCGGAGCTCGCCTCTGGGTGGATGCGCTGTTGGGCACCGGCCTCGCGATCCCGCCCCGCGGCTTGGTCGCCGACGTCATCGCCGAGCTGAACCAAGCCCAGCCGCGGCCGCCGGTGCTGGCCATGGATCTGCCTTCCGGCCTCCCGGCCGACGGCGAATGGTCCTCCGCAACACCGGCCGATTGGCCCTGGGACAAAGTCTTGCGCGCCGACGCCACGGTTACCTTCACCGCCCCCAAGTTGGGCAGTGTCAGCGGTCCTGGCGTTTACCTTTGCGGTGATCTCTGTGTCGCTCCCATCGGTTCCGCCGCCGAGATCGTGGAAGCCGTTGCACCCGCTCCCGCGCCCGCCGGCCCGGCGCGTCCCGCCGGACCCGCCGCTCCTCCCAGCCCTGACCTGCCCGCCCTCGCGGCTTGGTTCACCACCGCCGCGGACGCCGCTCGGTTTCTTCAGCCCCGCGCCTCGGATTCTCATAAGGGCCGCTTCGGTCATGTGCTGGTGCTGGGCGGTTCCGGCGGCAAATCCGGCGCGCCCGCCATGGCCGCCGAAGCGGCCCTGCGCATCGGCGCCGGTTTGGTCACTGCCGCCGTCCCGCGTTCCGTGCTCGCCGCTGTCGCCGCCTATCGTCCGGAAATCATGACCGAGCCCTTGGCGGAAACTCCGGACGGTGGTGTCGCCGCCGGTGTTTTGGAGCCGGGCGTTTGGGACGGCCTGTTGCGCGGTAAGTCGGTCGCCGCCGTTGGGCCGGGCCTGACCGCGCATCCCGACGTCGCCGCCACCGTCCGCCAGGTGGTCGCGCGCCTTCCCATTCCTTGGGTTTTGGATGCCGATGGCCTCAATGCCTTCGCCGGCCGCGCCGCTGAGTTGCGCACCGCCGCCAGCCCCGGCATTCTCACCCCCCATCCCGGGGAAATGGCCCGACTGTTGGGCATGTCCACCGCCGAAGTCCAACGCCATCGCCTCGCCTGCGCGCTTCGCCTGGCCGTCGCCAGCGGCGCCGTCGTGGTGCTGAAGGGCTTTCGAACCTTGGTCGCCGCCCCCGATGGCCGCGTCTACGTCAATGCCACCGGCAACCCCGGCATGGCGACCGGCGGGTCGGGGGACATCCTTACGGGCATCATCGCCGGGCTCTGGGGGCAGTTTCCCGCCGCCGACCGCCTGGCCGTCACCGCCGCCGCCGTGTATCTCCATGGCTTGGCCGCCGACTGCGCCGCCGCCGCGATCGGAGAGATGTCCCTCTGCGCCACCGACATCACCCGCTCGCTGCCCGCCGCCATGCGCCGTGCGCGCCAGACCGCGGCGGATGCTCGACAGGAAATCGAAATTCCCGCTGAAATCCGATAATGCCTTCCGATCCCGCTGCCGCCATTTCCGTCCCTCCCGAGCTCCAGTCCTGCGATTCGCATGGCGAAGAGCAAACGCAGGCGCTGGGCCGCCGCCTTGCCGCCACTCTCCAGCCCCCGGCGCTGGTCATTTTGCAGGGTGAACTGGGGGCAGGGAAGACGCGTCTAGTCAAAGGATTAGCGGAGGGTCTGCAAGTGGCGCATGAGGCCGACGTGACCAGTCCCTCCTATACCCTGGTGCACGAATTCCGCTCCCCCCAATGCACGCTGCACCATGTGGATCTTTACCGCCTGGAGGGTAGCGCCCAGCTTGCCACCTTGGGCTTGGAGGATGTGTTGCCCGGCGGCATTACCCCATCGAGCGTTGTCGTCGTCGAGTGGGGCGCGCGGTTTCCCTTGTTTCGCGGCTGGCCCCGCTGGCTGGTGACGCTGGAAATTACCGGCGAGGACACCCGGCATATCACCGTTCAGTGGCTCCCCGCCGACGTTGCCCAAGCGGAACGGCAATGAGCCGCCATCGGCGGCCCTTTGGGCTAATGACCGCGCGATCGGATCGGCTGCCGCGTATTGGCTGCGGTCCGCTGGCTGCGGCCTGTTGACTGCAGCCTGGCGGCTGCGGACTGTCGGTCGAATTCCGCCCGCCGCGCTGGGGCCGCGCCCGCCGAGTTGACCTAGGCTCGGCGCGCCGAACCGATACCCGCCCCGGCTGCCTGGCGGCGATGCCGCCGCGTGCCAGGCGGTGTCCCGCCGGCTTCACGCCGCGTGGTGGACCACCTTGCCCATTTTGGCGCCCGCCTTGCCGACGGCTTTTCCCGTCTTTCCCAAAGCCTTGGGAACGGACAAGATCGCGTGCTTGGTGCCGCGGGGATGGGTCATCGCCACCATCGCCAGCGACGCCATCGCCAACAAGAACCCCAGGTGCCGGTGGCCGCTGGTGGATAGCGCTACGCCGCTACCGAGCGTGCCCCAAATCAACATTCCCTCGACGGTACGTTGCATGGATAGTGTGAGCCCGCCAGCCGCATTGCCGTTGCCCGCATTCGTCATCGGTTTCGCTTCGCGGGGGTCGCGCCTTTTGCCCGGGGGGGCAAAGCAGGCGCGGGAAGGCCCGAAACTCCCTACCCTACGCGCCCGGGGCGCACGGAAAGGAGCCGCGCCCCCCGCGACGCGCAAGCGAGGCAACGCCTCGCGCCGCGCCAATTTAAGCGGGATGCCCCGCCAGCGGCGGGACCGGGGCCCGCGCCCATCAATGGTTCCGATCGCCGGGGGGTTCCGATCACCGGGGCAGAATCGTTCCCACGGCGACCCGGGCCGGACGCCGTTCACGACACCCCGGGCATTGGCGTAGAGGGATGCCGGGGTCGCCACGCCGTGCGGACCGACGCGCGGTTTACCCATGCGGGTGCGAGGCCCAGAACCGCCGACGTGACCTCCTGCTGCTACTCTTAAGGGTTCTCCTGCCTTCGTCCGCCATACCCGCCATGCCTCGCCTCCTCCGCCGTTACTTCTCCGCCGCCGCGCTGCTGTTGGCGTTTTCGCTCGCGTTGGCGGCGGCCACGCCATTGGAACAACTGAAGCCCACCGGCTACGTGAACGATTTCGCCGGCGTCCTCAGCGCAGGCCAAAAAGCCCAGCTCACCAGCGCCATCGAACAAATTCAAAACACCTACGGCATTCAGCTCGCCCTGGTCACGGTCCCATCCCTGCAAGGCGGCTCCGCGTTCGATCTTGCCTACCATTACGCCCATCAATGGGGCGTCGGTCATAAGGGCAAGGACAATGGCCTGCTGATCCTGCTCGCGATCAAGGACCACAAGTACGACACGCAGGTGGGCTATGGCCTGGAGCCCTACATCACCGACGCCGACGCCGGCGCGTGGATGCGGTCCCTCAATCCCCAACTCCGCTCCGGTGATTACGGCGCGTTCTTCGCCGGCATGCTCGAGGACATCAACCAAACCCTAGCCGCGCGCATGGGCAGCAAGGGTCATCCGGCTACCGGCGCCCCGCCCCGCCGCCGCGGCGGCTTCCCCTGGCAGTCGCTGGTCTTCATGTTGATTGTATTCGCCGCCTTTGGGCTGATCGGCCGGATGGGCGGCAACACGAGTGGGTGTCTGTTCCTGCCATTGATGCTGGGCGGCTTCGGCGGTGGGGGATTTGGCGGCGGCTGGGGCGGCGGGGGCGGCTTCGGCGGCGGCGGCGGGGGATTTGGGGGCTTTGGCGGCGGCAGCTTCGGCGGCGGCGGCGCCAGCGGCGGCTGGTAACCAGCTGGCAATCCCCGTCGTGGCAGCGCACCCTGTGTAGCGGCCCGCCCGGTCGGCAGCGCCTTGGGCTAGCCGCAGCCGTCGGCTCGGCTACATTTGCGTACGACGCGGTAACGTTAGGGGTCGGCTTTCAGCGGCGATGACCGCGTTCGCATCCCCAGCCATCGCGGCGAACGCGCGGGCCGCAGCCGGAAAACTCGCCTTCCGTTGGATTCCGCGGTAGCATTCCATTGGCCTCCCCAACGCGGCGCCGGCTCGCCCCCCTGGCGCGCAACAATCGTCCGCCACATCCGCCGGCGTTTGGTCCCGCGGCCGAATTGGCCACCGCGGCGGTGATCGTGTCCGCCGTCGTCATCCCTTCCATATCCCGGTGGCCGCGGTGTTCTCACGCTCTGCCCGCGAGCAGCTCATCCAGCTGCGCGAACTGCTCGGGCAGGCCTTCCGCCGAACCGGAAAGGGCTTCGTCGAGGGCCGCCGTCGTGGGATAGAGTTCATGCAGGGTGACCAGCGTCTGGCCGGCATTTTCTTCGAACGTCACCGTGGTCAAGGCGCCCTGATCGCCTTCTTCGTTCGTCCAGACCAGGCGCTTGTGCGGCGTCACCTCCCTGTACGTGCCGAAGAAAGCCATCGGTTGGTCGAAGGCCGGATGGCTGAACACGAGGCGATACGCGCCCCCGGTGCGCACATCCATGTCGCACGAGAGCAGCGACATGCCCGCCGACTTCGGAACCCACCAACGCTGGAACAATTCCGGTTTGCTCCACGCTTCGAAGACGATGCGCGCCGGGGCGCTGAACATACGCGTCACGACCAGTTCGCGCTCGGACTTGCGTTCCACGGTGGTGCGGTTCATGGCGTCGGGACTACCTGTTTTTCCTTCGGGCATCTGCCCTCTCCTTTGATTTCAAGTGCTCGACGATCTTGTCCAGCGCGTCGAAGCGTGCGCTCCAAAGTTCGCGGTGCCCCTCGATCCAGGTGGCTTCTGCCTCCAGCGCGCGTACGCCAAGCCTACAGGTTCGGACGCGCCCGGCCTTTTCAGTGGTGACCAGCGCGGCCCGCTCCAACACGCCGATATGCTTCTTCATGCCCGTGAGGGTCATATGGAACTTTCCGGCGAGTTGCGAGATGGAAGCCTCGGCGCGGCCGAGCTGCTCCAGCACGCCGCGCCGGGTCGCGTCCGACAGCGCGGCAAACGAAGCGTCGAGGCGGGTTTCTCTATACTGAACCATCCGGTTCAGTATAGCGCAGATGCAATTACGGCGCGCGGGAGGAACCCATTGCTGGGCCCGGGCCCCAGCCCCGCCGCTGGCGGAGCGTCCCGCTTACGCGCCCGGCCGGGCCGGGGACCCCATATGCCCCGGCGTCGGCGCCCCGGCGGATCCGTTGCCAAAGGGGGTGCGGTCATGCGCATCCGCGGACCGGCAGCCGGGGCAGGCCACCGCCGTTACGCCGAGGGAGCCCCAGGTGAGCTAGGCCGTCGCGAGAAGCGCGCACACTCTTGAATCCAAATTCACGCCGCCCTCACTTTGCGCCGCGCCGCAGGCGGCCGTCGTCCCGGCGCCCCCCGGGGGGTTGACGGCGACCGGCGGCTCACGCCGCGTCTCAGGCCTAGCCGGGGCCGGCCGGGCGGGTCGTCCCACGCCCGGGCTGAGGGAGATTCTGCGCCGCGCGCCCTTCGGACGCATCGCCTTCGCCAACACCGATCTCGCCGGGCTGGCCGATCATCGCCACTCCATCATGGAGGCCCGCCGCGCCGTCTCGCAGTTGCTGGATCAGGTGCTAACCTAGCCCGGCGTGGCGCCTCCGGCGGCGGCGCGGGCCGGCGCATGACCGCGCCGC
>DAHVCP010000036.1 GCA_027314025.1 Acidobacteriota bacterium
GCGGCGCGCCGGTCGGCGGGTGGCTCACGCGGCAGATGTCGCCCAGGTGCTCACCGGTCCGCGGATGGCGCAGCGGCATTAGGACGCCGGACAGGTCGCATCCGCGATGGCCGCGGTAGCCCAGCGCATCCCGCACCTCGGCGTCGGCGGCCTCACGCCACCCGGCGGCGGTCATCAGGCCCGTCGGGATTCGCAGGGCCGAGGCGATGGCGGCGGCGGTCATTTCGCCTCCGGCGCGCGCCGGGAGGCGGGGCGGGGCGCGACCGGCCCGGGGTGATCGTGCCGCGTGAACTCGCGCAGCGCAGGCCAAGGCAACAGGCGGCGGCCGCCGATCACGCGCGACGGCAGTGCGCCCCGCGCCAGCAGGCCCTCTACGGTGCGTACGCTGAGGCCGAGGTACTGCGCGGCGGCGCGCTTGGTGGTCAGGCCGGAGTCGGCGCTAGGGCGGCCTAAGCGATCCGCCACAGCATCGGCGATGGCATTCAGAGCAGCAGGCGACAGGTCCATGCCGCCAGCGTGGCGCAGCCGCGCACCGCTGGGGGAGGGGCAGTTTCGTGCGATGTTCTGGGCGGCTAGGTCGGCCCGAATATGGAGCGGACCAATCGGGCCCTGTCTCCCGATTCCGCCGACCGGAGGAAGCGTCGGATGCTTCCCTCGTCCACAGGCGCGCCAGGACTGGCGCAAGCCGCCAGGGCAGCCAGCGATTTTGGCCCCAGCCGCAGCCCGTACGCGGCGGCGAGCGCGCGCAGCTCACCCAGATAGTGCTGGGGGTGATAATGCCACCGCGCCGCGCGGCTGTTTGGGAACGGCCCAAGCGCCCGTTCCAAGGCGTCGCTGGCCCCGGCGTGGCGTTTGGCGAACATGACTAACCGGCGGCTACCTTGCCGCTCAGCCGCGACCCTGGCCGCCCGCTGGGCGCTCCGAACCAGCGGCCTTGCCGCGCGAATGCGGTCCTCGGCGCGCGCCGCGATTAAGGCGCCGTTGGCGTGCTGGTAAAGCAGCCAGAGTGCGTGCGGCCCCAGTTCGGGAACCGCGGCAAGCCGGCGCCAGGCGCGCTCAGCACCCGGATGGCCGCGAAGATTGCCGCGAAATTGCTGCAGCCAGGCGGAAATGACATCGGGATCGCTCGGCCCAGGGGCCATACCCCGCCTCCTTTAACTGCGCGGTGGTCAGGGCGCCGCCGCGCCGTGACTGTTCCGGCGGCAGCCACCACGCCTGGCGGCGGCTAGGCGGCCACGGTCACGCGCACCCGCCGGCCGAGAGCGGCGGCGACGTTGACCAGCGCATCGAGGGAGAACCGGGAGATGCGCCCGCGCAGCAGATCGTTGATCCGGGGCTGGGAAACCCGGCAGCGCCGCGCCGCCTCCGCCTGGGTCCAGCCCTTGGCGCGGATGATCTTCTCGATCTGGCGCATCAACTCGCTCCGCGCGCGCAGGTTCTCGGCTTCGGGGCGGCTCTCGGCGAGGGCGTCCCAAACGTCGGTGAACTCCTTGCCTTGCGTTCGGCTCATGATCCCTGTCCCTCCAGTTCGGCAAAGCGCTTGCGGGCTAGCTCCAGATCGCGGCGCGCGGTGGCCTGGCTCTTCTTCGCAAAGGCGTGCAGCACGTACACCGCTTCCGCCCGGCGGGCAAGGCAGATCACCCGGTAGGCGCCGCTCGCCTCCCGGATGCGAATCTCCCGCACGCCCCGGCCCAGGGCCGGCATCGGCTTGGAATCGCCGGGCTGTTCGCCGCGCTGCACCCTCCATAGCTGGTAGCCAGCCTGCTGCCGCGCCTCCTCCGGGAACTCCCGCAGCCGTTCCAGGGAGTCGCCCAGAAAGCGGATCGGCTTCACCCGCTGATTATACTCGAATGGATATAGGAGTCAACCCGGCCCAGCGGCTAGGCTGGCGGCGCGAGCCACCACGCCCGCTTGCAGGCCGGGCACCAGTACAGCCCGGCGCCGCAGTACAGCCCCGCCGCCCCGCAGCGGGGACAGGGCGGGGCCAGTGGCGGCATGGGCGGGGGCGTGTTTTCCATTGACATAGCAATCCAAAACGTTCAGGATAGCGGCATGGCTAACAAGGCGCTGTCGGAGGCGGGGCGGGCGATGGGGCGTAAATCGTACAAGGTGCGCCTGGAGCGGTTCGGCCTGGAGCGGCTGCAAGAGATCGCCCGCGAGAACGGCAGGCTCGGCGGCCGGCCCAAGGGTGGCGCGAAGAAAGGCGGCTCCAAATGACGGACGAAACCACGGCGGTAGCGCCGAAGCGGCGGCGCGCCCCGGCCAAGGTGCGGGGCATCTATGAAAAGGTGAAGGGCAGCGGCGTCTGGTGGGTGCGCTGCGCGGACTGCACGGGCCGCGAGCGGCGGGAAAAAGCCGGGACTCGGGGGATGGCCATCGCCCTGCTCGATAAACGGCGTATGGAGCGGCGGCAGGGCATCAAGCTGCCCGAGACCCTCCGGCACAAGACCGTCACGGTCGCCGAATTGGTGGAAGCCGCCGTGGCCTACGGGCGGCAGCACCACCGCAGCCTGGGCGGCGACAACCACCGCTCCAAGCTGCTGCTGGCGCTGTTCGGCGGGATGGCCGCGGACGCCCTGACGCCGGAGATTTTGGAGCGGAAACTGGCGGCGGCGGCGGCGGAGCGCGAGTGGCGGCCCGGGACATTCAACCGCCACAAGGCGTTCTTGAGCCTGGCTTACCGGCTGGCCATAGCCAATGGCAAGGCCAAGTCGAATCCCGGCCGCCTGGTGCGCCAGCGCCACGAGGACAACGCCCGCGTCCGCTGGCTCTCCGCGGAGGAAGAATCCCGGCTGGTGACCGTGTTGGAGCGGCACTACCCAGCGGAACTGGCCGCCTTCATGCTCAGCCTGCATACCGGCATGCGGCGCTCCGAGCAGTACGGCCTGACCTGGGATTGCGTTGATCTGGAGAGGCGGCAGCTGACCATCCCGCGCAGCAAGCACGGCGGCATCAGGTACGTCGAACTGGACGATACCGCCATGGCGGCCTTGCTGGCCTTGCGGGGCCGGAGCGATGGAGCGGGGAAGGTGATGGTGGCCGGGATCAGCGGCCACGGCAAGCTCAAGGGCGAAGCTCTCAAGACCCCGAAGCAGTGGTTTGCCGCCGCCTGCCGGAAGGCCGGGCTGGCGGACTACACCTGGCACGCCAACCGGCACACCTTCGCCTCGCGGCTGGTGATGGCTGGCGTGGGGCTGGCGGACGTGAAAGACTTGATGGGGCACAAGAGCTTCGCCATGACGCTTCGGTACGCCCATTTGGCCCCCCAGCACAAATTGGCCGCGGTGCGGAAGCTGGACGGCTGGGGCCGGGAGGCGGCCTTGGCCGGTGTACAATCCGGCACCACAACCGGCACCGGGCCATCGGAGGCGTCCGGGCCTTTGGCGGCTAAAGCGGCGCAAGTGACTGTGCAGTAAGACGTTGCATCCATCCGCCCGGGTGGCGAAATCGGCAGACGCACGGGACTTAAAATCCCGGGTCTCGAAAGGGACGTGCGGGTTCGAGTCCCGCCCCGGGCACCAGGCGTAATGCGCGCGTGGCGCATGCTCGCCAGTGGGAAAGTGCAGCAGCCGCAGTTCTCCGCGATGAAAGCCGGCCGGCAGTGCGTCCACGGACGCGCCGGTTGCGACCACGACACCGGCGGTTGTAGGCGTTTTGCACGAGAATCGCCGGCTCTAACCCCTACACCACTCGATACCTGCTCCTCTGTCCAGTTGCGCCCACCCCTAGCTGGCCCGCTACTCTCGGCCTACACGGCGGTTTTCCGGCCTGATGGGCGTCCGCCGTGCGGGCAGATACATGTCTTTGCGTCTCGGCGAATTGTTAGTCAAGGAAAAGGTGATCAGCGCCACCCAATTGGAAGAGGCGCTCGGTCACCAGAAGCGCCATGGCGGGCGCCTAGGCTCCGCCCTCGTCAAGCTTCGCTTCTGTTCCGAGGATGAAGTCGCCAGCTTCCTTTCCCGCCAATATGGCGTTCCCGCCCTGAACCTTAAGGACTTCGAGATTGATCGTAACGTTTTGAAGCTGGTTTCCCGGGAGGTCGCCGAGCACAATCAGGTAATTCCGCTAAGCCGCAACGGCACCTCCGTCACGCTGGCCATGACCGATCCCAGCGAGTTGGCCGTGGTGCAGACCATCGAGTTCTCCACCGGCCTCAAGGTGATCCCCGTGGTCGCCACGGAGAGCCAGGTTCTGGACACGATCGGCAAGTTCTATTACGACGGCGTGGAAGAGGGCAAGCTCACCGAGCTGATGGACGAGATCGAGTCCGAGGAGCCCGGCGCGGTCGAAGTTCAGGACACCGAAAGCGACCTTGACTTGGAGGACTTGGAGCGCGCGGCGGAAGAGGCCCCGGTCGTTCGCCTGGTCAACGCCATCCTGTTCGACGCGGTGCGCCGCGGCGCGAGCGACATTCACATCGAGCCATACGAAAAGGAGTTCCGCGTTCGCTACCGCATTGACGGCATCCTGCAAGAGATCATGAGCCCGCCGATCCGGTTACGCGACGCGGTGACCAGCCGCATCAAGATCATGGCCAAGCTGGACATCAGCGAGAAGCGCCTTCCCCAGGATGGCCGCATCATGCTGAAGATGACGCGCGAGGGCCGCAAGCGCGTTCTCGACCTGCGCGTCTCGATCCTGCCGACGCTCTTCGGCGAAAAGATCGTGATGCGTCTGCTGGACAAGGAAAATCTCCGCCTGGACATGACCAAGCTGGGCTTCGAGCCGGAGTCGCTGGCCAAGTTTCAGGACGCGATCCATAAGCCCTACGGCATGGTGCTAGTCACTGGGCCCACCGGCAGCGGCAAGACCAATACGCTCTACAGTTCCGTTGCCCAGCTCAACACCCCGGACGTCAACATCATGACCGCCGAGGATCCGGTCGAGTTCCAGCTGCCCGGAATCAACCAGGTGCACATGAAGGAGCAGATCGGCCTCAATTTCGCCGCCGCGCTGCGCTCGTTCCTTCGCCAGGATCCCAATATCATCCTGGTCGGCGAAATTCGCGATTTCGAGACCGCCGAAATCGCCGTCAAGGCGGCGCTGACCGGCCATTTGGTGCTCTCCACGCTCCATACCAATGACGCCCCGTCCACGATCAGCCGCCTCATGAATATGGGCGTCGAGCCGTTTCTCGTGGCCACCAGCGTGCATCTGATTTGTGCCCAGCGGCTGGTTCGCCGCATCTGTAGCCAGTGCGTCCAGCTACAGGAGGTGCCGCTCCGCGAGTTGCTGGATATCGGCTATTCGGCCGAGGAAGCGAAGCAGGTCAATATCTCCAAGGGGGCGGGCTGCTCCACCTGCAACGGCACCGGCTATAAGGGCCGCGTCGGGCTTTACGAGGTGATGGCGGTGGATGACGCCATCCGCGAGTTGGTCCTGGTGGGCGCTTCGGCGATCGAACTCAAGAAGAAGGCCATTGAGCGCGGAATGATTACGCTGCGCCGGAGCGGCCTAATGAAAGCGGCGCAAGGGATGACCACGCTGGAAGAGGTCCTGCGCGAAACCGTCCTCTGATGTTTCCTGGATACCGACATGAACTACGGCCTCAGTGATCTCCTCAAGCGGCTGCTGGAACTGGAAGGCAGCGACCTCCACCTCGCTACCAACGCCCCCCCCATGGTGCGCGTTCACGGTGATTTGCAACCGCTGGATCTGCCCGCCTTGACCCCGGCGGACACCAAGCATCTCGCCTATTCCGTACTGACCGATTCCCAGAAGCATCGGCTGGAGGAAACGCTGGAACTGGACTTCTCCTTCGGGATGAAGGGACTCGCGCGCTTCCGCGGCAACATCTTTCATCAGCGCGGCGCCGTGGGCGCCGTTTTCCGCGTGATTCCGGTGGATATCCTCGGCTTCGAAGCCCTGGAACTGCCGCCGATCGTCGCCAAGCTGTGCGATAAGCCCCGCGGCCTCATCTTGGTGACCGGCCCCACCGGCAGCGGTAAATCCACCACGCTGGCGGCGATGATTGACCGCATCAATTCGAACGAACACGGCCACATTCTCACCATCGAAGACCCCATCGAGTTTGTGCACCAGCACAAGAGTTGCGTCGTCAACCAGAGGGAGGTGTTGGCGGACACCAAGGGGTTCAGTAACGCGCTCCGGGCGGCCTTGCGCCAAGACCCGGACGTGGTCCTCATCGGCGAGTTGCGCGACCTGGAGACGATCGAGAGCGCCCTGCGCATCGCGGAAACGGGCCACTTGACCTTCGGCACCCTGCACACCAATTCCGCCGTCAGCACCATCAACCGCGTGGTGGACGTCTTCCCCGCCTATCAGCAAGCGCAGATTCGGGCCCAATTGTCGCTGGTGCTGGAAGGCATTCTGTGCCAGTCCTTGCTGCCCCGGATCGGCGGCGGCCGCTGCATGGCCATGGAAGTCCTGGTGCCGAACGCCGCGGTTCGGAACCTGATCCGCGAGGATAAGGTTCACCAAATTTACTCCAGCATGCAAACCGGCCAAGACAAGTACGGAATGCAGACGTTCAACCAAAGTCTGCTGCAGTTGTATCTGGCCCGGAAAATTACTCAATCGACCGCCGTGACCGCCTCCTCCTTGGTGGATGAGCTACAGGACATGATGAACCGCGCCGAGCAAGGCGCCGGCCCGCGCCCGGCCATGGCCGGCGCGCGGCGCTAACGAGGAATCCCCATGCCAACGTACACGTATCAAGGTGTTGCCCGCGGCGGCCAGCGCGTGAACGGCGAGCGCATCGCCCCCAGCAAGCAAGCGCTGCAGATCGTCTTGCGCCGGGAGCAAATCTCTCCGACCCGTATCCAGGAAAAGGGCAAGGAAATCGCCATTCCTTCGTTCGGAAGCCGCAAGGTGACCGCGAAGGATCAGGCGGTCTTTTTCCGCCAGTTTTCCGTCATGATCGACGCCGGCCTGCCATTGGTGCAGTGCCTGGAGCTGATTGGCGGCAACCAGGAAAATCCCGCATTTGCCCGGGTGTTGGCCTCGGTGCGCAGCACCGTCGAGGGCGGCTCGACCCTGGCGAATGCGATGCGCCAGCATCCCAAGGTATTCGACGATCTCACCACCAACATGATCGAGGCGGGCGAGACCGGCGGCATCCTGGACACCATCCTGCAGCGCCTTTCCACCCACATCGAGAAGATCGTCAAGCTGCGTGCCGCCGTCAAGAGCGCCTCGATGTATCCGATCACGATTATCAGCTTCACTGTTTTGATTGTCTTCTTCCTGCTCTGGAAGATCGTGCCCATCTTCACCAACTTGTTCGCGAGCTTGAACGCCAAGCTGCCGTTGCCGACCATCATCGTCATTCGGCTCAGCAGTTTCATCGGCTCCTTCTGGTACTTGCTCCTCGGTTTCCCGGTGGTGCTGTTCATCGTTCACCGCCAGGTGAAGAAGACGCCCAAGGGCCGCCTGTGGCTGGACAACATGCAGCTCAAGCTGCCGAAGATTGGACCGGTGATGCGCAAGATCGCGATCGCCCGCTTTACCCGCACCTTGGGCACCCTGATCACCAGCGGCGTGCCGATTCTGGACGGCTTGGCGATCACCGCGCGCACCTCGGGCAATGCCGTGATCGAACAAGCGTTGATGCGGGTTCGCCGCGCCGTGGAGACCGGACGAACCATCATTGATCCGCTGCGGGACAGCGGCATCTTCCCCAACATGGTCGTGCAAATGATCGGCGCCGGAGAACAAACCGGCGCCATGGACGCGATGTTGCAGAAAATCGGCGACTTCTACGAGGAAGAGGTGGATAACGCCATCAAGAACCTGCTGGCGTTGATGGAGCCGATCATGATCATGGTCCTGGGCGTCGCCGTCGGCGGTATCGTCATTTCGATGTACCTGCCCATGTTCAGCCTGCTGGCGCAGATGTCCAGTCAGGTTCACTAGCCTCGGGGCAGCGGATCGCCGTGCCCGTGCGGGCCTATCCCGCGCGGCAGTAAGCCGCTGTGCTCGCGCCGCGAATCGCGGGGGCCGCGCCGTTGGCTCGGCGAGCGGCGCCGGCGCGACAGGCCATAGGGAAGCCCACGCAACTCCGCCCGGCGGCGCGCCCCTGAGCAGCGAGGCGGCGCCGCCCGCAGCGACCGCAAGCGGGGCGCCGCAGGGCGCCAAGCAGCTGCCGGGCCGGGGTGCCGCGGCCGCGGCCCAGCTTGCGGATAAGCGGCGCTCCGCGCGGCGCCGGTCGAGGCTGGGCGCCCCGCATTCGGCGGGGCGGTAGCCCGCGCCCAGCATGATGCGCAGCCGGACCGCGGCGCCATGGAGCGCACGCCAGGGTTTAGTGCTTTTTGGCGAAACCCCGCACGACGCATTTCACCAGCGATTCAATTTGCGCCTTGCTGAGCTGCCCTTTGAAGGCTGGCATCGTCACGCCCTTTCCCTTGACGCCATGCTCGACGGCGGAAATCAACTGGGAGGTCGTGTGTTTCGCCTGCCATTGCGGGTCGGTAAAGTTCGGGGTCTGAATCGCGGCGTAACCCTTGCCATTTTCTCCGTGGCACATTGCGCAGCGGTCGTTAAACGTTTGCCGCGCGCGTTGGCAATTGGCGGTTGGCGCGGCGGCAAATGCGGCAGCGCCGGCGGAGAGCGCGGCAGCCGCGAACACGGTGACTGCCGAACGGGTCAGTGGGTGCATATCCCCTCATTTTACCGTGCAATCGGCCGGATCCGCGCAGTGCGCGCGCTTCCGAACCGCCGCGCGGGAAGCTTCGGCCGCTTACCGCGGCCGTTTTTCTTCCGCCCGGCGCCAGTCATCCCAAATACCGTCGTAGCGGGTCCACTTCGCTGGTCGGTAGCTGGTATGGACGTCGGGAACTTCCAGTTTGCCGTGGCCAAATGTGCAGATGTACTCCGTGTTGGGGGTTCCACCCAGCATCACGGAGCTGAAGATGCCACTCGCGGCCGGCATCCGCAGACGCCGTCCACATGTCCGGCAACGATAACGCTGGTCCCACGCGCAAATGGCCAGCAACCCCGCGGCGCCAAGGCCCAACAAAAACACCGCCAGCGTGTATCCCAAATCCACCCCCAGCCGCGGCCAGTTGGCGAGCAATCCCCCTGGATGGGGCGGTAAGAGCCGCAACACCAGCGCCCAGAGACCCACGACGGCGACCGCGATGCCTAGCAGCTTTGCAGCCAGCCACAACCAGTACCGCATCCCCAACCTCACTGCCCGTTCAAGGCCAGTCTACCGCCAAGGCCATGCTGCGGAGTTACGATGCGTGCGCGCCGGGCCGGACGGCGCGGGGCCGCGAGGGAGAAGGGCGGAGTCTGGGCGGGCGGCAACCGCCGCACCCATACCGTCGCGGTGCTGAGGTAAACGTGGGCCGGAGCGGGATGGCGGCGGCGCGGCGCCGGCCTGGTGGGGTTGGCCGGCCGAGGGGCACGCGGCAGGTGGTACGGCTGGGCGGAGTTGGCCGGGCAAGAAGAGCGCGGCCGGTGGGAGCTGCAAACGAGGAGCGGGAATGGCAACGGGGCGCCGATAGCCGTGCCGGAGCGCCTAGCCATGCCGCGGTGAGCGGAACGGCAGGTACCGCTTGGGGCGCTGGTATTCCACGAAACGCTGCTCCGCGACTCGCCGTTGCAGCATGGCGATGGTGGGATCGCTATGAGCGTGCTGGTAATCGAACGCAAACCCGGACGGCCCTTGCGCCGGGCTTACGTGGCTGTAAAGGCCGTAACGCAGGGCGTCCATGCAGTCGTCCAGCGGATCGCCGGCGACCTTCAGGATATCGTCCGGGCGAGCGGGGTCGTGAATCCGGGATGGGATGGACTCGATGAGCTGGCCGCAACGGCTGCTGATTACCAGCTCTCCGCTGTCCAGCTGCGAGTACACCAACATGGCGCCGCCGAGCCGGTCGGTGCTGGCGGGTTGGAACTCGATGCCGGAGGCGCGCCGCATCTGCTCGGCTAGGCTGAAGTCGTCCCCACGCTCGGCCCACGCGTCAGGCGAAAGATACCAGGCCGAAATCCGCCGTTGGGCATCGTCGGCGGCGGTGCTGCGCCCCATGCGCCGCGCCAACGCGAGCGCGAAGTCCGCCGCCTTTTGGTGCTTGGCGGTGTATTCCTCGAGAACGTAGACGCGCCCGTGTGGGTAGTTGGGGCCGGCCGGGCTCTTGCACAACAAATACGCCGCGGCTTGGCTGCCGTTAAAGCCGTAATCCGCCCCCACCCAATGCGGCCACCACGGCCGTTCCCCAATTTCATCCCGCGCCACCACCATCCGCGCCGGATCCCAGTGGTCGAAAAACTGTCCTTCGTACACATCCCAGCAGCCTTCCAACAATGCTTTCCGGTAGGCGCCAGGCAAGGTCGCTAAGGATTGCGCGTAGTCGGCGTTCAGCAGCCGGTGGTCGTGGACGGTGCCGGGGATGAAGCAGGTCGTCTTGCGGATCGGCGCCTGGTCGCTGGGCCATACCGCGTCGGCATAGATCTGTCCCGGCTGGCGGGATCGGGCGGTCAGCCGGCAGTGCGTGCAGGTAGGGCCATGGAAAATGGCCTTGTGGAGGCCGTGGCCGATGTTTCCCGGGTTACTCGCCAATCGCAGGCGCAGCTTCAGCCCGGGATGGGTGGAGCGCAGGCGCGACAGCATATAGCGAATCGGGAATTCCGCGAAATGCGTGGACTCGTCGAAACCGATGAACGAATACTCCGCGCCCTGGTAACGGAAGATGTCCTTTTCCGCTTCGCAATAGGCGAACTCGATGGTGGCCCCTCTGGGAAACGTCCAAATCCTTTTGTTCTCGTGGTAGCGGCCCCCCAAGGCTGGGAACAGTTCGCGGCTGCGGCGAATCAGCGTCTTCTCTAGCTCCGGATAGCTGCGCCGAAACAAGATGCCGCGCAGTCCGGGATGAGCATGTTCCCGCGCCGCATCCACCAGCAAGGTTTCCGATTTCAGGGACCCGGCGGCGCCGCCAAACAGCAAAATTTGCGCTTCCGAGGCGAGCGCCTGGGCTTGAGGCAGGCTTTTGGGCGCCCAGCCGGCGGGGAATTCCCGGCTAGGCGCGGGCGCCTCCTGGGGCTCGCCGTTCACACCAGGGTTGGGTTTGCGCATGAAGGGTGCGGGCTTCGGCGCTAAACGCGGCCGAGGTCCGATTTTGGCAGAGGCAGCAGCGCAAAGTGCAGGGTGGTCGCGCGCGGGGCCGAAATGTTGCCGGCGGGATGCGTCTCGGCCCGGCGAATTGAGCCTGGGGCGGGAGGCAATGGCCGCGGCGTGGGGATGCCG
Source organism: Acidobacteriota bacterium (assembly GCA_027314025.1). Taxonomy (GTDB): domain Bacteria; phylum Acidobacteriota; class Terriglobia; order Terriglobales; family SCQP01; genus JAKAUF01. The sequence continues at coordinate 11,207 of DAHVCP010000036.1, forward strand.
AAGATGGACGTCAGCACGGGCGGCACGATGGGATCGTAGGCGTGAAATTGCGCATTGGCGCCATCGGCGACGATCCCCCGGTGAATTTCACCCGACATGGCGCGCTCGTCATTGGGCCGGGTGAGCCCATTGGGCACGCCCCCGATCTCCGGTTCGCGCCGTCGGCCTAAGGCGCCGGCGGCCAGCGCCTGCACGCCCGGCGCCTGGGCCGCCAAGGGGGTTGCGCCGGGTTGGGCCATTAAGACGTCCAGCAAATCTTGATAGGTCATGCCGATCTCCGTTCAGCGATTCTTTCCTAGCCGAGTCCCAGCAGGGGCACCGCCGTAAGGCCGGTGCGCAGGCCGCCGAGGGTCAAGTTTCCGCCGGCGCCGGGGATGCCGGCCAACCGCGCTTGATCACCGACCAGATTCGTATTCGATCCCAGGGCGGCGTTCAGCACCGGCGCGGCGGAACCGTAGAGATTGCCGAGATCGGCCAAGGCCTGCATTTGCTGATTGAGGCCGGCATTGGCGAATTGCTGCGTCAGGCCCGCGGCGGCCGAGGTCATGTCGCGCGCCTTTTCCCGGCCCATTTCTTCTTCCGCGGGCAGGAAGCCGGCGGAGTTGCCGGTGCGCGCGGCTTGATTGGCCATCTGCTGCTGGGCGTCTCCGAAGCTGCCTCCCAGCGCTGACATGGTGTTGCCCAGGATGCTCTGCTGCTGGGCTGGCGTGTAGCCGGGATGGGCGAGGATGCTCTGCAACTGCGGCATCATCGCTGCCTGCGCTTGGTTGCGTTGCGCCAACTCCTGCTGCATCAGGGCGTTGTTGGCCGCCATCTGTTGGGATTGCTGTTGGTTATAGAGCTGCTTATCGGCACGGCCCATGGGATTCTCCTTTGCTTGGAACGGTGAACGGGACCACCAGACTGCGATAGAACGTAGCGCAAGCAGGCGACGATGGCTGAAATCCCATGCGCTGCAAAAACTGCCGCATGCGTCCGAGCAGTGATTTCGGCACGAAGGCGTGCAGTTCATCGGCGCCGGCGGCGCGCATCCAGGTTTCCAGCTCCTCCCGGCGCCGCGCCAGCGCCCGCAGCAGGCGCGGGCGATCGGCGATGACGAAGACTTCCGTGGTGGCGTGGGCGACCAGACAGCCCTCAATCACCGCCCTGGGCGGCTCACCCGCGGGTTGCGGGCACAGGCGCTCGACCACGAACACGCGGTAATAGCGGGGGTCCTGGGTAAGATCGGGCCAGGCGTAATCGAAGCCCGTGAACTTGACCTGGCGGGCGTGTATGGCCCGCAGCACAGGCTCATCGCTGGGATGCAAAAGGCGAATACGGTAGTCGTCCATGCCCGTGCCCTGCGTGCGGAGCGGCTAAGCCAATGGCGGCAGTTGGGCGCGCAGCGCGCGAATCTGCCGGTACTGTGCGACGGTGTCGCTTTCGGCCTGCCGCCGCACGCTGGGATAGTCGCTCTGGTGCGTGTAGTGAAACTGCCCCAGTGCGCCGGCGGAGACAAAACGGCCCTCGCCGTCCAGCTCCACGGCGAGTAGTTCGAAACTGCCGCGGCCGGTCTTGGGATCGAACGCGCGCGCTAATTCGTGAGCGATGATGGTGCCCATGGGAATCAGGTGTAGCTGTAACGGCCGCCATTGCTGCTGATGCCGGTGGCGCTGGGACCGCCGCCGGCGACGCTGGCGGCGGCCCCGAGCGTCGCCGGAGTGGTAACCGTGGCCAGGTACACTTCGCTGTCCGCCAGCGCCTGGCCGCCATCGGAGGTGTAACGCGCGGTTCCGGTGCTGGTGTCCCACGCGAGGATATAGGTGGCGCCGGCGGCCAGGCCGCGCACCGTGGTCTTGGGAACGGTCTGAACCGTGGCGCCTCCGTTCCAGGCGAGACTGCCCGCCGCCCAGTCCACCGAGGGCGTGCCGTCGCTGGTGTCGCCATTCGCCAGAGCCGCTCCCGCGGCGATAAATTCCGCGCTTACCGTCAGGTAGTTCGCGGTGTGCTGGGTTCGCGCCGCGGTGGCGGCCGAGCGCAGCAAGCCGCTGGAGACTGGGATTGGAGCCCCGCTGGAGTTGGCGTGGAAGTACTGGGGACTATTGAACGCGGAGCCGAGCAGCTTGGATCGCAGCCGCCAGTACTTGCTGGACGCGGGATCGGGAATCGTCCATTGCGTCCGCGCGTCGGGGCCGTACACCAACAGGCCGCTGGCGGCGTCGAAATTCATCGAGGTGGCGGAAGCGATCTCGTGCCACACCGGTTGGAGGTTGGCGGAATTGTTGGTGATGGCGATTTGAAAGTGGCCATCCACGCCGGCGACCTGAAACCCCAAGGCCGGGAGCGGGGGCGGCACGGATGCGCCGGCGGCGACCTGGGCGGCGGGCGCGGGCTCGACGCCGAGTTGCGCGGCCATGGCCTCCATGTAATCCATCATGGCGTTCAGGCCGTGGTAGGTTTGCGGGTCTTGATTGCGCAAGCCCAGAAAATAGTGGCGGGACAACATGGCGCTGTTTAGGTGCGGGACTGCCACGCCGTGCGCATGAACGCGAACAGGCGTTGCAGTTCGAAGTGGGCGCCGGGCTCGGGTTGCGCGCGGAAGCGGAAGGCGATGCGCTCACTGTGCAGGCGGCCGCCAATTTTGTAATCGCCTTCGGCCGCGGCGTCCAGGCGCAGCGCGCGCAGCAGCGTCGGCTGGGATGACCGGCCATAGGGAACCGCTTCAACCGCCAAACCGCTCGCGCCGCGCAAGGAAGCCGAGATGCCGGCCAGCGTCTGGATGCCCAGCGATGCGCCCAAGCTGCCCTGCGACGAGCTGAGAAAAGCGGTCTGGTACTCGGCGGCGATCGCCTCGCCATTGTCGGTCCAACGGGATGGGTCGGCGGCGCTGACGGATCCATCCGCCACGGCGGCAGCGAACAACAACTGGCTGGTCGCCAATTCGTTGTCGAGCGCCCCGGACGCGTAGCCGGGCACAGCGCCGTTGTCGGGCAATTGCCGCTCGATGCGCAGCGCGGACATGGCCGGAATATCATCCACCGACCATTTGCGGCCAGGATATGCGCGCGTGGTGCCGGTGAACGGGCTATAAATGACCGGCGCCTCCCAGCCTTCGTGGTAGTCCACTTTGAGAATGACGTTCGGGACCGTGGACTGGTCCAGTGGCACGCCAAAGCGGAGCTGCCGCTCTTCGGCGTCAATATGCACCCATATCAGGTGTCCATGGGTCCAGTTGATGCGCTTCCACAGCGGGTCAATTTCCAAACTAATGAACACGGGGTCGCCGCCGGTGAAGAGGTAGGCTCCGGAACGGTGCGCGAACGCGGCGAACTCCGGTCCGACGTCAACCGCGCGGGGGCCGCAGATGCCGACTTGATGGCTGATTTCCTGCGCCGTCCAGGTGGCGGGATCGCCGCTATTGGGCGTCAATAGATATAACGACCGCTCCTTGGCCACGAAGAGCTGGCTCTTATATTCAAAACAGGAGGTGACCCGCTGGCCGTTGTCTTCGGCGATGAGGGCAAAACCCGTGTCGCCGTAGTACCTTTCGGGGTTGTCCGGTTCGCTGATGCGCACCAGGCTCGGCTGGTCCGCCTCGCCCCACCACAATAACCGCCGCGTCGTGGGGGAGTACCAAACGCCGGCCTCCGTGGGCAGCACAAGATTGCGAAAGTTGGCGGTGACATCCGTGGACGCTGCGAGAAATGTGTCGTCGAAGTTGAACGTGGCCGAGGTGGAGACGTTGTCGGCGACGATCGTTGAGGTCTCCGCGACGCCATTCACGGTTTGCGGCGACCCAATATAGAAATAGAAGCCCGCGCTGGACCCTCCGGCCACGGTGAAGGCCACGATGCGGGCGGTCACCTGCGGTGGGCCGATCGGCAGATTGCTGAGAACCGCCTCATGGCCGCCCGAGGCGTTCCAGCTGAACGGCGCCTGGGGAGCGGTGATGTACCCGGAACGGGTCTGGAACATGACCATGCCGTAGCGCAGGCCGGCGCTGATATTGCCGGCCGTGGCGGCATCTCCGGCTTGGCTGGCGCCGCCGGGCGGCGCGAGACCGATCGGATCAAGATTGGTGCCGTCGAAGCTGGCCGGCGTGCTGGCGCCGAAACGGTTGTCGCCGAAGGCCAAGTAGGCTCGGTTGTAGGCGCTCGCGGTGTTCATGTAGCTTCCCGGTGCGGGTACAACCAGCGTTGTGCCTACCGGCAGCAGGATGCCGGAAGCGGCGGGCGATTCCATGAACAGGCCGCCGAGGGCATCAAAGACCAGGGGAATCTGTTCCCCGCTGAGTTGCACATACCCCGCCAAGCCATGCACGCGCGCGGCGCGGTTGGTGCTGAATACCCGCGTCAAGCCTTCGCGGGTCAGTACGCTGGCGGGCGTGAAGCGTACGTTGCGGCAATGCGGCGACACGCCGTTGGGCAGTTTATCGGCGGGCCAGTACGTCACCAGGCTGCCAAAACGCTCGACCGCGATCGGGGTAAAGTCTTCAAACATGGAGCTGTCCGCTTAGACCGGGACCACGCCATGAGACCAGTCGGCGCGGAAGGGACGCTGGCGGCGGGTGACATTCTGGCTTTCCTGCACCAAGCGGACCGCCATGGTCTGAAACTCCCGCTGCGCTAACGCATCCAGATCCACTGCCAGGTCGCGGTTCCCGCGGCTCCGCGACGCCAGCGACGCCGCGCTGTAAGCCAGGGCTTGCGCGCCTCCGATGATGCGAATGGGGTCGCCCGGGGCGGCGAGGGCAGGGAAGATCTCCTCGAATCGGATGCGGAGATCGAGCACCTGATTGCTGGGTGGGAAATAGATATTGCCTTCGCGATATTCCCAAAACTCGTAATAAGCTTGCGGGCCCGAGGGTGGCAGGTCGGAGACTCGGCTCATCGGGCGCCATTGCGTGTCATCTCCGCCGCTGGGGCGTTCAAACAGGTCCACCGGCTGCCACATGGCCGCCAGCGGGCCGCCGGGCTGAATATAGGCGCCGAGGTCGGTGGTTCCGGCGGGTAGCGCCGGCAGGATCACCACCCGGTCGTCAAATGGGATGCGGTAGGTGCCCAGTTGCATCGCCAGGGCGCGATAGGCCAGGTTAAGAAATGGGCGCAGGTAATCGTCCGTGGCCCAGTCCTGTTCTGGGTCGTCGAGCAAAGCGCGCGCCAGGGTGAGGCTAACTGTGGCGTTGTCCATCCAGTGCTCCACGCGTGGCTAGCGGTCGGTTGTGGCGGTCATTGGGTGGCCGGGAGGCAGGGGCGGCCAGGGAACTTCGGCAATAACGGCAAATCTGGGCCATCGCCTTGACCGTTTCGCCGCATTGCGTGCAAAGCTTGCCGTCGGCGGTTTCCTGGCTCGCGTCCACCCATTCCGGCAGGGCCGGGATTTCCTTGCGCCGAGCCAGTTCTCGGGCCGCATCGCGTTGCCGATCGGTGATGAATTTGTGTTGCCGGTATCGGTACCAAGCGTCCACCGCCTTGCGATATTCGCGCCGGTACCAGGCGAACTGCGCCGTCTCGGCGGCGGCCAGTTGTTCGGCGCTGGGGGTGCTGTCGCCCGGGGCTAGGAACACCCCGCCGGTTTCGCCATACTCCCGCACCACCTCCTGGGCTAACAGCTCGGGAAACACCGGCTCCGGCGTGAAGTTGTTATCGCCTAAATCGCGCATGGTGAAGCGCGGCTCCCGGATGACCGTCTTGCCGTACGGCAGGTCGGCGCTCCTGGCGGGCACGCGAATGTGGCCCATATCGCCGAGGGACACGAAGAGCGGAAACCGATGCAGGTTGAACACGGTATACGCAGGAATGGACTGGCGCTGAAGGCTCTGGCGAGCCTCTTTGACCGCGCGGTCGCGGTTGGCATCCGCGGCGCCGCCGCGGAAGGCCCGGTTGAATCCTTCTCCGGAACTGGACATGGCTTCTCCTGGTGGGAAGAGTGTGGGTTAGGGATGCTGCCGAATCCCGATGCGGTCGCAAAGTTCAACGCTGCTGGAGCGGGGGCGCCCGCCGTAGCCGCACATCGGCGCGCCGCCAAAGGCTTGGCCGGCATCGTCCAAGACCGTGCGGCAGAACTCGTCGTAGTTCTGGTCCCGGCGCGTTTGCTCCTGCTGCGCCTGCAAGGTCCGGCGCTGGGCGCGCGTGCAGCCGTTGGCCGGGGCAACAGCCAGCCGGCGCAGCACGGCGTCCACCGCTGCCGTTAGGTGGCGCTCGCTGGGGTACCAGTACATGCGGACGCCGATGTCCTCGTAATCACCCCGTGAGGGATAGGGCCCGCAGGCGGGGAGGGCGCTTTCCGCCCAGCTACTCCAAATCAGCGTGCCCCCCGCGCTGACCGGCCGGTACCACTGTTCCCGCGAGCCATAGGTGGAGGGCGGCAGCCAACGCTCAATCAGCCAGCATTCCTCCCCGGGATATTTGCGCACCCAGCGCATCTCCGCCCGGCGGCGTTGGGGCTGCGCCCCGCCGGACTGCCGAGCGGACGGGCTGTCGGTGGGATGCCAATCCACCCAGACGCCGCCGGATTGCTCCAACCGCGATGGCGCCCAGACCAAACGGAAGTTCGGTTCGCCAAGCAGCGTGCGGCCATAGCGCCGCGTGAGGAATCGCTGCAAATGGCACGGCGCGCGGCGGCCGCGAATATCGTCGCGCATGTTCGGAGTTCATTGCCCGCGGCTCTCCGCGACGGGCCCTAGAAGTGCTTTGGCAGACCCGCCGCCTTGAGCACGGCGTTGGCCGTATGGCGAGACTTGATTTTGCTGTCGACCGAGAACGGGTGCGCGGACAGCGGGGAACGCCAGATTTCGTGATCTCCCTTGCCGGGGCGCAATGGTTGGCATTTCGCGGCGAGCAGCAGCTTCTTCAGCTTTGGCGCGAAGTCCGCCATCACACGCCGGAGCCCGCGGCCCGGCCGCGCGGATATGCGACGACGATCTCGATGGGTATTTCCTGCGGCACCAGCGCGCCGGAGGCCTCCAATAGTTCGGGGATGAGGACGTCCAACTTGGCGCGCAAAGGGTCGAGGCCGTCGGCTTCGGTGACCAGGCCTGGGAGATCGGTGCTGGTCGCCACCCAGACGGACGCTTCCTCATCCCAGAGCGCGGTGACGCGAATTGGCACTCCCATCATGGCTGGCCCCTTTCTTGGATCGAGGATACGCTCCAGGGGGATGACGCGCCATCCCCCGAGAGCAGGTGATTAATAGCCGGCCGGAAGGGCCAGGCTGGTGATGGAACTGACCGCGCGGGGATTGTCCACGAAGAATTGGACGCCCGTGGCCAGGTAGAACAGATAACTGGCCGCCAGTCCGCCCGAAGCGCCGTAGACGGGAAAGACGGTGGCGCCGCCGATTTCGTAGAAATCAATCGGCAGCCACTCGACCCGGCCCCAGGTTTCCAGGTTGATCAGATCCAATCGCGTCGTGTCGGCATGGACGTTTTCCTTGATGCGTACGCCGCCCATGGTCTTGTTCTTGAACAGCAATTCGAGGTCCTGGTTGGCGCCGCCCTTTTCGATTTCGCTGATCACGAAGCCGAGCTCCTCGTAGGCGGCCACCTGCGCCGGATGTCCGTGCCAGAGCAGGTTGCCGAGGCTGTCAATGCCGATGCTTTGGCGAATCTGGTTGAACGCCAGCCGGATGGGCGGCAGCGTGAGAGCGGCGTTATTGGCGTTGACGCCATTGGACACGGCATAGGGATTGGAGCGGCTGATCCCCATCCAGTTGCCGCTGGTGGAGGTGTTGTGATGGTACGGAATGCCGTAGATGAAGGTCGGCTGGGCGCCGCTCACCCCGTCCACGACCAGCACGTCATTGGCCGCGGTGCCGGCGGGAACGGAGCTGGCCACGATGCTTTGGGTTTGGCCGAGCCCCTTGAACACCGCGCTGATCGTGCAGCTGCCCCGGTTCGTGGTCAGCGTCGGATCGTAAACCTGCACGTTTTGATTCTCGCGGAGCAGGCGGGCGCCGAACGGGGCGTCGGCCAGCGTTAGCGTGTTCGTGCCGGTGTTGACGCCGGTGACCTCGCCGAACACCCCATTGCCGGCGGTCTGCAGGCTGGCATCGAGGTCGTGGCGGAACTGCTTCATGGCATCCGCCACGTTGCGCTTGGCTGCGTTTTCGATGGCCTTGTCGCGGGCATCGGTGGCGTACTCGACCAGCTTCGTGATCTCGATGCCCATCCGGATTCCCACGGGGGTGATTTGCGCATAGTCGTAGGCGGTGCCGGAACCGCGGCCCAGATCCCCGCCGTCGAAGCTGGCGTAGCCGAACGATCCGCCCGGCTGCACCTGCAAGGGAATGCGCGCGGTACGGGTGGAAACGCGTTCCACGTCCCGCTTCTGAATCAAGCTGAAGAATGTATCGTCACGCTCATAAAGGACCGGCAGCTTGGGGCGGACCTTTTCGAGCTGCAAGGCGACAACTTGGGCGTTCTGCAAAGCCATACGGAGCAATCTCCTAACCAAGAGGGAGGGGGGAAGTCCGGCGCGGAGCTAGAGATCGAGAATTTCGCGATCGCTGAGGCGGCGGCCGAGGGAATGTTCGAGCTGTTGGATTTGACCGAAACTGGAGCGGCGGGCGGGGTTTGGCGCGTTGCCGCTGGCTTTGACCTCACCCCGGCGCCGTTGTTCGGCGATTTTGGCGGCGGTGGCTTGCTGTTGCTCGCGCAATCCGGCGCCCGCCGCGGTTAAGACGCGCTGGGCCACCGCCCCCATGCGCGGCCGGGCATGGGCACGCGCGGCGGCAACGAGGCGCGCCCGCGCCCCTTCCGCGGTTCCCGGTGCATGGGCCAGGCGGAGCAGCGCATCCATGCGCGCTTGGAACGCGGCGTCGGCGGACGCCTGTTGATTCAGCGCCGCGAAAATGTCCTCGGCGACCTTGCTTTTCACATACGGCGGCAAGTTGGCGGCGCTCAGCGACTGTTCAATATCCGCGCGCACCGCGGCGCCCACGGCTTGAGCCAGATCGGCAAGATCGGCCTGCGGCTGTTCCTGGCGGACGGGGGCGTCCCGCCGTGCCCCGGCGTCCTGCGCGCGCAGCAACGCCTCCAGCCGTTGGACGCGTTGTTGGATGTCGGGCTCCGGGGTAGTCCCCGATGATGCCGCGGCGGCAACTCCCGCCGGCTTGGCGGCGGGCTCGTTGGCGGGCCCCGGCGGCGCGGAGCGTGCGGCGCCGGACTGTGTTGGCGCGCCGCCGAGGCGTTGGCGCACGAGCTCGACCGCCTCCCCTAGGACAGGGTCGTTGTCCGCCGCGGCGTGCTGGCTCAGGGCGTTGAAGAGTAGATCGCGATATGCGGCGGCAATGCGAGTGTAGGCTCCCGAGGAGATGGGCTCCCCACGCTGGTCTCGGATCAAATCGCCCGAATCGGGATCGCGCAGGAATTGGCCGTCATAGAGCTGTTGCAGGAACCTCATGGGCGCAGCCGGGTCCTGGGAATAGTAGACGCGGTCCACTTCCGCCAGGTATTGAGCGCTGTTCGCGGCGTGACGCGCCTCCTCCGCGGTGGGAAACACCGTCTGATACGCGCTGAGTTCCGCGTTGCGGCTGACCATTGCGGCGAGCGATTCTTTCAGCGCCGGGTCATTCTCGACCGCGTCCGTTAGCGCGGGATGCGCCGCGATTAGGGCATCAAGGGAATCCGCGGGCGGGTGCGCGTCCGGCGTGGCTGCACCGGGATCCGCTGCTGCCGTGGGCTGCAGGGCGGAGCCGGCGGCCTCGGTCGCCGGTGGCTCATCTGCCCTCGGCGCGATCGACGCAGCGCCTTCGCCGCGGTCCGAATCCCCGGTGGGCGCGCTGGGAGGCGTCGTCTCGGCGCTCGGCTCCGGCGGCGTTGGTGCATGAGTCGTCTCCCCGGATGCAGTGGAAACGGCCAGGCTGGTGGCGGCAAGTTCGAGATCAGGCATGGGAGTCGTCGCGGCTGGGCTGCGGCCCGAAAGTGGTTCTATTGAGTTGGTGCGGAGTTTGGAGCGGCGGGAAGAAATGCTTCATGCGCCAGCAAGTGCAACAGGACGTTGGCGTACCCGGACGGATTGTGGCGTTTCGCTTCCATACCGTCATCGGAGACGGCCCATTCCCGAATGGTCTGGATATGAACGGTGTGATTGTCCACGTCCCGGTCCACGGGCACCGACGATATCCAGCGGCCGGGTGCGGCCTGCGCGCCGGGGGAAGACGCCGGGCCCCATTCCCCCACGGGCAGCATCATGCCGGTCGGCGATGCGATCGGCTCCGCGGCGAGCAATGCGTCAATTTCGCGGAATTGCTTGGAGCGGTTGTCGTCGTCCGGAAGGACGAGGCCGGGAGTGCCGAGATAGTTCTTGACCAGGCCGGCATTCATGGGATGGGAAAGAATGTCAAGGATGTAGGGGTCCTTGGTTTGCATCAATGCAATGACGTTTTGGCGGATTTCCGCCCAACTCGCGGGAAACGCGTCATCCGCCTCTGGCCGGCATGTGACGTTGCCATTGAGTTCGTTGAGATGGATGAAGCGGGAGGCATAGTCGCCGGACCGTTGCAAAACCACCTGTTCGACGTCCTGCAGGCGGTTGCGGCGAAATACCTCCACCGCGGCGAGCATCAGCTCGGCATGAAACTCCTTCATTTGCCGCCAGAACAATCCCAGCCGCCCGAGGGCCTGATCCCGCGCCATGCCGTAGCCTTTTGCGGTCGTCACGTCGGGCATATTCCCGCCGAAGACCGCCGGCAGCGCACCGGTGAGAAACTGCGACAACTCGAGCAAATCCTGGCCTTGGGCGTAGATGCTGGCATCGAGCGCGATGCGGGGCTGGAAGATCAAGTCCGCCAGGTTTTTGCCCGCCGGCGTGTTTTCGATGGCGACGGGAACGTAGCTCCCCGGCTCCATCTTCTTGTTGGCCAGCGCGTCCCCATTGATCGCGCGAGCATCGTAGAGCACGGGTGGCGCGGCCCCATATTCCACGTGTTCGGCTTGCAGATTGGCGATATCGTTGATCCGTTGCTGGATGCTCAGCAGGCTGCCGCCGATCGGTTCGCGGTACATTCCGACCCCGGGCATGGCGCGGCAGATGCGCCAGTGCTCGTCCATGCTCTCGGGCCGAGCCTCCAGAAAGACATCGCCGGCGAAGGCGACCATGCACCCCCGGGGGAACTGGCTCAGAAGGCGCTGCCGCATCGCGGGGTCGGCGTGCGCCCAAAACGACCATGGCCGGAGCCAACAGCGCTTGTAGGTAATCAGGGAAGCGTAGGGCAGCGTGCTGGGCGTGCCCGGGGTGTCGGTCAACGACAGGCGGGCGAAACGCTCATACGGATCGCCGCCCACGTCGCCGGCGGAAATCTGCTCGGCGCGGTCCGGATAGGCGGCGCGCAGTGCGGCCACATGCTGTTCCTCCGCAAGGATCAGGTAGCCCGTTTCCCGAAGGTCGTTGGCGTAAGGCATCAGCTTCAGGTTGAGAGCGCCGTAGATGGTGATCTTTTCCTGGCCGTTGGGTACCTCCTGCACAGCCGTAATCACCGGTACTTCCAGATGTTCCGCCGGATGATATTCTCCGGGGCCCAGCCAACGGCCGCAGCGTGGACAGGGTTGTCCTAGCGCCGGCTGCTCTCCGGCGTCGGCCGCGGCGGACTCATCGGCGCCGGCCGCGGCCGATGGCGCTTCGGTTGCACAGTCCGGACAGAGATATCCGGCATCTCGCAGTTTCGTTTGGGCGGTTCCATAGATGGGCTCTTCATGCGTGCCGTACTCGTCGTCGACCAGATATCGGACATACGCGCCAAACATGCCCTCGGTCCATAGGAGGTAGGCTTCGCGGATGGCCAATAGATCGAGCTGGTTATTGCGTTCAATCAGCTCCGCGACCAGGCTGGCGGCACGGGCCGTGGCCAGGTCTTCTTCCCGCAACGCCGAGACCGGCTCGAATCGTACGCGAGGCAGACGCTGGGAGATGGCGGCGACCACGGCCAGACCGAAGGCTTGATAGATGTTGGTGACGTAGTCGTAGCGCGGCTGGTCCGCGCCCCCCTGATCCAGGGATTGCTGGAAGGGGGTGTTCCAGCGGAATTCGCGTTCGTTCCAATACAGGTGCTGGTTGCCGCGCCAATATTCTTCCGCCTGGCGGAAGCGGCGCACATAATGCCGCCGGACGGAATCGCTTTCCAGTTCATATTCCCGCACCAGTGCCCGCAGGGCGTCTTGCATGTCGCTGGGAATGGGCGTGGGCTCCGTGCCCGGGCGACCGGGGGCGGTGGCGTCGCCCTCGGCCGCGGCGGTGCTGGTGACGGTGGGAGCGGAAAGAACGGGAAAGCCGTCGGACATTGCGGTGTGGACCCTCACTCCGGCAGGTGCAGCCAACGCTCGCTATCGCTCTACGGGACGGGTGGACGACCGGCTGGGAAGGGGCAAACCTTCCTGGTGGTAGATCGCAGTCAGCCTCGCAAGGGCCTCTTCTTTATCCGGTCCCGCGTATCGGTTGCCGCGATAGCCCTCATGCAGCGCCGCCCATGCAGCTCCCAGCAATGCGTGGTCAATTTGGCCGTTGCGTTCCGTCGGTAAATGGTCGCCATCCGGACCGCTGACGAGAAAGCCTCCGAGCTCGTCAGAGCCCTGGTCGCCGCCGGCAACGGCCTCGTGACGGTAGGGAAAGCGCATCTCCTCCTCGGTGTCCCGGGCGAGCCGGGCACGCTCGGTTGGCGTCATCGCCCGCAGGCGGGCACGCGCGGTTTCGGTTTCTTGGTGCATGGATTCTCCTTCGCGATGGTGGGTGATAAAGCGGGAACGTGAACGCTCATTGGCTGTACACGTACCAGTCATGGTTGTTGTCGCTGGTCATGCAAACGTGGGTGTACTGCGCGGTCAGGGCGAAGCTGGCCGCCCCGTCGATGTTGTCCGCCGCCTGGGGCGTAATGGTCACGGCCCCGGTTCCGGTCTGCACGATGCAATGGGTGTTGCCGTCCGCGCCGACCGCCGTGGGCAGCGTCGCGGTGCAGCCGGTGCTGCAGTTGAAGGTCACGATCTGGTCAATGCTGCTGAGCGTGTAGCTGCCGGTCTCGTTCAGATACCGCATCTCCCAGTTGCCGGCGATCTGCAGCGTCTGCTGCATGCTCACGGTGCCGTAGGTGGTGAGATTGCCGCGGAAGTTGACCGGGTTCGTGAAGTTGCTGATCGCGCCACCGCTGCCGCTGCTGATGACTTCCCAGTTGGTCGGCACGCTCGCCCCCAGCAGCGGAATGGTGCCGACCGGGTTGGTGTCCAGCACGGTGAAATAGCCATCGGTCGAGTCACCCCACAGGTCTTGGTGCGTGTTCGCGGTCGAGTCCCAAAACTGGTTGCCGCCCAGGTAGAAGTTTTCCGCGTTCTCGAAGTACATCCCGCTGGGATAGTTGGCGACCTCGATCAGGTTCCCCGTGATGTAGTCGCGGTTGCAGATGGCCCCGCTGGTGGCGCAGTGGAAGCTGAAGGCGCCTTCGTTGGCTTGGGAGGTGCCGCTGGTCATCCAGACCGTGTTGGACTCGATCATCACGCTGTTGGCCGCGGTGCCGCCCCAGACCGCGCGCCGCGTCTGCCCGAAGAAGTCGTCGCGGATGACCGTCCCGTAGCCCTGAAACAAGCTGTAGGCGTTCGCGGTGGGCGTCAGCGAGGGATTGGTCGCCCCCAGCAGGATGCCGTCGTTGCAGGCGTTGGTGGCGGACTTGGTGCCCCAGAAGCTGGTGTCGTGCAGGTAGAGCGTGGTGTTGGTGGCGGCCACGAACGGCGCGCAGTCAGTCCCGTAGTCCGTAAGCGCCAGGCCGTAAATGTCCAGCGTGCCGCGGCCCAGGCTCAGAATCTTGGGCGCCGTGGTGGTGTTGGCGGCCGGCAGCGCCGCGCCGCTGATCAGCGCCGCCGATTGGACGTAGTTGGTGCCCAAGGCGACCGGCGATGCATTCTGCAGCGTCTCCGCGCCCGAGGTGGCGCCGATGTAGACGTTGTAGGCGTAGGGCTCGCCCGTGCCAGCGGCGGTGTTGACGGTCAGCTCGCCGGTGGCGGAAAGCGTGCTGGAGGTCTCCGCCGAGGGCGTCGTTTCGCCCTGCGTACCGGCGGTGTTGTCCACGAAGGTGGTCTTGACGTAGTAGGTGCCCGCGGCCAAGCTGCCGGTGCCCGTGGTGGGCGTTACGCTGGGCGCGCCCGGCGCGGCGATGGTCGCGGCGCGCAGGTCCAGTTGGCTGCCGCCGACCGGCTGGCCGCCGGTGTTGCTGGCGTCCACGCCGGCACCGGTGCCGACCAGTTCGATGGCGTTCTGCGTGGGCGGATTGTTGGCCGTGTTGTCCGGGATAATCAGTTCGCCGCTGATCAGGTACTTGCTGCCGGTGGGCGGGAAGAACACGCAGCCGCCGCCGGCGGAGTTGGCCGCGGCGATGGCGTCCTCGACCGCGGTGGTGTCGTCGGTGGAATCGTTGCCGACCGCGCCGTAGAGCTGCACGTTGAAGCAGCCGGCAGGGGCCATCGCCGTCCATTGGCCGCCGCTATAGGTCAGCACCTGGCCGCTGGCGGGCGCGGCGGCGCTGACCGCGTTGCCTTGGAGCTGGCTGGCGCTGATGATTCCAGTGCCGCTGGGCGTGAGCGTGGCGCCGGTGCCCACCACCATCGCGGCGCTGGTGTTGGCGCCGCCGGTAATGCCGCTGAATGCGCTAGAGCCGGAGCCGGAGGCGGTCAACGTGAGCGTGCCGCCGGCCAGTGAGCCGCTGAGGTTTGTTCCCAAGCTGATGGTGGTCGGCGTGGCGTTGCCGCTGATGCCGTTGCCCGACCAAATTAGGCTGGAGCCGCCGCCCGGCGCGGCCGGAGCCCAATCCGTTCCGTTGTATGTCAGCACTTGGCCGCTGGTATTGGGAGCGGTGGCGCTGACGCCCACGCCTTGCAGCTCGGTGCCGTTGATCTGGCCGGCGCCGACCGGCGTCAGCACGCCGGCGGCGGTCAACTGGACGCCCGCGCCGTTGGCGTCGAACTGGACGGGAATCTCGGTCGAGCCGCTGGCGGTGGTCACGCGCAGCAGCACGCCGGTGCCGGTGTCGCCGGTGGAATCCGCCACTTCAAAAACCGGCGTGGTGCCAGAGGCCGATCCCCACAGCAGCTCGGTCGTGTAGCTGCCCATCGCCAGGCTCAGGTTGCCTGTGGGGTTGGCGATGCCCGACCAAATGGCGCTGCCGGTGCCCAGCGCCGCCGGAGCCCACGCCGAGCCGTTCCAGGTCAGCACGTCATTGGTGGCCGGCGCCGTGGCGCTGACGCCGTGCGACTGCAAGCTGGTGGCGTTGCCCGTGGACGCGCCGCCGCCGCCGACCGTCTGGGCGGCCGCCGGCAATGTCGCCAACAGGAACAGGACGGCAAAAACCGCCAGCGCTGCTTGCCGGCGGGGTTGCAAATGCATGGACTGACTGAGCATGGGGATCTTAATTCATCGCCATGACCGGCGCGAGAGCGCTCGCGGCGTCGTGGCTAGAGTTCGAAGAAGAGCGTGATCTGGAGCGCACCGTGGCCAATGCCGCAGGCGACGAGGTGGGCCTCGGCTTCGGCGATCATGGCGTCAACCGACGGTTGCGGCGTGAGGGCGCCGGCCGCATCGGCCGGGGAGCAGACAATGCCTAGCCATTGTTGCCGTCCGTGGTGTGACATCCGCATGGCGCGGACGATGGACGACGCCGATTCGGCAGTGTGAACTGACATGGTCGCTGCGGGTACAGTCATTGGTGTGTGGGCATCGCCCGCCAATAGCGGACCCAGTCCTGGCGCAGCTCCGCCTGAGCGACACCAAGCGGCAGCATGCCGGCGCATACCTCGCGGTGAAGATAGTCCTCGAGCAGATCCTTTTCGTGTGCGCCTGGCGGGGGCATGTAAGGTTGCGGCCACAAGTTGGCGAGGGCGTTACTGCCACCGAGTTCGAGCGAGACAAGATGGTCTACTTCGCAGCACACGCCGGGCCGAGGGCGAGCGCCGTACTCGCGATACACTCTGCGCTTGCCGGCGGCGTCTAGGTGGCGCTTGCCGGCGGCGTAGCCGGGACGGCATAAGCGGACGGCTGTGATTCCGGGTATGGTGGCGCCAGGTGTAATGGCGGGGTCGGGCAGCAGTGCGGACCCATTGGTGCGATAATGCCCGCGCCGGCCGGCCGCGGCAATGGTGAACAATGCGGCGGCCAGCGCGAAAACACTAAATGTTTTTCGCATAGGCTAAGCTCGCTTGCGCGGAGCTCGCTCCGGTTAGGCCCGCGGGGTAGGCCCCGGCGGCCAGCTCCGCGCCGGTCGCGGCGACAAAAATCTTGAGCGCCGGCAAAATCCCGGCGCCGCCGGAGGGCAGGAATTGGCCCTGGTAGCCGTTGCCGAGGTCCACGCGGCCGGAGATCGGCATTTGGCCGGCATGAACCACCGATTCCATGTGTAGCTGGGGGAATCCGGCGGAGTTGGCGCCGTACCCCAAGGCGCCGGCGGCGTCGCCGCCGGTCGTGTAGTTACCGGCGAAGGCGAGTGAGCCGAAGGCGTTGATGGTCTGCTCATCGCGGGTAAGAGCGGAAACAGTGAGGGTCCAAGACATATGAGGCTCCTTGCGCTAAGCGGGATTTATTTGCCTGCCGGGGCCGGGGTGGCAGCGCTGGAGGGTGCCGTGCTGGCGCCCGAACCGCCGGAAACGCCGGGGGTGGACGCCGTCCCAGCGGAGTGGGTGAAGATGCCGAGGTCGTTGTAGACGGCCACGGCCGCGTCAATGAGTGCGCCCAGGTCCGTCGGCAGAGAGGAACTCGAGACGTCAGCGCCCGTCACCGCGCCATAGGCGCCAAGACCGGCTTGCACGGCGGAAATGGCGGCGGACTTCTTCTGGGCGCCGTTACCGTGTCCGAACAGCGCCTCAATGCCTTGGACGATGCTGCCAACGAAGGGAAGAACACCGGCGAGGGTGGATAGAAAGCTCATGGAATGCTCCTGAATTGGGATACAAGATGTGCCCCCCGAGCCCGCAACCATGGCGCGGTGAGGCATTGTGGGGGAAAATGCAAACGTGAAATGCTTGAGCGTGCGTCAACCGTGGGCGCAAGCGATTTTGGCTCTCGGTAAAGACGTGGAGAACCGCGGCTGGCCGACGCGCTATCGCGGGCCGCTCTTGATCCATGCGGCGCGCCACCTGGACACAGGAGCGTGCCGGCAACTCGGCCTGCATCCCCAGGATCTGGCGACGGGCTGCTGCCTGGGGATCGTGGAGTTAACGGATTGCATCCGCGACAGCCGGTCGCGGTGGGCGCTTCCGGGGCAGTGGCATTGGATCCTTAAAGAACCGCGATGGCTGCCGGCGCCGATTCCGATGCTGGGACGATTGGGGCTGTTCGAAGTTGCCATCGCGCGCGCGGCCGGGGTCTAAGCCGGCGCGCACGGACAGGTTTCACCGAAGTGCTGGGCCAGGCGGCCGGCCAGTCCGAGCAGCTCTTGGCGCACCATCACTTGCGTCAGCAAGCTGCGGCCCATCCGCGGTTCACCCAGCGGCGCATAGTCGCGCTGTTGAAACCACGGTACGGTAGTGGCCAAAACGCGGGCAAAGTTCGGCCGCAGAAACTCCAAAAACTTGCTTCCCAACCCCGCGCCGCGAAAATGGGGATGGACATTCAGGACAAGCAGAGTTGAGGTGCGCACGTTGACCAGAGCGACAGCGGCATCGCGAGGGAGCTGGCCTCGGCGCACGACGGCAAACAGCAATCCGCCCTGCCGGGCGGAACGGGCCACCATATTAGGGCCGATGAAGACGGGATGCCGCCCGGTATTGAGTAGGGCCTTGGCGCGCGCGTAGGCCTGGGGGGCGCCGATTTCAATGGTGAACTTCGGAGGCGGCATTTGCCGGTATGGGGACGGGCTGCCAGGCTATCCTCACCCGCATGTCGTATCGCTGGATGAGGTATCCGCGTGACGTTGGGGCAGAGGCGTACGCGGCGAGGGGCGGTTCCATCGGGCCGGGGGCTGGAGCGCGGCGAATGCTTCCGCCAAAGACTGATCCAAATTGAGCACCGCTCGGCGCAATGCGTCGGGCAGGTAGACCGTGGGCAAGGTCTGGTCGTCAAGGCAGGCAAGAAAAGGCGCGAGAAGTTCGGCGGGGGGCTCGCCATGGACGGTATTGAGGTTGACTGCCGCTCGTGTGGCCTGGGCATCGGTGAGCGGCGCCAGCAACGCCGGAACGTGGGTAAGTCCCGCGCACTGCGCCGCGATGACACGATGATTGCCGCTCAACAGCTCATAACCGCCGTCAGGATGCGGGCGGCAGAGCACGGGCGCCAAAAAACCATCCCGCTGGATAGAGGCCTGCAACGCGGAAAGTTCATGTGGGGATAGGTACTGGGGGTTACGGCGCAGAAGCCGGAGACGGCGAATGGGGAGCCAACGCAAGCGATGCCGTGCTGGGTGCGAGGCGGAAAGAGACGCGGGGTCGTCGGCCGGCCGGCGTTTGGCGCCGCCGCGCAAGACGCTTTCAGCGCGATGCCGCGAGGTTTCGCCGCGAGCGGCCTCCTGCGGGCCACTGCCCCTCGGGCGCCGCGTGAAGCGGGATGCCCCACCGCGGGCGGGGCTGGGGCCCGCGCCCGTCGTTTCGGTCGCCGTCACGCTGGCGTGAATGCGCGCTGCAGGCGCGCCCGGACTGGGGCGGCGAGGGATGGGCATGTTAGCTTTCCGATTCCACCACGCGGATCACCGTGCCGGTGGAGGTGGCGCTGCGCACCTGGCAATAGGTGTCCGCTGGACGGTAGTTGAAAGCGCCGGAGGTGTTTTGGGGCGGCAGTCCGAGCGCGCCGGTCGGCCGGGCATGGAGCTGGATCGGCTGCCCGGGCGGATAGGTGTCCGTCGTGGCATAGCCATCCGCCGGAAACTGGATGGCCAAGCCCTGGGCCGGGGAAACGGAGCCGTCTTCGACGATTTGGACCGAGGCGGCGGGTATGGTAGCCAGCACCGGCGTAAAGGCGCCGGTGGCGGCGTTGATGGGGATCAAGCGGGTACGAGGCATGGGTTCCGGTGGCGTTAGCGGGATTCGGGGTTAGCTTGTTGCCCAACTGGCGCACGCAGGGAGGCGATATAGTCGCGAGCTGCGTGCAACTCCTGCTGGCGTTGCCAGGCGGGAAAGCGCCGCGCCGTGGACTGGTGGAGGGGCTTCGCGAGCTGAACTTCGTTCAGCGCGGGGTTGAAGACCGCGTGTCCGCCCGCCGCCAGCAGCAACGCATCGGTCAGGGAACGAATTTCCGCCGCGCGTTCGTCCAGCGACAACTCCTGTTCCCGGCAGCGGGTTCGCAGGGAGTCGAGCTCCCGCTCCATGGCTTCGAGGCGCAATCTGCCGCGGGAGCGGCTCTGAATCCGGGAGATTAGGTCGAGCACGGCGAAGGGGCAGTGGGGGGCGCTTCGGGGTGCGCCTGGAGAATGGCGATGAGGCGCCGCACGTCACTGACGGTGTCCGTCGCCAGGGTGACAGCGCCGCCGATATTGCCGCATTCGGCATCGTGTACCGCGTCAATGACATCACCGAGGATGGATACGCACAACTCTTCGATGGTCAAAAACCCAACGGAGCGGTGATCGCCCAGGGCGTTCACGACGTTGGCGATAAATGGTTGCGCGGCGCGAGCGCTGCGCTCCAGACCGATGAACTGATGGCCGATGGTCCTGAAAAAACCGCCGAGCGATCTCCACATGGTTCAGCCTCCGGACTGCAGCGGCTCAGACCGCCGATAGCGATTCCGGTTGAGACGGGACGGGCTGGAGCCGCCACGCTTGATAACGGCCCCAAATGCAATGGACGTAGTTTCGGATCTGCTGAAAATCCGGGCGGCCGCCGCTGGCAAGTCGGACGTCAGGAAGAACCTGCGCCAAGGACTGCCACAGATGAGGGTCTAGCCCCTGGCCGAGGGCCAGGCGTTGCGCCGATAGAACCGTGCCGACACCGCCGTTGTATGCGGCCAGGGCGAATTGCAGCCGTTCGTCGGGCGCCTCTTCCGAGAAAATGTGATAGCCGTCGGCCAGGATGCGGGCGCCCCAATGGATATTGCGCGCGGGATCCCAGAGCTGCGCGGGATCTAGGCCGCAATCGCGTGCGGTTGCCGGCATAATCTGCATTAGTCCGATCGCGCCGGCGTCGCTGTGCGCCTGGGGGTTGAACCCACTTTCTTGCTCGACCACGGCAGCCAGCAGCCAGAAGGGCAGCCCCGTGTCGGCGGCGGCGGCGGCGAGCAGCGTGGCGTAGGTCATGAGCCGGGACCAAGGCGGCGCGAGCGCGGGCACCGGATAGGGCAGAGGACCGGGAACGGGCATGGTTAGGAATGGCGCCGGTTCCGGCGACCGGCGCGGCGAAGTCGGTGATATTCCTGGCGGGCGGACTCGGCGTCCTGGCCCAGATGGTTGAACACGGTTAGCCAGAGCACCTGTACTCGCTCGGAGAGGCGGCCGAACGCGTATGCCAAAAGGAGCGCATTGAAAGCCAGCTCGGCGCCGGAGGAAATTACAACCGCGGTTAACGTGGACATGCGATGGGTTCCGAAGCGCGGGACGGAATCAGCGGCGGGCATTCCGATTCGCGGCTATTCGCCGGTAAATTCCAGCACGAAGTTCAGGTTCCCCGGACGGGCGGTGTGGTCGTCGGCCGATATGGCCAGGGTCATGGGCAGCCCTGCCGAAAACGAGCACGTTCCGGAACCCGAACTGCTCGATCCGGCCGTTCCAGCCGCCGGGAGCAGGGCCGGAAACGTGCAGACGCCTTGCGCGGATGAGACGGTGAAGACCGCCCCAACCGAGCCGCCATTGCCTGGAGATTGCGCATAGACGCTCAAACGGCGGAGGACGACCGCGGAGTTGGGCGTCCATTCATCGAGGCTTGCGGCCGGGGCCGGAAGCGAACCCGACCAGAACACCGAAATCATCCCTGGTCCAAGATTGTCCGTGTTATCAATGGAATAGCCGTTTAAATTCAGGTTGGAGTTTAAGCTCTGGGCGGCGCTGGTTCCGGGATTGGCAAAGATGGGGGTTAAGAAGCGGATCGGTAAGGGCGTGGCCAATGGGTAGATCTGGCTCACGTCCGCGGTCGGACCGGTGAGATACCAATTCTGGGGGAACCCGGGATAGGTGTTTCCCTGGGCATCGGCCAATGTGGCGATGTAGTAGGTCGGAGCGGGAAGGATGGCGTCGTTAAAGGTGAATTGACAGGGGCTGGTGTTGCTGGTGGGCAGAGCGGCGCCTGCGGTGAGCGGGGTGGATTGCACATAGGGCGCGCTGGCGTTGGCAACGGCTTGCCTCGAATCGGCCCCGGAGGCCGTGCCGATGTAAACCGCATAGCTGGCGCCGGCGGGAACTCCGGGCGGCGCCACCGTAAGCGCGCCGGGGGCGGGCAGGACGATCACGGTTTCGGGGCTTGGCAGTGATTCGCCGCCGCTATTGATCGTCGTGACGGCGACAAAATAGGTTCCGGCCGGCAGTGTGCCGTTGCCCTGCGAAGCCGTCACCGCGGGTGGGGCGGTGGGATCCGGCAGGCCCGTGACCGCGCCGTTGGCGGTGGTGTAACAGACCACTGGGCTGGGCACCAGCGCCAAGGATCCCGGCACGATGCCGGCTTGGCTAAGGCGGAGGGTAAGGGTTGCATTGGCGGCGGGCAGGGATGAATTGGGCAGTGCGAACTTTCCCGTAAGGGTGCCGGCGTGACCGGCGATTGATCCGGCCAACACGGCGGTCATGCAGACGCTAAGCGGGAATAGGGAGCGGCGGAGCCGGACGGGCCACCGCCGGCGCTGGGGCGGCTCGTCCAGGCCCAAGGCGTGGCGTTCTTCGCGCGCCGCTTGCTCTCCGCGCCGTTCCGCGCGCTGACACCGGCTGCGGCAATAGGCGCAGCCTTCGGGCCAACGCGTGGGCGTGAGCGCGGGGCCTGCGAGTCGGCCGCCGCAGGCTCGGCAATCGCCGGTTTGGACCGGCGCGGATTGGACCTGCAGGCTCGCAAGAATCGGCCGGCCCTGGCTGAAATGAAATCGGGCCGGATGCGGAAAGGTGCGGGGCTCGACGGGGGTCATGAGGTCTGGTCGTGGCGGAGGACCGCGCCATTCATCCGCAGGCCGCGCAGCCAACGGGAACGAGTGGGATTGGCGGCGCCGCTGCTGGAGTACGCGCCCCAAGCAATCAAAGTCTGGTCGGCGGCATCCCGCGCGGCGGCGCCTGCGCCGGGGCGGGCGTGGGCAGCGCCATACAAAATCTGGATCTCCGCTGGAGAAACAAATCGAGCCCGGCGAGCCGAGACCAGCCACCGGGCTCGGGAGAGAGACACATATTCGTTGCTTCCGTGAACCCGCAGTTTCATGACAGCGCGAGAGGTTTTGGAAACGCGGTATCCCGCCGGATCTACACGTCGGCGGCGGATTCGCCGCGGAACGGACTGGCCGGGGGAGACGGAGAGGGGAATGGATGCGCCCCGCGGCGGGCCCTTCGACACGTCGGCCGGTGCGGCGCCGGGGCGCACCCACGATGTCCGCCGGGCCGCGCGGGGCCCCGCCGGCGGCCGAAGCCGCCGCGGGGCGCAGTTTGCTTACATTCCAGTCTGATGACGAGTTGCTCGGGTGAGTTGCCTGACTACATTGAAGCAGTCACACCGGGCCCTTTCGGGCGCCGGGGCGCACCCACGATCTCCGCCGGGCCGCGCGGGGCCCCGCCGGCGGCCGAGGCCGCCGCGGAGCACGATTTACCTTCCATTCCAGTCTGATGACCAGCTGCTCGGGCGAGTTGCCTGACTGGAGACGTCAATCACTGGCAGGCCCGCTACTTGGGCGATATGTCCTCAGGTGATTCACCGCGGGGCGAGCACCATGGAGCAGCAGGTCATCACGGAGGACCGCGCCATTGGACTCCGAGGGCGCCGCGCCAATGGACGGGTGGTGGCGACAGGAGCGCCAAGGCTGCCGGCAGAAGCAGAGGCGCTGGGTGGGCGTGGTCCGGCGCCGGGTCCGACCGCCGGGCCATCAGCACCGCCGGGAAGAGCCGAGCGCGGCACCGCAATGGTTTCAGCGGCGCGGGCCGGAAATTTCGCGTTGCAGTTTGGCGGCGTTGGCCCGCCGAATGCGGTTAGATGCGGCGAACTCGGCTTGGGCTTGGCGGCGATGGCCGGAGCGCAGGTAGGCTTGGCCCAGCAGCGCACGGACAGAGGCGCTTTCCGGCTTCAAACCCGCGGCGCGGCGTAGGTAGGTGATCGCCTGCGGAAACCGGCGGGTCTGCAGCTCAAGCTGGCCCAAGCCGAAGTCGGCGGCGGCTAGGTTGGGCGCGAGACGAAGGGCACGAAGGAAGGCGCGCCGCGCCTGATGCGGATGGCCGGTATCGAAGTAGATCTCGCCGAGGTGGGAATAGTTGTAGGGGATGGTCGGCTCCAGCGCGATATCGGCGAGGAACTGCCGCCGCGCCCGGGCGAACTTGTGCATCCGCTGATAGACCACGCCGAGATTGAAATGCACCATCGGCATGTTCGGATTTGCCGCCGCGGCGGTGCGAAAGGCCTTCAGCGCCAGAGGATATTCCTGTTTGTTCAGGAATGCGCGGCCCATCCAGAGGCGGAATTCCGGAGTGTTTTTTCCGACCGCCAGCAGCTGTTTGGCGGCGCGATTGCGGAGGGCCGTCTGATGGGCATTGCCGGCGGCCACGGCCAGGATGTACAAGTAGCCGATCTGGTGGGACTCCTGCGGCCAGAGCGGCGCGAGGTCGCCCGCGGCGGCGGCGTAGCGAGCGGTGAAGAATTGGCAGAGCCCCAGCAGGTAGCGCGCTTGCAGGTTCCCGCGTTGCGCGGACAGCACGGCGGAAAAGTACGGTGCGGCTCGCCGATAACGGCCCTGCTGGTAATAGGTGAGGCCGAGGTTGAGCTTGAGTCCCGGCAGCTGCGGCGCCAAGCGCACCGCGCGGCGCAGCCAGCCGCGCGCCGCGGCCCACTGCTTGCGGTGCATGGCGATCACGCCCAGGTCCGCGTAGGCGCCCATCTGGTGCGGGTCGAGCGCCAGGACGCGATGGAAATCGCTGGCCGCGGCATGCAAGCGGCCGGCGGCAAGCTCCGCCCGGGCCTGTGCGAACACCGCGGCTAGGGAAGCCGGTGCGGCGGGAACTTGCGCGCCGGCGCCGGCGGCCAAGCAAATCGCCGCCAGCAGCCATGCGGGAATGAACCTCGGCGACAGGCGAACTCCCGCTATGCGATCTCCCCGCGCTTCATCTCGCCCATCAGATGATCGCAGGCCCGGACGGCCAGCGACATGATCGTGAGCGTGGGGTTTTGGCAAGGGCCGCTGGTGAAGCTGGAGCCGTCCATGACGTACAGATTTTTGACGTCGTGGGTTTGCTCGAACTTGTTGAGCACGGAGGTGCGGGGATCATTGCCCATGCGGGCGATTCCTACCTCGTGAATGGCCCAACCCGGCGTGCTGGGGCGGGCATGGGTGCGGATATTCTTGGCGCCTGCGGCTTCCAGCATTTCCGCCGCCGACTGGGCCATGTCCTGCACCATGGCGAACTCGTTCTCCCGGTACTTCATGTGAAAGCGCAGAACGGGAATGCCATAGACGTCCCTCACATCGGGGTCAATTTCGACGAAGTTGTCGTAGTGGCCCAAGCTTTCGCCGAAACCTCCCATGCTGAGCGTGTTGACCGGGTCCAGCAATCCGCGCTGATACTCCTCGCCGAAACCGCTCGCGCCCCAATTGAAGTCAACTCCACCGCCGCCCTCGTATCCATAGCCACGGATAAAGTCCTTGGACCGCGCCGTGCCGGGAACGTTGCGGAAGCGGACGACGTAAAGCCCCGCAGGCCGGTTGGGGCCGTTGATATTCGGCTTGCCGGCGACCGCATTCAAACTGGGGAACTCACCGGCCGCGCCGCCGCCCATGATGTTGTCCATCAAATAACGTCCCAGCACGCCGCTGCTGTTGGCCAAACCATTCGGGTTCTGGCCATTCGCCGAGTTGAACAGGATGCGTACCGACTCGAAGGATTGCGCGCAGAGGGCGACGGCCCGGCCGTAAACCTCTTTTTGTTGGTGCGTGATGCGGTCCATGTAACGGATCCCGCGGGCCACGTTGCGATCCGGGTCCATGATCACTTGATGCGCCATGGCGTTGGTCAGATGGGTGCAGCGCCCGGTGCGCATCGCGTCGGCGACGGTGGTGAAGTAGGCGTTGAAATAGGAATGGGTGACGCAGCCGCGCTCGCACGGGCCGCAGTAATGGCAGGGCGCCCGTCCATTGATGCCGCGGGTGATGTTGGCGGAGCGGCAGAGCGTGGCGGTACGGCCCAGCTTGGCCTTGACCCGCGTGCGGAACTGCCACTCCGAGCAGTTCAGCGCCATCGGCGGTTGAAAGTGGCCGTCCGGCAGCCAAGGGATATTTTCCTGCATGCCGGTGATGCCTACGTAGGGTTCGGTAATGTCGTAATAGGGGGCGATCTCGCGGTAGGTGATCGGCCAGTCCTGGCCGAAACCATCGTGCGATGCCGCCTGAAAATCCCAATCGCTGAACCGCAACGCGACGCGGCCCCAAACGTTCGTGCGGCCGCCGGTGACCCGCAGCCGCCCCTGCCAGCTAAATGGCATGCCGGGATAGGTGGTGTACGGCTCTTCAATGTCGTTGCAGAACCAGTCGTAGTTGTACTCCATGCAGGCGTAACAATCCTTCTGCACGGGTCGGGTTTTGCGGATGACCTCGGGGGCCATGTTGCGGAACTTCAACTTGAAGTCCGGCTCATGCTCCGTGAAATTCGCGTCGGATTGCTGCCGGCCGGCGTCCACCAGGCAGACCTTCAGGCCCGCCTCGGTCAGACGTTTGCAGGCCCAGCCGCCGCTGGCGCCGGAGCCAACGACGATCACGTCAAAGCTGGGGGAGGCAGAGGAGCGGGGAACAAAGACTGTAGGCGAGGCAGGTTGGTCCATGGCGGTCTGGATGCGGTCCGGGCCGGCATCCTCCCCGGCCAGTGCCGATGTTGTCACTTCACGGCGGAAGGGTCAAGAGCAGGCAGGCGGGCGAAGCGGTCCCGGCGCGGCTGGCAGCGGCACTGTGCGATTACATTCAGTTTGCGTCGCATCGGCGTTGCGCCATGCGGGCGCGGTCCGGGCGCGCTCAAGGCGCGCTCACGGCGCGCTCAAGGCGCTCTCAAGGAATGTCCCGTGGCAAAAGCCCCAGCCGATTCATCGCGGCGGTCGCGCCCTTTGCACTTGCGGCAAAGCCGGCGCGAGGAGGCCGCGACGCTCCGCGGGTGGCCCGCTCGCCGCCTGCGCAGCGGCGCGGCCCTGGCGGCGCCCAAGCGGGGCCTGGGGCGAACGCGGCCCACGGCCTCGCCCGCACGCCCAGCGGTCGGCCGAAGCTGCCAGCGGTTGGGGCGTGGCAAACGGCACGCGGAAAGGATTGGCGTGTTCTTCGGAATACTCCTAGCCAAGTACCCGTAAACTAGGAGTTTCCGTGATGCCCACCGATCACCAATTGTGCTGCATCGGCTGTGGCCGGAGCGCGTTTCCCACCGCTCCGGATTTCCGCTGCGCGCATTGCGGCGAGTTGTTGGAGGTCGTGCTGCCCAAACCGCCGGCGGAGGCGGGAACATGGCCCCGGCGATGGCGCGAACGCCGGACCTCCTTGGCGGCGGAGGATATCAGCGGGGTATGGCGTTTTCGCGAGATGCTGCCGGCGGTGGGCGAGCCGGTGAGTCTGCGCGAAGGCAATACGCCGCTGTACCAGCTGCCGGGCTGTGGGCGGCGCCTGGGGATGACGCAGCTGTGGGCCAAGCACCAAGGAATCAATCCCACGGGCTCCTTCAAGGACACGGGCATGACGGTCGCGCTCAGCCAGGCGCGTACCGCGGGATTTCGGTGGGTGGCCTGCGCTTCGACCGGGAATACATCGGCATCCATGGCCGCCTACGCGGCCCGCGCCGGGTTGGGGGCGCTGGTCTTGGTCCCGGCGGGACAAATTGCCTGGGGCAAACTGGCGCAGGCGCTCGATTACGGCGCTTTGACCTGCCAAGTGCAAGGGGATTTTGACGCGTGCATGCGCACGCTGAATGCCGTCGTCCGCCGCTCGCCGGTCGGGTTGGTCAATTCCGTGAATCCGTATCGCGTCGAGGGACAAAAGACCGCGGTCTATGAATTGCTGGAGCAGTTGGCGTGGCAGCCGCCGGACCATATTATCGTTCCCGGCGGTAACCTTGCCAATGCCTCGGCGATCGGCAAGGGATTGCGCGAAATGCGGGAACGTGGCTGGATCACTCACCTGCCAAAGGTGTCGGTCGTTCAGGCGCTGGGGGCCAGTCCGCTAGCGGCGGCTTGGCGCGCCAACCGGGGCAGGGAACTGACTCCGGTCCACGCCGAGACCCGGGCCACCGCAATCCGTATCGGCAATCCGGCGTCTTGGCGCAAAGCGGTGCGGGTGCTGGAGGAAACCGGCGGGGATTGCATCGCCGTCAGCGAAGCGGAACTCGCGGCGGCCAAAGCCGAGATTGGGGCCGAAGGCATCGGCTGTGAGCCGGCTTCGGCCGCGGCCCTCGCGGGGCTCAAGCAATGGCTAAGCCAAGGCTGGATTCGGCGGGACGAAACGGTGGTGCTGGTGCTGACCGGTCACTTGTTGAAGGATGCCGATTACACCTTGGACTTCCATCGCGGGCAGATGGCCGTGGATGCCGCCGCGGAGCGTCTGCGCAGGCCGCCCGTGGAGATTCCAGCGGATGCAGCCGCGGTCTTGGCGCAGTTGGAGAAGGCGGTGCAAGTTTGATCCGGGCCGATATGCCCCTGCGCCTGTCCTTGCCGGCCACCTCGGCGAATCTGGGCCCCGGATTTGACGCGGCGGCGGTGGCCGTGGACCTGCATCTGCGCGTAACGGCGGCCCCCTCGCGGGAATGGCGTCTGCGGGCGCGCGGCCGGGATCGCGGCATTTGCGGCCGCCAAGAAAACAACTTGCTGATTTCGACCTACCGGCAGGCCCTGGCACGGGAAGGGCGGCCGGCGCCCCCGCTGCGGATGGAAGTGGTCAATGAGATTCCGGTCGGCAAGGGCTTGGGCTCCTCTGCCGCCGCGCGCTTGGCGGGTCTAGCGCTTGCCGTTCATTTCGGCCGGCTGAACTGGAGCGGCGACCGCATTGAGCGCACGGCCGCGGCCTTGGAGGGCCATGGGGACAATGCGGCAGCTTGTTGGCGGGGAGGCGCCGTGTGCTGCGGCGCCGTTGGCGCGGAATTCCCTGCCATGGAGTTAGGATGTCCGCGCTGGACGCTGTTGCTTGCGCTGCCCCGCACCCCGCTGGCGACGGAGTTGGCGCGTGCTGCTTTACCGCACCGGTATTCCCGCCAGGACGCGGTGAGCAACGTGCAAGCGGCGATGCAGTTGGCGGCGGCGCTGATCACGGGGGACAACAGCCACTTAGCAGGGGCAATGGCGGATCGCTTGCACGAACCGTATCGCGCGGCGCTGTGCCCATTATTGGGAGCGCTCAAGCCGCTCGCCGAGGCAGGGCCGGGTGCGGCCATTTCCGGCGTGGCCCTCAGCGGCGCCGGGCCGTCCGTGTTGCTCGTGGTGCGCCGCCCTTCGCGTCTTTCCACCGCCCGGCGCCGGGCCCAGGACGCGCTGCGTCGAGCTGGGATGGATGCGGAGCTAATCACCACGAGGATCGTTGCGGGCGGAGCGCGCGCCAGTTGGGATGCGCGGCAGCGACCCGCCGTGAAGGGGGCACGCTAGTGCGCAAGCGAGTCGGCGTGGGCATCGCCGGTTATGGCACGGTGGGCCGCGGCGCCGCCGAGATTCTGACGTCTCACGCCGCCGCCCTCGCGGAGCGGGCGGGAATTGCACTTGAGGTTGCGGCAGTGTGCCGCCGCCGGGCATTGCCCGCGGACGAAGTCCCGCCGGGCGCACGCTGTTTTCAGGACTGGCGTGCTTTGGTCGCCTGCCCGCAGGTGGGCATTGTGGTGGAGACGATTGGCGGCACCGGCGACGCCGGCGAGGTGGTGCGGGCCGCATTGGAAGCGGGTAAGCCGGTGGTCACGGCGAACAAGAACCTGTTGGCCATGCACGGCGATGAGCTGTTCGCGCTTGCCGCCGAGCGGCGTCTTCCCATGGGTTTTGAGGCGGCCGTGGCCGGCGGCGTGCCCGTGGTCCGCGCAATTACTTCCGCCGCCGCCGGCGACGAGATTCTGGCCGTTCAGGGCATCCTGAATGGCACGGCCAATTACATTCTGGGCCGGATGGAATCCGCTGGCTTGGATTTCTCCGCGGCATTGGCCGAGGCCCAGCATGCGGGCTACGCTGAAGCCGACCCAACGCTCGATTTGAACGGCGTGGATGCCCGCGACAAGTTGGCCATTCTGGCGCGATTGGCCTTTGGGGCGGGTTTGGACACGGGGGCCATTGCGACCGTGGGCATCGCCGGCATCGGCGCCGTGGACGTGCATTATGCCCGGAAGCTGGGCGGCGTGATTCGCCTGCTGGGCAGCGCCGAACGGGGCGCCGCTGGTGTTCATCTTTCCGTGCGTCCTTGGTGGGTCCCACAACAATCGCTGTTAGGCCGCGTGCAAGGCGTGAACAACGCCGTGGTGCTCACCGGCAGGAGAATCGGCCGCCAGATGTTTTATGGCCCCGGCGCCGGCGGTGGCGCCACGGGCGCGGCGGTCGTCGCGGATTTGGTGGACGTTGCGGCTGCTTTTGCCGCCGGGCGTCTGGGGGGCAGCACGCCGCCGGGATTCGGATCGGGTCCGCGGCTGCCCCTGGCGCCGCCGCCCGCCGCGCCGTGGTATCTGCGTCTGACCGTGGCGGATCACCCCGGACTGTTGGCGCGGGCGGCCGGGGAACTCGCCCATCAGGGAATCAACATTGACTCCGTGGTGCAAGAGCCGGGCATGGATAAACAGCGGCTCTCGTTTGTGATCACCACGGAGCCGGCTGCCGAAGCGGCGGTCGAGGCGGCGGAAGCGGCGATGAATGCCCATGGCGATCTTCTTGAGCCGGTCTTGCGCCTGCGCATGGCGGAAGAGCAGGCCTAGCCGCCGCCCAACCGCGGGGGATGGCCGGCATCGGTTGCGCCCGGCGCTCGCAGAATCGAATTCGGCATGGATCTATCAACCGCGGTCCAACTCATTCCCGGCGTAGGACCCAAATGGGCCCCGCTGTTGGTGCAGCGCGGTTTAGAAACGGTCGAGGACCTGCTGTATTACCTTCCCTTTCGCTACGAGGACCGGAGCTTGGTGCGCCGCGTGGCCGAACTGGAAGCAGGCATGACCGCTACGGTGCGCGCCACGGTTACCGCCGTGCGCACGGTTCGCACCCGGCGCGGCATGACGCTGCTTCGCCTGACCGCCGAGGATGAGACCGGACAGTTGCGCTGCACCTGGTTTCACGCCGACTATCTGCGGGAGCGATTCCAGCCCGGCCAGGTGCTGGCTCTCTACGGCCGCGTCGAGACCGAAGCGGGGACCTTCGAAATGCGGCAGCCGGAGTTCGAATTGCTCCGGCAGCGGCCGGGCCGAGCGGTGCCGCCGGTGCTCGAGCGCAATGAGGCAGGCATGGAGTCGCTCAAGCTGGGCCGAATTGTCCCGGTGTATGCTGCCCTCGGGGCGCTCACCTCGGGACGCATTCGCTGGCTCATCGCCAGCGCGCTGCGCGCCATTCCTCGCGATCTGCCCGAAACGTTGCCCGCCAAAATCCTGGAAGCCTTGCAGTTGCCGGACCGCTATTCCGCCTTCCAGGAAGTCCATTTCCCGGCGGCCGGCGCCTCCTTGGCGCAACTGCAAGCGGCGCGCACGCCCGGCCATCGCAGGCTCATCTTCGAGGAGTTGTTCTTTTTGGAATATGGCATCGCTCTCAAGCGCCGCAAGATGCTGCGCCAAGCCGCTCCGGTCATGGCCATCACGCCCGCCGTTCGCGAACGCCTGAAGCAAATGCTGCCATTTCACCCCACCGCGGATCAAAAGCGGGCGCTGAAGGAAATTGCCGCCGACATGGCGGCGGGCCATCCCATGCGCCGCCTGCTCCAGGGGGACGTCGGCTGCGGCAAAACGCTGGTCAGCCTTCAGGCGGCCGTGATCGCGATCGAAAACGGCTATCAGGCCGCGCTGATGGCGCCGACGCAGATTCTGGCTGCGCAGCATTATCGCTCCGCGTGCGCTCGCCTCGGCGGATATCGCGTCGAGCTCGTCACCGCCGCCACCTCGCGCCGCCGCTCCACGCGCCAATACGCCGGCGCCGCGGCGCCCCAGTTGCTGGTAGGCACGCAGGCGCTGCTGGCGCGCGGCCTGCAAATCCACCGCCCGGGTTTAATCATCGTGGATGAGCAACACCGCTTCGGCGTGATGCAACGTTTCGAGCTGTTGCGCAAGGGCGGCGCCGCGGTCGGCGAATCGGCGCACCTTTTGGTCATGACCGCGACGCCGATTCCGCGCACGCTGGCGCTTACGCTCTATGGCGATCTCGAAGTCAGCGTAATTCGGCAGATGCCGCCCGGCCGCCCGCCGTGCGTTACCAGGGTGGTCGAAAGCAATCAAGAACCCATGATGCTGGAGTTCGTGCGCCGCCAACTCGCCCGTGGCCGGCAAGCCTATTTCGTCTATCCCACGATTGACGATAGCGCGAAGCCGGATCTCAAGCCCGCGCTGCGCATGGAGCGGGTCCTGCGCGAGGTGTATGCCGAGTATGCGGTGGGAATCCTGCACGGACGCATGAGTGATGAGCAAAAGGCGCAGGTGCTGGAGGCCTTTGCCGCGGGCGCGATCCAAGTGCTGGTGGCGACATCGGTGATCGAGGTCGGACTTGACGTTCCAAACGCGACGGTAATGGTCATTGCGGATGCGGGACGGTTTGGCATCGCACAGTTGCACCAGTTGCGGGGCCGCATCGGGCGTCCGCAGCCCAGCGGCGCCGGCGGGCGCGCCTATTGCTTTTTGCTTCCCGGCGCCAACGCCGGCGATCTTGCCCGTCGGCGCCTCGAGGAAGTCGCCGCCAGCAATGACGGCTTTGCCTTGGCGGAAACCGATCTTCGCCTGCGCGGCCCGGGCGAGGTCTTCGGCGCCCGCCAGAGCGGCGTGCCTGCGCTCGAAGTGGCCGATCCGTTGCGGGACCAGGATCTAGTTGCGGCGGCGCGCGCCGAAGCGCGACGCTACGTGGACGCGGCGCCGCTGGAGGATCAGCGTGCTCTCGTGCGCCACATTCAGCTCCGCTGGCAGCGAAAATACGGATTGGTCGAAATCGGCTAGAGGCGGGGTGGAATGGTGCGGGAATTTAGCGAAGCCGAGGTGGAGAAACATCTGCCGATGAGCGTTGCCCTGGAGGCGGTTGCGGCGGCAATGCGCTCTCTCGCCGCCGGTCAGGCGGTCAATCAGCCTCGTCGCCGCCTGTCTTTACCCGCTGCGTCCGAAGGATCGCGGAGCGGGGCCATGTTGCACGCGATGGAGGGGGCGGTATGCAGGAACGGCCGCTGGTATTTCGGCTACAAGATTTACAGCACGGGTTCCGCTGGAGCGCATTTCACCGTCGGTCTGTATGATGGCGAAACCGGTGCGCCGCTCGCGCGCTTTGCCGCCGACCGCTTGGGCCAACGGCGGACCGGGGCTGCAAGCGCGCTCGCAACGCAATTCTTGTCCCCGGCGGACGCTAACGACGTGGCGGTCATCGGCGCCGGATGGAAAGCGGAAAGCCAGCTGGAAGCGATCGCCATGGTTCGCCCGCTGCGGCGCATCCGCGTGTTCAGCCGCCGCGTCGAGCATCGGATTCGCTTTGCCGACACAATGTCCCACCGCCTGGGAATCCAGGTGGCGCCGTCCGCGTCTGCCGCCGCGGCGGTGCAAGGCGCTGCCATTATCGTTACCGCAACCACCGCGCGCACCCCGGTCCTCGCCGACGCCGATCTAGCGGCGGGCGCCCACATCAATGCGATTGGGTCCAATGCGGCGGGCCGGCGGGAACTGGAGGCCGCCACCGTTCTTCGTGCTTCCCGCTTGGTGGTGGACAGCCGGGAACAATGCCGCCAGGAAGCCGGCGACCTGCTCGCCGCCTTTGCAGCGCGGGACTCGGGTTGGGATCGCGTGGAGGAACTCGCGACCGTGGTGGCCGCTGGACCTCGGCCCCGCGATCCTGGTGCGTTGACCCTGTTCAAATCCACCGGAATGGCCATTTGGGATGTAGCCTGCGCCGCCGCGATCTGGGAGCAAGCGGGCTAAGCTCAACCGCCGGCGGCGTCGCGGCTAAGTTGGCGCGCGCTTTCCCGCGACCGCACGACAACTTAAGATGGAAAAGCCGTGGATTCTCCCGCCAGTTCCGCCTCCGGCGATAGCGATACCACCCTCCGGCCGGCAGTGCGGCCATCGCGTCCGTTGCGCCTTCCGGTGCGCTGGCTCCGCGACGTTGCGGTCGCTTTGGCGTCGGCCCTGCTCATCATTCTTTTTGTCTATCAGCCCGTGCGAGTCGAGGGCTACAGCATGATGCCTAGAGTCGCTAATAATGAGCGGCTTGTCATCAACAAGTTCATCTATCACTTTACGTCCGTGAACCGCGGAGACGTGGTGGTATTTCACTATCCCCTCAATCCCCATATCAGCTTCATCAAGCGCGTGATCGGCCTTCCGGGCGATCGTGTGCAGATCATGGATGGCCGCGTCTACATTGACGGGCGCCGATTGCTCGAGCCCTATGTTCTCCCCCGCTACCGGGGCGACGAAAATTTTCCTCTCATTGTCGTTCCAACCCACCACTACTTCGTGCTCGGTGACCATCGCGACGCGTCCAACGACAGTCGCGACTGGGGTTGCCTGGCGCGACGTTACATCTTCGGCAAGGCCGTCTTTGCGTATTGGCCCATCGGGAAGGTCGGGCTGATCCACTGAACGCCGGTATTGGCGCCAGGAACGGAGCTGCGGCTGCCGCCGGCAAAATCACGGCACAATAGCGCTCAGCAGGGATTCCCATGACTGGCCTCGTGATCGTCCTGTTCGGTTTGCTGCTTGGCAGCTTCCTGAATGTTTGCATTTACCGCTTGCCGCGCGGTCTTTCCGTGGTGCATCCCGGTTCCAGCTGTCCGTACTGCCGCCATGCCATCTCCGCATGGGAAAATATTCCGCTTTGCAGCTTCCTGTTCCTAGGCGGGCGGTGCCGCGCCTGTCGCGAGCCGATTTCCTGGCGTTATCCCGTCGTAGAGGCCCTCGCGGGCGCCGCGTTTTATTGGAGTTTTCACCGCTACGGGGGCTCGGCGGAGTTCCTGCGCTTCGCGTTCTTCTTGGTCGCGATTCTCGCGCTGATATCCACGGATTGGGACCTGCAACAATTGCCAGACGAGATCACGCTCGGCGGCGTCGGGGTGGGGCTGGCGTTTGGTGCGTGGCGATCATGGGCAATGCCCACGGGGCCGGGAATCACCTTCGCATCCGCGTTGATCGGTGCGGTGGTTGGCGGCGGAATCTTGTGGGTGCTCGGAGAAGGGTATTTTCGGCTCCGCGGCCGCGAAGGCATGGGGCTGGGTGACGTCAAGATGATGGCCTTCGTGGGCGCCCTTATCGGTTGGCAACTGACCCTGATCACGCTGGCTCTGGCGGCCATTGTCGGCTCGGTGGTTGGCGTGGCCCTCGCCGCGGTGGTCTTTGTCCGTCGTGTCGCGCGTGGCCGGCGGCGCAGTCGCGGTTGGGGGGAGGCGGTGCGCCGCAGCCGGGAAAGCGTCGCGGTGTTTTTTGCCTGGCGCGCATTGCCGTTCGGTGTATTTTTGGGGGCGATGGCCGTGGTCAGTTGGTCGTGGGGCGCCACGCTGTGGCATTGGTACGCTGGGCGAATCCTGCGGTGAGTCGCTTTCACGGCAACTGGCCAAACCGCGCATGAGCCCCACCAGCCTCAATTTGATCGTCTTCGTCAGCATTGGGCTGGCGTTGCTCTGCCTCTTGGGCATCGCCATGTACGTCATTCATCGCCTTTCCCGCCGTGCGGATTCGCGGCGAACGTCGCCTGGCGCGGAATCCCACGGCTCGGCTTGGCCGACCCCGCCTGGGGTTTTGGTGGATATGGTCTCCCGGCTGAAACGCCAAGAACAGGAACTGGAAGTGCTGCGCCGGGAGGCGCGCCGCCGGGATCAGGATAGTCTCCGAATCTCGCGCAATTTGTTGAGCCATTTGCCGAGCGGAGTAATCTTTTTCGACCGCCAGGCGATCGTGCAGCAGGCCAACCCCGCGGCGCGCGCGGCCCTGGGGTTCGCCTCACCCCAGGGCCTCCGCGCGGCCGAACTGTTCAGATCCGCGGAGGTGTGTGAAGCCGACGGCTCGTTACTCGGACCGGCGGCTGTGCTGGTGCAACAGGCGTTGGCCACCGGCCAGGCCCTCCAGCGCAAGGAGCTGGAGTATCAAACTCCCGCAGGCGAGGTCCGTAGGCTGGGTCTCACGTTCTCGCCGGTTGCCGCCGCCGCCTTGGGTCCGGGCCACATCAGGGAGGAAGACCTGGGGCTGATCTGCCTTTTGACCGACCTCACGGCAATTCGCGCCTTGGAGGCCGAACTACAGCGGCGCCAGAACCTGGCCTCTTTGGGCGAGATGGCCGCGGGCATCGCCCACGAGTTTAAGAATGCCCTGGCGACCATTTCTGGATATGCGCAGATGCTCACCGCCGGACTGGCCGTCAGCCCGGCGTCGAGCGACCAGCGGCTTTATGCGGATCGCATCCTCGAACAAACCGCGGCATTGAGCCAAATGGTGGGAGAGTTTCTCCTTTTTGCGCGGCCTCTGGATGCTCACCTGGAGCCGGTTGCTCTGTATCCGTTGCTACGCGAGTGCCTGGAGGAACTGCAAGGTCAGGAATGGCCAGGCGTCGAGTTTACCTTCGCCAGCGGGGGAGAGCCCCAGCCGGCGGATTCGTCCTGCCGGATCATGGCGGACCCGGTATTGATTAAGCGCGTTTGGCTGAACCTGCTGCGCAACGGCGCCGAAGCGATCATGGAGGCGGCGCGTCCCGACCGCAGGGGGGAAGTGACCGTTCGCGTGGCCACCGACGCCATGGCTGCCCACGTTAGCATTGCCGACACCGGCGCAGGCGTCCCGCCCGATCTGGCGGATAAGATCTTTATTCCCTTTTTCACGACCAAGTCCACAGGCAGCGGCCTCGGCCTCGCCGTGGTGTACAAGATTACCGCGGCGCATCATGGCACGGTGTCGCTGGCCAGCAATGCAGGCGGCGCCATTTTTACCGTGACCTTGCCCTTGGCCGAGCGGGCGTTGAACGCCGCCGGCGGCGCTGGCCATCCGGCCAGCTAGGGCGCAAGTTCGGTTTGTGGTACAACAAGTCGCAGGAGCAAAACATCATGCGGGGTAATGGAACCCTTGTCGGGTTGCCGCGGGCGATAAGCTTGATCGTAGTGGCTGGCTGCCTCGCAGCGTTGCCATGCCTCGCGTGCGCGGCGGCGCCTTCGCATCGTCAGCATCATGCCGCGGCTTCATCCCCGGCGGCTGGCCAGCCCGCATCTCTCGGCGCGTTGGCGCGCCGGGTTCGCGCCGAACGGATCCGCTCCGAGCGCCAACAGCCTCCCCCTGTCTATACGAATCGAAACATTCCCCGCGCCGGGCACATCTCGGTTTTTGGCCGCGTTCCGGCGACGCCCGCGCCACGGCCCGCGGCCGCGGCGGGCGCTGCCAGCCGCGCGCAGGCGCGCGCCGCATGGCGCAAGCAGGTGGCCGCCGCTCGCCGCCAACTGGCGCTCGACCAGCGGGCTCTCAGCGTCAATCAGCGGGAACTGAATCTCTCGCAGATGCAGTACTATTCCAATCCCAACGTGGCGCTACGGCAACAGTATTCCCGCGGCGATATCCAGCGCGGGGCCGCGAAGGTCAAGGATCTGCAGCAAAAGATTCAGGCGGATCAGCAGCGATTGCAGGAATTGCAAGACGCCGAGCCGGCGCCGGAGCAGTAAAGCCGGCGCGCAATCACGAAGGCTTGGCGCGGGCAAATCGGTGATCCGCGATTCCGCGACGCCAAATCTCGCCCAGCCGGCGCGCCGTCCCAACCGTTTGCGACAAATCGTCCGTTGCCTGGTGCGGCGCAGCCTGGTGCGGCGCAGCCTGGTGCGGCGTGGCCTGGGCGTGCCGGGGCCGCTCGCCGGGCTTTACATCACCGCCCGGATCATTCCGCCGTCCACTTGCAATGTCGCTCCCGTGATGTAGCTGGCCGCGTCGGAGAGGAGAAACGCCGCTGCCCGCCCAAACTCCTCCGGCTGCCCATAGCGCCCCAGGGGAATGTTGGCCTTCATCTTCTTCTGCTGCTCGTCCAGCGTAATGCCCAGCCGTTGGCTGTTGACCTCGTCAAGGTGCCGCACCCGGTCGGTGGCGATGCGCCCGGGAATCAATTGGTTGACGCGTACACCCTGTGCGGCGTACTCGCCGGCCAACGTCTTGGCGAGCGCCGAGACTGCCGGTCGCAGGACATTCGACAGCGCCAAATTCGCGATCGGCTCCTTGACCGAGGACGACGTGGAGAACAGGATCGAGCCCTTACCCTGTTCCGCCATGGCCGGCGCCACCACGCGCACCAAGCGGATGACACCGAGGACCAGAAGCTCGAACGCCTCTCGCCAGGCGGCTTCGTCGGTGCCGACAAAGCGGCCCGCGGGCGGGCCGCCGGAGTTGGCGAACAAGAGCTCAATCGGGCCCAGTTGCTCAAGGGTCTGCTGGCGCCATGCCGCCAGTGCTTCCCCGGAGCGCACATCTCCATGGCAGCCGATGGTCTTGCTGCCGGTGCTCTGCGCAATGCGCCGGGCGGCCTCCCGGCTATGTTCCGCATTGCTGGAGCCAATGGACACCAGTGCGCCCTCCGCCGCCAGCGCTTGCGCCACTGCAAACCCCAATCCGCGGCTTCCGCCGGCGACCATGGCGACCTTCCCTTTGAGCCCTAAATCCACGCGTCCTCCCGGTATGTTGCTTTCAGCCAGCTTAGCAGCCGGTCCAGTTGCGCCACCGTGCCGGCATCCAAGGCTGGCGCTGGCGGCCGCACGGTGGCGGTCGCTAACCATCCCCTTCGCCGCATGATCTCCTTGCGGATCGCAATCCCAATGCCTTCCTGGAATTCAAACCGCATTAATGGCGCGTACCGGTAAAACACATCAGCGGCCTGATCCAACCGCCCGCCATGGAAGGCCGTCACGATCGCGCGCAGGATCTCTGGATACGCGAACCCGGTCATGGCGCCATCGCCGCCGGCGAATAATTCCTCCAACAGAAACGTGCCCCCGAGCCCGCCAAAAATCTTGAGCTGCGCGTCGCAAAGCCGCCGCAAAGCAGCGATCTTGCGCGGCGTTGGCGGATCTTCCAGCTTGATGGTCTGCGCGGCCGGAACTTCCCGCGCAATGCGGGCGAGCAATTCCGCCTCCATGGTGTACCCGGAGATCGGCGGAAAATCCTGCACGACAATGGGGATGTCCACGCCTTCCGCCAATGCGCGAAAATGGGCGACCACCGCCGCCGAGTTCAGTTTGGCCAGCCGGGGTGGACTGACCATCACCGCGGCGCATCCGGCCGCCCGGGCACGCTCGGCATATTGAATGCACGCATGGCTCCCGCCCGCTGTGGCCCCCGACACCACCGGCACTCGACCCGCCACCTGCTCCAATACGGTATCCAGCACCAGGGCTCGTTCATCGTCGGTCAGCCGGGCCACCTCGCCGGTCACGCCCAGCGCGGTGAACCCCTGCACTCCGGCGGCTAGCAAACCCTCCACCACCCGGCCCAAGCTGGCTCGGTCCACCACGCCGGCGGCGTCAAACGGAGTGGGGAGGACAGAGTACACGCCTTCGATTGCCATGAACCGAACCCCCGCGCCTAAAATAGGTTGCGCAACAAGAACGTTACGTTGGCCGGGCGTTCCGCCAGCCGCCGCATGTACCACGGAAACCAATAATCGCCGTAGGCGATCAGCACGGTGGAACGCCACCCCTCGCGCGCCAGCCTGATCTGCTGGGCGCGTTGAATCCCATAAAGCATTTGGAATTCGATCGCCGGCTTCAGATCGTTGGCCACCGCGTACTCGCAAACCTGCGCGATCATCCGGCCGTCATGAGTCGCCACCGCCAACTGGAGCCCGGCCTCGCGCGCATCGGGCGCCAACATGCGCTTCGTAAGCTGGTAGTAGTTTTTGTCCACTTCCGCCTTGTCGCGGAATGCCACCGAGGGCGGTTCTTGGTAGGCGCCCTTCACCAGCCGAATCGCCGGACCCAGGGGTAGCAACGATTCCACGTCCGCTGCCGTGCGGTGCAGATAGGCTTGCAGGCACACCCCGACGTTGGCGAATGCCCGCCGGGCCCGCCGATACAGGTTTAACGTCGCGTCCACGTAGCCGCTCGCTTCCATGTCAATCCACACGATCGGCGTCGGCTCCTCCGCCGCCGCCGCGGCGGCAATGCTGGCTTCGATGATGCGGATCACGCTGGCAAAACAATACTCCGGATCGAAATCCAACCCCAGTTGCGTAAGCTTCACCGATACCGTGGCGGGCAGCTTCCGTTCCATGATCTGCGGATACAGCCCGACGTAGTGGTCCGCCACCCGTTCTGCTTCCGTGCGGGAAGTGACGTTTTCGCCTAATTTCGTGAAAACCGTTCGTACCCCCTCGCGCCACATCACTTCGGAGGCCTGCAACCCATCCTTTGCGTCCTCGCCGGGCATAAAGCGGGTGACCGCCCGCCGCACAAAGCGGTAGCGGGGTGCGCGCTCGCGCAGGAAACGGCTGTTCGATGCGGTAAGAAAAACGCTGCGTCCCAGGCCCATAGTTGGTTCGTTCTGAAAAGGATACCGTATGGGATACGGCGGCGGAAAGCAACCGCTTTTTTCACCGTACCCCTTCTTGGGAGCGTGCGGTGGCCGCACCCGCGCAGCAGGAGCGGCGTGAAGATAACGCGGTGCGCACGATCGCGATGCCAGTCGCGGTCGGCCTCGCGGAAACCCCTTCCTCGCGTTCGCCGGTGTCCCCCGTTTGCCTTCGGCCCCGATACCTGCGGCTTGGGGTCGCACGGGATCCCGGTCCTGTTTCTCGGGCCCGCTTCCTGTTCTGTACCCCTGTTCGCGGGCGCAGGTGGCGTCCGCCCCGGCGAACAGGGCCTCCCCAGGGGCATTTTGGTGTGATTTGGTAACAGAATCATCGGCCGCCATCGGAAGCGGCATCCCGCGCCATCGTCTGCTTCGCCCGCTCGGCCATCGGAGTTGTCAGCCGGCAGTCAGAAAGTCGCTCCATCCGTGGGACCGTCTCCGGCGACCGGCTCAGCGGCTACAGCACCACAACAAGTGGTAGTCCTTCCAGTGATTTACCCACGATCTCGTCGGATCATCGGACAATTACGGCAAAAAACACGGCGAATATACCTTGACGCCAGGGGGGTAGCTGGGGGACATTCAGTCACACTCGTTTCCCATGGCTACGCTTCCGCCCTGACCGGACCGACGGTCCGTCAGATTCGTGGAATCGGCCCGAGAGTGGCAAAGAACGTGCGGCAAGGCTTCCACAAAGGTGGCTAGAACCATGCCAGATTCGCCCGAAGTCATGAATATCCGCCAAGCAGCGGATTACTTGGGCATTTCGAGCGACACGCTCTACAAGTACTTGGCGGAGGAGCGTATCCCCGCATTCAAGTTGGGCAACCGCTGGAAATTCAAGAAAAGCGTGCTGGACCGTTGGATGGAGCGCCAAAGCTTTCCAGTCGCTTCCGTCGCCGAGTCGGCGCGCTCCGCGCGCGAAGAAAAGGGAAGGGGCAACCGCTGATGCCGCGCAAAGCGAAAAGCAAGCCGCTGTTGGGCTTGGATGTCGGCTCCAGCGCCGTGAAGCTGGTCGAGGTGAGGCGAGCGAAGCAGGGCTTGGAAGCCTCGGCCACCGACCTGCGGGCGCTCTCGCCGGATGTCGTTGTGGACGGCGCGATCGTGGACAATTTGGCTCTCGCCAGCAGCGTCGCCCAGATGCTGAAGGACAGCCGCGTCCACAATCGCTCCGTCGCCACGGCCGTCAGCGGCAACTCCGTCATCGTCAAGCAGATCTCCATGCCCGCGATGACCGAGGAGGAGCTGGCGGAGACCATTGAGGCCGAAGCGGCCCAGCACATTCCCTTCGAGCGTTCCGATGTCCACATGGATTACCAGATCCTGGACATCAAGGACAGCGGCGCGATGGATATCCTGCTGGTCGCCGTCAAGAAGGACAAGGTGGGCAACTACACCAACGCCCTGAGCATGGCCGGCCTTTCCGCCGTGGTCATGGACCATGATCCGCTGGCGCTGGAGAATTGCTACGAATACAACTACGAGCCCGCGCCCGACGAGATCGCCGCGCTCCTGAATGTCGGCGCCAGCGTCACCAACATCGTCGTCACCAAGGGCGCCGTGCCGCTATTTACTCGCGACGTCAGCGTCGGCGGCAATCAGTACACCGACGCCTTGCAAAAGGAGTTTCATCTCTCCGCCGATGCGGCGGAGGCCGTCAAGCTGGGCCGGGCCACCGGTGACGGCGTGGACGAGTCGCGGCGCCTTCCCGTGCTGCAATCCGTCACCAAGCTCATCGTGCTGGAGGTGCAAAAGACCTTCGACTTCTTCCGCGCCTCGACCAACGGCCAGCGGATCGCCCGCATGTACCTCTCCGGCGGTGCCGCGCAGACCACCGGACTGAAGGACACGCTACAGGAGGAGTTTGGCGAAGTCGTGGACTTTCTTGATCCGTTTCGTCGCATCGCCTATCCCGACAATGGCCCCCTTGCCGAGGCCATTCGTCGCGAGCGTCCGCGCCTCGCGGTTGCGGTTGGCCTTGCCCTGCGGAGCTTTGACGACCTATGATCCGCATCAACCTGCTCGAGGCCACCGCCAAGCGTCCGCGCGCCTCCAAGACCCCGGAGATGTTTTCCGCCTCCGGCGCCTCGCCGGCCGCGCTCGCCGGCGTGGGCATGCTCATCCTCGCCGTCGTTCTGCTCTTGGCGCATTATTTTTATCTTCAGCACCAGGCATCGAGCCTTGCGGTGCAGCTCGCCGCCGCGCGGCAAGAGTCCAGCCGTTTGCAAGCCGTGCGCCGCGAATTCGAGCAAACCACGCAGCGCCGGCAGCTCCTCAAGCAGCGCATTCAGATGATCAACGGCCTCAAACAGGGCCAGTCCGGACCCTCGGCGCTTTTGGACGCGCTAGGCGGCGGCGTGGACGGCACGCCCGCGGTTTGGCTGGATGCGGTCGCGGAAAAGTCCGGCGTCCTCACCATCCATGGCTCGGCGCTGAACTTTGACGCCGTCGCGAATCTCATGACGTCCTTGCGGCGCACCGGCTACTTCACCCACGTCAATCTTGCCAGTTCCGCCCAGCAGAGCGCGAAACGCGGCATCTGGCCATTTGCTTTCATCCTCACCGCTCAGGCCGGCGCCCCGGGTGGGTCATCGCCTGCAAGTGATCGGAATCGGAGCTGACGCATGCCCCAGTTCAATGACATGCCCCCCCGGTCGCAGTTCCTGCTCTTGCTGGTGCTGGGGATAGTCGTGTTCTTCGCGGGTGAATATGCCTGGTTGGGTCCCAACCGAGCCGCGAATACCGCCACCGCGCAGCAGTTAGCGCAAATCCAGGCGCAGAACAACAGTCTCAAACCCTACGCCCGCCGCACCGAATTGCTGCGCGCCGAAAATCTCACCTTGGAACGGCAGTTGCAAACCTTGCTCAGCATCGTGCCCAGCCAGCAGGCGACGGACACGTTCTTGCGCACCGTGCAGGCGGCGGCGCTGCGCAGTTCCGTGCATATCCGCTCGGTGGTGGCCAAGCCCCTGGTGAAAAAGCAGTTCTATACCGCCGCTCCCTACCAAGTGGCTCTCGATGGCGGCTATCAGAATTTGCAGGCGTTCTATCGCCGTTTGGCGCAACTCCGCCGCATCGTGGACGTGAACGCCCTTGCCTTGAAGCGCCTGGGCAAGACCACGAATGCCGCCTTGCCCTACCAACCAGGGGAGTCCGTGACGGCCAACTGCATCTTGACCACGTTTTATAGCCAAGGCGCTCCCGCCTCCCGGCCGGTCGCGCCTACCCCGCAGGGGAGGGCCCGATGAGTTGCTCCTTTGTACCCGGCGGCGCCGCCCGGGGCCGCTTGCCTCTTGCACTGCCGCTCGGCCTGGCGGCGCTGCTCGTCGTTTTGGTCAGCGTACCCGCCTGGGCGATTCAGCATGGGCGCCGCGATCCGTTCCATTCCCTCATTCCCGCGGCGGTCGGCAAGGGTCAGCACCGCTCGAATCGCCCCGCGGGTCGGGTGGGATTGGAGATTGATCGCGTAACCATTCAGGCCGTCGCCATAGGTGGTCCGACCGGACCCGTGGCGCTGGTCGCGGATTCCTCCGGCGCAACCTATTTCCTCCGCCCCGGCGAGCGGATTTTCGACGGCGTGGTTCTGCGCCTTACGCCTAACGGGATGTGGTTCCGCCGCACCAGATCCGTCGCCACCGGCCAATCCGTCGGCGCAAAAGTATTTCGGGGCATTGACCCGCAACCCCAACCCGGCGAAGGGAAATGACGATGATCGCAAACGCCAACCAGACATTCCGACCGCGGCTTCGCTGCGCTAGCCGCTTCGCGCGCCTAGCCCCAGCCTTGCTGCTGGCGCTGATGCTCCCATCCGCTGCCACCGCCAATACACCGCTGGCTGCCGCTGCGCCCATCGCCAACGCGCAAAAACCCAAATCCGCCGCTCCCGCTCCAGTTCCGCCGACCGCCAAGGGCAAGCCCGCTCCTCTGGCCAAAATCTGGCGCCTTACGGTCATCAAGCAGC
Source organism: Acidobacteriota bacterium (assembly GCA_027314025.1). Classification (GTDB taxonomy): domain Bacteria; phylum Acidobacteriota; class Terriglobia; order Terriglobales; family SCQP01; genus JAKAUF01. Next base: position 54,867 of record DAHVCP010000036.1, read on the forward strand.
CCACGCGCACCGTCATCAATGTCGCTACTCTACCGGGGCTGCCCCAGCACTCGGCCTTTACCTTGCGCCATCCGGATCGCTGGGTGCTGGATTTTCAAGGCGCGGCTTTCAGTTTGCCCCGCCGCCATTGGACCGTGGCGACGGCGGCCATCGCCGATCTGCGGGCGGGCCAGTTCAATCCCACCACCGTCCGCATCGTGCTGGATCTGCACCATCCGGTCACCCCGCGGCTCCAAGCCGCCGCTCACGGCCTGCGCATCATTATCCCTGACCAACCCGCGCCTGCTGCCCAAGCCAGCGCCGCCGCACAGGCTAATCTCGCCACTCGCCTTCAGGCCCAACGGAAGCGCCAAGCCGAAGCGAAGCTGCAAGCGGAGCGCCAAGCCGAAGCCAAGCAAAAAGCCGAGCGCCTAGCGGAAGCCAAGCTCGCAGCCAAACGCCGCGCCGCCCGTTTTGCTGCCCAGCGCCGCGCTGCCGCTCAATTGGCTGCCTCGCGCCAGGCCGCGCAATCCGCCTGGCATCCCGCCCCGGCGCCCGCCCATGTAGTGCCTGTCGCCGTTGCGCCGGAGGCGCCTCGCCCGCATTCCGCAACACCCGCGGAGCCGGCGGACCACGGTTCGGCAGCGGTCGTACCGGCGCAATCGCCCGCGGCGCCGTCTCGCCCCGCGTCAATGTCGGTCGGGGCCGCTAGCGCGCGACCTGTCTCCCAAGCATCCGACTTCACCCCGCGTGGTGTCGCTCCGCAATCGCTCAAGGAGCCGCTGCGCGTGGCCATCCAGGGCATCACCCCGGGCACCGGCAAGCCCACGGTCTACACCGGGGAGCGCATCACCCTCAACCTTAAGCACGCGTCGCTGACGGATTTCTTCCGGCTCATCAACCAAATCAGCGGCCTCAACGTGATCGTGGATCCCAGCGTCCACGGTACGGTGACCATGGTGCTGCAGGACGTGCCCTGGGATCAGGCTCTGGACTTGGTGCTGCGCAACTACAGCCTCGGAAGGAAACTAGAGGGCAACGTCCTTTACATCGCCAGCGACCAGACCCTGGAAGCCCAAGACAAACAACGCAGGGCGCTCCGCACCTCCGCGGAGAATGCCGAGCCGTACGTGACTAAACTGGAGAAGCTCAGCTACGCCAACGCCGAGAGCGTGGCCAAGACGCTGCTATCGAATCACTTTATCATGCACGGCCACGAAGGCGTTGCCGTCTACAAGAGTCAGAACGCAATCCTCTTGCACGTGCACCCGTCCTCGCTGGCGGCGATCAACGCGTTGATCGCGCGGGTGGACCAGCGCGTCCCACAGGTCCAAATCCGGGCGAAGGTAGTCTCCGCATCCCGCCAATTCGTCCGTGAGTTGGGGGTCCAACTGGGCTTCGGCGCCGGCAATGCCGCCAACGAGGTCGGCGGCGTCAACAGCGTCGGTGTCGGCCAGACCGCGCTCAATATCGCCAACCCGAAATATGCCACCAATAGCGGCCTGCTGCCGCTGAACGTGAATCTGGGCGCCACCGCTCCAACCAGCGGCTTAGGCTTCATCAACGCCTCCAGTTCATTCCGCCTGGACGCCATCCTCACCGCCGCCGAGCAGCACGGCCTAGGGCACGTCCTTTCCCAGCCCGAGGTGATCACCCAGGACAACGCGAAAGCGGAGGTGCAGCAGGGGGTCCGGATTCCGGTCCAAACCACTATCAACAACACGATCAGCGTTCAGTTCTTCAACGTGACCCTCGACCTCCAGGTCACACCCCAGGTCACAGCAGACCACCACGTATTCCTCACCGTCAAGGTCGAGAACGACGCCATTGATAACGGCATTCCGCCGGTCAACGGTATTCCCGCGATTGACACGCAGTCCGCGACCACCGAGGTTCTCGTCGCCAATGGTTCCACGGTGGTGATCGGCGGCGTCATGATCAACAACAATCAGAACACCATCTTCCAGGTTCCGTTCTTGGGCAGCCTCCCGGTTATCGGCAACCTGTTCAAGCACACAGTGATCAACAACCAGAGCCAGGAACTGCTCTTCTTCATCACCCCGACCATCATCGGCTCCTAGACCGCCCGGACCGGCATCGTCGCTGCCGCCTGTGGGCCTCGCTGGGGTTCGCAGGCGGTCAGCGCCAGGATGAGCGGCGCAAGCCGCCCAGCCGGGCTCCTTCAGCTGCGGGCGTGGCTGCCGTTCACTCCGCTATTGCCGGCCCAGCGTTGGCACGCGCCGATGACGCTCAGGACGATGGTTTGCCCAAGGGCGGGATACGCCGGTAATCCACGGCGCAGCCTTCCCGAGGCAGTAGGAAGAACGGGCTTCCCCCGGCGACGCGTCGGCTGGGCTGGGGCGGCCT
>DAHVCP010000040.1 GCA_027314025.1 Acidobacteriota bacterium
TCACTTCCTGCACCTTCATTGCCCGCTCCACCGCGGGCCCACCGTAGGAGAGCATCCGCCCATCCTCCCCTACCTCCGCCCGCCGCTAGACCGGACACTTCACTTGCTATTCCCTCCGGACAAATCATGTGCTAACGACACGGCGTTTAGTCGGATCTGGACCCCGGAGGCTGAACCCGCTACCCTGCCTGGTATGCGCCTAGCCGGAAAAACCGCACTCGTGACCGCCGCCGGGCAGGGCATTGGCCGGGCCACGGCGCTGGCCTTCGCCGCTGAAGGGGCGCGGGTCATCGCCACCGATCTTGACCCCGAGCCGCTGGCGGCGTTCGCGGCGGCGCAGCCCAACTTGGAAGCGCGGCGGCTGGACGCCCGCGACGCGGCGGCGATCGCGGCCATGGCGGCGCATCTGGGCGCGGTGGACATCCTGTTCAACTGCGCCGGCTTCGTGCATCACGGAACCATCCTGGACTGCGCGGAAGCCGACTGGGATTTTTCCTTCGACCTCAACGTCAAATCCGCCTACCGCCTCTGCCGGGCGTTTCTGCCGGCGATGCTGGCGGCCGGCGGCGGGGTCATCCTGAATATGTCCTCGGTGGCCTCCAGCCTGAAAGGCACGCCCAACCGCTGCGTCTACGGCGCCACCAAGGCGGCGCTGATCGGGCTGACCAAATCCATCGCCGCCGACTACGTCGGCCGCGGCATCCGCTGCAACGCCATCTGCCCAGGCACGGTGGACACGCCCTCGCTGGCGCAGCGCATCGCCGCGCAGGGCGACGCCGCGGCGGCGCGGCAAGCCTTCATCGCGCGGCAGCCGATGGGGCGGCTGGGGCGGGCGGAGGAGATCGCCGCGCTGGCGGTGTATTTGGCCTCGGATGAGGCGGCGTTCGTCACCGGGCAGACGTATGTCATTGACGGCGGCTGGAGCATCTAGGCAGCGGGCGGGGCGATAACGCTTCGCATCGCTTTGTTGGGGGGCGCTCGGGCTCCTCGTGTACATCCAGGTACATTGCGTCGCCCTCGCTTCCCCCGCCGCGCGCTGCTCGGTTCTCGCCCCGCTCAGACGGTCCTAGCGGTGAGCCCGGCGCCGGCTCCGGCCGCTGGTGGCGAGCGGGGCGATTAGCGGCGCCAGGCTTCGTTGGCGCCGCTTTGCGTTTCGCTGCGCTCCACTTGGGCTCGGGCCGGATCGGGTACATCGCCGTACTCCTCCCGGCCCTCATCGCCTGCGGCCTCGCCTCGCTTGCTTCTCGCCCCGCTCAGACGGTCCTAGCGGTGAGCCGGGCGGCGCTTGGCCCGCCCCACATTCCGCGGCCGGCGGGAAGATTCGCGGCGGCGCGTGGGGTAGGGCTCCTGCCCTGCGTAGCGTCGCCCTCCTGGGCGGCGCGGAGTGACAGCCGGGACGGCTATCCCACGTTCGCTGCCCGGGCAGCGGGAAGCGGCAACCGGGACGGCTGTCCCGCGATCCGCGTTGCGGCGGACCGCTTGCTTGCCCGTCGCATGCGGACCGGCGGTCCGCGCCCCCAGGCTGTGCACCCCGCGCGCGGCGTACAATGACTGGCTTGGGCGGCTCAGCCGCCCCATTTTGCGACGACTGCGGCGAGGCTGCGACGGCCGGCAAAAGATGCCGCCGGCGGTCCGCCCGACCGAAAGCACCACGAACCGACCTATGAAACTGCTGCGTTATGGAAACCCCGGCCAGGAGCGGCCGGGACTGTTGGACGCGGAGGGCAACCTGCGCGATCTGTCCGCCCACATTCCCGACCTGGCGGGCGAGGCGCTGGCGCCGGTGTCGCTGGCCAAGCTAGCGGCTCTCGATTGGCGGCAACTGCCCAAGGTCGCTGGCGCGCCGCGCATCGGGCCCTGCGTGGCGGGCACGGGCAAGTTTCTGTGCATCGGGCTGAACTACGCCGACCACGCCGCGGAGACCGGCGCCACGCCGCCTGCCGAACCGGTGGTCTTCATGAAGGCGACCACCGCCATCTGCGGGCCCAATGACGACATCGTCATCCCCCGCGGCTCGGAAAAAACCGATTGGGAAGTGGAGCTGGGGGTGGTGATCGGCGGGGAAGCAAAGTATGTGCCGGTGGAAAAGGCGCTGGACTACGTCGCCGGCTACTGCGTTGTCCACGATCTGTCCGAGCGCGCCTGGCAGCTGGAAGGGACCGGACAGTGGGTGAAGGGCAAAAGCGCGGATACCTTCGCGCCCATCGGGCCCTGGCTGGTGACGCGCGATGAGGCCGGCGATCCGCAGAAGCTGGATTTGTTTCTGGAAGTGGACGGCAAACGGCGGCAGACGGGCTCGACCAACAAGATGATTTTTCCCGCCGCGTTTCTGGTCAGCTATCTGAGCCGCTATATGCGCCTGATGCCCGGCGACATCATCTCCACCGGCACGCCGCCCGGGGTCGGGCACGGGCAAAAACCGCCGGTCTATCTGCGGCCTGGGCAAACCGTCCGCCTCGGCGTCAGCGGCCTGGGCGAACAGCGGCAGCGAACGGTGGCGGAATAAGAGCTGGGGGCCGGGGACGGGGGATGCGGGACGGGCGACGCTAGGGGTGGGGGACGCGGGACGCGGGACGGGCGGCGCCGGCTTTAGCCCGGGCCAGGGAGGATGCGGAATGCTAGGCCGCGGGCGGCGCGCCAGATGCGGAAATCCGCGTCCAAGGTCAGCACGTCGGCCGTGCCCAGCTCGGCGGCCATGTGCACCAGGCAGGCGTCGGCTAGGTCCATGGCGTGATCGCGGTATTTCTCCAGGATCGCGGCGACGGCGGCGGCGTGGGAGGCGAGGGTGAAGGGAATCTGGAAGTTGCCATTGGCCACGTTGGCCAGCACCGCCTGCGGCGCGCCGGGCAGGCCGCGCAACAGGTAACAGCTCTCGGCGATCACCGCCTCACAGGTGACCAACTGCCGCCGCAGGCCCTCGACCGCCTCCCGGCAACGGGCGTGCTGCCGTTCGCTGCGGTCCAGCAGGGCGACGATGACGCCGGTGTCGAGCAGGATGGGAGTCACCGCCCGAAGCCGCGCAGGTGGCGGCGATTGCTGCCCAGGTCGGGAACTCCCGAGGCGAAGGCCCCAAGCCCCACGATGCGCCGGCCGCCGCCGTTGCGCTCCTGGTCCAGGCGCAGCACGCCTTCCCGCACCGCGCGGGAAACCGTCCAGCCGGTGCGGCGCAGGATGCGGTCCAGCGCCCGCCGCGTTTCCGGATCGAGCCTGGCCTGAATCGTTTCCATGCGGCCATTGTATTACAAAACCATCGTTGTATTACGACGCCGGCCGGGACAGCGCGTGCGCGGGACGGGGAGCGCCACGGCGCCGCGCCAGGGACGGGGGGACGGGGACGAGGACGGAGGAGCTGGGAACCTTCGCGGCGGCCGCATGGGGTAGGGCTCCTGCCCTGCGTTGCGTCGCCCTCCGGGCGGCGTCTGCCCGTCCCTCGTCCCACGTCCCCCACCCCGGCGCTTGGCATAGCCCACTTCCGCGGCCACGGGAGCACTCGCGGCCGCGTGGGGTAGGGCTCCTGCCCTGCGTAGCGTCGCCCTCCGGGCGGCGTCTGCCCGTCCCCCGTCCCACGTCCCCCGCCCCGGCGCTTGGCATACCCCACATCCCGCAGCCGGCGGCAACATTCCTGGCGGCGACGGAGTTTTGGACGGCGGCAGGGTTACTGTTTTGCAACTATTTCGCCCGGGGCCGGGGCCGGGCCGGGGGGCAGAAGGGTGGAGTTCACTGCCCCACGGGAGCGCAAGGCAACATATAATCAATCGTCATGCCGGAAATCACCGTCAAGCAGCCGCATCGTCTCGGACAGGAGGAAGCCGCCGAGCGGTTGCGGGCGGAAGTCGCCACCCTGAAGGCCCAGTTCGCGGGCCGCTTTTCCGTGGTCTATGAAACGCTGGAAGGCTATTGCTGGAGCGCGGAATACGAGGCGCTGGGCCTGCGCGCCTCCATCGCGGGCTTGATTGAGGCCGGCTATGTCGAGGCCCGGCTGTGCGTGCCGGCGATGGCGGGCATGCTCACCGACGTCATGCAGCGCCAAATCGGCGCCCGCCTCGCCGCCTGTTTGGCGTAGGCGCAGGGGCGGAGGACGAGGGAGAACCCGCGGGCGAGGGGTACGCGGCTTTGTCTAATCTGTTGGCACCGCACCGTCGGGGGTGCCCGGATCCCCGTCGGCTTTGGCGGTTCGTTGCGCCGCCCGGCCTGCGGCGCGACGCGCGAACCGGTCGTGCAGGTCCTCGTGGAACGGGCGCATCCCGAGGTGGTGACGCTGGGTAGCGTCCGCCAGGCCAAGCAGCTCGGTGATGTGCCCGCGCCGGGCGTAATCCGCGTATGCATCCCCCAGGGGCCGCCAGCTGCTGGGGGAGTGATCCTCCATCAGGAGCTCCTTCCCCGTCAACAGGATGACGGGATTGGAGGGCTGCGTGTAAGCGTCGGGCCGGCGTCCCCATGCGGCCAGCTTTCTTAGCAGAGCCGTTTCGCCGTCGAGGAAGCGGTCGCGCAGGACGGAGACGACTATGACGGACCCGGGCAGCGCGGCGCCGAACCCGCGAAGCGCCGCGGTGTCTTTGGGCTTGATCAATTGGGCCGTGCCGAAGGATTTCGATTCGCCGACGATCAGCTGGGGCGGGCGCGCCGGCCCGCCACTGACGGCCGAGCTGGCGCGCCACGCGATGAAGTCGACCTCGCGGGGCCTCCCGCCCAGAGTGACGTTCGACGCGGTGCGGACGGCAAGCTGCGCGAACGGGTCGAGGCCCCACAGCGCGCGCAGCGCCAGCAACGCCCCATAGGAGCCGCGGCCGTAATCCGGTGTTGAGAACGGGCCTGTCACCCGGTAGGTGAAGTTCCTGCTCTGCTCTCGCACCTCCGCCTCGGGAAATGGATAGGGCTTTAGGCAGCGCTCGCAGGTGAGGGTGTAGTCCGCCGCGGTGAGCGTGTTCCAATTCCGCGCCCTGCAGTGGGGGCAGTCCGTCTCCAGGCCGAGGCGGATCACGTTCCGTTCGGTGAAGTCCCGCAGGGCTGGGGCCGGGAAGGTCTGCCTTTCCCGCCGGCGCGCAATGAGGTCTTGCCAGCCCTTTATCGGCACGGTCCGCAGTCCGAACGTTTCTTCGACCTGGTCCCCGTCCCGCCTCCTGGTTCGGACCCCGCCCGCCATTTTGCTGAGGAGGTCCAAGGTTTCCTTGTCGGCGATGAGCCGGAGCCCGCCTAGGCCCCCGAGCCGGTCGATCACCTCGCGCGCGATCCGACCAGGCTCCGACAGCTCGGCGTTGAACCCGGCGCGCTCGAGCCACGCGCCTAATGCCTCGCCCTCGGTCATCAACCGCATCCACTGGTCGGCCGCGCGGAACCGCTGCGGGAATGCCCAGCCCTCGCTCCCGACCGAGACCGGCTCTGGGCCGATCCCGAGGTGAGGCCAGGAGCGATCGAAGGTGTTGAACGGCAGCGCCGTGGCTATGCCCGCCCGCGCGTAGTCGGTGGCGACGACGGAGTTGACCCAGCGGTAGGTGCCGCGTCCGTAGCGCTCCGCAAACTCGGGCGCGAGGGTCTCGAAACTCGCGGACGGGCCGGGCACCTCTCGGATTTCTGCGCGGGTGCGGCGCTCGCCCGCCGTCACCGCGACGCGGCGGGGGGACGCGCGACCTATATCGGACCCAGGGTCCGGGACCTCGGTCCGCTGGGGCCTGAGGGTGAGCGCCCCTTGGGGCAGGTCAGCCCGAAGCCGGTTATGGAGCACCGCCGCGGCATGCGCGGGGATCGACCCGCCAAACTGGACGATTGTGTCGGGCATCCTTGCTCCCTGCGCGGTCAGGACCTGCTTGTACCTCCGCTGCGCAAGGCGCCGGAGGTCTTCCGCCAGGGGCTCCAGCCAGCCGACGGGGACGGGCAGCATCGGCGACCCGAACAGCCGCGCGTTCCAGAGGTCAATGAGGTCCGTTGGTCGCGCAGGATCGAAAACGTGAATCGTCGGAACTCCGGCCCAGCCCCCCCTGCTGATGTGCAGGCCGTGGGCCGTGACTAACAGGGGCGTAAACGCGAGCGCTCGGGGATCCCGGCCCCTGACGAACGCCCGCCGCCACGCCCCGGGGCCGGCGGGCACCCTCTCGGCCTCGAAGACGAACCGGTAGGCGTCCCTGAAGTGCGCGAATCCGGCGTCTTGCGGGTACGCCCCGAAGAGGGCTTCGACGGCGGCGTCTGCGGGATCGGGGGCAACCAGCAGGCTACGCCGCGGCTCGCGGAGCACGAAGCGCCTTTCGGTGGTGTAGATCTCACCGATTGCGTCCGAAACCGACAGGCCGAGCGGGGGTTCCCACTCGGGCCGACCATCCTCGGGCGCAGTGAACTCGCGGAGGGTCATCACGAGCCTGTCGAATCCCGCCGCCGGCCGGAGCGCGCCGAGACCAGCCCTTTCTAGCAGCCCCTCCTCGGCCTCGACGTAAACGTCGGGCTCGAAAAAACTGATGTAGCGCCTGGCGACGGCGGCGCCGGGCTGCGCCGGCCAGCGTTCCGGCCGCCATTCTGCCGGGGTGCGCCGATAGACCGGGATGATCGGGTTGTACATTCCGCCCCACAGGCACGCGCAAACGCGCATGACTCTCCGAACCGAGGCGAGGTCTGTCGGTGAGACCAGAAAACCGATGCGCGTTGGCCTGAGGGTGATACGGAGCGAAAGTTCAGCCATGCGAGCACCGTGGTTACCGCCGCCGGTGCGGCGTGGTTTCTCTTCCGCATGCAATATACAACAGCGCAGGGCGGCGGGCCGGCTCGCCCCGGCGTTGGGGTCGACCTGGCTGGGCGGGCGCCGGGCACCGCGGGCCGGGCGGCGGGAAGGATTGGGAGCGGAGCCTGGCGGAGTGTCCCGATAGCTGGGCGCGGCAAACAGCGCTCCGGGGACGGCGCGAGGTGCTGGGGAGCAAATGACGACGCCGGACGAGTTCATCGCAGCGGCGAAGCGGGGCAGCGTCGAGCAGGCGCGGACGATGCTGGCAAAGGATCCTTCGCTGGCGGATGCGGAGGAGGCGCAAGGCATCAGCGCCGTGCTGCGGGCCGCGTATTTCCAGCGGGGCGAGGTCGCCGAGGTGATCGAGGGGCCGCGGGCAGCATCCCCAGAAGGCGAGGGGAGGAGGAAGGACAAAGCCAGCGGCGGTGAGCATCAGCGAAAAAGTCGCTAAGCTCAGCCCGGCCGAGCGGAAGAAGGTTGAGGCGCGGGCGGCGGAGTTGGCAGCCCAGGAAAAAGCGCGGCGGGCGGCGCGAAAGGCGCGGCGGGGCGGACGCTAGCCGCCGGCGCGGGTGTCCGGCCTATGGGCGCGGCCGCCGTCGAGCAGGGGCCGAACTGCGGGCGAGCCGCCCGCGCCCCAGGCTGTGCCCGCTGCCCCGGGCCACGGCTGCTGCCACGGCGACGCGTGGTCGGCGGAACGCCGCCGCCCGGAGGGCGACGGCCCCGCCGTTGGCGGGACGCCGCCAGAATATTGGTGCGTACGCAGGGCGGGAGCCCTACCCCGCTGGGTCCGGCGGAGCCACCGATGGCGGAGCGCTTCCGGAGCGCGACCGCACGCAAGCCGGAAGCATACCCCACGGCGCGCGCGGCGGGACCGTTTGCGCCTGCTCGTGGGGCGGGGCCCCGGCGCTGCATGCACAGCCCGCCTGTGGCGGGTGATGACAGCCGAGGACGGCTGCCCTACTTTCGCTGCGCCGACGAACTTCCGGGTGCCAGCGCGTGGCGGCGGGCGGGGCCGCCCGCGCCCCCAGGCCATGCCCTGGGACGCGGCAGTTGGCGGCGCTAGTTGGCGGCGCTAGACGGCGGCGCAGTTGGGGTAATCGGGGAAATAGAGGCGGCCGTTCCAGCCGAGGGACTTGATGCCGGGCTCGGTGGTGTAAAAGGCGCCGAGGATCCAGTTGCGGGCGGCGAGGTAATGGCGGTAGGTGAGGCTGTCCTCGGCGGCGGATTCGGCGGCGCTGAGCAGGGCGTCCTGCTGGGCGGGGGTGAGCTGCTTGAAGGGGCGGCGGTGCTGGCGGCGGGCGGCGGCGTCGAAGGCGCCCAAGGCGTCAAGCAGGCGCTGGCGGGCGCGGGGGCCGACGCTGACGGTGCCGACCGGGACGCTGTTGCCGGTGCTGAAATGCTGTTCCGCCTCGGCGGGGATGACGCTGAGCAGCAGGTCAATGAACTCATGCGCCTTGGCGCTCCTGGCGCCGGGGGCGATGTGCTCGCCCATGGCCACCAGCGTCGCGACCTGATGGTCGTCGAGGAACTTGGGCTGCCAAGCGCCATGGGATTTTTCGACGGCGGCGCTGGCCGGCGCGGCGGGGTCGAGATCGGCCGCGCGGGCGCGGGAACCGCGGCCGATGGCGGCGGCTTGGGCGGCGAGCGGGAAGGCGAGGCCGGCGCCGGCCAAACCTCCGGCCATCTGCCCCAACATGCGGCGGCGGCTGACGCCGGCGGAAGCCGGTGGCGCCGTCCGGCCGGCCTGCGCATCCTTATTGTCAGTGTTGCGGTTCCGTAGCATCGCTCGTTTGCTTGCCTGCTCCATCGTTGCGCCTCCGCCGAATGCGAAATGTTGGTGCGAAATGTTCTGTTTGCCCGGATGCTGCGCGAGCTTGGAACGAATTTGCGGGCGAGGCCGCCCGCGCGCCCAGCATAACGCAAGCAGGGCCTGCGCGCAGCGGGAATTTGCCTAGCGGCGTGTTGGTCGCGGCGCCGGACGGGCGGACAGGCGGGGACGCCCATCCCACTTTCTTCGCTGCAACGGCAGCGGTAGGGTGGCCGTCCTCGGCTGCCAAAACACCGGACAGGCGGGACGCCCGTCCGGCCGCTCTCCGCGCGGATGCGGAGTGTGAGCGAGATGACAGGCAAGGCGGCCCGCTCCGCAATCTTGGCGGCGGCGCGGCGGCTTGGGATTGCTTTCCGCGGCGCGGTGTGAAACCATCGCTCCCTTGCGGGACAAAAGGGGAGACCATGGCGGAACCGTATGACGTAATCGTGGTGGGTTCGGGCGCGAGCGGCGGCTGGGCCTGCAAACGGCTGGCGGAAGGCGGATTGAAGGTGGCGCTGATTGACGCCGGGCGGCCGCAGTCCGACGCCAACTTCTGCGAGCACCAGCCCGCCTATGAGCTGCCCTACCGCAACCAGGCGCGCTACCTGCTGGAGAAAACGCAGGCGGTGCAGGTGCAGTGCTACGCCTGCGACGAGTTCACGCACAACTGGTACTGCAACGACCTGGACGAGCCGTACACGACCGACAAGGACATGCCCTTCAGCTGGCAGGGGCGGGTGCGGATGGTCGGCGGGCGGACGAACTGCTGGGGACGCGTGAGCCTGCGGCTGAGCCACTACGACTTCAAGGCCGCCAGCTACGACGGCTATGGCGTGGACTGGCCGCTGGATTATCCCGACCTGGCGCCGTACTACGACCTCGTGGAAGAGTACGTCGGCATCACCGGCATGATGGAGCACCTGCCGCAGCTGCCGGACGGGAAGTTCCAGCCGCCGATGGGGCTGAGCTGCGCGGAGATGCAGTTCCGGGTGCGGGTGAAGGACAAGATGAACCGCACCATGACGCTGGCCCGCTGCGCCAATTTGACCCGCGGCATCAACGGCCGGGCGCCCTGCCATTACTGCGGGCCCTGCCACCGCGGCTGCGTCGCGCACGCCTATTTCAACTCCTCCTTCACCACCGTCGCCGACGCCATCCGCACGGGGCGCTGCACGCTGATCCCCAACGCCATGGCCTACCGCGTGGAGATGGAAAAGGACCGGGAGCGGGCCAACGGCGTCTACTACATTGACCGCATCACGCGCGAAGGGCATTTCGTGAAGGCGCGGGCGGTGGTGCTGTGCGCGCAGGCGCAGGAGTCGGCGCGCATTCTGCTGAACTCGCACGGCCCGCGGCATTCCAACGGCCTGGCCAACTCCAGCGGCGCGGTGGGCCGGTACTTCATGGACAACGTGATGGGCGGCGGCGCGGCCGGGGAGATGGAGGGCCTGAACGAGAAGCCGACGCTGAGCGGACCGAAGCGACCGGCCGATCTGTACACGGTGCGCTTCCGCAACCTGCCCTTCGACCCCGCCAGCAAGACCAGCAAATTCATCCGCGGCTACGGCTATGAGGGCGGCGGCGGCGTGGATTACAACTGGGGTGCGCGCGGCTTCGGCGGCTACTTCCGCAAGGCGGTCTTCGATCCGCGAGTGACGATCGGCTTCGGCGGCTTCGGCGAAAGCCTGGCACGCTGGGAAAACCACGTCTCGATTGATCCCGAAGTGGTGGATGCGTTCGGGATTCCGGTGCTGCGCTTCCACGTGAAGTACGGCGAAAACGAATTCGCCATGGTCAAGGATATGGCCGAGCAAATGGGAGAGATGCTGGAGGCGGCGGGGGCGAAGAACATCCGCACCTACGCCAATCCGACCATTCCCGGCTGGGCCATCCATGAGCTGGGCGTGGCGCGGATGGGCAACGATCCCAAGACCTCGGTGCTCAATCAATTCGAGCAGGCGCACGACGTGCCCAATCTGTTCGTCATGGACGGTTCGGCGTTTCCCTCCTCCGGCTGCCAGAACGTGACGCTGACGATCATGGCGCTGTGCGTGCGCTCCTGCGACCACTTGATGCAGGAAATGAAGCGCGGCGCGATCTAGGCGCGGCCGGTTGCCCTGGGGACACGGCCGGACGGCGGGATAACCCCCTGGCGCGCGGGTGGCCGCGCTGGGCGCGGCGCGGTACGGGGCGGGAGGACGACCGCGGGCTAAAGCCCACGGCACACAGGCTGAAGCCTGTTCCACGCACCAAAGCGGCGGCGGCACGGCGGTACCGCAACGCGATTTGACTCGGCGGGGAGAATCGGTTAACCATGGTTGTTAGCCATGGTTAATGCCCAGCCTGTACCAATGGCCACTTTCTCGCGCAGATGGGCCGCATTCGCAAGGCCGGACCGCGCGGGGATCGGCCATTTTCGCGGCTCGGAGCGATTTCACGTCGTCAGCGCCGTTCATCTCTCTGCGTTAACCGTGGTTCATGACCATTCTGGACTTGGCGGCCAAGCCGCCGGGCGGCGGGCCGCGTGCTGGGGTGCGGCCGGCGCATGAGCCCATTCTCCAGCCGCGCCGAAACCGCCGCCGAGCGGCCGCAGCGGTCGCTGGAAAACGCCTACGCCACGGTGGCGGTGCCGCCCCACGAAGCCGGATTTTGGCGCCATTGGTGGGCGTTCGTGGGGCCGGCGATTCTAGTCAGCGTCGGCTACATGGACCCCGGCAACTGGGGCACCGACCTGGCCGGCGGGGCGCAGTATCACTACGGGCTGCTGTGGGTGGTGGGGCTGGCCAGCCTGATGGCCATCGTGCTCCAGGTGATTTCGGCGCGGCTGGGCGTGGTGACGGGCAAGGACCTGGCGCAGTGCTGCCACGACTGGTATCCGAAATGGACGCGGATTCCCAACTGGCTGCTGGCGGAGGTCGCGGTCGGCGCCTGCGACCTGGCGGAGGTGCTGGGCAGCGCGGTGGCGCTGAACCTGCTGTTCCATATTCCCCTGCTGTGGGCGGTGCTGATCACCGGGCTGGACGTTCTGCTTTTGCTGGCGATGCAGAACTTCGGGATGCGCACCATCGAGGCGGTGATTTTGCTTTTGGTGGCGACCATCGCCGTTTGCTACTACATCGAGATTTTCGTCTTGCCGGAGACGCATCCCAGCTTCGCCGCCCTGGGAAAGGCGCTGTTCATTCCCAGCCTGGGGCAGGTGGGCATGCTATACGTGGCGATCGGCATCATCGGCGCGACGGTGATGCCGCACAACTTGTATCTGCACTCCGCGCTGGTGCAGAGCCGGCAACTGAAGCGCGACGACGGCTCGATGCGGCGGGCGATCCAGTTCAACACGCTGGATTCGGCCGTGGCGCTGACGATCGCGTTTTTCGTCAACGCGGCGATTTTAGTGCTGGCGGCGATGGTGTTTTTCGGCCGCACCAGCGTGGCGGTGCCGGGCGGAGTGATTCATTTCGGCCCTGATAGCGACTGGATCCGCGTGGCGTACCTGACGCTGGCGCCGCTGCTGGGAACCGTCGGCGCCAGCACGCTGTTCGCGGTGGCGCTGCTGGCCAGCGGGCAGAGCAGCACGGTGACGGGCACGCTGGCCGGACAGGTGGTGATGGAAGGCTTCATGCACTGGCGCATCCAGCCGTGGCTGCGGCGGCTGATCACGCGCGTGCTGGCCATTCTGCCGGCGGTGTTTTTGATCGGCCTGCGCGGTGGCAGCAGCGTGACGGATCTGCTGAACCTCAGCCAGGTGGTGCTGGCGCTGCAACTGCCGTTCGCCATGTTCCCGCTGCTGCACTTCACCAGCTCCCGGCGGGTGATGGGCAAGTGGCGCAACGGGAAGTTTCTGCTGGCGGCCGGCTGGGCCAGCGCCGTCATCATCACCGGCATGGACATCTACGGGCTGCCGGATCTGCTGCGGACGGCGTGGGTGGTGGTCGCCGGACATTAGGCGCGCGCGGCCCCCGCGCCGAGGACGCCTTCCGCAGGCGCATACTGGTGGCCGGAAGCAGCCATTGGCGGGCGCGGGCCCGGGCCCGCCACGGGCGGGGCGCCCGGCGTTCCCAACCGGCGGGGCTGAGCCCCGCGTACGCGCCCGGCGGGCCGGACCGCTGCACGGAGCGGAGGAAACATGCGGATCGGCGAAGGCATTGGGACGGTGGCCAGCCAGCATACCGTCGCCGCGACGGTGGAGCGGCTGAAAAACCTGCTGCGCTCCCGGGGCGTGCAGCTGTTCGCGGTGATTGACCACGCGAGCGAAGCGGCCAAGGTCGGGCTGCGGATGCGTCCGGCGCAGCTGCTGATTTTTGGCAACCCGAAGGCGGGCACGCCGCTGATGATCGCCGCGCCGAGCCTCGCCCTGGACCTGCCGCTGAAGATTTTGGTCGCGGAGGATGAACGCGGGCAGGTGCATTTGTCCTATAACCGGGCGGAGTATTTGGAAGCGCGGCACGGGCTGCCCGAGGAACTGGCGGCGGCGTTGGCGGTGGCCGCGTCGCTAGCGGCGCAGGCGGGCGAATAGCTCCGCGGCGGCAGTAGGGTAGCCGTCCTCGGCTGCCAACAGTTTGGATTGCCGTCCCGGCTGCCTAAACACCGCACCGGCGAGGCCGCCCATCCCCTTTCCTTCCACGGTGGGGTACGGTGGGGTATGCCTTCGGCTTGCGTACAGCCGCGCTGGGCGCGGCCGGAGCGGCGCGGAAGCGGCAGGCGCTTGGTTATTCCACCCGCAGGGCGAGGGAGGGGGCGATGCGGACCGCGCGGCGGGCGGGCAGCCAGCAAGCGGCGGCGGCGACCAGCAATAAACCACCGGCGGCGGCGGCGTAGAGCAGCGGGCTGAAGGGGCTGACGCCGAACAGCAAGCTGCCCAGCACCCGGCTCAGCGCCAGCGCCGCGACCACGCCGGCGGCCAGGCCCAGCACCACCGGCTGTAAGCCAGTTAGGAAGATTAGGCGGTAGAGGTCCGGCGCGCCGGCGCCGAGGGCCATGCGCAGGCCGATTTCCGGCGAGCGGCGGGCGACGGAGTAGGAAACCACGCCATAAATGCCCAGGCAGACCAGCAGCAGCGCGGCAGCGGCGAACAGCACCACCAGCAGCATTTGGAAGCGGCGTGGCGCGAGCGTGGCGGCGACGATTTGCCGCATGGAACGGAGGCTCTCGACCGGGATCGCCGGGTCAATGGTCCAGATGGCGCGGCGAAGTTCCGGGCCAATGGTGGCGGCGGGCAGATCGGTGCGGAGCACCAGCGATTCCTGGTTATTGCCGCCGTACCAGCGGTACACCACCAAGCCGGAGGAGAGCAGGCTGACGGCGTGCATATTGGCCACCACGCCGATGACGGTGTACAGGGGCGGGTTCCCGCCGCTGCGGCGAAACGTTTGCCCGATCGGATCCCGCTGGCCCCACGCGGCGCGGGCGGAGGCCGCGGAGACCAGCACGCGGTGATGGCCGGCGTCGGCGGCGGTGAGATTGCGGCCCGCGAGGATGGGAATCTTGAGGACTGAAAACAGGCTGGGGCTGATGCGCCGCCAGTTGGCCAGCGGCTGCTCGGTGATGGGCCGGGTATCGCCGGGAACGGTGATGGAATTGACGTCGTTATTGCCGCCGAGCGGCAGCGTGTCAATCAGCGCGGCGCTGCGGACGCCGGGCAAGGCGCGGGCGGCGGCCAGCGCCTGGCGCCAGAATTCCTGGCGCTGCGCGCCGGTGTGGTAGCGCGTGGTCGGCAACTGGAGGCCCACGGTGAGCAGGTGCCGGACGGCGAAGCCCTTGCGGATGCCGGCGACGCGGAAAAAGCTGGCCAGAAGCAGGCCGGCGGCGACCAGCAACAGGATGCTGAGCGCGCTTTCCAGGCCGACCAGCCATTGCCGCGCGGAGCGGCGGGAGCGGCCCTCGCCGACGCGGGCGCCGGCGGAGTGCAAGGCGGTTTGCGGGTCGCTGCGAGCCAGCCGCCAGGCGGGCAGCAGGCCGGCCAGCAGGCCGGCGGCGATGGACAGCGCCAGCGTGAACAGCAGCACGGCGGAATCCAGATGGACGTTGTGCAGGCGCGGCAGGTTGAGGGGCGCGGCGGCGACCAGCGCGCGCAGGAGCCAATGCGCCAGCAAGAGACCGGCGGCGCCGCCCAGGATGGCCAAGAATAAAGTCTCCGACAAAACCTGGCCCAGCAAGCGGCGCTGGCTGGCGCCGAGGGCGGCGCGGATGGCCGCCTCATGCCGCCGGGCGGTGGAGCGGGCGAGGAGCAGGTTGGCCAGGTTGACGCAGATGATCAGCAGCACGGCCAGCACGGCGCCGAGCAGCAGCCACAGCCCTTCCCGCGCGCCGCGCACCACTTGGTCGCGCAGCGGCGTGACCACGACGCGCAGGCCGGGAAAATCCTTCGATTGCTGCGCGACGCGGGCGGTTATGGCGTCGAGCTGGGCGCGGGCCTGGGCGACGGTGACGCCGGGCTTGAGGCGCGCGATGGCGGCCCAGTTGAAGTTGCCATCATCGTTGAGCTGGCTGGTGGTGAAGGTGTGCGGCACAAAGATTTCCGGCCGGTCGCCGAGGCCGATCAGCGGGCTGAGTTCATGGCCATGGAAAAAGTGAAGACGCGGCGGCAGCACGCCAACCACGGTGTACAGACGCCCGCTCAGCTCGATGCCGCGGCCGATGATGCCGGGATCGCCATGAAAACGGCTGCGCCAGCAGGCGTAACTGAGAATGGCTTGGCGCGGCTGGCCGGGCTGGCCCGCGTGGGGGGAGAAATTGCGGCCCAGCACGGGATGAACGCCGAAGACCGTAAATAGGTTGGCGGTGGCGGAGGGAACGTCCAGCAGCGCCGGCTGGCCGGCGCCGGTCAGGCTGCCTTGGCCGCCTTGCACCAGCGCCACGCCGGCGAGCAGCGTGGCGCCGCGCTTCCAGGCGGTGTAGGCCTTGGCGTTCGCCGGGATTTGCGGATATTTGAGCGACAACCGCGGAACGGATTCCTGAATCGCGATCAACCGTCCGGGATGAGGATACGCCAGCGGCTGGAGCAGCACGCCGTTGACGACGGAAAAAATCGTCGTGTTGGCGGCGAGGCCGATCGCCAAGGTCAAAATGGCCACCGCGGCGAGGCCGGGCTCGCGGCGCAGGAAGTGCAGGCCGGAACGCATCAAGAATATTACGCGCCAGGGCGGGCGTTGTTCCTCGGCGACGAAGAATTTTTTGCGGCGGAGTAAAGTAGCGGCGAGGCGTACCTTGCAGCGGCGCAAAACTTCGCGGAGCGTTGGACCTGCGCTGCAACCCGTCGGTCCGGGCCCATTTGGCTCTCACCGGCGCTGATTCATAGCCTAAGTTGCAGCGCCGGGAGTGCCTGTACCGGTGGCCAGGGACAGTATCTCGGTCCATAACACCTAATGCGGCATCGCCCGTCCCTGACGGCCTTATGATCGGTGCGTCCCCCCGACGGTGGGGACCGATGTCAATTACCCTCAGCTCCCAACAGCAATTGGTCATCAACGACGCGAGCCCAAGGCTCCAGGTAATCGCCTGTGCCGGCTCGGGCAAAACTGAGGCCATGGCGCGCCGGGTCGTCCGGCTGCTGGCGTCGGGGGTGCCGCCTCACGCGGTCGCAGCCTTCACATTCACCAAACGCGCCGCCGACAGCCTAAAGGCAAGGGTTTTGCTGCGCTACGAGGAGCAGCTTGGCGCCGCTGCCGCCCGGCGGGTGGGACCGCTGTTCATCGGAACGATTCATTCGTATTGTTTCCGTCTGTTACAGGAGCACGTTTCCCGGTATGGCGGCTATGACCTGCTCGACGACCACCGACTGGCGGCCCTGCTGAGCCGCGAGCATCACCGGCTCGGCCTCGGCGCCCTTGGGGATCGGTTTTGGGCGCCGCTGAGAGATTTCTTGCGAAACGTCGCCGCGGTGGAGAACGAACTCATCGCCGTGGACAAACTCTCACCTCCGTTCGCTGACTGCTATCGGAGGTTCGCGGAGACCCTCGACCGATATCATTTCCTTACCTATGGCAGGATTATCACGGAAGCCGTGGAGGCGATGCAGCAACCTGCAGTGGCCGCAGCGGTGCGCGCGGAACTGCGGCATCTGATCGTTGACGAATACCAGGACGTAAACGCGGCACAGGAGCACCTAATCGCGTTGCTGGCGGCAAAGCCGGTCGAGCTATGCGTGGTCGGGGACGACGACCAGGCTATCTACCAGTGGCGAGGTTCGGACGTCCGCAACATCATCGGCTTCGCTAAGCGATATTCCGGCGCCGCGGAGGCTTCGCTCTCCGTGAACCGGCGGTCAGCTGCGGAGATTATCGGGGTAGCCGGGCATTTTGTCGAGAGCGTTCAGCCCCGGCTGGGGAAGCAGATTCGCGCCGGCCGGCCGAAGACCGGCTTCCCGCCGTATTTTTGGGCCGCGGAGACTCCGCAGGACGAAGCCGAGGCGATCGCGGATCACATCGCCCGGCTTCACAGCCAAGGCCGCCCGTACCGCGACGTCGCCGTGCTATTCCGCGCCGTGCGGACCTCGGCGCCGCCGCTGCTTGAGGCGCTGGGTCGGCGTGGCATCCCCTTCAGTTGCGCCGGCAGGACGGGGCTTTTCTTGCAGCCGGAGGCTGAGCTGTTTGGCCATGCCTACGCATGGCTCTCTGACAACCGGTGGAGCGGCGGTGGCGCCGAGGGGGAGCGCCCCGTTTCCCTCGACGAACTGTTGTCCCTGTTCGGCTCCTGCTTCGAGCTTACCGGGGCCGCGCGCGCGGGCCTGCGCAAGCGCCTCAACGATTGGTTTGAGGCTGCCCACGACGACGGGGCCACGGCCAACCTGGTCGGGGACTACTACCGGCTGCTGAGGGCCCTCGGTGTCGCAGAGTGGAACCTGGACGACCCTGCGACCGCCGCCCGGATGGGAACGTTGGCGCGTTTCTCTCAGCTGCTCGCAGATTTTGAGCATGCCAGGCGTCGAGCGCGTCCGGTCGAGGAGGACGGCAAACAGATACAGCGCGGAGGCACGCGCGGCGGAAGGTGGTTGTACCGAAACCTGTTCAACTACATGAGGTTCTACGCCCGCGATGCATACGAGGATTTTCCCGGCGAGGACAATCCGACCGTAGATGCGGTCGACGTGTTGACGGTGCATCAGGCGAAGGGCCTGGAGTGGCCGGTGGTATTTGTCCCGTGCATGACCAAACGCCGCTTTCCCTCAACCATGTCGGGGCGAACGCAGCGCTGGCTCTTGCCGGATGCGGCGTTCCCGAAGGCGGTCCGTGAGCGATATGAGGGGAGCGAGACCGACGAGCGGCGGCTTTTCTATGTCGCCATGACGCGCGCTCGGGATGCACTGTATGTCTCCCACTTTCGCCGGATGAAGAACCGGACCGGGCCGTCCCCGTTCTTCGATGAATGCGCTGGGGGCAACACGGGAGCGGCTCCTCTGCCGCTGCCGCCGCGGAGGGAGCCCCTCAACGCGGAGGTTCCGCAGCTAAGCGTTTCCTACTCGGACCTCGCGGCCTACAGCGGGTGTCCGCTCAGCTACCGGATGCGCGCGCTGCTGGGCTTTCAGCCGCAACTCGCTGAGGAGATAGGTTACGGCCGGGCGGTGCATGGCATCCTGCGCCGCCTGGCTGAGGAAACCCGGGCAACCGGGAGGCCGCCGACGGAAGCGGATGCCGTGCGCGTGATCGACGCGGAGTTCTACCTTCCCTTCGCGAACCGCTCTCAGTTTGAGCAGATGAAGCGGTCGGCCGTCGCCCTGGTGCGGCAGTACCTTGCCCAATTTAGCTCCGATCTGCTGCGCACCTGGGATACGGAGCGTCCCTTCGACTTGCGGCTTCCGGGCGCTTCGATCCAGGGCAGGGCCGACGTAATCCTGGACCGTGAGGGCGGCACGCCGGGTTCGTTGGCGCTGGTGGATTACAAAACCGCTGGCGACTCGGGCGATGGGGACCTCTTCGCGTTCCAGCTCGCGATCTACGCCGCCGCGGCGCGAGACGAAGGTCTGGACGTGCGCGCGGCCTATTTGCACGAGCTGAGTCCGCGCTCCGCCACTCGGCGGAAGATTAGCGTGGATGGCGGCGAGATCCAGAAGGCAGTGGGTCGCGCCAGCGATCTCACGGCCAGGATTGCCAATCGGCGATTTCCCCCGGCGGCCGAGAAGCAGCGCTGTGCCCGCTGCGATGTCCGCCCCCTTTGCCGCCACGGAGCGGCCGGCTAGGGTCGAAGTGTGGTTGGCCGTGTGTCCACCCCGAGCCGCGGAGCCCGCCCCCCCTTTGGCCGTTGCAGCGCTTGTCGCCGCGCCCGACGCTGGGCCGACGGTGAAATCCGCCGCGCCGCCCAACGTCGCGCTGTGCGGACTGCCGCCGGCGTTGTCGGCGAAGTCGACGACGGCGGTGAAATCCCCGCCCGTGGCGGGATCAAATGTGACCGATACCGCGCAGCTCCCGCCGGGGGCCACCGTTTGCCCCCTGTACCCGTTCGTTGGGGCCGGGCCGAAATCGGCGGCGTTGGCGCGCCTGCTGGCCACGGTGACGTTGAGGCGAGAGGCGCTCCGGCGGTCGTTGCCGCGCCGCGCGCGCCTGGCGGCGCTGCTGCCGGCCGCGGTTGCTCTGGCCCGCTTGTGGCGGGGGAGGGAGCGGCGGAGGCGGCGGGGGCGCCAAGGGCGGCCCCGGTACTCCGTCGGGCGGCTACGCACTGACGGTCCAAGGTTCGGCCGCGGCAGCGCCTCTCACTCCACCACCCTCACGCTCACCCTGAACTGAGGTCACGATGCTGCGGGAATGTCGGGCCCGACGCTCGGTCCCCTCCCCGCGGGGACAACCACCTCGCCGCTCGTTATCGCCGCCGCGGGCGCTATCGCTGCCGGCGTTGTGGAGCGAGTTCCTGCGCGATTACGGGGTTGGCGGCGCGGGAGGGCCGGCCTAGAGTGCCCGTATCTCCGGCGTGCACGCCTTCGCCCTCCTCGCCGCCGCGGGCCTGCCGAGTCGTCGCCTCGCTTTCGCTCGCCGCGGGGCACTGCCCCGGGAGGCCTCTCTTGCTCGGGCAAGCCGCGGCATTCTCTCGTGCGGCGTAGGCGCAAGGGGAATTTCGCGATCTTCCCGCGCCTGCTTTACCCCCCGGGCAAAACGCGCGGACCCGCGAGCGGCGCCGAAGCATGAATGCCAGATCCACAGCGGGGTCAACCCCGCCCGCGCCGGCGGCCGGCAAGCAGCGAGAGCACGAAGAGGATCAGAAAAATGACGAAAAGAATCTTGGCGATGCCGACCGCCGCGGCGGTGATCAGGCCGAAGCCGAACAGGGCCGCGATGATGGCAATGATCAAGAACACAACCGCCCAATAGAGCATGGCTCCTCTCCCACGGCGCCCCGGACCTCGGCGCAGAGCCGGTCCGCCCACTCTCCGGCGGACCGCATGGCGGCCGGCAGCGCGGCCCCGGCGGCGACTGACGGGCGCGGGCCCCAGCCCCGCTCGGGCCAGGGTGGCTCTCCACGCCGGCATCGCTCCCGGGCAAAAGCCGCGGCCCCCGGAAGTTAAGATGCCGCAGCCGCAAAACAGGATGCCGCGGTGCGACCGCTCCAGAAGCCGGCATGCGCACGGCAACCTGATTGACGCTCGCGGGGCCGCGCGACCGCCGCTTGGCGCGGAGCGGCGCCCGGCCCGCGCGCCTACAGCTGGACCGGCGCCGCGGCAGTTCCCTGGCCTGGGCGAGCCGAAGCCTGCGACTGCACGCCATGGCAGAGCAGAGCACTTACCGGCCCCCTCCCCGCCCGCATTGCCCCAGGGGCAAACGGCGCGGCCCCGCCGCGCCGATCCTGGACCGGGCGGCGCCGCGAACCGCGAACCGCCTATTTTCCGGCCGCGGCCGCTCCCGGGCGGCGCAACCAGGCTTCGATGGGACGGGAGGGATACGCCGGCTGGTAGCCGTCCATCAAAATGGTCCTCCCCTGGGCGGCGGATTCATAAGCGGCGAACAGGATGCGCAGCACCTCGCGGCCGTCGGCGCCGGTCTCGCGCGGCTCCAGCCCGAAGCGCAGGCAGTCCGCCATGTGCTGGATTTCCTGCGGAAAGCCGTAGTTCCAGCCTTCCTCGAAGACGGTGAAGGAGTAGCCGCGCGTGCTGGCGGCCTTCTCCATGGCGTAGCCGTAGCCGGGGTTGCTCCAGGTCTTCATGGCGTTGCCGTGCACCAGGTCGCAGAACACCGAACCTTCGGTGCCGTAGACCTCGGCGCGGTCGTCAATGCCGCCGAAAAACGCCCAGCTATCCTCGATGAGCGCGCGCCCGCCGCCCTCGAACTCCAGCACCAACAGCCCGTCGTCCTCGGCGCGGGTGCGGCCGGCGTGGGCCACGGTGGCGCAGTGCGCGGTGACGGCGCGAATCTTCGGCTTGTCGTAGATCCAGCGGGCGAACTCGATGCCGTGGCAGCCCATGTCGAACAGCACGCCGCCGCCGGAGCGGTCCACGTCCCAGAACCAGGGCGAATGCGGGCCGGAATGCTTCTCCAACTGCTTGACCAGATAGGGGCGGCCCAGCGCGCCTTCCTCGATCAGCTGCTTGATGCGCACGTATTTCGGCGCGAAGACCAGTTCCTCGGCGTAGAACAAATGGCGCTTGGCGGCGGCGCAGGCGGCGATCATCTGGTCGGCTTCGGCCAGCGTCATGCACAGCGGCTTTTCCATGGCCACGTGCTTGCCGGCTTGCGCCGCAGCGATGACCACGCGCGCGTGCAGGTCGTTGGGCACGCCGATCAGCACCAAATCAATGTCCTTGCGGTCCAGCAGCGCGCGCGTGTCGGTAAAGGCGTGGGGAATGGCGAACTCCCGCGCCAGCGCCTCGGCATGGCCGGCGGTGGGCGAGGCGACGGCGCGCAGTTCGGCGCCGGTCACGAAGCGCCGCACGGCTTCGGCATGGGCGCGGGCGATGAATTGGGAACCAATGAGGCCGATGCCGATGACCGGCGCGGAGGCGGGGGAACTGCTGGGGTTCGTGGTGGGCATAAGCGCAAACGCCGCCGGGCGGCGGCGCACCAACGACCCCGCCCCGGGCGGCGACAACACCGCTCAGGATACAACAACGCCCGCCGCGCCTCCCGGGCCGCGCGCGAGTGCGCTAGCATGCTAGAGAACTGTGGCTGGAGTGGCAGACGCGGCGGGCCAATGCTTTCGAGCCCACCTGGACGGACGGGGCGGTGCCAACACCATCGCGATGAAGGCGGTGCAATTTAGCGGAGCGCAACCAATGCAACCACCGGGCGATGCAGTTCGGGCTTTCGGTTCCGCAATCGGCGTGACCATCCTCAGCCTCTTTGGCGCGGCGTGGATTTTCCTTCCCCTGCTCAGCCGGCATTCCGCGCCGGTTCTTTACGTGCCGCCGGTTTTGCTGATGCTCCTATTGGTGTGCGGAGGGACCATCGCCGTGCGCAAAAATGCCGCTGCGGCGCGTTCATCCATGGACCCCGGCTTCCGCCGGAAGATTGGGAGGGTCTTCGGCATTGTCAACGCCGTGGAGTGGACTCTGGTATTGATTGCCACAACGCTCCTCGGCCGTTACGGCCTGAGCTGGCTGATTGTCCCCGTCATCGTCATTATCGTGGGTCTGCACTTGCTCCCGCTGGCGAGGCTCTTTGAGCGTAATCTGTTCTACGTCGCCGGCGCGGCGCTGGTGGCCTGGGCAGCCACGATGGCATTGGCGTTGCCCGCCACGCTGGCGCCGGTGATCACCGCTATCGGCACCGGGATTTTATTGTGGATTACAGCGGCGATCCTTTTGTTTCAAACCGGCATCTTCTGAGGTTCGGGTGACCGGGAACGCCCGGGCCTCGGCCTGGCGATACCGTTTGACGGGCGCGGGCCCCAGCCTCGCCGCCGGCGGGGCGCCCGGCGTAACCGCCCGGCGCGGCCGGGGATCCGGCCTCCAGCCCGGCTGTTGCTTGGCGCGGGGCGCCGCCCCGCTGGCGTGTCGCCAGCGTTCGGGCCTCATTTCAGAAAGCTGCGTACGATCACCATCAGTTCATTCGCGGCCCGTTTCCTCTCGCTGACGTTCTGCGTAACCATGGTTCGCTATTCGAGTTCCTGCGCAATACGAGTCTCGATGCACGCGACTACTTTTCGCCGGCACGCGCCGCGTTCCAGCAAAACCAGTACGGGGGCACGCTCGGCGGCCCGCTCAAGAAAAACAAGGTGTTCTATTTCGCCGACTTTCAGGGCCAGAACACCGTACAGGGAATCGAAACCGGTATCGTGAGCGTGCCTTGGCTCGCCAACCGCCGGGGCGACTTCGCCGACTCCGCCGCAACCCTCACGGGAAAGGTGAACGGCGCCTCAACGCCCCGGTCGTGACCGCGCCCGTCGTGGTCACCGATACCTCCGGCCGCGTGCTGTGGTATTACCAACTGCACGAAACCGACCTGGAGCTGGCCCCCAGCCAGGTCGGCCCGGATGGCGACATCTATCTCCTGCTGGAAGCGCCGCGGACCTACAGCGTCCATGACCGCAGCGCCAGCGGCGTGCGCGAGGTGGATCTCGCCGGCGACACCCTGCACGAACTCCGCGGTCCCCAAATCAACGCCGAGTTGGCCGCCGCCGGCGCCGATTTCTCCGTCGCCGGCTTCAGCCATGATCTTTTGCCCCTGCCCAATGGCCACCTCGTGCTGCTCGCCGAGATCTACAAAACCTTCACCGGCCCCACCTGTTGCGACGGCGTGCGCACCACGCTGATCGGACTCGGCATCGTGGACCTGGACGCCCAGTGGCACGTGGATTGGTTCTGGAACGGCTTCGACCACCTCGACCCCAACCGCATCGTCAACGGCTTCGGCCCCTACCCCCCCCGACTGGACCCACGCCAACGCCCTGCTGTACACCGCCGACCATGACCTTCTGCTCTCGCTTCGCCACCAGAGCTGGATTTTGAAAATTGCTTACGCCGACGGCCAGGGCAGCGGCGATGTGCTGTGGAAGTTGGGCTGGCAGGGCGACTTCACGCTCACCAGCGGCGGCCCCAGCCAATGGTTCTACGGCCAGCACGGCCGCGCAATCCTCGCCGACGATGGCCACCAAATGACCCTCGGGGTCTTCGACGACGGCAACTATCGCGTGCTGGATGATTCGGCTTCGCCGCCGCTACAGTGCGGCATCGGCGCCGGCCCCGCCTGCTATAGCCGCGGCGTCATCTACCAGATCAACCAGGACGCCCGCACCGCCCAGGTCGTCTGGCAATTCCTGCCCGGCATGTTCAGCTTCTGGGGCGGCGACATCCGCCGCCTGCTGAATGGCGACATGGAGATCGCCCTCAGCGCCGGCGCTCCGCCCAACCCGCTGGCGGATTCCATGGACTTCGAAGTCACGCACGCAACGCCGCCCAAGATCGTTGGGCGCTTCCCCGACGGCGCCTTCGCCTATCGCGCCTTCCGCCTGCCTAGCCTCTACCCCGGCGTCACCTGGCGAACCGTCCCCTAGGCCGCGCGCCCCCTAAGCCGGTCGGAGGTGGTGGCCACTCGGCCAGGTGCGGTTCGTCCTGCGAGCGGGTGTATCCTGAGCCGATGCCAAGCCGCCCAAAACGGGAACTCCTGTTCAGGACGGTTCGCGGATGGGAATAGCACCGAAGCTGGCTCGCCCGGTCGAGGACGGGGCCGGGCGGGAGTGCGCGACGGGCAAAGAGCTCCGCCGGACGGCCGGCATTCTGACGTTCGGGCTGATGGTGCTGACCATCCTGGCCTGCGTTCCCTACGCCCCCCAAGGCCCGTTCGACGCCCGGACCTACACGCGGCTGGCGGGCATCCGGCTTGAGCAGCATTCCTGGACCGCCCTGCTCGAGCCGCTGTTTGCTCCGCTGAAGATCATCGCCGGCGCCCCGGATTTCTGGATTGCCACCGTTTCCGTGCTGGCATGGACGGTGTTGACGGCGGCGGTTCTGGGGC
Source organism: Acidobacteriota bacterium (assembly GCA_027314025.1). Taxonomy (GTDB): domain Bacteria; phylum Acidobacteriota; class Terriglobia; order Terriglobales; family SCQP01; genus JAKAUF01. The sequence goes on from DAHVCP010000040.1 coordinate 24,386, forward strand.
TGTTCGCCGCGCGTCGCGCGGGGAGCGGCAGACGGGGCGCGGCGGTGGTCTTCCGGGCGCTGCGCAGCGCGCTGGTGCTGATCGCGACGGTGGCGCTCCTCATCATGTTTTTCGCCATCGCCCGCGTGCCCGGCTGGCGGCTGGTCGTTCGCAATCCCAACCGGATCGTCGCCGACCTGCACAGCCACACCGTTCTGTCCCATGACGGGTTGGCCTCGCTGCGAACCAATGTGCTTTGGCACCAATCCTCCGGATATACCATGGAGGCGATTACCGAGCATGATCACCTAATGGGCCACGCGATCTCGTGGCTGTCGCCCGCGGCCCTGGCCGCGATGCCGGCCCTGATGTCCGGGGTCGAGGACCATACCGGCCGGCGAGCGGTCTGCGTGGGCCTTTGCCCGAACACCGCCATGCACATTGGCGGCGCGGTGCGCCACACGGCCTGGTTCGCGAAAACGATTCATGCCGCGGGCGGGGCGGTCTTCGTCGTGACGCTGAGGAACCTGACACCGAACGACATCACGCGGCTGGCGGATGACGGCGTTGACGGGTTCGAAATCGCCAATGAGGGCCATCCCGGCCTGCCGCCGCGGCTGGCCCGGCGAGTGTTGGCGGTGAGCCGTGCCCGCGGGCTGGTTCTGCTGGCCGACTCGGATTACCACGGCTGGACGGGACTGGCCAGAACATGGAACGTCATCCGGGCGCCGGGAGCAGCCGCGCTGTCGCGCTCCCAAAGGGTGCGTGTCGTCCTGCGCAAGCTCAGACACCACGACAGCGCGGCGTTCATTCCGGTGGTGGCGGGATACATGGGCGCGCCCTCAATGGCGCGCGCCATCTTTGCCCCGTTCGTGGAATTTGCACGCTACGCCATGGAGCTGTCGCTGGCTCGAGTAGTCTCATGGTGGGTTTGGGCGTGGGGCGCATTTGGCGCGTACGTGCTGCTCGACCGGAGGCGCATGCGGGCAGGCAGCACGCTGCTTGCCGCCCTGGTCTGGGCCACGGGCGCGGGCTTGGTCGGCGCCGGCATTGCGCTCATCCGGCAGGGGCCGGGGATCACGGACTACGGGTTCCATGTCGGGCTGGCGACTACGGCGACCGGGGCGGTCGCTTGTCTCCTCGCGACGTTGCGCGGGCTCAGCCTGCTGGCGGCATATAGAAGGGACGATCGAATCTGGCGGAGCGCGACAGAGGTCACGTTGGCCGGTGCGAGCGTGGCAGTGGCGCCGGTGATGGAAGCAGCGCCGTGACGCGGCGTGCGGCCGGTTTGCGGCGGCATGAAGAGGGCGCCGGCCGGCGCCGGCGGGGCCTGGACCGTAGGATGGCCGTTGGGTGGCGCGGGCCCCGGCACGGCGGCGCCAGGTTCACCGCGAGTGCGCTAATCTGCTGAAGAGTCGGGCTGGAGTGGCGGAATCCCGCCGAGGCGGGACAGGCTCACAATCGCGGGGACGAGCGGGGGGCGCAGCCGCCCGGTGGAGCGGCTCCCGCCGCGAGCGCCTATGCCCCTGTTGCTTCCGCGCCCCATCCCCGGCATTGGCGATCATCGTGCATCCGCCCGCAGGGCCTCTGCCCATCGTCTACAACCGCCGCTCCAAACCAGAGGCCATCGAACCGAAAGCGGGTATTTGGCGCAGAGCCTACCCATTCTCGGAGCCGCCCGCGATGTTCCCTGAGAATATCGAAATACCACCAACCAATTGATTCTTAATACTTTGGACCCAATTCCGGTTGGGGATTTATGGATGGTGCTGGAGGGGGGAATCGAACCCCCATGGAGCTAAGCTCCGGCAGATTTTGAGTCTGCTGCGTCTGCCAGTTCCGCCACTCCAGCGACGGGTCTCCTGTAGATTAGCGCATTCGCGGCGGGCGCGGCGGCGCAGCGCGGCGGTGCGGTGCAGGAGCCGGTGCGCCAACCGGCGCGGTTGCGGGCCGGGCGGCCCGCGCCCCCAGGGCCGGCGGCGCGCCGGAGCGTGCGGGCCGCCGTGGCTGCTGCTGCCGTTTCCGCCGCCCGGAGGCGACTCAGTTTCCCGTGTCTCTGCTAGCCTTTAGCCGTACAATCCGCTAACCGTGCAGTCCGTTGACCGTACAACCCGCGCCGGCAAACCGCGCGAGTTACGCGGGCGCGGGCCAGGCGGCGCGAAACACGACGCATGAAACATGACCAGGAGAAGACCATGACCCGGATATTCGATCGCCGCCGATTTCTGATCGGCTCCGCGCTGGCGGCGGCCGCATCGGCCGCGCCGCCAGGGACACTGGAGGCCGATCCGCCGCAGGCGCCTCCCGGCGCGGCTGCCATCACGCTGGAAGAGACGCCGGCGGGCATTCTCCTGCGGAACGGAACCGAAACGGTGCGCATCACGGTTTGCGCTCCGGATGTGATTCACGTCGTGGCGGGACCGGGAGATCCCGCCGGAGCGTCGCCGGAAACGCCGTGGATGGTCGCGCCAGTCACACCGCAGACGCCGCAGGTCACGCGGACGGCGGAGCGCGCGACCCTGCGCACCACGGGGATGTCCGTGGACATTGATCTGCGCATGGGGCTGCTGCGCTTCCTGGATCCGAACGGCAAGCCGCTGTTGCAGGAGTCGCCGCGCGTTCCCCGCCGCTATGTGCCCGTGGAGGTCAACGGAGAATCGCTGTACCGGGTGGATACCCGATTTTTTCCGGATGCGCTCGAAGGCTTTTACGGGCTGGGGCAGCACCAAAGCGGCGTTTTCGACTACCGCGGGGCCGTGATCGAGCTGGCGCAGGCCAACACCAACATCGCGATTCCGCTGCTGGTCTCCACGCTCGGCTACGGCCTGCTGTGGAACACGGCGGCGAAATCGTATTTCGACAACCGCTTTCCCACCGAGCTCAAACTCAGCAGCGAAGCCGCCGACGCGATCGACTATTACGTCCTCTACGGGCCGTCCATGGACCGCATCATCCAGATCTACCGCACCATGACCGGGCACGCGCCGCTGTTCGGACGCTGGGCCTACGGCTTTGTGCAATCCAAGGACCGCTACACCTCGGCCAAGCAGCTGCTGGATGTCGCCGCAAGGTATCGCGACCACCAGGCGCCTCTCGACCTGATCGTGCAGGACTGGTTCTGGTGGAAGCGCCAGGGCGATCCCGAATACTCCGCCGCCTACCTGAAGCCCTGGCCCGACGTGCCCGCGGCGCTGCGCCGCCTGCACGCCGAGCACGTCCACGCCATGATCTCGATCTGGGCGAAGTTCGACCTGCGCTCGCGCAATTACCGGGAGATGAAGCGGCGCGGCTGGATCATTCCGGGCGCGGACGTCTATGACGCGACCAACCCCGCCGCCCGCGATTACTATTGGCGGCGCCTGGTGGGCGTCAAATTCGCCGAGGGCTGGGATGCGTTTTGGCTCGACAGCAGCGAGCCGGAGATCTGGAACGGGCAAAGCGACGCCGCGCTGGACGGGCTGCGGCTCTCCATCGGCAACGGCGCGCGCTATACCAACATTTATCCGCTGATGCACGCCGGGGGCGTGCACGACCATTGGCGCCAGACCACGGACCGGAAGCGGGTCTTCATCCTGACCCGCTCCGGCTTCCTCGGCCTACAGCGCTACGCGGCCGCGGTCTGGTCGGGCGACGTGATCGGCAACTGGATGACCTTCCGCCGGCAGATCGCGGCCGGCCTCAACTATCAAATGTCGGGGCTGCCCTACTGGACCACGGACATCGCCGGCTACGGGTGGCCGTACGCACGCGATACGCGCGATCCCGCCTACCAGGAGCTCTACGTGCGCTGGTTTCAATACGGCGTCTTCTGCCCCATCCTGCGCACGCACGGCCACCGCGTCAACAACGTCAACAGCCTGTTCCGCTACGGGCCGCAAACCCCGACGCTGATTTTCTACGACCGGCTCCGGTATCGCCTGCTGCCCTATATTTATTCCCTCGCCTGGCGCGTCACCCACGACGATTACACGCTACAGCGCGGGCTGCCGATGGACTGGCCCGCGGACCGAAGGGTCCGCGCCATCGGCGATCAATTCATGTTTGGCCCCGCGTTTCTGGTGGCGCCCGTCACCGAGCCCGGCGCGGAGACCCGCTCGGTCTACCTGCCGCCCGCCGCGGCGTGGTTCGACTTTTGGAGCGGCCAGCGCCTGGCCGGGGAGCAGACCGTGCAAGCGCCCGCGCCGCTCAATCGCATTCCGCTGTATGTGCGCGCCGGATCCATCGTGCCCCTCGGGCCGGTGGTGCAGGATGCCGACGGACAGGTAACGGAACTCGAGGTTCGCGTTTACCCCGGCGCTGACGCGGACTTCGCATGGTACTCGGACGCCGGCGACTCGTATGACTATGAACAGGGCCAACGCAGGGTCGTGGCCATGCATTGGGATGACTCCACGCGTACCTTGGAGCTGGGCAAAGCCCAAGGCAGCTACCCCGAAATGCCCGGCCGGGTGCGCATTCGCCTAGTAGTGGTGCGGCCGGACCACGGGGCGGGGGCTGAGGTTGCGACCGCCACGGATGGCGCGGGCGAATACACCGGCGCGCTCCTTCGCATCACGGCGGACGAGCGGAATGCCTAATCCGGTCACCCCGCTGCCGGCCGGCGGCGCCGCGGCCAACGCCGCGCCCCCCTTGGGCCGCAGGACACAGGCTAAGGCCTATGCCGCAAGGCGGGCGAGGCCGCCCGCGCCCCCAGGATCCGGCCGCGCCCAGCGCGACCGCACGCAATCGCCGCCGAGCGCCGCCGCGGAGATAGTGGGATGGGCGTCCTCGCCTGTCCGCCCCGTTCTATCCGATCCGGCCGCGCCCAGCGCGACCGCACGCAAGCCGGAGGCTACCCCGCCGCCAGCCGGCGCGTAAGCGGGACGCCCCGCCGCAGGCGGGGCTGGGGCCCGCGCCAAGCAATGGTCCGCGCTACACTCCCGCCATGGACGATTCCGCTCCCGTACCCGCCGCCGCACCCGGCGCTCCGACCGCCGCAGCACCCAACGCCCCGCCCGCCGCCGATTGCGGCCTCCCGCCGGCAGCCGCAGGTCGTGGCGTCCCGCCGGCAACCGCAGGCCCGCGCCGCCGCAGCCTGCTCGGCCTGCTAGCCGCCGCAGCGGCTGGCTGGCCGCTGCTCAGCCGCTCCGCCGCCGCGCAGCCGCCGGCCGGCGCCGCCGCGCCCGCTCCGGCGGGCTCCATTGGCGATCTCGGCCCGGCGATTTTGCGCCCCGGTCGCAGCCGCAAGGCGTCAAGCTACGACCGCAGCGGCGGCAACGCCGATTTCTTCGTCATCCCCGCCGGCGGCGAAAAGGTTCTGCTCGACAGCGACGGTCCCGGCGTGGTGCGGCACGTTTGGTTCACCGTCAACGGCGGCCCGCACCACCTCAAGGACATCGTCCTCACCATGCACTGGGATCATGAGGCCACGCCATCGGTCGAGGTTCCGCTGGGCGATTTCTTCGGCCTCGGGCTGGGCCACTACTTCACCTACGCCGCGCTGCCCATGACCGTCGCGCCGGAGCGGGCGCTGAATTGCTATCTCCCCATGCCCTTCCGCCGCCACGCCCGCATCGCCGTGCGCAACCAGGGCGGGCCGATCCCCAACTTCTACTCCAATATTGATTTCGAGCTGACCGGCGCGCTGCCCGCCGACGCCGCCTACTTCCACGCCCAGTACCGCCAAGCCGCGCCCTGCCACGGCTGGACTAACGACTGGCACGACCACGGCGGCCCCATCGTGCGCGACCCGCACAACCGCTTCGGCCGCGGCAACTTCGTCTTCCTGGACGCCCGCGGACGCGGGCAATACATCGGCACCAGCTTGGCGGTGCTGCAAAACCAAAACGGCTGGTGGGGCGAGGGCGACGACATGATCTTCATTGACCAAGCCGACGCCGCCCGCGGCACGGTGCTGCCCACCATCAACGGCACCGGGTCGGAGGATTATTTCAACGGCGCCTGGGACTTCGGCGACCGCTCCTTCAGCTATCCCTACAACGGCGCGCCGCTGGTGGTGGATGCGGAGAAAATCGGCGGCCGCTGGTGCGTCTACCGCTGGCACCTGCCCGCGCCGATCCGCTTCCAGCGCTCGCTGCGGGTCACCATCGAGCACGGCTCCGCCAACTCCCGCTCGGACAATTTCTACAGCGTGGCCTACTGGTACCAAACCGAGCCGCACGCGCCGTTTCCGCCGCTGCCGCCGCCGGCGGCGCGGCATCCCCAGGTCTTCGCCGTCGGCGGGCCCGACGGCGCGCGCCGGCCCTAGCCGCGGCCCGCGCCGCCCGCGCGCACGCCGCCACCGTGCCCGGCCCGCGGCCTACAGCTCGTGGTCGGGAGGCTGCGCCGTGCCGCCGGCGAAGTTGATCCATTGCTTGACCCGCTCCACCAGCGGAGCCCAGCCCGGCGCCGCCGACAGCAGACGGAAGCGCGGATCCACGGCGAGGAAGGCGGTCGCCGGATCCCGCGCGGCGATCGCGCGGTCCAGCGCCGCCAGGGCCTGCTCCCGCTGGCCCAGCGCGGCGTGCGCCAGCGCCACCGCCGCGCCGTTGGCATAGGTGTCGGCCGGCACCGCCTCCAATTCCGCCAGCAGCGCCCGCGCCTGCCGCCGCCGTCCGGAGAGGGCATAGCTTTCCGCCAGCGCCGCCTTGGCATAGGCCATGCCATGCGCGATCTCCACCGCCCGTTCGTGCTGCGCCACGGCGTCCTCGGCGCGTCCCAAGTAGCCGCAGAGCGTGCCGAAATGCAGCCGCGGCGCCAGCCGATGCGGGCAAGCCGCGGTCGCCCGCCGCCCCAACGCCAGCGCTTCGCCGATGCGGCCGGCGCACATCAGCAGGTAGATGCGCCCGCCCGCAAACGGCGCCGAGCGGCGATCGAGAACCAGGGCCCGCGCGTTGGCCGCCAGCCCTCGCTTCGCTTCGCCCCGCGCCACCTGCCAACGGCCGTAGTGATGGAGCGCCAGCGCGTAGCTCGGATTTCGCGCCAGCGCCGCCCGGAAATACCGCTTCGCCCCCGGCCACTGCCCCGCCAATAGAATGTCCGCCTGCGCCAGCGCCAGATACGGTTCCGCCAGCCGCGGCGCCAGCTCCAGCGCCTGCTGCGCCGCCTGGCGCGCCTTGCGCATCGCCGCCCGCGCCGGGGCCAAACCCCAATAGGCCAGGATCCATTGGCAGGTCGCCGCGCCGGCATAGGCCGGAGCACACTGCGCATCCGCCGCAATCGCCCGCTCGAACTCCTCCAGCGCCCGCCGCATGTCGGGTCCGTTGCGCCGCCGCAACAGCACCCGGGCGCGCAAATAAGCGGACCGCGCCGCGGCGCTTACGCCCGCGCGCGCCCTCAGCGGCGGCCGCACGGGCGCTTCCATCGCCCGTCCCATTGCCGCCATCCAATCGGCCCCGCCGCGCGATTCCTGCTCCCACAGCAATGCCCCGTCACGCGCCGCGAACAACCGCATGCCGGCGGGCGCCGCATCCCACCCCGCAGCGCCGGGATCCGCGTCGGTCCCCTCTGTCCGCCAGCGGCCCGTCAGCACATAATCGGCGCGCCGCGCTCGGCTCTCCGCCCACGCCTTTCCGCCCTCGGCCCGCGCCACCTCCGGCGCCATCACCGCCACCGTCGGCAGGCGCATCCCCAACTCGTCGGCCACCATCTCCGCCGCCGCCTCCGCCGCGGGCGGCGCCATCACCGCCAGCCGCGTCCAAGCCCTCGCCGCCGCCGGGGCGGCCGGAGCGTGATACGCGGGCGCGGTAAAGCAGTAGCCGCGCCGCGCCACGGTCTGTACATAGCGCCGCTGCGGCCCGGTGTCCCCCAACACGGATCGCAGCTTGTGCGCGCACTTCTCGATGGCGTGCCCATGGTCCAGCATCTCCCCGCCGGGCCACATCGCGGCGCTCAGTTCCTGCCGGGTGATCACCTCCCCGGGCCGTGCCAGCAGCGCCCGCAGCATCGCCGCCGGGCTCGGTTGCAGCGCCTGCAAGGCCCCGTGCCGGAACAACCGCAGTCCGTCGAAGTCGAAGACGAATTCCCCGAAGGTGATTTTTCCGCGGAGACGGAACATTCCCATTTGTGTCCTAATTGTGCGCACAACCCACACCGGTTCCGCGCCGTTTTAGGGCGGTTGGGAACTAATTGAGGAGCATTTGAGGCGTTTTTGTGGAGGAATTGAGGAGGCCAAGGCGGCCATCCGGCGTGGCAGGATCACGCAGCGGGCAATGGTTCAACTGGGAGGCGATTTCCACTGCATCACCTTCCTTGTGGACGGCCAAGGAGCTGTGAGTTTTCACTTGGACGTCCACGCCGACCCGCTCGGCTCCACCCGTCAAGGCACCATCACCTGTCCCGGGCCGGTGCGCATCGTGGCGGAAGAGCGCCGCGACGGCGCCGGCGTTTATCTCGGCTCGGTTCAGGGCAATGTCTTCCATTGGGAGGCGCAATGCCCCCGCTTCACCGGTGTTCACTACACCATCCATCTCGCCTATTGACGCGCCGCGCGCTGCCGCGGCCGCGCACAGCCTCCCTCCGCGCCCTACGCCGCCGCGGGCCGCGCCAGTTTTCGCGCCGCCCGCCGCTGCTGGCGCTCGCGCAGCAGCGTATACAGCACCGGCACCGCCACCGGCGCGATGAGCGTCGAGGCGATTTCGCCGGCCATCAAGGAGATCGCCAACCCTTGAAAGATTGGGTCGGTAATGATCACCGACGCGCCCACCACCACCGCCGCCGCGGTCAGCAGAATCGGCCGGAAGCGCACCGCCCCGGCGTCAATCGCCGCCTCCTTCAGACCCATGCCCTGCGCCCGCCGCAGCTCGATGAAGTCCACCAGGATGATGGAGTTGCGCACCACGATGCCCGCCCCAGCGATGAAGCCGATCATCGAGGTCGCGGTGAAAAACGCCCCCATCAGCGCGTGGCCCGGCAAGATGCCGATCAGCGTCAGCGGCACCAGCGACAGAATCACCAGCGGCACGCCGTAATCCCGGAACCAGCCCACCACGAGGACATAGATCAGCAGCAGGACCGCCGCGAAGGCGATGCCCAGGTCGCGGAACACATGCACCGTGGTGTGCCATTCCCCGCCCCACCGCACCGCATCCCGGCGCAGGTTGGACGGAGCGGAGATCAACCGCACCCGCAGCCGCGGTCCCAGCGCGGTGCGCAGTTTTTCCAGCCGCCGGTCCATTTGGAAAATGGCGTAGCCCGGGCTTTCCGTCCCGCCCGCCACGTCGCCCATCACATAATCCACCGGGCGCAGATCCTGATGGAAGATCGGCTGGCCGATCGGCCGCCGCACCAGGCGCGTCAGTTCGCCGAGCGGCGCCAACGTCCCGCCGCCGGCTCCGTTGGCCGCCGGCACCGGCAGCATGCGCAGCGCCTGCGGCCCCTGCCGCTCCGCCGCCGGCCATTGCAGCCAGATCGGAATCCGTTCCCGGTCCCGGCGCGTATGCGCCCAGCCCGCCTCCATCCCGCCCTCGGCCAGCGCGATGCTGGCCCGCAGATCGGGCAGGGAAACGCCGCTCAGCGCCGCCTTCCGCGGACGCGGAATCAGGTCGTAGACCTCGCCCCGCGGCTGGCTCCAGTTGACGTCCACCACGCCCGGCGTGGTCCGCATCACCTGCCGCACCTGGCGCGCCGCCGCCCGCCGCGCGGCCGCGGTTGGCCCGTAGACCTCGGCCACTAGCGTTTGCAGCACCGGCGGTCCCGGCGGCGGCTCCGCCACCGTGATCCGGCCCCCCGCCGCCTGCGCGATCGCCGCCAGCCGCGGCCGCCAGCGCAGCGCCAGCGCGTGGCTCTCGGCATTGCGCCGCCCCGTGCTCACCAGGTTGACCTGCACGTCGCCTTGGTTCGGCTGGTCGCGCAGGAAATAATGCCGCACCAGGCCGTTGAAGCTGTACGGCCCCGCCGCGCCGGCGTAAAACTCCACGTTCTTCACCTGCGGCTGCCGCGCCAGGTAATTCGCCAGCCGCTGCGCCACCGCCTCGGTCGTCTCCAGCGGCGTCGTCTCCGGCATGTGCAGCACCACCTCCAGCTCGGTCTTGTTGTCGTAGGGCAGCATCTTGACGATGACCAGCTTGAAATACAGCAGCGACAGCGCCGCCAGCAGCAGCGCCGCCAGCCCCGCAACCAAGCCCCACCGCCGCCGCCGTCCGGTGAGCAGCCACGCCATCCCCCGCCGGTAGGCCGCGCCGAGGCGCGACTCCCGCGCCGCCGCCGCCGCATGCTGACGGTGCCCCGGCTTGTGCAGCAGCCGCATCGCCGCCCACGGCGTGCCCACGAAGGCGATGGCCAGCGACAGCAGCATCGCCGCCGACGCCCCCAGCGGAATCGGCCGCATGTACGGTCCCATCAGCCCGCCCACGAAGGCCATCGGCAGCAGCGCCGCGATCACCGCGAAGGTGGCCAAAATCGTCGGGTTGCCCACCTCCGCCACCGCCTCGATCAGCACCCGCGCCGCCGGCCGCCCGCGGTTGGGAAACAGCCGGTAATGGCGCACGATGTTCTCCACCACCACGATGGCGTCATCCACCAAGATGCCGATGGAAAAAATCAGCGCGAACAGCGTGATCCGGTTCAGCGTGTAGCCGTAGAGGGCGAACAGGAACATCGTGCCCAGCAGCGTGACCGGAATCGCCACGCCCACCACGCCGGCCTCCCGCCAGCCGAGAAACAGCGCCACCAGCAAAATCACCGACACCGTCGCCAGCGCCATGTGCTCCAGCAGTTCGTTGGACCGCGCCTCCGCCGAGCGCGCGTAGTCGCGCGTCACCGTCACCCGCACGCCCGCTGGAATCAGCCGCCCCCGCTCCGCCCGCAGCCGCGCCAGCGCCGCGTCCACCACGGTGATCGCGTTCGCCCCCTGGCGCTTGGCCACCGCCAGCGTCACCGCCGCCCGCGCCCGCCCGCGCGCCGCCGCCGCCACGTCGCGCTGCCCCGGCCCATACAGAATGCCGGCGTAATCGTGCGGTTCGCCCGGCCCGTCTTCGATCCGCGCCACTTGGCTGAGCAGCATCGGCATGCCCTGCCGCACCGCCACCACCACCTGGCCCAGCTCCCGCGCCGAGCGGATCCAGCGCCCCGCGTAGACCGCCGTCGCCCGGCCGCCGCCGACCAGTTGTCCCGCCGGCGTCCGCCCGCTGGCCGCCTCGATGCGCGCCGCCAGCTCGCCCGGCGCGATGCCGTACGCCGCCATCCGGCTGTTGTCCAGCACCACGCGAAACTCCCGCCGCGCGCCGCCGGTGATCGTCACCTGCGACACGTCCGGCACGCGCTTCAGCACGCGCCGCAGCTCGACCGCCAGCTCCCGCAGTTGCGCGTCGTTATATGCCGGCCCTGACAGCGTCAGCGCCAGCACCGGCACGTCATAGATGGACCGCAGCTTGACCAGCGGCGGCCCGCTGCCCGCCGGCAGATCCCCGCGATTCGCGTAGAGCTTGGTGTAGACCTCCGTCAGGCTGGGCTGCACCGGCAGTCCCACCTTGAACCGCACCGTCACCAGGCTCTCGCCCGGCATCGAGGTGGAATAGATATGGTCCACGCCGGGAATGTCCCGCATCATCTGCTCGATCGGCGCCGTCACCCGCCGTTCCACCACCGCGCTGGCGGCGCCCGGCAGCGGCGTCATCACATCCACGAACGGCACCCGGATCTGCGGTTCTTCTTCCCGCGGCATGGTCCAAATGGCGAGCAGGCCCAGCAAAACCGCCGCCATCATCAGCAGCGGGGTAAGCTTGGAATCCACGAAGAAGCGCGCCACCCGGCCCGCCGGCCCGTGCTTGCCGCCGTGCATCGCCGCGATCGCCGCTTCCTCGTCGCCCGCGCGCATCGCCGCCGCGACCCGCCGCTCGGCCCCGCTGCCCAGGCTGGGCGCGTGCACCGTGTCCCCAGCAGCGCTCTGCCCTTCGTCTCCGCCCGGCGCCCCGCCCGGCGCCCCGCTCAGTGGCCCGTCTTGCCCGCCGCCGGGTTGCAAATGGTCCCGCTCGTCGTTACTCATGCCCGTTCGCCCCTTCCGGCGCCGCTCCTGCCGCCGCCAGCCCGGCTTCGCCGGCGCTACCCGCCGCCAGTTCCCGCGGCGCCGCCACCACGGTTTCGCTCCCTGTTAGCCCCGCCAGAATCTCCACCTGGCCGCCGGCTTCGCCTCCGGTCCGCACCCAGCGCAGTTCCGCGCGCCCCTGGCGGTTGACCACGTACACTTCGCTCAGCCCGCCGGCCCGCAGCACCGCGCCGCTGGGCAGCCACAGTTGCCGCGTCGCCGCCAGGGGAAACGCCGCCGTTGCGAAGGCCCCCGGCCGCCATCCCCCGCCCGCCGGCAGCCGCAGCTCGACCACCGCCATATGCGTCGCCGCGTCGCTGGCCGGCGCCATGCGGCGCACCGTCGCCCAGCGGCCGGCCGCTGCCCCATCGCCCGCGCCGCCGGTCACCCGCACCCGCTCACCCAGGTGAATCCAGCGCAGCTCCCGGTCCGGGACGCTGACCCGCAGCTTGCTGCCCGCCGCCCCGGCCACCTTATAGAGCGGCTGGCCGGGCATGGCCAAGTCGCCCACCGCCGCCGGCCGCGCCGTAATCCGTCCCGCGAACGGCGCCCGCACCCGCCCATAACCCGCCGCGATCTCGCTCTGTGCCAGCCTTGCCCGCGCCCGGCCCAACTGCGCCGCCGCCGCTTGCAGCTGCGCCCGCGCCGCCGCCGCTAGCGCCTGCCGCGATTGCCGCGCCGTCGCCACCTGCTCCATCTCATAGGGGCTGACCGCCTGTTCGGCTCGCAGTTGCGCATAGCGCCGGTAGGTGCTCGCCGCCAGCGCCGCCTGCGCCCGCGCCGCCGCCAGTTGCCGCTCCGCCGCCGCCCGCTGCGCCTGGGCCGCCGCCACCTCCGCCGCCGCCGCCCGCACCTGCTGCCCGGCCTGCGGCGTCGCCAGCACCGCTAGCACTTGGCCCGCCCGCACCGGGTCGCCCAGATGCGCCGGCAGCGCCGTGATATAGCCGCTCACCCGCGCCGCCACCACCGCCTGCTGCCGCGCCCGCACCTCGCCCGGCGCCCGCCAATACTCCGGCCGCCGCGTCCACTGCGCCGCGACCACCGGCGTGCCCGCCGGCAGCGGCAGGCCGATCGCGCCCTCCGCCCGCGGCGCCGTCCGCCCGCGCGCGACCAGCGCCGCTCCCGCCAGCGCGGCTATCGCCAGCGCCGCGCCCGTCATCCACCGTTTCTTTGCGTTGCCCTTGCTCATGCCCATCTCCCGTGTCTCGCTCATCGCTCCACCGTCCACGCCGCCGGACCATTTGTCGCCGGGCCATCCACCGCTCCGCCCGCCGCCATGCCGCCGCCGGCCGCATTCGCCGCCAGCGCCGCCGCGTGCGCATAATTCAGCTCGCCCAGGCTCGCCAATGCCTCCGCCCGGCTCATCTGCCAGCCGTACTCCGCCTGCGCCTCTTCCGCCCGTGCCCGAGTCCAATCCGTCTCCGCGTCCAGCACCGTCCGCAGCGTGGTCAGCCCGGCGCGGTAGCGCCGCCGCAGCATCGCCAGCGCCGCCGCCGCCCGCCGCGCGTTCTGCCGGCTCAGCGCCCGCAGCCGCCGCGCGGTTTGCCACCGGTACCACGCCGCTTGCACCTCCACCGCCGCCTCGCGGCTCAGGCTCGACGCCTGCGCTTGCGCCGCTGCCGTTCCCGCCCGCGCCTGCGCCTGCGCCGCCCGCCGCGCCCCGCCGCCGAAGACGCTCCACCGCACCTGCACCCCCGCCATCCAGTCGCTGCCGCCGGCCCCGGTGAAGCCCGCTTGATCGCGTTCCACCGACGCGAACGCGCTCGCCTGCGGCCACCACGCCGCCCGTGCCTCGCCTTCCTGGGCCCGCGCCGCGGCGGTCTCCGCCCGCGCCCGCGCCAGATCCGGCCGCCGCCGCAGCGCCGCCGCCTGCCATGCCGCCAGCGTCGCCGGCAACGGTGCCGTGCCGTTGCTCGCCGACGCCGCCGCCAGCGCCAGCGGCGCCGCCAGCGGCCGGCCCAGCCTCTGGTTCAGCCGCGCCCGCGCCATCGCCAGCGCCCCCGCCGCCTCCGCCCGCGCTTGCCGCGCCCGGTTGGCGTAGACGTCGGCGCTCAGCTCGTCGGCTTCCACCGCCATTCCCGCCCGGTACCGCGCCTGCGCGTCTTGCTGGCTCTGCTTCGCCGCCCGCACCGCGCGCCGCGCCGTCCGCCAATTCGCCTCCGCCTCCCGCAGTCCGTAATACGCCGCGACCGTCGCCGCCAGCACCTGTTCCCGCGTCTGCCGCCGCGCCGCGCCCGCCGCGCGGTAGCCGGCTTTCGCCCCGCGAATCGCCGCCCGCGTCTTGCCTCCATCCCACAGGCTCACGCTGGCTTGCGCCGAACTTTGCCAGTCCGTCAGCGCCCCCGGCCGGTTCAGGCTCGGCAAATTGAAATTCGCCGCCCCGAACGCGTGCTGCCGCAACAGCGCGCCGAACACGTACACCGGGTCGTCGCCCCGCGTCACTCCTTCCCCCACGCTCAGCCGCGGCCACAGCCCCGACCGCGCGGAACCAATTCCCGCCTTGGCCGCCTGCACCTCCGCGCCCGCCGCCTTCAGCTGTTGGCTCTGCCCCAGCGCCCGCCGCAGCGCCGCCGCCAGCGTCCACACCCGCGCCGGAGACGATTGCGCTCCCTGACCGGGCGCGAAAACTCGCGTCGCCATCACGCCTGCCGCGGGCGCACCCGGGTGGCCGCTCCCCGCCGCCGGCGCCTCCACGCCCCGCCGCGCCGCTGGCAGATTCGCCGCCGCCCGCATACGGGCCGGCGCCGCCGCCCTCGCCGCTGGGGCGCCATCCGCCGCTCCCGGGCGCGCCTGCGCCGCCACGCCGCCCGCCAGCCCGGCCACCAATCCCGCCAAAAGTCCCGGCGCCAGCAGCGCCGCCGCCGGCCGCCTTAGCCACCCGCCGCGCCCGGCCCCGGGCGCCACTCGCCGCGCTACGCCGCCGCCGCGCATGTCCGCACCCCCAACTTGCGCAAAATCAGCCCCAGCGGGCAAAAGCCTGTGAACGCCCACTGGAAAAGATTTGCGCCCACAAACGCGTCCAGCCACAGCCACTCCCGGCTGACCCACAACCCCAGTCCCAGCCCGGCCAGCACCATGCCGCCGGCAAATGCCCGAATGACTCGTTCCCTGCACATATCGCTCTCCTCGTTGACCCGATTGCCCACTCACTCTTTCCCCGGCCTGCCCGCTCCGGTTTCCGCCTCGACCGGATAGCGCTTCGCCTTCCAATCCGGAAACCCCGCCTCCAGCCGCCGCGCCGGGATCCCCGCCCCGCGCAGCGCATGCACCGCCTGGTCCGCCAGCAGGCACCACGGCCCGCGGCAATACGCCACCACCTCCGGCCCCCGCGGCACCTCCGGCAGCCGCCGCGGCAGATGCTCCACCGGCAGCGACACCGCCCCGGCGATATGCCCCGCCGCGTATTCCTCTTCCGGCCGCACGTCCAGCACCACCACCCGTTCTTCCTTCAGCCGCCGCCGCAGCTCCGCCATCGTCACCGGCTCGAATTCGTGCCGCTCCTGGAAGAACTCCGCCGCCAGCCGGTCCAGCTCCGCCAGCCGGTCCCGCCCCAGGTCCCGCAGCGCCTGCCACAGCGCGAAGACCTTTTCATCCGCCAGCCGGTAGCGCACGTGCAGCCCTTCCTTCCGCGCCTCCACCAGCCGCGCCTGCCGCAGCACTTGCAGATGCTGGGAGGTGTTGGCCACCGACATCCCGCTTGCCCGCGCCAGCTCCTCCACGCCCCGCTCCCCCTGCGCCAGCAGTTCCAGCAGCTCCAGCCGCCGCGCCCCCGCCAGCGCCCGCCCGATCTGCGCGAACTGCCCGAACAGCCGCGCCTTGTACGCTTCCCGTTGTGCCTTGCGCATGGGACTATTCAAGCACTCAATTGAATACTTGTCAACTGGATGGGCGCGCCCCCGGCCGCCGGCAAGCGCGGCGCCGCCCCGCGCCCAGCAGTTCCCGGGCCCGGGCCCGCGCCGGTCAAAGCGGGACCCCCCGCCGCAGGCGGGGCTGGGGCCCGCGCCCGTCAAAGCGGGACGCCCCGCCACGGGCGGGGCTGGGGCCCGCGCCCATCATTTGTGCCATCCTGGGCTTGCAGCGCGGGCGGCCTTCTCCGCCGGTTCGGCTGCGCGCCGGCCGCGCGCCGAGCCCGCGCCGAGCTATCGTCCCGTGCGTCCCGCGCAGTGCGCGAGGGCGCAGCCGGCGGCGGCAAACCCCGCCAGGAGCGAAGCTGTAATTAGGAGCGACGCCCCGCCAGGAGCAAACCCATGAACGTCGGATTTATCGGCCTCGGGCAAATGGGCGCCGGCATGGCGGCCAATCTGCTCGCCGCCGGCCATCAGGTCACCGTCTACAACCGCACGCCGCAAAAAGCAGCGCCGCTGGTGGCCCAGGGAGCCCAGGCCGCCGCCAGCGTGGCGGCGGCGTGCCGCGGCGACGCCGTCTTCACGATGCTGGCCGACGACCCGGCGGTCGAGGCGGTGGCGTTCGGCCCCGATGGCGTCGTCGCCCATCTGGCCGCGGGCGCCGTGCACGTTTCCTGTTCCACCATCAGCGTCGCCCTTGCGCGCCGCCTCGCCGCCGCCCACGCCGCCGCCCGCCAGCGATACGTCTCCGCCCCCGTCTTCGGCCGTCCCGACGCCGCCGCCGCGCGCCGCCTGATCGTCGTCGCCGCCGGAGAACCCGCCGCCATCGCCGCCGTCACGCCGCTGCTCGACGCCATCGGCCAGCGCACCATAGTCATCGCGCCCGATCCGCCCGCCGCCAATTTGGTCAAGCTCAGCGGCAATTTCCTGATCGCCGCGGTCATGGAATCCCTGGGCGAGGCCATCGCCCTGGTCGCCAAGGGCGGCGTGGACCGCCAACAATATATCGAGCTGCTCACCTCCACGCTCTTCGCCGCGCCCATCTATAAGACCTACGGCGCGATCCTCGCCGCGGGCCGCTTCTCCCCGCCCGGCTTCCCCGCCCCGATGGGCGCCAAGGACATTCGCCTCGCGCTCGCCGCCGCCGAGGAACTGCGCGTGCCCATGCCGCTGGCCAGCCTGCTGCGCGACCGCCTCCTCGCTTTGCTCGCCCAAGGCGGCGACCAGCTCGATTGGTCGGCCATCGGCACCCTGCCCGCCAAGGACGCCGGCCTGCCCAGCATTTAAACTGCCGGAGCGCCGGCGTCCCGCGGGGGTCGAACATGCCGGCCGGATGCCGGCGCTCCCGCCGCCGGCGATGCCCCGCCCGGCCCCCCGGCGCCTCCTCGGACCGACAATTTCCCGGCGCAACCCGCCCAGATTCGGAGTAACATGCACGCAACCACCCATGTTGTTGAGAAATACATCCCCGGCGCGTCATGCCGCGTGGGCCCGTGACTGAGTCAGGTGACCCGCGCCAACGCCCGCTCGCACACCCCGATGCCCCGTCGCTTCGCTATCGTCGCCGCCATACCGTTCGCCGCCCTCCTCGTTGCCGCGCCACTCGCAGCGCGATCGCCCTCCGCCTCCCGGCCCGCCGCTGCTTCCCGGCTTCCCGTTCCCGCCGCCGCGCCAGCCCCCCGCCGCATCGTCGCCGTCATCCACGCCCATCGCCTCGGCCGCCCCGTCTCGCGCTTCGAGTACGGCATGTTCATCGAAAACATCGGCCCGCTGGTCTATCGCACCCTGTGGGCGCAGATGCTGGACGACCGCAAGTTTTACTTCCCCATCCGCCCCGCCCCGCCCCATGCCGCCGCTCCGGCGCGGGGCTTTTTCCGCTTCATGCGCCCGCGCCATTGGCGCCCCATCGGCCCCGCCGCCGCGGTCACCATGGATGCCCGCCATCCCTTCGTCGGCCGCCACAGCCCGCGCGTGCAGCTGGCCGGCGCCGCGCCCCGCGGTTTCCGCCAATCCGGCTTGGCCCTGGCGGCCGGCCGGCGTTACACCGGCCACATCGATCTGCGCGGCACGCCCGGCGGCGCCGTCACCGTCTCGCTGGCCTGGGGTTCCGCTCCCGCCGCCCGCCAGTCCCATACCTTCGCGCATCTGTCCCGCGCCTACAGGCGGTATCCCTTCGCCTTCACCGCCGGCGCCGCCACCACCCACGCCGTCTTCTCGATCACCGGCGCCGGCCGCGGCAGTTTCCACGTCGGCGTGGTTTCGCTGATGCCGGCCGACAATATTGACGGCTTCCGCCCCCGCGTCATCGCCCTGCTGCGCCAGCTCCACTCCGGCTTCTGGCGCTTTCCCGGCGGCAACTACATCTCCGACTTCCATTGGTACGACGCCATCGGCCCCCGCGACCATCGCCGGCCCACCTTCGACTACGCCTGGCACGCCATGCAGCCCAATGACGTCGGCCTGCCGGAGTTCATGACCCTCTGCCGCCTGATCGGCGCCCAGCCCTACATCACCGTCAACGCCGGCTTCGGCGGAGCCCTGTCGGCGGCGCGCGAGGTCGAATACATGAACGGCGCGGTGACCACCCGCCTCGGCGCCCTGCGCGCCCGCTACGGCCACCCCGCGCCCTATGGCGTCAAGTTTTGGGACATCGGCAATGAGCCCTACGGGCCCTGGGAGCTGGGCCGCACCGATCTCAAGTACTACGTCCTCAAGCACAATCAATTCGCCCGCGCCATGCGCCGCGTGGATCCCAACATCGTCCTGCTCGCCTCCGGCGCTATGCCCGATGAGGAAACCATCGAGGGCATCGCCGCCGGCCTGCACCTGAAAAACGACCAGGTTCCCTTCTGTTCCTCCGCCGACTGGACCTGCGGTTTCTTGCAGCACAGTTGGGGCTACTTCAACGGCATCACCGAACATTGGTACGCCCGCGCCGGCGTCCGCTTCGATCTCGCCCGCGCCATCCGCGGCCTGCGCTACCACCATATGGAAGCCGGCTACGTCCCCGCCCGCCAAACGGTCCTGCAATGGGTGCGCGTGCCCTCTGACCGCGTTCACCTCAAGGCCGAGGAATGGCACGTCTACCAGCGCCGCTTCCCGGCCATGGCCCGCAAGCACATCTTCATGTCCATGGATGAGTACGCCTACACCGGCGCCCCGCCCAATCTCAAGCTGGACCTGGCCTACGCCATGACCTTCAATGAGATGCTGCGCCATACCGGCTTCTTGCGCATGGCGGCATTCACCATGGGCGTCTCGACGCTCAACATCACCCCCACCGCCGCCTCCCTCAACACCACCGGCTTGCTGTTCCAGCTCTATGGCCGTTTCATGGGCGCCGGCATGCTCCCGCTCGCCGTCACCGGCAACGCCCCCCAGCCCCCGCCCGGACCGCCCATCGCCGACGGCCTGCCGCGCAGCAGCGCCGGCAGCCCCACCTATCCGCTCGACGTCTTCGCTGCTCTTACCCCGCACCGCCGCTTCCTCCGCCTCGCCGTGGTCAACGCCACCGCCGCGGCCCAGCCGTTGCATCTGCGCCTCGCCGGCCTCCGCCTCGCCGGCCCCGGCGCCCGGTGGGAGCTGACCGGCAAAAACCTCGCCGCCGCCAACCCCCCGGGCCATCCCCCCGGCGTCACCGTGCGCCGCCGCGCGTTGCCCGGCGATCCCGCTGCCATTTCCGTCCCGCCGATCAGCGTGGACATTTACCAATTCCCCGTCGCCCGGTCCCGAAACCACTCGCGGGGGTCGCGTCGTCTTCTCGGCGAGCAACACCGCCGCGAGAAATCACCGCGAAGCCTGCGGAGTTCCGCCCGGCGGCCCGCCGCCAGCCGGCGAGGCGGCGCAGCCCCCAGCGGCCCGCGGGCCGGGCTGGGGAGTGCGGGGCCCCGGCCCGGCCTGCGGGTAAGCGGGACGCGCGGCGCAGCCGCGCTGGGGCCCGCGCCCATTATTTGACGTTCTTCCTGCCATCGGAGAAATGCTCATGACCCGAATCGCCAAAGCTCTGTTCCTGACGCTCGCCTTCGCGCTCTTCGCCTCGGTCGCCGCCGCGCAAAAACCCAAGCGCCCCTGGCTGAACACCTCCCAGTCCTTCAAGGTTCGCGCCCAGGAGTTGGTCAGCGCCATGACGCTGAAGGAGAAATGCTCCCAGCTGACCAACATCGCCCGCGCCATCCCGCGCCTCGGCGTCCCCGCCTACAACTGGTGGTCGGAGGCGCTGCACGGCGTCCTGGTCAACGGCGCCACCAACTTCCCCGAGCCCATCGGCCTCGGCGCCACCTTCGATCCCCCGCTCATCCATCAGATGGCGCGCGCCATCAGCTTCGAAGCCCGCGTCATTCACGAGCAATCCGTCCGCAACGGCAACTCCTTCATCTTCCACGGCCTCGATTTCTGGGCGCCGAACATCAACATCTTTCGCGATCCGCGCTGGGGCCGCGGCCAGGAAACCTACGGCGAGGATCCCTACCTCACTGGCCGCATGGCCGTCGCCTACGTCACCGGCATGCAGGGAACCAATCCCCGCTATTACCGCGTCATCTCCACCCCCAAGCACTTCGACGCCCATAGCGGCCCGGAGCCCATCCGCCATTTCTCCGACTACGACATCAGCCGCCACGACCTGGAAGCCACCTATCTCCCCGCCTTCCGCGCCGCCATCGTCCACGGCCACGCCGGCTCCATCATGTGCGCCTACACCGCCACCAACGGCCAGCCCGACTGCGCCAACCAGTTCCTGCTGCAAACCACCCTGCGCGGCGACTGGCAGTTCCACGGCTATGTCGTCTCCGACTGCGACGCCGTGCAGGACATCTTCAGCGGCCATCATTACCGCCCCACCCAGCCGCAAGCCTCGGCCATTTCCCTCGAGCGCGGCATGGACAATGAATGCTACGGCTTCACCTCCGCGCCCCATGGCGGCGACTACCGCCCCTATCTGGAAGCCGTGCAGGAAGGCTATCTCTCCGTCCACGCCATTGACCGCGCCCTGGTCCGCCTGTTCACCGCGCGCATGAAGCTGGGCATGTTCGATCCCCCTTCCATGGTCCCCTACGACCACATCAACCCCGATCAGCTCAACAGCCCCGCCCATCGCGCTCTCGACCTGAAGCTCGCCGAGCAGTCCATGGTGCTGCTCAAGAATGACGGCGTGCTGCCCCTCAAGCCCTCCATTCGCCGCATCGCCGTCGTCGGCCCGCTAGCGGATCAAACCGCCGTGCTCTTCGGCAACTACAGCGGCGTGCCGAAGGATCCGGTCACCGCGCTCGCCGGCATCCGCGCCGCCTTCCCGAACGCCCGCATCACCTACGTCCCCGGCACGCAGTTCCTCAACGATCACGGCTTCCATCCCGTGCCCGCCGATCTGCTCACCACGCCCAGCGGCCAGCCCGGCCTGCAAGCCCATTACGCCGCCGCCGGCGCCATGATCGGCTTCGCCCGCAGCCGGCCGACGCCGCTGGCCTCCCGCGTCGAGCCCACCATTGACCTGACCGCGGCCAGCCTGCCCGCCGCCGCCCACAACGCAAAATCCCTTTTTGTCCGCTGGTCTGGCTACCTCACCCCCCGCCGTTCCGGCGATTACTACCTCGGCGTCCGCGGCGACGCCGCCTTTGCCGGTGTCTCCGCCAACGGCCGCCGCCTGGCCCAGGCCTTCCGCTTCGATCCCGGCATCGCCTGGATCCATCTCCGAGCCGGGCGACGCGTTCGCCTCAGCTTCATTGCCGGCTTCCGCCCCGGCGCCAGCCCCCGCGCCCGCCTGGTCTGGGCCCGCATCTCCCGCCGCGCCAATCCCGCCGCCTTGGCCGCGGCCAAGCGCGCCGACGCGGTCATCGCCGTCGTCGGCATCGACAGCAATTTGGAGAGCGAACAGTCGCCGGTGGACCAGCCCGGCTTTTTCGGCGGCGACCGCACCAACCTAAAAATGCCCGCGCCGGAAGAAGCCCTGGTCCGCAGCGTCGCCCGCAGCGGCAAGCCGCTGGTCGTCGTCTTAATGAATGGCAGCGCCCTCGCCGTCCGCTGGGAAAAGCACCACGCCGCCGCCATCCTGGAAGCCTGGTACCCCGGCGAAGTCGGCGGCGCCGCCATCGGCAAAACCCTCAGCGGCGCCAACGACCCCGGCGGCCGCCTACCTGTCACCTTCTATAAGAGCGTGCACCAGCTCCCGCCCTTCGAGGACTACTCCATGCAGGGCCGCACCTACCAGTATTTCCACGGCCATCCCCTCTGGCCCTTCGGCTACGGCCTCAGCTACACCACCTTCCGCTTCAGCGACCTGCAACTGCCCACCGCCCCGGTCACCGCCGGCGACCCCCTCAACGTCTCCGTGCGCGTCACCAACACCGGCCATGTCGCCGGCGATGAGGTCGCCGAACTCTATCTCCAATTCCCCAAGGTGCCTGGCGCGCCCATCCGCGCCCTGCGCGGCGTGCAGCGCATTCACCTCGACCCGGGCGCCAGCCAGACGTTGCATTTCCACCTGAAGCGCCGCGACCTCAGCATGGTCACCGCCGTCGGCCACATCATCGTCGCCCGCGGCGACTATTTGCTCTCCGTCGGCGGCGGCCAGCCCGGCACCGGCGCTCCCGTCGTCAGCGGCCACTTCACCATCCACGGCCAACTCCGCCTCCCGGATTAGGCCCCCATCCCCGCGCGGGCGGCGCCCGCCGCCCCGCGAACTCAAACCGACCCCGGACCCACTTCGGCGCGCTCGCTCGGCCCGCCGCCTTCGGGCCCGGTAACGTACTATCCTTGCCCGATAGGAGTGTCGGCGAAAATGTCCGGCGTAATCTCGGTTCGCGTCACACACCGCCCGCTCAAGTTCGCCTTCTGCGTCGCCGAAGGAGACTTTGACGCCCTCCGCCGTTCGATCCGCCTGACCTGCACGCTCTGGGGCGGTCGGTACAACCCAATCATCCCCATCGGGCCGGACCCGGCCGAGGCCAGGACCGCGATAACTGAGAGCTGCGCCGACCTCTTGGCTGAAATGAGCGGCACGCCCGAGGTCCGGGTGCTCACTCGGTCAATGCCGTGGCTGAGGCCCGCTCTGACCCTCCGCGACATGTTTCATCAGGGCGGGCTCCTCGCATCTCCACCAGGAGCCGCCTACCTAGACGTCACCGAGCCGCTCCGCCGAAGAGGCAAGGCGATCGCCTCGGACCCTGAGGGCGCTGGCGGCTACGCAGCCCGGTTCCTAAACGCGATCCAGGTCGCCGGGAACAGCCGCGGCAACCTCAGCGACGCGATGCTCTGCATCTACGGGGACTACCCCGCCTTCCCCGGCGAGTGCCCGGTGGACTATCGAGCAGCCGCCGAGCGAAGCGGAAACCCAATCAGCCAAATCGGAACCCAAGCGGACGGGTCAATCGCGGCGAACCTAGGCACCGCCTCGGCGGTCAGCATCACCACCTCGGACCTGAGCCTGGTGCGCACGGGGTTCCCAGAGGACGGCGACGGGATCCTTTTCGGCGAGCCCGACAACTTCCGCGACCTCCTGTACCTCTGGAACCTCCGAGCCGCCGGCCGCGACGTCATGCTCCTCCCCAGCCACGGACCGGAACGGACCCTTCCGATGCTGCGTTTCCCCGGACGCCCCGACGGCCCGAGCCGGCAGCTCGCGATCTACTGCCGCCCGGACCACGCGCCAGAGCCCAACGCGGTCAAAGAGCTGTCGGGGCCCCATGAGATCGAATATCGGCAGCTTAGCCGGATTGCCTGCGCGCCAGCCGTCGCCGTTTTCAACGCCAACGCGGGGTTCGCTCTAGCGCAGCTCGACACCGGCCCTCCGCCACAGATCACGGCGCCCCTCCAAACGGAGCTTTACCGATCCCCGGCGAACGAAACCCAGTTCCTCGCCGCATCCGTCCAGATCCCCGGGCCCACGCCTGGGTTCGTGCCCAGGCTCCCACCGATCCCGCGGCTCAACCCGTTCTATGGGCAGCACTTCGCCGGCCTCGCCCTGGCCCGCTCAACTGTCCTCGGCACCTCAGCCTCCGTCCAAGCGTGGGACCACCGGCTCGAAATATCTCCGCCGACGGCACGGGGCCTGCTCCACGCAGTACTCAAGCTCGCAGGAGCAAAGGCGAGGGCGAGCTCAGCGGGCAAGGTCGCTGAGCGGGCAATTGCCCAGATGGGCGGTCTCGAAGGGTGCGCGATATTCCGTGATCGGGGGGTCCGCGAGCTGCTGACAGGGGAGGGTTGGGGCAGGCCGTTCACACGCGAAAACGCGATAAATACCCTGAGACGAGCCCACGGCGGAGGACCCGACCGGAGCCGAGGCCGCCTACGAACCCTGCTGCAAAAGGGGGCCCTCGCACCGGGCATTCGCGTCAAATGCCCGGCATGCCAACTAAGGCGCTGGTACCGGCCCCGGTCGCTGGGCCGCTGGGCAACCTGTCCGTCGTGCGACCACCGCTTCAACCCCGCGCCGTTCCTGCCGGAGCGGGACCCGTGGGTGTACAACCGCTCCGGGGTCTTCGCCAGCACCCCAGCAAATGAAGGCGCCGTCCCCGTCGCGCTCGCCCTCCTAACGATCCTCGAGCACCACCCGGACACGATATGGGCGACGGGCACCGAGGTCGAACTCGCCACCAGCACCTGCGAAGCCGACGCCCTGGCCCTCGTCCCCGCGCTCGACGGCCACGGGCTGCTGCTCATCGAATGCAAGACCGGCGGCGACGGCGCGGAGGCGCTCGCGAAGATGACGCCCCTTGCGCGGGATCTCCGCGCCGCCGAAATCCCAACGTTCTTGATGTTGGCGAAAGCGACTGGAGAAATCGGCCAAGCAGAGGCAGATGCCGCGCGCCGGATCAGCGACGCCCTCGGCGAGCCCGCCGTCGTGATGTTGGAGGCGCAGGACCTGGCCCCGCCGCCCGCGCAAGACACCGAACAGGGCGAATTCCGGATCGAGGTTCCGCCGGACCCGTTCCCGTCGCTCAGCGAGTGGGCCGCGGACAGCGAAGCCCGGCATTACCCGGTCAATGCGCCCACAAGGCCATAGCTCTGCCCAGGCAGCGCCCCGCCCGTTGCCGCCGCCGCGCCGGCGTGCCACAATGGCGGCGTCCGTGCCGCCTGGGCCGACGCCCAGACGTGCTTGGAGGTGGCCGATGAAAACCCATGCCTCGCGGGGAATGCTTGGCGAACCCGGGGCCCGCAACCCGCAGCGGTGGGTGTTGGGGCGGTTAGCCGCGCTGGGGCCCGCGCCCATCAATGTCGCGCTCGCCATCCTGGCTCTGCCCGCGATCCTCGCCGCCGCCGGCGCGCCGCGCTCGCGCCCCGCTGCCGGCCCCTATCCCGCGATGGCGCCGTTGCGCGAATACCTCATGCCCCGCCCCGCTGAAATCGCCTTGGCGCGCAGCGCCGCGCCTCCTTCCATTTCCGCCGCCGCCACGGTCATGGTGCTGACCCCGCGCGGCTACCGGACCGCCGCGCCCGGCCGCAATGGCTTTGTCTGCATCGTGGAGCGATCCTGGGACGCCAACCTGAATGAGGCGAAGTTCTGGAATCCCAAAATCCGCGGCCCGGTATGCTACAACCCGCCGGCGGCCAAGACCTTTCTACCCTTGGTCCTGATGCGAACCCGCCTGCTGCTCGCCGGCGACTCCAAACCCGCCATGGCCCGCGCCGTCACCGCCGCGCTGGCGGCAAAAACGCTGCCGCCGCTCGCCCCCGGCGCCATGTGCGTCATGCTGTCGCCGCGCCAGTTTTTGGGCGACCATGCGCAGCGCTGGCATCCCCACCTCATGGTGTTTGTTCCCGGCCGCGCGGGCCATTTTTGGGCCGCCAATCGCGCCGGCTCCCCGGTGCTGGCTTCCTATGACCCGCTCGATCGGCTGACGGTCGTGATCATTCCGGTCAGCCGTTGGTCCAACGGCGCGCCCGCGCCCCCGCTGTAACGCCAGCTTCGTTTTTTCACCAAACTCGAACCGGCGCTCGGTTGGACTGGAGCAGGCTGCCGCCTATCTGGGGGAGACCGAGCACCGCGCACCGGGATGGCGCGGAGTCTCGCAGCAGGAGCGCGAAAACGACGACCGGCAGGAACGTTCAGGGCGAGCGGCGAGCCAGCCTACGCCGGCCCCGCGCCGTGCGCTCCGGCCCTCGGCGCCGCCGCGGGCACGGAAATATATGGCGCCTCCGGCATCAGGAACCACGCGACCAGATAGGCGATCGCCCCCGGCACCAGCCCCGTCAGCAGCGTGACGAAGGCCCATACGATGCGCACGATCGTCGGGTCCATGTCCCAATAATCGGCCAGTCCGGCGCAGACCCCGCCCAGCTTCTTATCCGTCGCCGACCGCATCAGCCGCCGTCCCGGTCCGCCCGCTGCCTGCCGCGCCCCGCAATATTGGCAAAACTGCGCCCCTTCCCCGAGCTCCCTTTGGCATGACCTGCATCTCATCGCTGTCCTCCGCGACTTCTACATTAGAGCTACGCTCGCCGCCGCCCGCATGTTCCACCCTCCTGCGGGCCCGCGCCGCCGCGCCGCTCCCACCTTCCTTATCGTGCCCATCTTACCCCCGGTCCCGCACTCGCTTCGCTTTGCCCATGCCGCCCGTGCCGGTGCTTCCCCGCCGCCGTGGAACGGGCTTTAGCCTGTGTGCTGTGGGCTTTAGCCCGCAGTTGCCAAGCAGCGCCGGTCTGCGGTGTGTGATCGCCGCGCGCCCGGCACGGATGCTCCCGCTGCCAGCGGAAATGGTGGGGCGTGCGTCCGCCTCGCGTGCGGGCGAGCCGGGCGCGTGAAAAGGCTTCTTGCAGCCTGTGCGCTGCGGGCTTTAGCACCCAGCCTCCCCGCCGCGTGCGGAAGGGCGGTCCGCGCCCCCAGCCTGTGCACCCCGCGCCCGCGCACTGCGACCACCCGCCAGCCCCTGCACGGCCGGCGTCCCTTCCTCTTGGCCGGCCCGCCGGTTTCGGTTAGTCTCACGGCATGCCCCTGAGTCACTTCCGCAGTCACTCCCGGCCGGCCCCCGCCCGCCGCGCCCCGCTCCCCTTCGCCGCCGCCGCCCTCGCCGCCGCCGCCCTCGCCGCCTTCTTCTTCCTCGCCGCGCTCGCCGCCCCGCTCGCCGCCCAGTCCGCCGCCGCCTATCCGCCGCCGCATCTGGTGCGCCGTGGCAAAGTCATTCAGCTCATCGTCAACGGCCAGCCCTTTCTGATGCTGGCCGGCGAGCTGCACAATTCCAGCTCCTCCAGCCTGGCCTACATGCGCCCCATCTGGCCGCGGCTGAAGGCCATGCACCTCAACACCGCCGTCGTCCCGCTCTCCTGGGAGCTGATCGAGCCGACCGAAGGCCACTATAATTGGCGGCTCCTCGACGGCCTGCTGCGCCAAGCCCGCGCCTACCATATGCACATCGTCTTCCTCTGGCTGGCCACCTGGAAGAACGGCCTCTCCAGCTATCCGCCCCTTTGGGTCAAGGAAAACACCACCCGCTTCCCCCGCGTCATCATCCGCGGCCGCCCCACCACCATCCTTTCCACCTTCGCCCCCGCCACCCGCCGCGCCGACGCCGCCGCCTTCGCCGCCGTCATGCGCCACATCCAGCAAGTGGACGGCGCCCAGCACACCGTTTTGATGATGCAGGTGGAAAACGAAGTCGGCATCCTCGGCGCCGGCCGCGATCACTCCCCCGCCGCCAACCGCGCCTTCCAAGGTCCCGTCCCGCGCCGCCTGCTGCAATACCTCGCCGCCCACAAGACCGAACTCAACGGCCATTTCCTCCGCTTCTGGCGCCGCCATGGCGCAAAAACCTCCGGCACTTGGCCGCAGGTCTTCGGCCGCGGCCCCCGCGCCGGCCAGGTCTTCATGGCCTGGTACTACGCACGCTTCATCAACGCCGTCGCCGCCGCCGGCAAGGCCCAATATTCCCTGCCCATGTACGTCAACACCTGGCTCGCCGGCCAAGGCGCGCCTCCGGGAACCTTCCCCAGCGGCGGCCCGCTGCCCTTCGTGCAGGATGTCTGGCGCGCCGCCGGCCATTCCATTGACATCTTTTCCCCCGATCTCTACGCCTCCAACTTCGTCGCCTGGTGCCGCCGCTATCACCGCAACGGCAATCCCCTCTGGATGCCGGAAACCACCAACGGCCCCCGCGCCGCCGCCAATGTCTTCTATGCCGTCGGCGAGGACGCCGCCCTCGGCTTCTCCCCCTTCGCCATTGACACGCCCTATCCCTACAACTCCGCCCGCGCCAATCCCCATTGGTTCTACGGCTCGGATATGAAGATCGCCCCGCCCACGCTGGCGGCAAGCTACCAAGCCCTGGCCGAACTCTGGCCCCGCATCCAGCGCGCCGAGCAAGCCGGCGCCATCCGCGGTTTCGTCCTCTCGCCATCGCAATCCCAGGTCGAGTTCGACCTCAACGGCTACCGCCTGCACGTTCAGCGCGACGCCCTTTTCGGCCGCGGCGTTCCTTCCGGCTTTGGCCTCATCATGGCCGACGGCCCCAACCGGTTCTTCGGCGTCGGCCGCGGCTTCCAGGTCACGTTCACTTCCCTCGGCCCCAGCGGCGACACCGTCGGCCTAGGCTGGGTGCAGGACGGCCGCATGCAAAATGGTCATTGGGTCGCCGGCCGCCGCCTCAACGGCGATGAGGATTCCCAGGGCCAGGATTGGCGCGTGGACGACACCCGCATCCACTTCGAAAAAGCCGCCGTCTACCGCACCCATTAGCCCCCACAGGCCCCGCGGCGACGTGGCCCGCCGAGGGGTCGGCCCCAGCGTCAGCCCTGCCCAGCGCGGGCCGCGTCCCGCGCCTTGCGGAAGAACTCGGGGTCGGCGAGCACCTGTCCGCAAAGCCATTCCAAATAAGCCTCGCTGTACTTCCGAGGAGAAAACTGCGCGCGGTGCGAGTAGGTCGGGTCCTCGTCAACTGGATGAGTGCGGCGGACGCATTGAAGGTCGTGGCTGCTCACAACGCGCCCACCGAGCCGCTCCGCCAACCGCGCCTTAAGCTCTGTCTCACGATACGGGTATAGGCTGTCGGCCTGGACCACGCTCAGCGCAGGGGCGGCCTCATCCTTCGTCAGCCTGATGGCGGCTGCGCCTGGGCCCGCCAGCAGCGCAACGGAACCAGGTGCCTGCGCTGGCGAGTCCCCTCCAGCCGCCGGCGGGCCGGGTGTTGGCCGGGCCCCGTCGCTGTCCGAGATCCCATCCGCGATAACCACCACCCTGGAGCCGGGCGCCGCACCCACTACTTTGCCTATCCCATCGAGCCAGAACCTCTTCACCGTTTCAAGCTCACGCTCGAGGGCGAGGCGAAGATCCTCGCTGGTCCCAGGCTCGCTCTTCGCACCGTGGCGAAAATACACCGCCCCCCTGGCAAACGCGCTCTTCTGGCCGGGCCCGACGGGGTAGGAACCGGGGGCGGTAAAAACGATCGGAATCCTGGAGCCCCGGACGTGGAGGACGCCGACGCGCTCGCCGCGCCGGAGGCCGAAGGCAAGGCTGAACGCGGCAAAGTGCTGGCCGGTGTAGGAGTGGATCTTGTTCGTGAAGTCGGCAGGGTCCACTTCGAGCATCGCGTCGGCACCACCCCTGCGCACACGGCCGTCGTCAGCCACGCCGACCAGGATGGTGCCCCCGCCGGAGTTAGCCATCGCAACGATGTCCTTGATTAGCTCGCACCAGTCACGCAGGGACCCTGGGTCGAACGACTCCTTGAAATCCAGCTCGGCGCGCTCGGCGTCCACCGAATCCAGCTCGGACCCACCAAGATCGCGGGCATCGCACATAAGTCCGCCCGCAATTGGGGCGCTAACAATGATGCGCGCCAGGGCCGCGGGATTCAAGCGGCGCCCCCGCCTCTGCCCGTCCCTCGTCCCTAGGGTCTCTGCTTATCGCCCCGCCTACATCGCCCGTTTCGCCGCTCTCGCCTTGGCCTTGGCAATGATCTCCGCCATCACGTGCCGGTATTTTTCGAACGTGTTGTCCACCACCGTGATCGTCGGAATCTCATGCGGGTTGGTCGAAAGCGTCTTCCAGTTGAAATGGTTGAACCCCGACTCGTGCACCCCGCTGCTACCCCGCCCCGGCGCCGGATGGCTCAAGTGCCCGAACGACCGGCAGTACTTATGGAACCCCGCCGGATAACCCCAGGACGGAAAGATCTGGTAGACCGGCAGCACCGACATCAGCGCGTCATAGGAAAACTCTCCCACCGGCAGCACCTGCGGATACTTCGCCCGCAGCTCCTCCACCATCGTCCGCAGCCCGGCCAGCATGTCGCCCTGCGTGTTGTTCACCCAGCCGCCGGCGATGTCCAGAAAATATCCGTCCACGCCGAACGTCTCGATCAAATACGTGATGTTGTCGTGCAGCCAATGCCGCCAGTCGTCCACCGCGATGTTCATGAACCGCCCCCAGCCTTCCATGTGGCGGTCGTTGTCCCAATCCACCCACGCCAAATAGAACGAGTTGCCGTCAATCGCCCGCGTGCTGGAGTCGGCGAACTGCGGATACACCGGCAAGTGCGTATTCGAGGCTTGCAGCCCGTACATCGGCAGAAAGCGGAAGCCCATGCGGTGCCCTTCGTCAATCAGCCGCCGGAACCCCGCGTCGCCGCCCATCCGTTGGTCCACCTTGTAAATCGAATACTCCCAGTAGTACCGCCCGTTCCACGCCGGCAAAAACACCATTACCTTGCGCCCGTCAATCTGCTTCGACACCCATTCCAGCGTCCGTAGCGCCTTGGCGAAGTCGTTGAAGATGTACCCCGTCCAGTCCATCCCGTGGATCGAAACCACCAGCTCCACTTCCCGGAACCACGCCGGCACATCCGGCCGCGTCGTCCATTCCGGAATTTTGAACGCCCGCTGCACGTGCGCGAAATGCGGCGCGTACGCCTCGTCCGCCGTGCTGGTGCGGCTCACCCGCCAGCGCGCCCCTTCCAACCGCGGCGTCTGTTTCCAGCCCGGATTTTCGTACACCATCTCGATGCGGTAGCGGTTGTCCTCCGCCGGCTCGAAGTACATGCGGTTCGGCCGCACTTCCTCATTCAGCGCCGACAGCGCGTAATACTCCTTCTTTCCCGCCTGGATCACCGTCAGCGGCGTGTCCGTGCTTCGCCCGCCGTTGCCCCACGGATAGCCCAGCAGCACCTCGTTTTCCTTGGGATCGAAAAACCCGCCGCTGCCCGCCGCCATCTTCCCCCGCGGCACGCCGCGCACCACCGTCGTGATGCTTTTGATCGGCTCCTCCATCTCCGCCGTCACCTCCCACTCGGCGTATTGCCCATGCGGCCGGATGTGCGCCGTCAGCCGCCCCGGCGCCTTCAGTTGCCCGCCGGCATACACGAACCCCGTGCATTCCAGCCGCAGCCCGTCCCCGTCCGGCAGCACCCGCATCTTTTCCCGGTCCAAGCCATAGGTGTTGAAAAACGTGTACAGCCGGAACCCGATGATCAGCCGGTTGAACACCACCGAGGGCTCGGGAAAATCGAAGCTGAACTTCTGCAAACTTCGCCCCGGAGGCGGCAAGATCACCTGGCTGGTGCAGTTCAGCGCCAGGATCGTTCCGTTCGGCGGATCTCCCACCGTCGCGCCGCTCGCGGCGGCGTGCCCCCGCCCCGGAAGCCCCGCCGCCGCTGCCCCCGCCACGCCGTCCGCCGCCAAATACGACACCGTTGCCGCCGCGCCTTTCATCAGATCCCGCCGCGTCAGCTCCCGCCCTGTCCGCTCCCTCGCGGCCGGCCCCGGCTCTGCCTCGTCCCACGTCTTCACCTCCCGCCCGTTCAGTTCCCGCCCTGCCGCGTCCCGCCCCGCTTTATCCCGCGATTTCGCTTCCCGTCCTATGCGTTCATCCGCCATCGTTCGCTTCCCTCCCTTGCGTTGCGTTCTTTACCTTGCCTCGGGTTCGTTGCCTGCACGCGCTCCTGACCGGCCGTGCTTCCTGCTTGCCGTACTCATTGTTGCCGCCGCCCTGGCCTGCCGCATTGGCAGCGCTTGCAAAGGGCTCAGGTAGATTTGCCTCCCAGCGCCCCACCGCTGTCAAGCGCTTCCACGCCCGTCCCCGCCCTCCCAACCCAGCGTTTCCGCACGGTCCCTCCCCCGCCCCGCTTTTCTCCCCGGCCCCGTTCCTCGCCCCGGCCTGCTGCTTGCTGGCCGCCCCCGCCCCTCGTGGGGTAGGGCTCTGCCCTGCGCACGCACCCGTGTTCTGACGGCGTCCCGCCAGCGGCGGGTGCCTCGCCCTCCCGGGCCGCGCAATCTCACCGCCCCGCCCGCGCGAAGAAAGTAGGACAGCCGTCTCGGCTGTCTGACGTGCACGATCCCGGCCGCGCCCAGCGCTAATCCGGCCGGGCCCAGCGCGACCGCACGCAAGCCGGAGGCATACCCCACGGCGCCGCGCCGCCCGTCGTCGCGCCACGTCCCACCGCCCGCCTCTCGTCCGCCCCGCGTTCCGGCCGTCCCGCCCGCAGCGGGCTTCCGGGCTTATAATATTCCTTGACGGGCATATACTTTACATTGCATATTATCGCCATGGCGTCCGCCTTCGAAATCCTTGCCGAACCGCACCGCCGCGCCATCCTTGCCATGCTCCTCGCCTCGGAGCGTTCCGTCGGCGAAATCGAGCGCCGGTTGCGGATTCCGCAGCCCGCCGTTTCCAAGCACCTCCGCGTCCTGCGCGACGCCGGCTTTGTCACCGCTACCGTGGACGCCCAGCGCCGTCTCTACCGCCTCAGCCCCCAACCGTTGCAGGAGCTGGACGCGTGGCTGGCGCCCTTCCGCCGCTTCTGGTCCCTGCACCTCGATGCGCTGGAGCGCCATCTCGACCGCCAGCAGCGCGCCGCCGAGCTGTCCGCGCACGCTTCGCGCCCCGCAAACAAAGTCCGTGCAAAATCCGCCTCCAGGAGAAAACCATGACCGATCTCGCATCCTACACGCCTGGCCCCGCCGCCGGCGCCGAAGTCCAGAAGGACGGCGACAAATGGACGCTGATTCTCGTCCGCGAACTGCGCCATCCCCCGGAAGCCGTCTGGCAAGCCCTCACCGATCCCGCGCAGTTGCGCGAATGGGCGCCCTTCGACACGGATAAATCCCTCGCCTCCCTGGGCACGGTCAACCTGAAATGGGTGGGCGCGCCGCGGTCCATCCCCGTCCAAGTCACCCGCGCCGAGCCGCCCAAGCTTCTCGAATACGGCGATGCCCGCTGGCAGCTCGAACCCACTCCCGCCGGCACCCGCCTCACCCTTTGGCACGCCCTCGACCATCGCTTCATTTCCATGGGCGCCGCCGGTTGGCACATCGCCTTCGACGTCTTGGATCGCCGCCTCGCCGGCCATCCCATTCCCCGTTTCGCCGGCGCCGCCGCCATGCAGTTTGCGGGCTGGCAACGCCTCAACGCCGAATACGCCCAGCAATTCGGCGTCGAGCTGCCCAAATGGCCCCGCTAATCCGGCGGTAACGATCGCGTCCGTCGTGAGGTAGGGCGCCTGCGTGCGCGCCCGTGTTCTGACGGCGCCCCGCCAGCGGCGGGGGCGTCGTCCTCCGGGCGGCGGAATTTCACCGCCCGGGCGCACCCGTGGGGTAGCCGTCCTCGGCTGCCTAGCGCGGCTGCCGTCCTCGGCTATCTGCTCCGCGCCATCCTTGCCTCGCCGCACAATGGAACCACAATGGAAGCATGGCTCCATCGCCCAGCCAGCGGACCCGGCCGCATAAATCAGCGCCGCGCACCCCGCCGCCCAAAAAAGAGCGCCTCGATCACCTGCTGGTCGCCCGCGGCCTAGCCGAAACCCGCCCGCAAGCCCAGGCCCTCATCCTCGCCGGCCAAGTCCTGGTCGCCGGCCAAAAGCGCGACAAGGCCGGCGCCATCGTGGACGCCGCCGCCGAACTCCGCCTGCTCGCCGCCGCCGCCTCGCCCTACGTCAGCCGTGGCGGCTGCAAGCTCGCCGCCGCCCTCGACGCCTTCGCCATGGACCCGCGCGGCCGCGTCTGCGTGGACGTCGGCGCGTCCACCGGCGGCTTCACCGACTGCCTATTGCAGCGCGGCGCCCGCCGCGTCTACGCCCTCGACACCGGCCGCGGCCAGCTCCATTGGCGCCTGCGCCAAGACCCGCGCGTCGTTCTGCGGGAAAAATGCAACGTCCGCTATCTCCGGCCCGAGGACATCCCGGAGCCGGCCAGCCTGATCGCCGTGGACGTTTCCTTCATCTCCGTCACGCTGCTGCTGCCCGCTCTCGTCCCGCTCCTCGCCCCTCGCGGCGGCGACATGATCATCCTCGTCAAGCCCCAGTTCGAAGCCGGCAAGGGCCAAGTCGGCAAAGG
Source organism: Acidobacteriota bacterium (assembly GCA_027314025.1). GTDB lineage: Bacteria > Acidobacteriota > Terriglobia > Terriglobales > SCQP01 > JAKAUF01. The sequence continues at coordinate 58,460 of DAHVCP010000040.1, forward strand.
CGGCATTGTCCGCGATGCAGCCGTCCGCCAAGCGGCCGTCGTCCGTGTCCGCGCCGCCGTCGCCGCCGCCGGCGGCCAATTCCGGCAGATCGGCGAGCGAAAACTCGATGACGGAAGGCGCGGCGAAGAAAGTCGCCTTGACGAGGGAATGCCTGGCGATGGAAAGCCTGACGAGGCAAAACCTGGCGGCGGAACACCTGGCGACGGAAAACCCGGGGAAGGAAGACTCGGTGAAGGAATACTCGACGAGGCAAAGCTCGGCGAGAAAATGCTGATAGAGGGAAAAGCCCGCGGGATCCCGAGCTTCGCCGGCGTCATTCCCAGTCCCATCCTCGGCGCCGAAGGCAACCAGGAGTTCCTCCTCGCCGCCCACTGGCCGCCGGCCGCCGGGTAGGCCGCGAGCGCAGAGAAAGTGGGATGGGCGTCCTCGCCTGTCCGCCCCTAGCGTGGAACAGGCTTCAGCCTGTGTCGCGGCCGGCTTCAGCCGGCCGCGCCGAAAACCAACCCTCAACCCGAACCCGGCAGATGGGCGCAATCTGGGGACGCGGACGGCCCGTCCGCACCCGCGGCGGCGCCGCCTCCCCCCGCCACCCCGACCGCGCGGAGCGCGACCGCACCAAGCCGGAGGCATACCCCACCCGTCCCGCCAGCCGCCGCACTGAGGTCGGCCACCGGCCCCGCCCTACTCCTCATCCCCCTTGGTTTTCGCCAGCTCCAGCAGGACGGAGTAATCCTCGAGCGTGGTGGTGTCGCCGCTGACTTTGTCGGCGGTCACCAGCTCGCGCAGCAGGCGGCGCATGATCTTGCCGCTGCGCGTCTTGGGCAGCGCGTCCACCAGCCGAATCTCATCCGGCCGCGCGAAGCCGCCGATCTCCTGCCCCACCCACGCCCGCAGCTCCTCGACCAGCTCCGGCGACTTGGGCACGCCGCCCTTGCAGACCGTGAACACCACCAGCGCCTGGCCCTTCAAATCGTGCGGCCGTCCCACGGCGGCGGCTTCGGCCACGGCGGCATGCCGCACCAGCGCCGATTCCACCTCCATGGTGCTCAGCCGGTGGCCGCTGACGTTGATGACGTCGTCCACGCGCCCCAGCACCCAGTAATAGCCGTCCGCGTCGCGCCGCGCCGCGTCGCCGGTGAAATACACGTTCGGCACCTTGGCCCAATAGTTCTCGCGGTACCGCTCCGCGTCATTGTACAGCGTGCGGAACATCGCGGGCCACGGCTGGCGGATGATCAAGTAGCCCTGCTGCCCGGCCGCCACCGGCTCGCCCTTCAAATCCACCACGTCGGGAATGATGCCCGGCAGCGGCAGCGTCGCCGAGCCGGGTTTGGCCGCGACCGCGCCCGGCAGCGGCGAAATCATGATCGCCCCGGTCTCGGTCTGCCACCAAGTGTCCACGATCGGGCAGCGGTTCTGCCCAATCACCTGGTGATACCACCGCCACGCCGCCGGGTTGATCGGCTCGCCCACCGAGCCCAGCAGCCGCAGGCTGGAAAGATCCCGCCGCTTCGGCCACTTGTCCCCCTGCCGGATGAACGACCGGATCGCCGTCGGCGAGGTGTAGAAAACGTTGACGCGGTATTTTTCAATCAGCCGCCAGAACCGGTCCGGCTCCGGCCAGTCAGGCGCGCCTTCATACATCAGCGTCGTCGCCCCCGCCGCCAGCGGCCCATAGACGATGTAGGAATGCCCCGTCACCCAGCCGATGTCGGCCGTGCACCAGTAGGTGTCGTCCTCGCGGATGTCGAAGACCCACTGCATGGTCATCAGCGTTTCCAGCAGGTAGCCCGCGGTCGAGTGCACCACGCCTTTCGGCTTGCCCGTCGTCCCGCTGGTATAGAGCGCGTACAGCGGATGCTCGCTGTCCAGCGGCTCGGCCGGGCAGACCTCGCTGGCGCCGAACATCAAATCCTCCCACCACGCGTCCCGCTCCGGCTTCATCTCGATGCCCGCGTTCTTGTGCCGGTAGACGATGCACTTCCGCACCGCCGGGCACTCCGCCAGCGCCGCGTCCACGTTGCGCTTCAAGGAGATCTCCCGCCCCCGCCGCTGCGCCGCGTCCGCCGTGATCACCAGCGTCGCGCCCAAATCGTCAATGCGCGTCTTCAGCGCTTCGGCCGAAAACCCCGCGAAGACCACCGAGTGAATCACCCCGAGGCGCGCGCAGGCCAGCATCGCCACCGCCGCCTCCGGGACCATCGGCATGTAGATAATCGCCCGGTCCCCAGCCTTGTATCCCTGGGACTTCAGGACATTGGCGAACTTGGCCACGCGCCGGTACAAATCCTGATAGGTCAGGATGCGCTGCTCGAAGTTTTCCCCCTCCCAAATGATGGCGGCTTTGTTTTTCCGCGGCCCGGTCAGGTGCCGGTCCAGGCAATTGTCGGCGGCGTTGATCTTCCCGCCCAGAAACCATTTCACGAAGGGATAGTTCCATTCCCGCGCCTGGGTGAACGGTTGGAGCCAGTGCAGCTCCCGCCGCGCCAGCTCGGCCCAAAACTCCGCCGGGTTGGCTGCCGCGGCGCGGTACAGCTCGTCATATTCCTTGCGACTTTTCACCCGCGCCGCCGCCGCGAAGGCCGCGGGCGGAGCAAAGGTTTCCGCCGCGGCGCCTGCCGATTCCGCCATCTCTCGTTTCCCTCCCAGTGTCAAAGCTGTGTCAAAGCTGCATGATACCGCCGTCGGCGGACGCGGGCCGCCACCGCCGCCAAGACGTGGCGCTTCCGGGAGCGCCGGCATCCTGCCGGCCAGCTCGCCCCCGCCCCTCGCCCCGCCGTCGCGGGCCGGCGGCCCGCGCCCCCAGAAACGCCCACCGCCTCTTGTGGGGTAGGGCTCTGCCCTGCGTGCGCACCCGTGTTCTGACGGCGCCCCGCCAGCGGTGGGGGCGTCGCCCTCCCGGGCGGCGCAATCTCACCGCCCCACCCGCGCAACGAAAGTCGGATGGGCGTCCTCGCCTGTCCGCCCTCGCGTGGAACAGGCTTCAGCCTGTGTGGCGGCCGGCTTCAGCCGGCCGCGCCGAAAGGCAACCCTCACCGCGGCCCGGAGCAGCGCAGGCCACCTGGGGGGCGCGGACGGCTCGTCCGCATTCCGGGCCGGCGGGCCGGCAGCCCGCGCCCCCAGAAACGCCCACCGCCTCTTGTGGGGTAGGGCTCTGCCCTGCGTGCGCACCGGTGTTCTGACGGCGCCCCGCCAGCGGCAGGGGCGTCGCCTTCGCCCAATGCCCGTCAGTTCCACCACAGCGCCATCCCGCGCAAACCCATCCGCCCGGCCCTGGCCACGCGCCTCGCACAGTGACAGAAAACCCCAGCCCCGTCACTCCTCCCGCCGCTGATTCCCAACGAGTTATGCCCGCTGGCCTCGCATTCGCGCCGCCCAAATGTCACAACCCGCACAGCCCATCTCCGTTCCAATCGTCTGCAAACGCACGCCGCCCCCGGGCCGCCCGCGTGGCATTTTAGTGACCGCCCGGACAACTCATAGCCCACTCACTTCATCTCACTTCGTATGTGGCGGCTCGCTCAACTGACGCCCGGCTCCAACACTGACCACCGGACACCCCCATGAGCCTCTGGACCCGAATCACTCGCTCCCTCCTCTCCTCCGCCCTCGACGGCCCCCCTGTCCCGCCGCCGGACTACGCCCCGCCCCATCCCTTCCGCCGCCTTCCGCGCCCCACCGCGCCCGCGGCCTCGCGGCGCCGCTCGCAGCCAGGCCGGGCTTCCCGCGCCGCGCAATCCGCCCCGGCGCCCGACGCACCGAGGTCCCCCACCGCATCCGCCGCCACCCTCGGCCCAACCGATTCCCGGCGGCCGACCGCCTCGGCTCCCCTCGCCCGCCGCCCCCGGACCTTCCGGCCCACCACCAAGCAGCGCGCCTTGGCCGAAGCCGCCTGCGGGCTCGCCCTGCCGCTCAGCACCACTCAGCTCTGCTCCCGCGCCGGCGTCAGCCCCCGCTCCTTCTACCGCTGGCAGAACCAGCCCGGCTTCTCCGCCTGGTTCGCCGCCGCCGCGCTGCAAGCCCTCGCCACCGCCACCCCCCTGTTGATCCTCAGCGCCATGCAGTCCGCCATTGACGGCGACCCCGCCGCCCGCAAGCTCATGTTCCAGTTCTGCGTCGCCCCCGATCTCGCTCCCGCCATCGCCTCCCGCCTCGGCTGGGCCGGCGGCGATTCGCCGGCGCCCGAAGATCCCGGCATTCCCGCCCTTGCCGCCCTTGCCGCCGCCGAAGCCCCGGAAGCGACCGACCCCCTGCGCCGTCGTCCCGCTCCCGCCCCGAAAGCTCCGGCGCAAAAAAGGGCGCCCAGGGCATCGCTCGCCGCCCATCACCCCGCCGAAATTCCTGCCGCCGCCAGCGGATTTTCCTCGCCATTACAGCCCGCCGCGACCCCGCCCGCGCGTCGCTGGGGTGGGGCCGCTCCGCTGATGAGGCGAGCCGCGGCCTTCTTCCGCGCGCCCTAGGCGGGGGAGCGGGCGCGCTGCCGCCGCCCCGGAGGGCGACGGCCCCGCCGATGGCGGGACGGGGCGCACGCAGGGCGGAAGCCCGGCCGTTGGCGGGACGCTGCCAGATGCGGACGAGCCGTCCGCGCCCCCAGGGAGGCGTCCGTGCATCGCCCCAGCGGGGCGCTCGTGAATCGTCCCAGGGAGGCGCCCGTGAATCGTCCCAGGGAGGCGCTCGTGAATCGTCCCAGGGAGGCGCGGCCGCGCAGGGCGTTGGTTTGGGCGCGGCGGGGCCGGCGCCGGGCGGACTTGCTCTGGCCACCAAACATTGCAAGGTTGTACAATCCCGGCATGCAAGTTGGTCTCTTCACCGTCCTGTTGTCGCAGCTCCCTTTGGAAAAGGCCCTGAAGCGGGTCAAGGACCTCGGCCTAGACGCGGTCGAGCTGGGCTGCGGCAATTATCCCGGCGAGGCGCATTGTTCGCCCGCGCTGCTGGCCGCCCCGGGCAAGCTGCGCGATCTAAAAAACCTGGTCGCCGACCACGGCCTCACCATCAGCGCCCTCAGCTGCCATGGCAACCCGCTGCACCCCGACGCGGCGACCCGCCGCAAGTTTCTCGACACCAGCCGCAAAGTGATTCGCCTCGCGGAGAAACTCGGCGTCGAAACGGTGATTGATTTCTCCGGCTGCCCGGGCGGCCATGAGCGCGACATCCGCCCCAACTGGATCACCTGCCCCTGGCCGCCCGAATACAGCGACACCCTGGCCTGGCAGTGGGAAAAGAAAGTGATTCCCTTCTGGAAGGAGCACGGCAAATTCGCCGCCGACCACGGCGTCCGCATCGCCATCGAGATGCACCCCGGCTTCGTCGCCTATTCGCCGGAGACCATGCTGCGCCTGCGCGCCGCCGCCGGCAAAATGGTCGGCTGCAACTTCGACCCCAGCCATCTCTTCTGGCAGAACATTGATCCCATCGAAGCCGTCCGCATCCTCGGCGCCGAGAAGGCCATCTTCCACGTCCACGCCAAGGACACGCAGCTGTTCCCCGGCGTGCTGCCGCGCACCGGCGTGCTGGACACCAAGCCCTATGTCCGCGAGCCGGAGCGGGGCTGGATCTTCCGCACCGTCGGCTACGGCCACGGCGCCGAGTGGTGGGCGCATTTCATCTCCACGCTGCGCCTGGTGGGCTATGACGGCACGCTCAGCATCGAGCATGAGGACAGCCTGATGGCCGTGGATGAGGGCCTGGCCAAGGCGGCGGCCTTCCTGCAAAATCTGGTCATCCGCCAGCCGCGTCCCAAGGTTTGGTGGGCCTAGCGGCTCGGCCCCTGGGCCGGTCGGCGTCCCGGCCGGTTCGCGGGCGCGCCGCCGCCGGCGGGGCTTCCCCGCGCGGGCCGGGGTGTCACAATTCACCCGCGCGGAGCGGTCCGCGCGGCGCAGTATAGGAACGAAGCGGAAGACAGGAACGCAATGGAACTGAACATCGGCATGGTCGGCTACGCCTTCATGGGCAAGGCGCACAGCAACGCTTGGCGCCAGGCGCCGCATTTTTTCCCCGGCATTCCCCAGCCGCGCCTCAAGGCCATCTGCGGCCGCTCGCGGGAGAAAACCGAGGAAGCGGCCAAGCGCCTGGGATGGGAGTCGGTGGAGACCGACTGGCGCCGCTTGATCGCCCGCAAGGACATTGACATCGTGGACATCGTCACCCCAGGCGATTCCCACGCCGAAATCGCCATCGCCGCCGCCGAGGCCGGCAAGCACGTCATCTGCGAAAAGCCGCTGGCCAACAGCCTGGAGGAAGCCCGGCGCATGGTCGCCGCCGCGCGCCGCGCCAAGGTGAAGAACATGGTCATGTTCAACTACCGGCGCGTGCCCGCCATCGCCCTGGCCAAGCAGATGATCGCCGAGAACCGCCTCGGCAAGGTCTTCCATTACCGCGCCCAGTACCTCCAGGAATGGCTGGTGGATCCCCTGTTCCCCCGCCTGTGGCGCATGGACAAAACCGTCGCCGGCGTCGGCGCCCTGGGCGATCTCGGCGCCCATGTCGCCGACCTCTCGCTGCATTTGGTCGGCCGCCTGGACCAGCTGACCGCCGTCACCGCCACCATGATCCCCACCCGGCCCTTGCCCGGCCAGCCTGACAAAACCGCTCCCGTCACCGTGGACGATTGCGCCGTCTTCATCGGCCGCATCGGCGAAGCCACCGCCAGCTATGAGGTCACTCGCCTGGCCGCCGGCCGCAAAAATTACCTCGCCTTTGAAATCAACGGCGACCGCGGCTCCATGCGCTTCAACCTGGAGCGGCTGAACGAGCTGGAATACTACGACCGCACCCAGCCCGCCGCCCTGCAAGGCTGGAACAACATCATGGTCACCGACGCCAGCCATCCCTACATCGCCCATTGGTGGCCCGCCGGGCACGTCCTCGGCTATGAGCACACCTTCGTCAACGCCATGGCGGACTTCCTCAACGCCGTCGCCACCGGCGCCGAATTTCATCCCGATTTCGCCGACGGCGCGGAAACCAACGCCGCCCTCGACGCCATCGAGCGCTCCGCGCAGTCGGGCCAATGGGAAACCGTCGCCGCCGTCGAGGCCGCCGGCGCCGGCCGCTAGCGCGGCGGCGGCATGCAGCGGGGCACGATGCAGCAGGGCATGGCGTGAAAAAAATCCTTCTGTCTTGGAGCGGCGGCAAGGACAGCGCCTGGGCTCTTGTGGAGCTGCGCCGTGAGCCGGGCATCGAGATCGTCGCCCTGCTGACCACCTTCAATGAAGCCTTCGACCGCGTCGCCATGCACGCCGTGCGCAGTGAGCTGATGCGCGTCCAAGCCGACGCCGCCGGCTTGCCGCTCTGGGCCGTGCCCCTGCCTTGGCCGTGCAGCAATGAGCAATACGAGGAGCGCATGGCCGCCGTCTGCGCCCGCGCCCGCGGCGAGGGCATCACCGCCGTCGCCTTCGGCGATCTGTTTCTGGAAGACGTCCGCGCCTACCGCGAGCGGCAGATGGCCAAGGCCGGTCTGGAGCCGTTATTTCCCCTCTGGGCCAAGCCCACGCCGGAGCTGGCGCGGGAGATGGTCGCCGCCGGCCTGCGCGCCACGCTGACCTGCATAGACACCGAGAAGGTCCCGGAGGCCCTGGCCGGTCGCGAGTATGACCAGGAGCTGCTCGCCGACCTCCCGCCCGAGGCCGACCCCTGCGGCGAGCGCGGCGAATTTCACAGCTTCGTGCACGCCGGCCCCATGCTCCGCCAGCCCATCCCCGTCCGCCGCGGCGAGCAACGCCGCGACGGGCGGTTCATCTTCACCGACCTGCTCCCGGCGGAGTAAGGCGCCAATCGGAGGCCTCCCCCACCACTGGCGACCGCGCATGCGGGTAGGGCTCTGCCCTGCGTACGCCCCGCCCGGCCAGCGGCGGGGGCGTGGCCCTCCCGGGCGGCGGGGTGGCTGCGGGCTAAAGCCCACAGCACACCGGCTGAAGCCGGTTCCACGCGCCCGGCGGGGCCGCGCGCAGCGCGACCGTCCGCAAGCCGGAGGCATACCCCACCGCTCGAACCCCCGTCCGCACTCAGTGCCGGCGGGCCGGCGGCCCGCGCCCCCGGAAGCGGTCGCGTCTCTCGTGGGGTAGGGCCCCTGCCCTGCGGGGGCGTGGCCCTCCCGGGCGGCGGGGTGGCTGCGGGCTAAAGCCCACAGCACACCGGCTGAAGCCGGTTCCACGCGCCCGGCGGGGCCGCGCGCAGCGCGACCGTCCGCAAGCCGGAGGCATACCCCGCACTTCCCCGCCGAGCGACAGCGTTGGCGCCCGCGCCACCGAATGATGTGGCATCATGCCCGCTGGCGGCAGTTCCCGTCGGCGTTCAGGCCGAGGCTTCCGCCATGCGTTCTAAGGAGAAGGCCATGGGCAAACGGAGACGGATGGCGGTGATGGCGGCGGCGGTCTTGATGTTCGCGGGACTGGCCCTGGCGGCAAAGCCCGCGGCGGCTTCCGCGCCGACGGCGGCGAAGCTCCCGGCGCGCAAGACCTGGCCGTTCCAAGTGCAGGCGCTGCGCCGGAGCTTTGACCAGCGCATCAGCCCCCGCGCGCGGCTGCATGTGCTGGCCAGCGGCTTCGGGTTCACCGAGGGCCCGGTCTGGACGCCGCGCGGCTATGTCTACGTCAGCGATGAACTCCAGAACCGGATCTACCGCATCAGCCCTGGCGGGCAAAAAAGCGTCTTCATCGCGCTCGGCGATCCGGACGGCAACACCTACAACCGCCGCCATCAGTTCGTGGACTGCGCCAGCGACCTGCGCGCCGTCCTGCTGGTGCGGCCGAACGGAACCTATCGCATCCTGGCCGACCGCTATCGCGGCCGGCGCCTCAACACGCCCAACGATATCGTCCTCGGGCCCGACGGCGCGCTCTATTTCACCGACCCGACGCTGGACCTGACCAAGAGCATGAAAAAGGAGCTGCCCTTCCAGGGCGTCTACCGCCTCGGCGGCCACGGGCGGCTGCGGCTGCTCACCAAGGTCTTCACCCAGCCCAACGGCGTGGCATTTTCCCCCGATGGGCGGCGCATGTATATCAACGACACCGCCCAGCGCAATATCCGCGTCTTCCGCTTTCATGCCGGCCGCATCTCCCAGGGCCGCATTTTCGGCGTCGAGCCGCTGCGCCCCGGCGGACCCGGCGGCGTTCCGGACGGCATGAAGGTGGATCTCCGCGGCGACGTCTGGGTCGCCGGGCCGGGCGGCATTTGGGTGTGGAACGCCGCCGGGCAGCATCTCGGCACCATCCAGTTCCCCCACGGCGCCACCAACTTCGCCTGGGGCGGGCCGGGATATTCCACTTTGTATGTCGCCGCCGGCCATACCGTGTTCACCCTGCGCACCCAGGTCCACGGCTTTGTCCCCTGGGTCACCGGCTACGCGCAACGCGCCCGGCGCTAGCCGCCGGCGGAGCGAGACGGGCGGCGGCCCAGCGCGGCTGGCGCGCCGCCCTCCGGCAGGGTTAAGGTGAGAAGAGAACCCGCGCCGCCGCGGGCTGATGGCCCCGGTTCGCCGGCCGGCGGATGCCCACGGGCGCGCCGGGGCATCGCCCGGCTACCGCGACTGGACGCCGCCGTAATGGGCTAAAATCCCCCAAGGAATCTTCTTATGTCCCGCCTTTCCCTCCGCTTCACCCTGCTGTTGCCGGCCGCGTTGGCCTGCGCCGCCTTCGCCGCCCCCCGTCCCGGCCCCCGGTCCAACCCGGCACCGCGCAAACCCCGGGCCATGACGGTTGAGTCCATCGTCGCCTGGATCAACAACAAGGTCATCACCACCGTGGATTACCGCAAGGCGCTGCAAGAAATTTCGGTGGATGCGCGCTCGCAGAACCCCCCGCCGACGGCGGCGCAACTGGCGGCGCAAAAGAAAAACTTGCTGCGCGACCTGATTGACCAGCAGTTGCTGTTGCAGCGCGCCAGCGACCTGGGCTATAGCGCGGAGTCCCAGACCATTCACGAACTGGACCAGATCCGCCAGAACATGCACCTGCCCACCATGCGGGCGCTGCGCCAGGCGGTCCAGGCGCAGGGCCAGAGCTATGCGGATTTTCGCCAGAACATCAAGCACGGCATCCTCACCCAATTGGTCATCCAGCAAGACGTGGCGCCGCGCATTGACATGCCGCCGGGCGCGGTGCGCAAGTACTACGAGAAACACAAGAGCCAATTCATCAGCCACGCCGGCGTGGACCTGAGCGAAATTCTCATCTCCACCCAGGGCGTCAAGAAGTCCGCGGTGCCGCGGCTGCATACCCTGGCGGAGCAGGTCCAGCAGCGCGCCGCGCGCGGCGAACAATTCTCCAAGCTGGCCAAGACCTACTCCAACGGCGCCACCGCCGACAAGGGCGGCAGCATCGGATTTTTCAAGAAGGGCACGCTGGCGCCGCAGCTGGAGAAAATCGTCTTCGCCCTGCCCGCGGGCGGCGTCACCCCGGTCCTCAATACCGCCAATGGCTATCTGATCCTGAAGGTGGACTCGAAGCATCCCGCCGGCCAGGAAACCCTGGCCCAGGCCCGGCCGCAGGTCGAACAGCAGGTGTATGAGCAGTTGCTGCAACCGGAGCTGAAAACCTATCTGGAAAATCTGCGCGCCAAGGCCTACATCAAGATCGCCAAGGGCTACGTGGACACCGGCGCGGGCAAAAACCCGGGGGTGAACATCACCCATTTCATGCGCGTGCTGCCCCAGGATCTGCCCAAGAAGATCCACCACAAGACCTCGGGCGGCGGCAGCGGCTTCGGAGTCAGCTAAACGGCGGAGGCAAGCATGGACGGACGCGGAGCGGAAGCGGCGCCGGGACAGACGGCGGTGGCGGCGGCCGAGCCGATGAAGTCGCGCTTCGCGGCGGAGCTGGCGCCGGAAGAACGCGTGACGACCGCTTTCTTGGTCAAGCAGAAGGAAGTGCGGCAGAAAAAGTCCGGCGAGCCTTACCTCTCGCTGGTGCTGGCCGACCGCAGCGGGGAACTCGACGCCAAGATGTGGGACAACGTCGAGGCCGTCCAGGACACCTTCGAGCGCGACGACTTCGTCAAGGTGCAAGGCACCGTCGTGCTGTTCCGCGAGCGCCCGCAGTTGCAGGTGCACCGCCTGCGGCGGCTGGAGGAAGCCGAGATCACGCTGGCGGATTATCTGCCCGCGACCACGGAAAACGTGGCGGAGATGTTCGCCGAGGTGCGCGGCTACGCCGCGGCGGTCGCCGACGCGCCGCTGCGCGCCCTGCTGCTGGCCATTCTCGACGACCCCGAGATCGGGCCGCGCTTCCAGCGGGCCCCGGCGGCCAAGACCCTGCACCATGCCTTTTTCGGCGGGCTGTTGCAGCACGTCCGCTCGCTGTGCCGCGCGGCGCGGATGATCGCGCCCAACTACCCGGAGGTCAACCCCGACCTGCTCATCGCCGGCATCGTCCTGCACGATTTGGGGAAGATCGGCGAATTGAGCTACGTGCGCTCGTTCGCCTACACCAGCGAGGGGCAGTTGCTCGGGCACATGACCTTGGCGCTGGAGATTCTGCACCGCCATCTGGCCCGCATGCCGGAGTTTCCCCGCCGCCTCCAGGTGGTGCTGGAGCATCTGATCCTCAGCCATCACGGGCATTACGAATTCGGTTCGCCCAAGCTGCCCATGTTCCCGGAGGCCTTGCTGCTGCACGCGCTGGATGATTTGGATTCCAAGATGCAGGCGATGGCGGAACAGTACGGCCGGGAGCAATCGCTGCCGGGCGACTGGACCGGCATGAACTATTCTCTTGGGCGGCCGGTGCTGCGCCTGGACCGCTGGCTGGCGGCGCCGGATCCGGTCGCGCCCTGGACGCTCACGCCGCCGGGGCCGCCGGAAGATTTGGCGCACAAGGCGGCGCGGTTGCAAGCGGCGCTGCGCGAGGGCAAGAAGTGACCGCCAACGGCGGCGCGGCAGGCGCCGGCAAACGGCCCGGCCCCGCCCGCGCCGAGAAGCGCCGCGCCTCCGCCCACGGTCCGGAACTGCCGCAGTTGGAGCTGGATTGCATGGGGGCGTTGTGGCGGGCGGAGGAAGCGGCGGCCGGACCGGGGCGAACCGCGGCGCAGCTCCGCCAGGCGCTGGCGGAGATGGGCCGTCCCTTGGCCTACACCACCGTCCTCACCGTGCTCCAGCGCCTGCGCCAAAAGGGCGTCGTGGCCGCCGCCGCCAAGGGCCGGCCGCTGCGCTTCCGCGCCCTGGTCGGCCGCCACCAGATGCGCGTCGCCGCCGTGGAACGGCTGGTGCGAAATTACTTTGCCGATGAGGACGAGTTGCGCCACTTCTTGGGGGGCGAAGCCCGCCGTATGCCGCCGGCTGCGGAATCCGACTTTGACGCCACGCTGCTGTGAACCTGCGGCCGGTCAGCCGCCTGGTTCTGGGCGGCGCGCCGACGGCGGGGCGTAACTGCCGGCTCAAGCCGGCAGCCCCCGAGCCACAGACGCCTGCATGGGGAATCCCGGGCGTATTCGTCGCCAGCGCCGAATGACAGCCGGGGCGGGAATGACAGCCGGAACGTGGGCGACAGCCGAGGACGGCTATCCTACGTTCGCTGCCCGGGCGGCGGGCTGAAGCCCGCGGGACACCGGCTGCAGCAGAGTCTCAGTCGAGGTCAATGTCGCGCGGCGGCAACGGCAGGTTGGGATCCTTCCGGGCCCGCCGCACGGCCTCGTCGAATTTTTGTCCGAGGATGCGGTCGCGATGCCGGTGCTGCTCGACCGCCTCGGCATAGCGCTGGTTGCGCTCGTCTTCTTGCCGCCGCAACTGGGCCGAGGCTTGGCCCAGGTCCAATCCGGCGGCCCGGCGAGCGGGCCGCTCATGGCTGAGGACCGCGCCGGTTTTGGCGTCCACATTTAACGTGGCGCCGCAGTCTGGACAGCGGATACGAAGAGTTTTGGCCATACAGTCGCCGCCGATCGTGCCGTCGCCTACAGTCTACCCCCGGGAAGCGGCGGGCGGTTGCCACCATGGCCCGGGTGGCGCCCAGGACCGCGCCCGCGACGAGCGCCCGGCGGCAGCCCGCAAGGTGCGCCGACGGGCTGATTTCGGTGGCGGGCCTGGGCTATTCTGAAAGTAGCTCCTGGGGGGTCGGCGTGAAGCTTAAGGTCAAAACGCGGCGATGGGTGCGCATACTTTTGCACCCGGCCACGAAGGTGGTGATCGCGCTGCTGCTGATCGCCTGCGTGGTGGTCGGCGGGATGGTGCTGCACTACTACGACCGTTACGCCCGCATCATAGACGCCCGCCTCAACGGACCCATATTTCACCGCCCGACCGTCCTCTACGCGGCGCCGCAAACCATCTTCCTGGGCGAGGCGATTTCCGCCCGCCAAGTGGCCAAGGAGTTGGAGCGGGCCAACTACAGCGATACCCTGCCGTCCCCGGTGGGACGCTACAAGCTCACCAGCACCGGCATCGAGATCGAACCCGGCCCGGAGTCTTTCTATTCCCCCCAGCCGGCGCGGGTTACCTTCAGCCACGGGCAGATCGTCGCCATCACCGACCCGCAGAACCAGCAGGCGCTGAGCGAATACAGCTTGGAGCCGGAGGTGCTGACGACCCTGTTCGGCCAGCACCGCGATAAGCGGCGGCTGCTCAAGTATTCCGATCTGCCGCCGCTGCTGGTCAAGGCCGTGCTGGCGATCGAAGACCGATCCTTCTTCCACCACGGCGCCTTCAATTATTGGCGCATCCTCGGCGCCGCCTACAACGACCTGCGCCGCGGCCGCTTGGACCAGGGCGCCAGCACCATTGAGATGCAGTTGGCGCGTAACTTCTTCCTGACGCCGCGCAAGACCTGGCGCCGCAAGCTGGAGGAGGCGGTGATCGCCTTCGAGCTGTCGCAGCGCATGACCAAGCAGCAGATCTTCGAGCTCTACGCCAACGAAGTGTACATGGGGCAGCGCGGCACGTACACCATCCGCGGCTTTGGCGAAGCGGCGCGCGCCTATTTTGGCGTGCCGGTGGACAAGCTGACCTTGCCGGAGTGCGCCCTGCTGGCCGGGTTGGTGCAAGGGCCGAACCGCCTGACGCCGTTCGTGTTTCCGCATCGGGCGATGGTGCGCCGCAATGAAGTGCTGCACGCCATGTACATCACGCACTGGATCAGCCGGACGCAATTGGAAACGGCGCTGAAAACGTCGATCCGGTTGAACCCCGCCAGCGTCGAGGTCAGCGACGCACCTTATTTCGTGGATCTAGTGCGCCAGCAGCTGCAACGCGACCTGCCGCAGGAGGCGCTGGAGACGCAAAGCTATCACGTCTACACCACCCTGGACCCTGACCTGCAGCGGGCGGCGGCCACGGCGGTGCAGAACGGGATGAAGCAGCTGAAGGCGCTGCTGCGCCAGCGGCGCACGCGGCGGGTGCTGGTGCACGGGCGCTGGCGCACGGTGGTGCAAAAAGGGCCGGAGCCGCAGGTGGCGCTCATCGCCGTGGATCCGCACACCGGCGCCGTCAAGGCGCTGATCGGAGGCACCAACTACGCCCGCAGCCAGCTGGATCACGTTTTGTCCCCGCGGCCGACGGGCAGCATCTTCAAGCCCTTCGTCTACGCCGCCGCGCTGAACACGGCTCTGGACGGCGAGCAGCCGCTGATCACCCAAGCTTCGACGCTGGACGATGAGCCGACTATCTTCCAGGGCGGCTATGCCCCGCACGATTTCCGCGAGGAATACTACGGCCGGGTTCCGATCCGCGAGGCCCTGGCGCACTCGCTGAACAACGCCACCATCGCTCTTGCGGACATGGTCGGCTACCAGCGCGTGGCGATGCTGGCCCGCCGGGCCGGGCTGACCGGCATCCTGCCCACCCCTTCGATGGCCATCGGCACCTACGCCGAATCGCCCTGGCAGATGACGCAGGCGTGGACCATCTTCGCCAACCACGGCAGCCTGGTGCACCTGCATATGTGGTACTCGGTGCAGTCGGCCGGCGGCGAGGTGGTGGACCGGGAACTGCCCAATCCGCGCCAGTTGCTGGATCCGCGCGTGGCGTTCTTGACCACCAATCTGCTGGAAGCCGTGCTCAGCGAGGGCACCGGCGTGCGGGCGCGGGAAATGGGCTTCACCGCGCCGGCGGCGGCCAAGACCGGCACGGAAAACGACGGCTGGTTCGTCGGCTACACGAGCAATTTGGAATGCCTGGTTTGGGTCGGCTACAACAACTACGACGTGCTCCATGCGCAGGGCGCGCATTCGGCGCTGCCGATCTGGACCGATTTCATGAAGCGGGCCGTGGCCATGCCGCAGTACGCCGACTTCCACGCCTTTCGGCCGCCGCCGGGCATCGTGCAGGAGCGCATTGACCCCCAGAGCCAGCAGGTGGCGACGCCCGATTGCCCGCAGTCGCGGATGGATTACTTCATTGCCGGCACGCAGCCAACCGTCTACTGCGAGCTGCATCCGATGCCCACCAGCCCCACAAGCGTGGCGCGGCGGGTCTTCAGCTTCTTCCATTTGGTTCCCAGCCAGCCCTCGCCGCCACAAGCGGCGCCCGCGGTTCCGGCGAATACCGCCGGCGCCAACGCCGCCGTCGGCACGGCCCAGGCGGCGCCGACGGTGCGAAACCTGCCTCCGCCAACGCCCCCTGCGGCCAAAGCCAAAAAGCACAAACGCGGCTTTTTTGCCCGCCTGTTTGGCATCAGAAAAAAGCACAAACACCAATAGGAATTCGGCAACGGCCGGGTTGAGCCTTCGCGCCGAGGCCGCGGCGAGCGGCAGCCCGGAGCCAAGCTGGTAGGCTAAGGGCATGGACAAGCGGGTGGCTTCGGCCGACGCGGCGGTGGCGGACATTCCCGCCGGCGCCAGCGTCATGATCGGCGGCTTCGGCTTGTGCGGGAATCCGGAGAACCTGATCGCCGCGCTGGCGCGGCGCGGCGTGGGCGGACTGACCGTCATCAGCAACAACGCCGGAACCGACCACGAGGGCATCGGGGTCCTGCTCGCGGCGGGGCGGATCGGCCGGATCATTTCCAGTTACGTCGGCGAGAACAGCATTTTCGAGGCCAAGGTCATCTCCGGCGAGTTGGATACGGAGTTGTTGCCGCAGGGCACCTTGGCGGAGCGTATCCGCGCGGCGGGAGCGGGCATCCCCGCCTTCTATACCCCCGCGGGCGTCGGCACCACGGTGGCCGAGGGCAAGGAGGCGCGCGACTTCGGCGGGAAAAGCTATCTGTTGGAGACGGCCCTGCACGCCGATTTTGCGCTGATCAAAGGCCAGCGCGGCGACCGTTGGGGCAACTTGACCTACCATGCCACGGCGCGCAACTTTAATCCCATCATGGCCACCGCCGCGAAGGTCACCATCGCCGAAGTCGAGGAACTGGTCGAGGTGGGAGAAATCGACCCCGAGACGGTGGTGACTCCGGGCATCTATGTGCACCGCATTCTTTTGGGCAGCCAATACCGCAAGCCGATCGAGCGGCGCACGACGCGGCTGCCCGAAGCGGAGATCCGGGGGCGGCAATGAAGGCGCTGGCGGAGATGACCGAACTGGAAAAGCGGGAGCGCATCGCGCGCCGCGCGGCGCGGGAGCTGCGCGACGGCTATTACGTCAACCTCGGCATCGGGCTGCCCACGCTGATCAGCAACTTCGTGCCCGAAGGCATCGAGGTGGTGCTGCAATCGGAGAACGGGCTGCTGGGCATCGGGCCCTATCCCCTGCCCGGCGAGGAAGACGCCGACTTGATCAACGCCGGCAAGGAGACGATTACAGCGCTGCCGGGGGCGGCGTATTTCGACGGCGCGGAATCCTTCGCCATGATTCGCGGCGGGCACATTGACCTGGCGGTGCTGGGGGCGATGGAGGTGGATGAGAAGGGCGATCTGGCGAATTGGATGATTCCCGGCAAGATGATCAAGGGCATGGGCGGGGCAATGGATTTGGTGGCCCGCGCCCGCCGGGTCTATATCGCCATGGAGCACACCACGCATGGCGGCAAGCCGAAGATTTTGCGCCGCTGCCGCCTGCCGCTGACCGGCGTGGGCGTGGTCCACGCCATCGTGACCGAGATGGCGTTCCTCGCCGTCACCCCCGCCGGGCTGGAACTGCGGGAGATCGCGGCGGGGCTGACCGTGGATGACGTGCAGGCGGCGACGGAAGCCCAACTGAAACTTCCGCCAGACCTGAAGGTGATGCCGGAATAGGCCCGCGCCTCAATGCGGCGGCTGGTGCGCCGGACCGACGACTGTGAAGGAGCTGGTCGTGCCGAACCGTTGGTAGTCGCGGAAGCGGACGAATTCCTGCATCTCGACGGGGGCGCCAATAAAGCCCAGCCAGTCGTCGCCTTGCGTGTACACCGGGAACCAGAAACGGCCGTCAATACGGGCGAAATACGTGGTGAAGCGGCCGAATAGGTTTTCCTCCTGCCGGCCGTGCACCCAGCGGCGAATCTGCGGCACCGGGCGTCCGCGCAGCTGGACGATGCCGTCGGTCTTGGGGTCCACCCAAATCTGGCCCTGAAAATACCGCTGCCCGGGCCAGATTTGCCGGGGAGAGAGATGGAAGACCTGTGTCCGCAGGCGGCGGGTGGTGGGGCGGCCTTGATCGTCGTGCAGGGCGATGATGGCGGGGCCAAGATAGCGGATTTGATACTGGGAAAGCTTGGCGGGCGTGAGGACCAGCGGAATCACACGGCGCAAATCCACGAAATCCTTCCCGGTGAGGCGAACGATCTTCAGCGCGTTGACCGGGCCGTGAATGTTCTTTTGGAACCGGCGGCCGCCGGGGGTGAAGGTGATGTCGGTGGAGACCCGGTAATAGCCGCCGGGATTGTGGTTACGGTCGTAGGCGAAGAAGGAAAAGTCCTGGCGATAGGTGTAGTTGCCGCGGGCGCGCTCGAACCGCACCTCATTGGCCGCCACTCGCCGCAGCAGCATTTGCATGGCGGCGGGCGCGTCCATCTGCGCCGCCAGGGACAGCGGCAAAAGTAGAACCAGCAGCGCGGTCAGCGCCGGCGGAGCGGGCGGAATGGGCCCGGTAGGCCGCATGGGGCCATTTAAGCAAGGGATGACGGATAAGTAAACCGCCGGAAATCGGGAATGACGAAAGCAGGCCCCGCGCATGCCGAAACCGGTTCCACGCCGCGCCGGCCGCGCGGAGCGCGGCCGCACGCAAGCCGGAGGCATACCCCACGTGCGGCCAGGCGTGGGGTAGGGGTTCCCTGGGAGCGCCGGCATCCTGCCGGCGTGCTCGCCCCCGCCCTGCGGGCCACCGCCCTCTGGGCGGCGGAAACGGGCAGGCGGATGGCGGTCCCACGCGCCGGGCACAGGGCTGGGGCGGAAGCCGGTTCCACGCCGCGCCGGCCGCGCGGAGCGCGGCCGCACGCAAGCCGGAGGCATACCCCACGTGCGGCCAGGCGTGGGGTAGGGGTTCCCTGGGAGCGCCGGCATCCTGCCGGCGTGCTCGCTCCCGCGCTGCGGGCCACCGCCCTCTGGGCGGCGGAAACGGAGGGACGCCTGTTTCTTGCCGGCGGCGCGGCTAGGGGTTCGCGGGTGGGAGGCGGACAGTAACGGGGGCGGATTTGGGGCCTTCGACGCCGCTGGCGGCGACCGCGGTCACGGCGTATTGCCACCGCGTGCCCGCGGGAGCGGAAGCGGCATCGGAAAAGGCGGGGGTGAGCAGGAGCGAGGCGTTCAAACGGCGCCAGGGAGCGGCGATGCGGCGCCGGTACATGTTGTAGCCGGCGATGGTGACCGGCGGCGCCGGCGGCAAGGGCAGCCAGGAAAGCGCGACCAGATAGGGCGCGCCGGGCCGCGCCGGCGGAGAGACGACGGACTCCAGTTCGCTGGGACGGGCCGGCGGAAACAGATTGCGGGCGGGAACGGTCAGGACCGGCGAGGCGGTGCTGGTGACCTCCTCCACTCCATGGCCCGCCAGGCTGTACAGGCGATACCCATAGATTTCGCCCCAGGAGATGTGCCGGTCGAGCCACTGGCCGACGCCGGTGGAGACATCCGCAACGGCGCGCCATGAGCGGCCCGCGCGGTGCGTCGCGACCGCCGTCCCCTGGGCGGCGGCGGCCGGAGCCGAGGTTGCCGCCGCCGCGGGACCGTTGGGGGGAATCGTCCCGAGGCGGCGGCGCTCGATGCGCACGCGGCTCGGGGCCGGGGAACGCCAGCGCAGCAAGATCCCGCGGCGATCCAGGCGCACCGGCAGCCACACCGGCGGCGGAGCGACGGGCATTGCCGGAATCAGCCGGAACCGGGAGCGGGCGCCAAAGCGCCCGCCGTCATTGGCGAAGAGCAAGGCGAGATGAAAATTGCGCGGCGCGGTGGCGGGCAGCGGAGGAACGCCCGGCAAACGCAGCGCCAGCTCGCGCAGGCGGAGCCTGGCGCCGCCACTGCCGCCGGGCGGCTCCGCCGGGCCAACGCGCAGCCGGCGCGGGCAGGGGACATGCCGCGGCGGAGCCGCGGCGCCGCCGCCGGGCCAGAGGCAAAGCCAGGGAGTGATCGCGCCCTGGAGGGCGACGCCGTCGGTGGTTTGCTGGGGGGCGGTCCAGCGCAGTTCCAGTTGCGCGCCAAGGCGGCGGATATGGAAGGCGGCGGGAGCGGCGGGGAGGTTGGCGCTGGGGGGCTGCGGTGGGCCGACTTGGGCGCAGGCCGCTAGCCAGGCGGCGCCGGCCGCGCAGGCCAGGGCGATCGCCGCCCGGCGCGCCCCGCGGGGCGATTGGCGGCGCGGGT
>DAHVCP010000048.1 GCA_027314025.1 Acidobacteriota bacterium
CCAAAGCTGGGCTCGACTCGGCGGTAGCTGTCCAGCGCCGCCGAAGGCTTGCGCTCGCCGCGAATCGTCAGCTGGTTCTGCTCCAACTGCAATTCGATGTCTTGCTGCTGCACGCCCGGCACATCCAACTCCAGCGTGAACTCGTGCTCGCCTTCGTGAATCGCCGTGCGCGGCGTCCATTCCACCGTCGCCGTCTCGGGCCGAAGCCGCGGAGCAAACAATCCATCCAGAGCGGTAAACGGAAAATCCAGGTTGAGCAACGTGGTCATGGTGGTTCCTCCAACGGAGAATCTGACTACACTAAAATAATAAAAACATGATTGTAATACTGTCAAGTATTTTTTCAAAAATTATTTCGCCACCGCGCCGCCCGTCCGCCATCCCGCATAGCTTCGGTGCAAATCATTGAATTTCCAACATTTACTCGGATCAAAAGGGGGAGCATCCCGCCGGATCGCCGGTGCCGCCATTTGCCGGCGATTGCCTCAGATATCGATTACGCCAGGCCGACGGCAGACCGAGCGGTGTGCTCACTCCCGCAGGGCTCGGCCCATCTCGCCAGCGCGCCTACCACCCTGCCCGGTGCCCCGCCAGGCGCTGCCGGTAACTTCGCGTCCCCGCCGAGCACCCGCAGCCACTCCGCGCCCAGCCGCCGCAGCGCACGCCGCGCTGCGTGGGCCCTCGGGAACTGGGCGGCTCCGCCCCGCGCCCTCCGGTGGTGCAAACTGAGGCAACAGCGTCCGGAGCCGAAAATCGTCCTGGCGCCCTCCGAGCCACCACCATGAACGAAGCCTTTCAACTCACTGGCGCGATCTTGGTCTTGATCGCCTTCGCGCTCAGCCAAACCGGGACCATGAAGCCGCACGCCTATTCCTATTTGCTGCTCAACTTCATCGGCAGCGCCATTCTCGCCGTCTCCGCCGTGGTCATGCGGCAGTGGGGATTTCTACTGATGGAAACCGTTTGGGCCGGCGTCTCCCTCACTTCCCTGCTCCGCCGCGCGCTGACCCGCGTTCCCGCCTAGCAGCCCCCGACGCCGCGCCGCGCGCCGGCCCCTACTCTTCCCACTTCTGGACAACTCGTCTCGCCAGCGCTGCGTCTAAGCGGCTTCGGTAAGGCCCCACACCGTGGCGTCGTCCTTTCGTGCCGCTGCCTTTCGCGCTGCTGCCTTTCGTGCCGCTGCCTCGCCCCTGTGGCGTCGCCGCCAGCCATCGCCATCGCGGCCGCCGGCGCAAAACCAGTTGTGCGGCGGCCAGCGGGAGGCCCGTCACGGGAATGCAAAAACGTAACATTTTCGCCTGCAACCGATTGAAAATAAACGATGAGCGATGTTACATAGTTAGCCGCAAAAATCCGCGGAAAGCGGCCGTGCCGAAGGGAAAAAGCGACCTCGCGGCAGCTCAGCAGCCGGAAGCCCGGCGCGTTGCACCGCCCGAACCAACGGCTGGGAGGCTCGGCGCCCCGTCAGGCCCCATGCGCGGCGGCGAAACCCCGCGACAGCGACGCTCGGCGGCGGCCAGCCGCTGGAATACGCCGGAGGGGTGGCAATTGGCCGGTGGCAGTTGGCCCAGTTCGCGCGCGGCATCGGCGAGGCGGTGGATAATCACCGGCAGTTCGCCGTAAGGCACCCCGCCCCGGATCGGGGTCGCCAGCGACGCCGCCGCGTGATGCGCCGCCGCGATCAGCCGACGCAGATCGGCGCGGCCATCGGCGCGGCGGTAGGGCAGCTTCCAGGTCGCCGGACGCATGGGATCGCCCACAAAGGCGAAACATGCGGCCGGCAATTGCAGCCGCGGATGCAGTTGCGCGCCTGCCGCCAACCCGGCGCTCCCGGAACCATCCGCCTGGGCGCTGCCCGCCGCCGGGCCGGCCGGCGGAAAGACGAGTGCCGCCTGCGTTGGCGTCACCGGCTGCGTCATGCCCATCGGTGTCGCCCACCACAGCTCCCCCGGCGCGCTCGTCTGCCCCAGCCAAACCCGCAGGCGCGCCCGCCGCGAGCCGCCATCGCCGTCTTCGAGGTAGAACAATCCGCCGTCGCAAACTCCGGCGTGGCCGATACCCAACACGCGGGCGCGCTGCGCTGCCGCCTGCATCGCAAGGCAGCGTCCCGTTTGCCGCACCGGAATCCCGCCCGGACTGGAGATCGCCAGCACGCAGCGCTCCCGTCCGTTGCCGATGCCAACCAGGAAGGCGGTCCAGGTTTCCGCAGGCGCTGGACTCGGCATGCGCAGCCGCGAAGCGGCGAGTTCCCAGATCGGCTCGGCGGTGCGCCCGCCCGCGGCATCCGCCATGGCGTTACCCCGTTCCGCCCGTGCCGGAGCAGCGGGTGCCGGCCCCGCCGGCCGATTCTGCCGGCAGATCTCCTCGCTGCGCCAGCCGAGCACCGTCGTCAGCAATGCGTGCGTGATCGCCGCGGCCACTGCCGGTCCGCCGGCGCACAGTGCGGCTTGCCGGCGAGCGAGAAATTCGGGCCAGCTGCCCGCGAGCTGCGCGCGCCACCGATCATATGCGTCCGCTCCGCGTGCGTCCGCTGCGCGTGCGTCCGCTCCGCGGCCGTCCGCGCGGTCTGGCCCGCCCACACCGCACATGCGTACCGTCTCGGCGGCGGCCGGAGTTGGGCGGCTGGATGGGGCGGCGTTGACCATTGCCGCGAGAATGAAACGCCGCGGCGGCGCGCGTCAATTCCCCCGATTGGGCGGACCACCCGCGCCTTCGCGCGCTTCCCGCCGCCGCCCTGCCCGGCATTTTCGGCCTAGGCCCGTTGCGGCATTGCAGGCTTGGCGGCGCGAATAAAGGCGCTGAAAAACAGCCCATCCACTTGCGCGGCGATGGCGTCCACGTCCCAGCCCTGGCCAGCCAGGAATTCGCGCGCGTCCGCAACGCGATAGACCCGCGTGGATTCGATGGTGATCGCGGCGAATCCCGCAGCGGCCAATTTGGCGCGGCAGTCGCGTTCCTCCAATGCGCCGGCGATGCAGCCCACCCACAACTCCAAGCTGCGCCGAACCGCCGCGGGCGCCGCCCCGCGGCTGACCACGTCGCTAATGGCCAGGCGGCCGCCGGGACGCAGCACGCGGAAGGCTTCACGCAGCACTTGGTCCTTGCCGGCGGATAGATTGACGACGCAGTTGGAAACGATCACGTCCACGCTGGCGTCAGGCAAAGGAATCTCCTCGATGTGGCCTTTGAGGAACTCGGCGTTGGCGACGCCGGCGCGCGTTTGATTCTCCCGCGCTAGCGCCAGCATCTCGTCGGTCATGTCCAGACCATAGGCTTTGCCCCCGGGCCCCACTCGCCGCGCCGACAACAGCACGTCCAAGCCGCCGCCGGAACCCAGATCCAGCACCACCTCGCCCGGCCGGAGATCCGCCAGCGCCGTGGGATTGCCACAGCCGAGCGAGGCCCGTCCCGCCGCCTCCGGCATGCCGGCCAACTGCTCAGCGTCATAAAGATTGGAGGTAATGGGGTCGCAGCCGCCTTCGCTGGCCGCCGCGCCGCAACAACCGTTATTCTGACCGCCGCTCACCCGCTGCGCCGCCGCACCGTAACGCTGCCGCACCGCCTCGCGTACGTCCGTATCCGCCATGGGTTGATGCTAGCATTCGCCGCGGCGCCGGCCCGCGCGGAGCGATGCTGCCGCCACGGCTAGGGCGCACCGTTGCCGGCAGCCACCAGCGGCAGGGCTTCCAGGCCGCGGAGTGCGAGGTTGGGCCGCCAGACCAACGGCTCCGCCGTCAATGCCAAGTGGGGAAACGCGGCAACCATGCCGCGCAGCGCTTCCTGGCCCTCGATGCGCGCCAGCGCCGCGCCGAAACAGAAATGCGCGCCCCAACCGAAGGCGACATGGTGATTGGGCTGGCGATTGAGATCCAAGCGATCGGGATCGGGAAATTGCTCGGGATCGCGGTTGGCAGCGGCCATTACCGCAACGACGGCTTGCCCGCGGCGGATCCGCCGCCCACCTAGCTCCAGGTCCGCGGGGGCCAAGCGGGCGGTGTGCTGGCTGGGACTTTCGTAGCGCAGCAGTTCCTCGACCGCCGTGGGAACCAGGCTGGGGTCGGAGCGCAGACGGACCCATTCGGCGGGATGACGGAGCAGCGACAAGAGTCCGTTGCCGATCAAATTGGTGGTGGTCTCCTGGCCGCCCACCATGGTGATGATGGCGTTCGCAACCACCTCTTCCTCGCTCAGACGGTCGCCATCCACCTCGGCCGCCAGCAACGAGGCGACCAGCCCGCTGCGCTGGTCCCGCCCGGAGCGCAGGGCGGCAATGTGGCGATGGAAGTAGGCCGTCAGACTTTCGACGGCATGCAGCATGCGCGCGATCCGATCGGGGTTGTGCTGGAAGTTGCCAAGGATGCCGGCGAACTCCGCCGAAAGGGCTTTCAGCTTCCCGTGGTCTTCCGCCGGCACCCCAAGCATCTCCGCGGTCACGATGCTGGGCAGCGGCGCGGCCAGGTCGGCGATGACCTCGATGCGGCCAATGGCCGCGGGCGGCGCCAGCAGGCGGGTGACCAGGCCGCGAATGTGGGAGCGCATCGCCGCCACGCGGCCCGGGGTGAAGGCCTGGGCGGCGAGCGCGCGGATGCGGGTGTGGGCCGGCGGATCGAGGAACAGCATCTGCCGCACCAGCACCGCCGCCACCGGCGACAATTCGCCCAAGCCGATCGCCGCCAGTTGCTCCGGCTTCGGCGTCCGGGCGGCGGAGAACTGCCGGAGAACCGTGATGACGTCGTCGTATCGGGTCACCACCCAGGCATGGAGGTAGGGGTCCCAATGCACCGGGACTTCCCGCCGCAGCCGGGCGTAGAGCGGATAGGGATCGGCCAGCACCGCGGGATCCAGCAGGCGGGTCAGCGTCAGCCGCTCGGCGGCAATATCGGTGGCGGCCATTAGCGGGCCGCCTCCAGCGCGTCTCCCGCGCGACGCCGGTCAATTTCCTCCGCCAGGCGCGCGGCGGTGGGATGGTCGAAGATGGCGCGCAGGGGCAGGGCGACGCCCATTTCCTCGCGCACGCGGGCGATCAATTGCACGCCCAGCAAGGAGTGACCGCCGAGCAGGAAAAAGTCTTGATCCGGGCCGACGTTTTCGGCGCCCAGCGCTTCGGCCAGAATGCCCGCCAGCGCCGCGACCGTGGGGCTGAGGGCTGCCGCCGCCACTGGCTCGCCGGCATCGTCGGCGGGCAGCACCGGCGCCGTGGCCAGGGCGGCGCGATCCCATTTGCCTTGCGCCGTCTGCGGCATCTCCGCCAGCCAGCGGACCTCGGAGGGCAGCATCGGCTCCGGCAGCACGGAGCGGAGAAACGCGCGCATCGCCGCCAGCCCGGGACGCTCGCCACCGCAAGCCGCCAGATAGGCGACCAAGCGGGGATCCGCCGCGGGATCACCACGGCTGGGAGCCGCCACTTCGACGATGGCGGCCGCGACGGCGGGATGGGCGATGAGCTGGCGCTCGATCTCGGCGGGCTCAATGCGCCAGCCCCGGATCTTCACCTGCCGGTCGGCCCGGCCCAGAAACTCCAGCGCGCCGTCCGCGCGCCAGCGGGCGCAATCGCCGCTGCGATACCACCGCCGTCCCGTCGCTGGCTCCATGACGAAGCGTTCGGCGGTCAGCCGGGGGTCGCGGCGGTAGCCGCGGGCCAGCGCGGCGCCGGCGATGCAGAGTTCCCCCGCGGCGCCGGCCGCGACAGGGGCCAAGTCGCCAGCGCAGATGCGGACCTCCAGATAAGGCACCGGGCGGCCGATCGTCGGCAGTCCATCACCCTCTGGCGGAACGGAACCATAGGTGGTGACGACGGTGGCTTCCGTCGGTCCGTAATGATTGACCAGGGAAAATGGCAGCCCGGCGGGCGGATGGCGGCGCAACCGATCGCCGCCCGTCAGTAAGGCCCGCAGCGGCGTCTCCGCCGGCCAGGGCAGCGTGATCAGCTTTTCGGCCAACGGGGTGGCGGCGATCGCAATCGTAATCCGCTCGCTCAGCAGCCAGTCGCGCAGCACCCGCGGATCGAGCCGCGCCTCCGGCGGCGCTACATGCAGGCTGGCGCCGGCCGCCCAATAGGGCCACAACTCCCAGACGGCGGCGTCAAACGAGGGATGGACGAGGAGCGAAGCGCGGTCGGCGGGAGTGACCTGGTATTCGCTTTGGTGCCAGGCGATCAACTGCGCCAGAGCGCCGTGCTCGATCTCCACGCCCTTTGGCGCGCCGGTCGAACCGGAGGTATAGATCACATAGGCGAGATCCTCCGGCGCCGCGGTCGGCAGGGGAATGGGCCCACCAGCAGCAGGCAGATCCTCTAGGCCCTGGATGGCCCATGTGGACCAAGAACCGGCCACCAGTTGCTTGGCCAGTTCCGGCGGCGCCAACAGCAGTTCCGCGCCGGAATCCCAAAGCACCGACTCCAGGCGTCCCGGAGGATCGTTGGGACTCAACGGTAGATATGCGGCGCCGGCTTGGAGCACCGCCAGCGTGGCGGCAGCGCGGGCCAGGCCATTGGGCAGAGCCAGGGCCACCAGGCTTTCGCGTCCCATGCCGGCCGCGGCCAAGCGCGCGGCCAACCCCTGGGCATGCGCCACCAACTCCCCATAGGTCAGGGATTCTCCCGCCGCGGAGATGGCCAACGCTTGCGGACGCCGCCGCGCATGTTCGGCGATGGAAGACAACCAGTCTGGGATCATGACGATTCCTGCCCACAGCCCACGGAAGGCAGATCGCCCGCCGCCGCGACGATGTGGGCGAAGACTTGGGCCATGGCCGCGCCGCCCGGCGGCGCGAAGATTTCCGTATGGCCGCCCATGATCTCGCGGATGTCCAATCCGCCGGCAGCCAATTCCTCCCACCCCATCGTGGGATCGCGAAACCGGCCCATGCCGCGGGAGGAAAGAATCTGGTGCTGCGAGCGGAACAGCACGATGCGGCCGGGATAGGGAGCGGGGCGGTAGCGGCGCAAAGCGTGCTGCACGACCGCCGCAGGCTCGCCGAGGCGAGGCGGATCGGCGGGCCGCCGCCAGCGGTACAGCCAGCGGCGCCAGGCGGCGCCGGCGGGGCTGGACCAGGCCGCAGCCTCGTGGTTTACCGTCAGCGCGCCGACGCCTTGGCGCCGCAGGCGCCATTGGTGCCAGGCGTAACGGCTACGAAAGATAGGCCACCAAAAACCGCCCACGTGGCGCAAATAGGCGGGACTGACGGAATCAATCAACGCCAGGCAGGCGACATGCTGCCCGGCGGCGGCGAGTTGCCGCGCCATCTCGAACGCCACGACGCCGTTTTGGCACCATGCGGTCAGGAAATAGGGCCCCGCTGGCTGGAGCTGCCGCAGCGTGCGGAGGTGATACGCGGCGATGGCGGCCATCGGGCTGGGGTGCGGCAGCTCGCCCAGCGAGGCGAGGCGCAGGCTCCACCAGGGCTGCTCGGGACCCATCTGCTCGGCGACGCGCAGGAAGCGGTCTCCGGCCTCGACCGAATAAATGCAGGGGCGCGCCGGATCGCCGGTTTGTAACGGAACGGCGCGCGGATTTTCGCCCACCGGCGCCGCCGCGCCGCCTTGCTCCAGCCAGGCGGCTTGCGCGGCGATGGTGCGGTACGCCGGCAGGGCGGCGAGCGGCAGGCGGCGGCCGAAGCGGCGTTCCATTTCGGCGCAGATGCGCAGGGCGCTCAGCGAGTGCCCGCCCAAGGAGAAAAAGTCTTCCTCCCGGCCGATGCCGTCGCGCCCCAACGCACGCTCCCAAATGGCGCGCAGTTGCTCTTCCCGGGGCGACATTGCGTGCGCGGCGGGCAGTTCATGCCGCGGCGCGGGAACCAGGGCGGGCAGCAGGCGGCGATCCAGTTTGCCGCTGGGCAGGCAGGGCAGCTCGGGGCGAATCACCCAGCGGGTGGGGATGACGGCGGCGGGCAGCTCGGCGGCGAGGCGGGCGCGCAAGACCTCGGCGGTGGTGCCCTGCGCGGCGACGAAGGCGGTCAGCATCTGGTCGGCGCCGGCGCCGGAGGCTAGTACGGCCACCTGCCGCACGCCGGGCTGCCGGGCCAGATGCGCTTCCAGCGCCGACAATTCAACGCGCAGGCCGCGCAGCTTGATCTGCTGATCGCGGCGGCCAAGAAAAGCCAGCTCGCCATTTTCCCAGCGCATGCGGTCGCCGCTGCGGAACAGCCGTTCACCGCCCAGCCAGCTGGGAGGGACGAAGCGTTCCGCCGCCAGCCCGCCGACGTAACCCGCTGCCAAGCCCAGTCCCCCCACCCACAGCTCGCCGGCGGCGCCGGCGGCAGCCAGTGCGCCATATTGGTCCACAACATAGGCTTGGGAATGGGCGATGGGACGACCGAGGGGCATGGGGCCGGAGGCGCCGGCGACCGGGTGCATCGTGGTGAACGTGGTGTTTTCGGTCGGCCCATAGGCATTGAACAGCGCCACGCCGGGCAGCAACTGCCGCGCCTGGCGGATGTGGCGCAGCGACATCACCTCGCCGCCGGTGAGCACCTGCCGCAACGGCGCCAGCGCCTGGGGCGCGGTCTCGATGACGGTGTTGAACAACGCGGTGGTCAGCCACAGCGTCGTCACTCCCTCCTGGCGGATCCAATCGCCCAACTCCCTGGCCGTGGGCAGACCGGGGGGCGGAATCACCAAGCGGCCGCCGTTCAGCAGCGGCGCCCAGATCTCAAAGGTCGAGGCGTCGAAACCCAGCGGCGCCAGCAACAAATAGGTTTCGTCCGCGCCAAAATGGGCGTAACCGGGGTTGGCGACCAAGCGCAAGATGCCGCGATGGGGAATGCGGACGGGCAGTTGCTCGCCGGTCGAGCCCGAGGTGCACATGATGTAGGCGATGGCTTCCGGCGGAACAGCGGGAAGCGGCGTGGCTTCGGGGGCGGCGCCGAGGTGCATCAACTCCGCGATCGCCAACGCGCGCAGGCCGCTCTCGCCGCTTCCGATCACCCAGCGCGCACCGGCGGCTTGCCACTGCCGCTGCCGCCGCTGCGGCGGATCATCGAGTTCCAGCGGAAGATAGGCGGCGCCACAGGCAAGCAGGGCCAAAAAGATGGCGATGGTATCCGCCGAACGCGGCAGCGCCAGGGCCACCACGTCGCCGGGGACGACGCCGGCGCGGCGCAAGCCTCGCGCCAATTGTTCGGCCCGGTGCTGGAACGCGGCGTAGGTCAGCACGCGGCGGGGCGGCGCGGCCCCCGGCGCCGCGGCGGGTTCCAACGCCACCACGGCTACCGCCTCCGGCGTCGCCGCCGCCTGGCGGGCAAATACCTCGGCCACCGAGCCGTTCGGCAGGGCCGGCTCTGGGCCGCGGCTGAGGGCCAGCACGGCGCGGCGTTGCTCGGCCGACAGCAGCGGCAGCGCGCCCAGGCGCTGCTCCGCATCGGCGGCCACGCCGGCCAACAGCACCTGCCAATGCTCCGGCAGCGCCGTAGCCAAGCCGGCGTCCACCCGCGAGCATTGACAATGGCAGCGGCCCTCGGCGCCGCGGGCCGCGGCTTCGAGATCGAAATGGAGAGGAAACTTGCTAACGCTGGTTTCCACCTCCATATGGCTGAGTTCCCAACCGGGAACGGGGTGGTCATCCGGCGGCTGGAAGGAGAGATACGCTTCCAAGCCAATGGCGGTGCTCTCTCCCGGCGCCGCGCGCAGGGCCAGCGCGTAGGGATACTCTTCATGCGCCAACGCATCCAGCAGGTTGTCGCGGGTCTGGCGCAGGAAGGAGCTAAAGCTGGGATTACCGCCGCAGTCCAAACGCAAGGCCAGAGTGTTGACCATCGGCCCGGCCAGCCGCGCGCAGCGGCGATCGCCCCGCGCCGCGGCGGGAAGGCCGACGATGACCGTTTCCTGCCCGCCCAGGCGATGGAGCAGCACGGCGCAGGCAGCGAACAGGACCATGAAGGGGGTGGCGCGGGCCGCGGAGGCGGTGCGGGCCAGCGCCGCCCACAAGGCCGACTCCAATCTGAAACGGCGGCTCACGGCGGCGAAGCGCGGCGCGGCGGAGTCGCCGCCTAACTCCAGTCGCGGCCATTCTCCCTGGAAGTGGCGGCGCCAGAAATCGCGGTGTTCGGCGGCGCGCTCGGCGGCGGCGGCATCGGGCGCCTGGCGCTGCCAGCGGGCGTACTCGGCATAGCCCGGCGCGGCCACGTTCGCCGCCGCTCCCGTACTGCCGGCGCCATAGGCTAGGGCCCATTCCGGCAGCCAGATTTGGCGCACGGTGGCGCCATCGAAGATCAAATGATGCAGCGTTAGGTACAGGCATTGCCCCTCGGGCCACCGCGCCCAGCGGGCGCGCACCAACGGACCATTGGCCAAATCCATGGGGCTGCACGCATCGGCTTGCGCCAGCGCCAGGGCGTCCGTTTCGCTGGCGACGTCCGCGATGGACAGCGGCGCCGTTTCGGCCTGGGCGGCGACTCGCTGGACGGGCGCATCGGCCCCGGCCACGAACGTCGTGCGCAGAATGTCATGGCGCGTCACCCAAGCGGCGAGCATGGAACGCAAGGGCGCTTCCGCAAAGCCGCCCTGGCGGCGAATGGCTACCGTTTCTTGATAGATGGGCGCCGCGCCCGCCCATTGGCCATGCAGCCAAATCTGCTCTTGCTGCCAGCTCAGCGGGGCGGTCTGCGCCACCGTGGCTGACGGGAGCGGGAGGGAAACGGTGCTCACTTCCGCTTCTGACGCCAATACGCGCGATGCGGGTTTGCAGCCAGAGCGGCAGGATTGGCTCTTGGTCCCGTATTGGCACCTTTGGTCGGGCGCCGTGCAGCTCTCCCAATCGAACGCCTAACGCCACGAGCGGCCAACTACGCGGCAAACTACATGGATCGGCGCGGGGCCCAGCCCCGCAGCTGGCGGGGCGTCCCGCTTGAAATTGCTTGGCGCGGGCCCCAGCGCGGCTGCGCCGCGCGTCCCGCTTACGCGCCGACTGGGCCGGGGACCCCAGCCCGCCCCGGCCCAGCCGGTGCGTCGCTGGGAGCCGCGCCGCTTCGCCTGCCGGGGGCGTGCCGCCCTGCGGAATTTCGTGGCCTTTCCGCGCCCGCTGTGCTCCCCGAGCAAACGGCGCGGCCCCCGCGTGCGGCGCGGGGCGGACGTGGTCCTCCGCGCGGCTATCGGGCCTGGTCGGCGGCGGGCACGGGGGCCAGCAGCTGCTCCTTGCGATAAATCAAATTGCTCGCGTCGTAGGTGGCCAGTTCAAAGCCATGGCCGTGGGTGATGGCGTCGGTGGGGCAGGCTTCCACGCAGTAGCCGCAGAAAATGCAGCGGTTGTAATCAATGTTGTAGACGGAGGCGTAGCGCTCCGCGCCGCTGATGCGCTGCTCGGCGGTATTGTCGGCGGCCTCGATGTAAATGCAGTTGCTGGGGCAGGCGGCGGCGCAGAGAAAGCAGGCGACGCATTTTTCCAAGCCGTTCTCATCGCGCTGCAATACGTGGATGCCGCGGTAGCGCTCCTCGAAATGCACCGGCTCGTCGGGATAGAACTCCGTCACCGCGGGCTGGAACATGTTCTTGAGGGTTACGCCCATGCCCTTGGCGATGGCGATTGCGTCCTTGACCGGAGAGCCCATACCTCGATTATAGACAGGCGCAGCGCTCCCGGCAGGCTGAAGCCTGCCGCACACAGGCTGAAGCCTGTCCCACGGGGCGGGCGGGATTCGGTTGCATGGAGGGGGGCGGCCCACCGCGCGGCGCCGGAGGCGCGGGCGGCAGGCTAGACTCAAAAGAATGCGTGCTGATCTGCGTGCTCCGCAACAACTGCGTCCGGTGACGATTGAACCGGATTTTCTGCCCACCGCCGAGGGATCGGCGCTGATCTCGGTCGGCCACACCCGAGTGCTGTGCGCGGCGACGATCGAGGACACGGTGCCGGGATTTCTGCGCGGCCAGGGAAAAGGCTGGCTGACGGCGGAATATGCGATGCTGCCGCGGGCGACCCTGACGCGGACGCCGCGGGAGGTGAGCAAGGGGCGCGTCTCGGGCCGCAGCCACGAAATTCAGCGGCTGATCGGCCGGGCGCTGCGGGCGGTGGTGGACCTGGGCCGAATGGGCGAGCGGACGCTGATCCTCGACTGCGACGTGCTGCAAGCCGATGGCGGCACGCGCACGGCGGCGATCACCGGCGGATTCGTCGCCGCGGCGCTGGCGCTGGAGCGCATGCGGCAGTCCAAAACGCTGGCGGCCAGCGCGCTGCGGGACTATTTGGCGGCGGTGAGCGTGGGCGTGGTGGCGGGCGAGGCGGTGCTGGATTTGAACTACACCGAGGACTCCCGCGCCGAAGTGGACATGAACATCGTGCTGACCGGCGGCGGTAAGTTCGTGGAAATTCAGGGAACGGCCGAGGGCGCGCCCTTTGACGAGGCGCAAGCGCAGGCGCTGTTTGCCCTGGCCAGGAGCGGCATTGCGGAGCTGATCGCGGCGCAGCGCCGGGCGCTGGAACAGGCGCTGGGCGCGCCGCCGCCGTTGGCGGCGGGACGATGAGAGTCTGGCTGGCGTCCAGCAATCCCGGCAAGCTGCGGGATTTCGCCGGCATGGCCCCGGCCTTAGAGGTGGATTTGCTGCCGGGATTCTTCCGCTTGCCGCCGGTGATCGAGGACGGCGCTAGCTTTGCCGCCAATGCACGCAAAAAAGCCGCGGAGTACAGCCGCGCCTGGGGCGGCGAGGAGTGGGTGCTGGCGGACGATTCCGGCTTGGAGGTGGCGGCGCTGAATGGCGCGCCGGGGATTTATTCCGCGCGGTTTGCCGGCGAGGGAGCCAGCGACGCCGACAACAACGCGCTGTTGCTGCGGCGGCTGGAGGGCGTGCCCAGCGAGCGGCGGCAGGCGGCGTTTGTCTGCGTGCTGGCGGTGGCGCGGCAGGGACAGGTGGCGGCGACGTTCACCGGGCGCGCCGAGGGAACCATTCTGACCGCCGAGCGGGGATCCAACGGGTTCGGCTACGACCCGCTGTTTTATTCCCCGGAGGCGGGATGCGCATTCGGCGAACTGCCGGCAGAGGTCAAGGCGCGATTTTCCCATCGCGGCAAGGCGGCGCGCGCGCTGCTGGCGTGGGCCCAAAAGCACGGCGCCGGCAACGGCCGGCATTAGCCGCCGGGGGCGACTTGGAAGCCGGGACGGCCGTCCAGGGAAGCGGGCAGCAGGGCGCCGGCTGCGACCAAGGCGCCGAGCAGGCCGCGCAAGCGGCTGACGGAAAAGAGCGGGCCGAAGAACGCGGCCGCGTCGTCCTCGGTGGCGGCGACCATCAGCCACAGAAACTTGGAGACCAGCGCGGCGGCGGCGGTGTCGCGGGAGGTGTGCTCCCGCGCCGGGCGAAGTTCGGGAAAGACGAACGACGCCGGCGCCCAGAGCGGATCGGCGCGCGAGCCGCCGATACGGAGCATCTGCAATTCCCGCGCCAACTCCCGGCCGGCGGCCAGCACGGCGAGGATGGAGGTGCGTTGCGGCCCGATGGCGTCGCGCAGCTGGGAGGCGGTGAGCGGCGGAGCGGCCCACAGCCGCGCGGCGATCTCGGCGGCGAGCGGCGAGGCGTGGGGCAGAGCCGGGGGACGGGCGGGGCGGCCGGCGGCGGCGGGAAGGTCGCGGCAGCCGGCGGGCAGGCGGCCGGCGCGGCAGAGGTAGGCGTCGGCGAACAGCTCGGGAGGCATGTAGACGAGGGCGGGCCCGAGGCCCTCGACCTCGCAGACGGAGTGGGCGGCGATGGCGGCCTCCAGCTCGGCCACCAACGCGGGCTCCGACTCGGGCGGCGCGAGCGCGGCCAAGGCGGGAAGGTCCCAAGGCGGCTGAGGGGCCAGCGTGGCGTAGCCGACGGCGGCGATGAAAGCGGCGATGCCGCCCGCGCCAAGAGGCGGGCAGCGCTGCTGGCGGGCTTGATGCAGTTCTTCGCTGGTCATGGTCTTCCGCTGGGGTTTTGGCTACGCGGTTGGGAATCGGGATCCGCGGCCGGCGCTAACGCTTGAAGGCGCGCTGAATTTCGCGCAGGGAATAATGCACCAACACGGGGCGGCCGTGCGGGCAGGTCATGGGAAAACGGGTGGCGGCGAGGCGGCGCAGCAGCCAGCGCATCTTTTCGGCGTCGAGGGGCATATTGACCTTGATGGCGGCGTGGCAGGCGAGCGTGGCGGCGACGCGGCCCTGGCGGCGCTCCAGGCTGGCGCGGCGCCATTCGCTTTCCTCGCTTTCCAGCAATTCGGTCCAGAATCCTTCCACCCGGTCGGCGGCCAAACCGGCGGGCACCGCCTGGACGGCGACGGTGCCCTGACCAAAGGGTTCGATGGCGAAACCGGCGGCGCGCAGCTCCGGCGCCATGTCGTCGAAGCGCAGCCACTGGCCGGGCGGTAACTGGAGAATGACGGGCAGCAGCAGGCGTTGGGCGGGAGGCGTCTGGCCGGCGGCGGCGGCCTGCATGGCAGCCAGCAACTGCTCGAACAGAACGCGCTCATGGGCGGCGTGCTGGTCCACCAGCCACAAACCGCGGGGGCTGGCGGCGATGATGAAGCTGGCGCGGATTTGGCCCAGGGCTTCCAGGCGGCTGATGTCCTCACCTTCGGTGGCCAGCGGCTCGGCGGCGAGCCAATCCTCGCCGCCAGCGGCACGGCTGGCGCAGGCGGCGCCATGCGGCATCGGTGCCGCGGCGGCTTCCGGGGCGGCGCTGAGCGGCAGCGACAGGGGACGGGGCGGGGGCAAGGTGGGGGTAAGGCCAAAACTGGGGGCCAACTCCGACCAGCGGCGGGCGATGGGATTGTCCGCGCCGCCGCCGGCGGCAGCTAGGGGGGCGGTGGCCGGCGCCGGAGCGCCCGACTCCGCCCCGGATTCCGGAACGGCGGATTCGATGCGCCCCTGCTCCAAGCCGCCGAGATCGGTGAGGGCGGCGGCGCTGGGACGGGCGGCGACCTGCTGCGGCAGCGAAGGAATGGAGCGGGCGCGGCCCAGGGCCTGCCGTACGGCGTCGCGCACACTGTCATGCACCCAGGCCTGGCGGCGAAAGCGGACCTCGGTTTTCGCCGGATGCACGTTGACGTCCACTTCCTCGAAGGGAAGATCGAGGAACAACAGCACCATGGGATGCACGCCGTTGGGCAGCAGATTGCGGTAGGCCTCGCCGAGGGCGTGCTGGATGACGCGGTCATGAACCAAGCGGCGATTGACGAAGGTGAAGACCGACTGGCGGTTGAGCTTGTGCACCTCGGGCGGGGAGACGAAGCCGTAGATCGCCAACTGCGGCGCTTCCTCCCCGGCGGCGGGCGGCGGCAGGGGAACGGCGGCGGCGATTTCCAGCAGGCTGGCCACCACGTCGGCGCCGAACAACTGCTGTAGCCGCTGGCGGTGGCTGGCGGCCGGCGCCAGCGTGAAGATGTCGCGGCGCGGAGTGCGCAGTTCGAGATGCAGCTCGGGATGGGCCAGGGCGTAATGCGAGGCGAGGGTGGCGATGTGGGCCAACTCGGTGGCTTCGGTCTTGAGGAACTTGCGTCGGGCGGGAACGTTATAGAACAGGCGCTCGACGGTAATCGCGGTGCCGGGCGGCAAGCCGGCGGGCTGGACGGATTGCACCTTGCCGCCGGCGACTTGAATGCGGGTGCCGGCGCCGGCGGCGGTGGCGGTTTCCAAGGTGAAGCGGGAGACGGCGGCGATGGAGGGCAGCGCCTCGCCGCGGAATCCCAGCGTGGCGATGGCGACCAGATCCTCGGCGGTGCGCAGCTTGCTGGTGGCGTGGCGCTGCAAGGCCAGCAGCGCATCCTCGCGCTCCATGCCGTGGCCGTCATCCACGACGCGCAGCCGCTGGGCGCCGCCGCCGTCGGCCTCGATGCGGACGCTGCGGGCGCCGGCGTCGAGGGCGTTCTCCAGCAGCTCCTTGGCCACCGAAGCCGGCCGCTCGACCACCTCGCCGGCGGCGATCTGGTTGGCGACCTGGTCGGGAAGGATGCAAATGGCCGGCATGGCGCAGGGCGGCGCGGGACGCCGCGAATCGCTACAGCGGGCGGATGCCCAACTCGCGGAGCTGTGCGGCGGAGACCGCGGAAGGGGCTTCGACCATGAGATCCACGGCGCGGGCGGTTTTGGGAAACGGAATGACCTCGCGGATGGAGCTTTCCCCCGCCAGAATCATCACCAGCCGATCCAGCCCCAGCGCGATGCCGCCGTGCGGCGGAGCGCCATAGCGCAGGGCTTCCAGGAAGAAGCCGAAGCGGCGGCGGGCCTCCTCCTCATCCATGCCCAGCAAGGCGAAGATGCGGGACTGGAGCTCGGGATGGTGAATGCGGATGCTGCCGGAGCCCAATTCCGTCCCGTTGAGCACGACATCATAGGCGCGGGCCTTGACCTCGCCCGGCGCCGACTCCAGCCGCGGCCAATCTTCCTCGCGCGGCGAGGTGAAGGGATGATGGGCGGCGGCCCAGCGGCGTTCGGCGGCGTCCCACTCGAACATGGGAAAGGAGGTGACCCACAGGAAGCGAAAATCGCGGGGATCGAGCAGGCGGTGGCGGTCGGCGAAGCGCTGGCCGAGCGCCAAGCGGAAGCCGCCGGCCTCGGCGGCCAACGCATGGGCGGAGAAGGCGGGTTCGCCGGCGGGCGCCGGCGCGCCGACCAGAACCACCAGGTCGCCGTCGCCGCCGCCCTGGGCGGCGAAGGCGGCGGTGATCTGCGCGCCGGCCTGAGGGAAGGCCTTGGCGATACGGGCAAAGTCCTCGAAGAAACGCGCACGGCGGCCCTCCGCCAAGGGGCGCAGCTCATCGCGCTCGCGGCGGGAAAGAGCGCCGACCTGGGGAATGCGAATGGCGAAAAAGGGCAGCGCCGGATCGAGCTTCAGTTGCGCCAGATCGGCGGGGGCGAAAAAGCCGCGCGCGTCGAGCATGGGCGGCAGGCGCAGGTCGGGCTTGTCGCTGCCGTACATGGCCATGGCCTGCTCCCAGCTCATGCGGGGGAACGGCGTGGCGACACGCTCGCCGGCGGCGGTGAAGGCGGCGGTTAGCATACCTTCGACCAGTTCGTAGATGGTCTCCTCGCGCGGGAAGCTCATCTCGACGTCAATCTGCGTGAACTCCGGCTGGCGGTCGGCGCGCAGATCCTCATCGCGGAAGCAGCGGACGATTTGGAAATACCGGTCGCAGCCGGCGATCATCAAAATCTGCTTGAACAACTGCGGCGACTGCGGCAGGGCGTAGAAGGAGCCGGGCTGAACGCGGCTGGGGACCAGATAATCCCGCGCGCCCTCCGGGGTGCTGCGGGTCAGGAATGGGGTTTCGACCTCCAGGAAGCCGCGGTCGGCGAAATAGCGGCGGATGGCGAAGGCGACCTCATGGCGCAGGCGGAGGTTGGCCTGCATGCGCGGGCGGCGCAGATCCACGAAGCGGTATTTGAGGCGGGCATCCTCGGCCAGCGGGCCCTCGCCTTCCAGCGGAAACGGCGGCGTGCGGGCGCCGTTGAGGACGAAGACCTCGCGGGCGAGGACTTCGACTTCGCCGGTGGGGATGGCGGGGTTGATGGTATCGGCGGCGCGGCGGACCACCTCGCCGCGGACGGCGATGACATATTCGCTGCGCACATGGGAGGCTTTTTGATGCGCCTCCGGCGCCAGCTCCTGGTTGCAGACCACTTGGCACAAACCGGCGCGGTCGCGCAGGTCCAAAAAGAGCAGCGAGCCCAGGTCGCGCCGCCCATGCACCCAGCCGAGCAAGGTGACGGTCTGGCCGGCATTTTCCGGGCGCAGTTCGCCGCAGTAGGCGGAGCGCGTGAGGTCGCCCAGCGGATCCCAAGCGGCGGCGCCTGGCGCCGCGTCCGCAACGGGGCCATTGGCGTGGCTGCTGTCGTTCATCGAGGTGTCCATATTCAATCTTGCCTGCCCCAAGGTTGCAGCGTCGCGTCGCCGCCGCCGGGACCGCCGGGGGGATGGGCGCGCAGTTGGCGAATCTCCAGGGTGGCCCAATGGGACAGCAGGGCCAGGATAATGACTTCGGGAATGATGGCGGTATAGAACAGCGAGTTCAGCACCAGCAAGAGCAGCCACGCCAGCCGCGCGCCCATCGAGGTGGCGTCGGCGGGCACGCGATAGGCGGCGCGGGGATGGCGGATGAGGCGGCTGAAGCGCAGGTTGAGCACCAGCAAGCCGAGCGCGCCGGCGATGAACATCAAATCGGCGCTCAGCGGCTCATGCTTGGCCAGGCTGGCGTCCATTTGGGAATAGCTCAGGTTTTTGTTGCCCTGCATGGTGTGCAGAGTCTGGCGCAGCGCGGGGCCGAGCAGGATCAATGTGGTCACGATGACCACCACCAGGACCACGATGCTGCCGATGATGAAGCCGCGGCGCTCGGATTGCAGGCGTTCGGCGGTGAGGGGACCGGCGATGCCGCGATCGGGGCCGCGGGAGCGGGAGCCGTTCATCGCGCCACCTCGCGGGCGGGAGCCAGGTGTTCCGCCAGTTGCACGGCGGGGATTTCGCGCTGTTCGCCGGCGGCCAAATCGCGCAGGATGAGGCGGCCTTGGGCGGCTTCCTGCTCGCCGACCAAAACCGCGAAGCGGGCGCCCTCGCGCGCGGCCATTTCCAGTTGCTTGCCCAGCTTGCGGGCGCCATCGCCGACGATGGCGGCGAAGCCGGCGGCGCGGACCTGGCGGGCCACCGAAAGCGCCCGGGCGGTCATGGCGGCGCCGACGGGAATGACGCAGGCGTCCAGGGGCTCCTGCCCGGCGGCGCCGGCGTCGGCCTGCATGGCCAGAATCCAGCGATCCTCACCCAAGGCGAAGCCGATGGCCTGGTCAATGCCGGCGGGGGAGGCGGGGGCGCCGAGAGCGCGGGCCAAGCCGTCGTAGCGGCCGCCGCCGAGCAGGGCGTTCTGGGCGCCGAGGGCGCTAGAGACGAACTCAAAGGCGGTGCGGTTGTAATAGTCCAAGCCGCGGACAAGACGGGGCGCCAATTCATAGGCGATGCCGCCGGCGTCCAACAGCCGCCGCAGCTCGGCGAAGTGCTCGCGGCAGGGCGCGTCAAGGAACTCCTCGATGGCGGGCAGGGCGGCGATGATGGGCTGGTCGCCGGGGACTTTGCAATCGAGGATGCGCAAGGGATTGGTGTGCATTCGCCGCTGGCAA
This sequence comes from Acidobacteriota bacterium, assembly GCA_027314025.1. Lineage (GTDB taxonomy): Bacteria > Acidobacteriota > Terriglobia > Terriglobales > SCQP01 > JAKAUF01. The sequence continues at coordinate 19,045 of DAHVCP010000048.1, forward strand.
TCGGCGCACATCCCGCCGATGACGGGTTCAAGGGCGGCGCGCAGGGCCTGGTGGTAGCGGCCGCGGTCGGCGGGACAGCCGATGGAGTTGAGGCGCAGCTCGGCGCGCAGGCCGCAGCGCGCGACCAACAGGCTGAGCATCTCCAGCAGCTCATAATCCACCACCGGCTCGCCGCTGCCCAGCACCTCGGCGCCGATTTGGCTGAACTGGCGGTAGCGGCCCTTTTGCGGCCGCTCGCGGCGGAACATCGGGCCCTGGTAATAAAGGCGGGTCAGGCCGGGGCGCTCCCAAAGGCGATGCTCGACGTAGGCGCGGACGACGCTGGCGGTAGCCTCCGGGCGAAGGCTGAGCGAGCTATCGTCGCGGTCCTGGAAGGTGAACATTTCCTTGCCGACGATATCGGTTTCGGCGCCGACGGCGCGGGAAAACAGCTCGGTGCTCTCCAAGACCGGGGTGCGAATCTCGCCGAAGCCGTAGAGGCGGAACACCTCCCGCGCCTGGTCCTCCAGGCGGCGCCAGAGCGCCGTCTCCGGGGGCAGCAGATCCCGCATGCCTTTGATCGCGTGCATCATTGCCAGGCCTGGCGCATGCGGCTAGCGCCCCGCCACATATTGTTCCTTGTAGCGGACATAGTTGGCGGCATGGCGGGCGATCATGGCGGTCTCCTCGGCGTTCACGGGCCGATTGACGCGCGCTGGCAAGCCCATCACCAGGGAACCGGGCGGGATCTCCATGCCTTCCGGAACCACCGCGCCGGCGGCGATCAGCGACCCGCGGCCGATGCGCGCGCCGTTGAGCACCACGGCGCCGATGCCGATCAAGCAATCGTCCTCGATGACGCAGCCATGCAGCGTGACCGAGTGAGCGACCGTGACCCGGTCCCCCAAGGTCACGGCGAAGCGGTCCTTATATCCATGCAGGACGCAGAGGTCCTGGACATTGCTCGCGCGCCCAATGCGGATGGAGTGCACGTCGCCGCGCACGACGGCATTGAACCACACGCTGGAATCCGGGCCGATCACCACGTCCCCAATGATTTGGGCGCTCTCCTCGACGTAGGCGGAGGCGGCGATTTTCGGGTGATGGCCGAGAAAGCTCTTCAGCACTCGTCCTCCAAGGCAGACCGTCCACCAAATGGCATGGGAGACGCAGCGGCCGCGCCGCCGCTCGCCTATAGCCAGCGTAACATATAGCTTTTAGGCGCTTTGCGCCTGCGAATCGGATGTCACCCGCCGCACTGCGCCGCTTGGCTGTGGCCGCCCTGGAGGCGGAAGGATTGGCATGGGCGGGCATCGCGCGGGTCGAGGAGTTCCCTCACCTGGCGCACTTCGCGCCGTGGATCGCCCAAGGCCGCCATGGCGAGATGGCGTATTTGGCGCGGGAGCACGGCGCGGCGAGCGAAGGCCACGCCGCCGGGCGGGGGCAATTCCTGCGCGAGGATATTCGCAACGCGTTTCCCTGGGCGCGGTCGGTGGTCTGCGCGGCGCTGAGTTATGACGCGCCCGGGCCGCGTTCGACCGATCCGCGGGCGCCGGGACGGGGCTGGATCGCGCGCTATGCCTGGGGCGACGACTACCACGAGGTGCTGGTCGCCAAGTTGCGCGCCGCCGCGGCGCGGCTGGCGCCGGCGCTGCGGGAAGCCGGCAGCGAGGGGGCACGGATGTACGTCGACACCGGTCCGTTGGTGGAACGCGTGGTGGGCTATCACGCGGGGCTGGGCTGGATCGGGAAAAACACCTGCCTGATCCATCCCCGCCGCGGATCGTTCTTTTTTCTGGGGGCCATCGTCCTGGAGGCGGAGCTGGAAGCGGACGCGCCGCTGCCCGACCGCTGCGGCAGCTGCCGGCGCTGCATTGACGCCTGCCCGACGCAGGCGCTGACGCCGTATCAGATGGATGCGCGGCGATGCATCGCCTATTTGAATTTGGAACTGCGCGGGCCGATTCCGGCGGAATTGCGCGCGGGGATGGGCGACAACATCATCGGCTGCGACATCTGCCAGGATGTGTGCCCGTGGAATCAAAAGGCGGAACAGGCCCTGGCGGCCGTGACGCCGGCGGCCCAGGCACCGGACATGGCCCCGGAAATGGCTCCGGAACTGGCGCCGCGGCCGGGGCGAATGGCGCCGGAGTTGGCCGCGCTGGCCGCGCTGAGCGAGGAAGAATATCGCCGGGAGTTTCGCGGCTCAGCGGCGAAGCGGGCCAAATACCGGGGATTGCGGCGCAATTTGGCGGTGGCGCTGGGGAACCATCCGGGGACGGGGGCGCGGGCAGCGCTGGAGCAATTGGCGCAAGATGGCGACGCAATGGTTCGCGAGCACGCACAATGGGCGCTGGAGCGCCTGGAGCACCTACAGCGACCTGAACAGATGGAGCGCCTGGCGCGACCTGAAGAGCCGGAGCTCCCGGAGCGACTGGAAGGGATGGACCGCCTGGAGCAGGGAGAAGATGCCGCAGGCGCCGCGGGCCGGGCGGCCGGGCAATCGTCTGCCGCCGGCCCCAGCGCGGCTGCCCACCCCAACGCGCGCCGCTGCGCGTTGGTTGCCCCGGGTTCGCCGCGCGACCCCCGCTTGCGGCCACAGAGCGCTCCGCCGCCTCGCCCGCCCCAATCGCCGGAAACGGCGCAGGAGGAATGTGCGTATTAGGCGCATGCGCGGTTGTTTCCCCGCAGGGCGTCATGCCGCTGGCGTCCTCGACCGCTGCGGCCGCCGGCCCGCCGCAGGAGAACAATTCCCTTCCCTGCGCTGGCCAGCCCAGCGCTGGTGCGCCCCGCGCTGGCCGGCGTTGCTCTGCCCGGCGTTGATTTTGCCCGGCCTGATCTGGCTGCGGCCGGCGGGGCCGCGGCCGATGGGGCTGCGGCCCACAGGGTTGCGAACGACAGGCTTGCGAACGATGGAGCTGCGGCCGGCGGGGTTGCGAACGATTGGCCTGCGGCCAGGCGGCGCCGCCGCAATGCGCTCCGCGCCGCTGGAGGCAAAGATGGCGATGCAACTGACATCTCCCGCGATCGCGCCGAACCAGAGCATTCCCCCGCGGTTCACTTGTGCCGGCGCCGATGTCTCACCGCCCTTGCGCTGGGCGGGCGCGCCGGCGGAAACGCAATCCTTCGCGCTCCTGGTGCGGGACCGCGACGCCCACGACTTCACGCATTGGGTGATCTGGAATCTGCCGGCGCGGTTGCGCGGGCTGCCCGAAAACTTGGCGAACGGTCCCGCGGCAGCGGGCGGGGTCCAGGGCATGAATAGTTGGCAGGCCTTGGGCTACGGCGGCCCCTGCCCGCCTCCGGGCGCGGCGCATCATTATGTCTTTACGCTATACGCGCTGGGCCACCGGCTGGCGTTGCCCGCCGGGGCCGGCAGCGGCGAAGTTCTGGCGGCGATGCAGGGAAACATCCTGGCGCGGGCGCAAATGGTCGCCACGTTCGGGCGCTAATACCCGATAGCGGGCGAGATGCCCTGCCGCAGCAAATGACGGGCCAAAACGGGTAGGAAAGTTCCGCCGAGGGCTGGACATTCGGGCGCATAGGGGGGATTTTGGTGGCTTTTTGCGTAGTGTTCCGGATCGGCCCTGAACGTGCAGCATTCGGGGTGGATGCCCCGCGCCAAAATCACCCGGTTTTTGTTTGAAGCCACCCCTACGGGGGACGCCCTGCCGATTCCGGGCGTGATCCCGATCGGCGAGGCGCGGCTGTGCCTGGATTGCGAAGTCATCTGCGCCAGCACCCGCTGCCCGCAATGCGCCGGGCGAAGCCTGCACCCAATCTCCAGTTGGCTGAAGTCCATGCCGCAACCCGTGCTGCGGCTGGAACGGCGCCGCCCGGGAACGGACCGCCGGCGCGGTCCGAGCGCCAGCTACAAAGGACCGGAGCGGCGCAAGGGCGACCGCCGGCGCACGCCGCGGTAGGGCGCACCACGGCAATCTCATTTCGCCGCGGCGACGAATCCGCGAGGGCAACGGCCGCGGGCAATTCTGCGGCGCTGGTTTGCTAAACTAGCTGGGACGTCCGGCGATCCTCAGTAGCTCAATGGCAGAGCATCCGGCTGTTAACCGGAGGGTTGTAGGTTCGAGTCCTACCTGAGGAGCCAACCCCCTCAACAATTTGCTTGGTCTCCGGAATCGGGCTGCCGCCGATTGCTGCCGTTCTGCTGCCATTTGGGGCGGTTGGGTATTGGCGTGGGCGCGCCGCCACCCGCGCGACGCTCGGGTTCCGCGGGCGCTTGCGCGCGCGGTGTGGGCAACCCATTACGGCTACCGGGACGCCGCCACCGGTCCCCTGTCGCGGGCGTGCTACCGGCTCCTGTACCGGCGCTATGCCGGCAGCGTGTGGGCGCGGCGGACGCCATTTTGGTATGCCCTAGGGAGCGTCTGAGTTCCCGGCGGCGGCGCCCCGCCGGCATAGGCGTCCGGCGCGCCAGCGGCGTTACACGGCGCATTCGCCGCGGCCGAGCTGGAGGGAATAGGGCTCGGTGTCGCCCCAGTCGGTGAACAGCTCGGGCTCGGGGGCGGTGACGGCGAGGCAGTCGCGGAGGTGTTCGAGCATCGCTTCCTTCGGGGTGCGGGCGGCCCAGGAAGCGAAGGATTCGCCGGGCGTGCGCTGGCGGCGGTAGACATCCAGCAGCAGGCGGAGCGCCTGCGGGACGCGCCGGGCGGGCAACACGGCGACGGGACGGGCGAAGCGGACGCCGCCGGGGAGGACGGCGCCGCCGAGCAGCAGCTGATAGTACGGGACCAGCCGGTCGCCGATGCGGCGGGCATTGCCGAACAAGCCGATGTCGGCGACATGGTGGTGGCCGCAGGAGTTGGGGCAGCCGCTGATTTTGACGCGAATGCGCTGGATCTCGGGATCGCTTTCGGCGGCGAACTCCCGCGTCAGCACCTCGGCCAAGGACATGGAGCGGGTGATGCCCAGGTTGCAGGTGGTGGCGCCAGGGCAGCCGGTGACGTCGGCGATGGTTTGGGCGCCGGGCGCGGCCAAGCCCAGAGCATGCAGGCCGGAATAGACGGCATGGATCTGATCCCGCCGGATCCAGGGAATGACCAGATCCTGGGCGACCGCGACGCGCACGGTTTCGAGGCGCAGGGCGGCCATCAGGTCCGCCAGGCCGGCCATCTGCTCCGCGGAAATATTGCCGGCCGGCAATTGGATCCAGGCCAGCCAATAGCCCGGCTGGCGCTGGGGCCGGAGATTGTGCTCCGCCCAAAGCGGGAAATCCGCGGCGGAGTTGGAGGCGGCTGGGCCGTGGGCCGCCGGGCGGAAGTTCACGACGCTCCCGCCGATTTCCCGGTGGGCTCCGTTGGAGCGGCTAGGACCTGAGCCGCCGCCGACCTTGGGAGCCGCGACGACGGGCGGAGCCGCGGAGGGGGCCGCGGGAGCCGGTGACTGGTTCTCGCCACCGATGGCGATGACCGGCCACGCCGCCGCCTCCGAGGATGTGGCGATGCGCTCGCGCTGCGCGGCGACCAGCTCGCGAAAGCGCTCGATGCCCTGCGCGCGCAGGACAAATTTCAACCGCGCCTTGTGCTTGTTGGCGCGGTCGCCGTGCTGGGCAAAGACGCGCAGGACGGCGACGACGGCCGGGAGGAGTTCTTCCGCAGGCAGGAAGTCGGTGAGCGGGAGGGCGGCGGTGGGCAGGCTGCCCAGGCCGCCGCCGACCAGCACCTGGAAGCCGCGGGTGGGAACTTGATCCACGAGGCGCAGGCGGGCGATCAGGCCGACGTCGTGAATGGCGGCCAGGGCGCAGCGGCCGTCGTCCTCGCAGCCCGAAAAGGCGATCTTGAATTTGCGCGGCAGTTCCTGGAATTCGGGATGGCGCAGCAGAAAATGCGTGAGCGCCAGGGCATAGGGAGCGACCTCAAAGGCCTCCTCGCCGCAGACGCCGGAGAGCGGGCAGGCGGTGATGGTGCGCACGACGTTGCCGCAGGCTTCGCGCGTGGTCAGCCCCGCCGCGGCCAGCTGCCGCATGATGTCCGGGACATGGCGGATGGAGACATGATGGAACTGGCAATTCTCGCGGGTGGTGAAGTGGCCGCGGCCGGAGGCGTACCGGCGGGCAATCTCCGCCAGCAGGCGCAACTGGCCGGCGGAAAGCACGCCCGCCGGAATTTTGACCCGCACCATTTGCAGGCCGGGCTGGCGCTGGCCATAGATGCCGTGTTTGAGGCGGAGGGGACGGAACTGGTCCTGGCTGAGTTCGCCGCGCGCGACGCGCGACGCATCCGCCTCGAAACGCTCGATCTCTTCCACGACCGCGCGGAGCGAATTACGATCCGCCATTTCCATCGGACAACCTCCGAAGCTTTTCCACACCTTCCAAAAAAAAGGCCCACCGCAGGAGTGGGCCGAGGGACGCTCCCCGATGGGGAAGCGGTCGCATTGCTACCCTGGCCGCTAGCCGGGGCAACAACAGCGGCGGTTGGAGACGACCGCAGGATGGAAGGACTGTGCGTGCATCGCGAACGAATCAGCATAGCGCCGGCTTGCGCCCGCCGGGGCGGGAATCGCGCCGATACTTGACGACCGTCAATTTGCGGGTGTCCCCAGAACTAGCCGTTCGGAAGCGTGCGCGGCGTTTGCCCGCCGCCCTGACGCCCATGCCGGGCCCGGGGGAGTTCAGCATTGCTGGGCGCGGGCCTCAGCCCCGCTTTGATTGGCGCGGGCCTCAGCCCCGCCGCGGGCGGGGCGTCCCGCTTTGATTGGCGCGGGCCCCAGCCCCGCCGCTGGCGGCGCGTCCCGCTTTGATTGGCACGACAAGCCGCGGCAGGCTGAGGAGCGGCCGCGGCGGAAGCGGGAGCGGGGAGGACGGCGGGCGGGTTCGTTCCGCGCCGCCGGCGGGCGCCCCGACATTGGCGTGACGGCCGTCATTGACGGCGGCCCGGCCCTGCCGCCGCAATTAGGAGAGAATGAGGCAGGACGACGGCCCGCGATCGGGGAATGGCATGGCGACGGCACGCCACGGCACCGCGGATGGCACGGATGTGGTTTTCCACGTGCACGCGGTGTCGAAAACCTACCAGACGGGCGATGTCACTGTGGCGGCGCTGCGGTCGGTCAGCTTGGATCTCGCGGCGGGTGAGTTTGTCGTCATCCTGGGGCCCTCGGGCAGCGGAAAGTCCACGCTGCTGAATATCCTGGGGGGCCTGGACACGCCAACCGCGGGCGATGTCCGGTTTCGCGACCATTGGCTTTCGCAGGCGGGCGACGCCGGGCTGACGCGGTTTCGGCGGGAGCACGTGGGCTTCGTGTTCCAGTTCTATAACCTGATCCCGAGCCTGACGGCGCTGGAGAACGTCATCCTGGTCACGGAGATCGCCCGGCATCCGATGGATGCCAGCGAGGCGCTGCGGCGGGTGGGGCTGACGGAGCGGCGGAACCACTTTCCCTCGCAGCTCTCCGGCGGAGAACAGCAACGGGTGGCGATCGCCCGCGCCATCGCCAAGACGCCGGACATCCTGCTTTGCGATGAACCGACGGGAGCGCTGGATTACCCGACGGCGAAGCTGGTGCTGGACGTGCTGGCGCAGGTGAATCAGCAACTGCGCACGCTGGTCGCGGTGATCACGCACAACACGGCGATCGCCGCAATGGCGGACCGCGTGGTTCGCCTGCGCAGCGGCGAGATCATCGAGGTCACGCGCAATGCGGCCAAAGCGCGGCCGGACGAGCTGGAATGGTGAGCCATGGCGATGCTGCACCGCAAACTCGCCCGCGACCTGGCGCACCTGCGGGGACAATCCGCCGCGATCGTGCTGGTGCTGGCCTGCGGCGTGGCCGCGTTCGTGACGATGCGGGCGATGTACTTGTCGCTGCTGCGGTCCCAGGCGACGTATTACGCGCGGTACCGCTTCGCGGACGTGTTCGCGGAACTGAAGCGCGCCCCCAACTGGGTGGCGGGGCGGATCCGGGAGATCCCCGGCGTCGCGCAGGTGCAGACGCGCGTGGTCATGGACGTGACGCTGAACGTGCCGGGCTTGCGGGAACCGGCGGTGGGACGGCTGATCTCCATGCCCGCGAGCGAGAGCGGGCTCAATGCGCTGTTTCTGCGCCGGGGACGGTTCCCTGAGCCGGACGCGCCGAACGAAGTGATCGCCAGCGAAGCCTTCGCGGCGGCGAATCATCTGCGGCTGGGCAGCCGGCTTCAGGCCATCATCCGCGGGCGCTGGCAGCAGTTGACGGTGGCCGGTATCGCCCTGTCCCCGGAATACATCTATGAAATCCGCGGCGGCGGCTCTCTGTTCCCGGACAACCGGCGTTTCGGGGTTCTGTGGATGCCTCCGAAGGCGCTGGCGGCGGCGCTCGACATGAAAGGCGCGTTCAACTCGGCGGCGGTATCGCTGCGGCCCGGGGCCAACGAAGCCGAAGTCATCGCCGCGATGGTCCGGATTCTGGACCGGTACGGCTGCCTGGGCGCGTATGGGCGAGCGGACCAGATCTCGCATCGCTTCATTTCCGATGAAATCTCCCAAAACCGCATCAGCGCCCTGATAATTCCCGCGATTTTCCTCCTGGTCGCGGCCCTGCTGGTGCATCTTTCCTTCAGCCGGCTGGTGAGCATGCAGCGGGCGGAGATCGCCGTCCTCAAGGCATTCGGATTCACCAGCCGGCGGATCGCGATTCACTACCTGCACTTCAGCCTGGTGATCGCGGCCGCCGGGTACGCGCTGGGATGCGCCGTGGGGTGGGTCTTCGGCGTTCGGCTGGCCGCGGTCTACGCCGAGTTCTACCGCTTTCCGCTCCTGGTCTACCGGCCCGAGCCCGGGGTTTTCCTCTGGGCGGGCATCATCAGCGCGGGCACGGCCATCGCCGGCGCCCTGGCTCCGGCCGTGCGCGCCAGCGCGCTGCCGCCGGCGGAGGCGATGCGGCCCGAGGCGCCGCAGCGGTTCCGGCCGGGGCGGATGGACCGGCTCAACGCGCGGTTCCACTCCGCGGCGCTGCGGATGATGCTCCGCAACGTGGAGCGCCGTCCCTGGCGCGCGCTGGCCTCGGGCTTCGCGATCTGCACGGCCATCATGATCATCGTGGTGGAGTTCGGGCTCTTTGATTCCCTGGACCGGATCATGGAGCTCGGCTTCCGCGACGCGCAGCGCTCCGACATCACCGTTACGTTCAACGAGGCCCGCTCCACCCGTGCGGCGCAGGAATTGGCCCGCCTGCCCGGCGTGCTCGCCTCCGAGACCTTTCGCGCGGTTCCGGTGCGGCTGCGCTTCGAGCACCGCTCGCGCAAGACCAGCCTGCTGGGGCTTTCAGCGGACGGCCGCATGCGGCTGATGATTGATCAGGAGGGCAGGCGGGCGCGCATGCCGCCGGATGGGCTGATTCTTTCCACGACGCTGGCCGAGCTGCTCCGAGTCAGGCCCGGCGACTCGCTACAGGTGGAGGTGCTGGAGGGACGCCGGCTGGTGCGCCGCCTGCCGGTGACGGCATTGGTGGATGAGCCGCTCGGCACCAGCGCTTACATGAACCGCCGCGCGCTGAGCCGCATGCTGGCGGAGGGCGCACTGGTTTCCGGCGCATTTCTGCAAGCGGATACCTCCCAGCAGCAGGTTCTTTACCAGCGGCTGAAGAACCTGCCGGCCGTGGCCGCGGTGACGGTGACCCGCACCGCCCTGGACAGCTTCCGGGAGACCGTGGACCGCAGCATGGCGATCTCCCTTTGGACGCTGATGGTCTTCGCCGCCATCATCGCGGCCGGGATGATCTACAACGGCGCGCGGATCGCGCTTTCCGAGCGGGCGCGGGAACTGGCCACGCTGCGGATCCTTGGATTCACGCGGCGAGAAATCATCGCGGTCCTGCTCGGCGAGCAGGCCCTCATCATGGCGGCCGCGCTGCCCTTCGGATTCCTCGCCGGCTACGGCTTGCTCGCGCTGCTGGCGGCCCGGCTGCACACGGAGCTGTACCGCATGCCATTGGTGCTGCGGACGGCCAGCTATGGATGGGCATTCGTGATGGTGCTGGTCGCGGCGGTGGTCTCCGGGCTTTTGGTGGGCCAGCGCATCGCGCGCCTGGACCTGATCGCGGTGCTGAAAGCGAGGGAGTGACATGCTGCGAAGGCGACTTGCCTACCTAACGATCGTGCTGGTGGCGGCCGCGGCGCTGGCAATCGTCTTCCGGCCCAGCCCGGCGCCGGTGCAGACCGCCGTCATCTCGAGGGGCAATGTCGAGGAGGTCGTGGAAGATGAAGGCAAGACGCGGATGCACGACCATTTCACCATCACCGCGACGGTCGCCGGCGAGCTGCGCCGAATCACGCTGGAGGCTGGCGACTCGGTACGCGCCGGTGAAACGGTTGCATGGATTGATCCCGCGCCGATCGATCCCAGGCAGCGGGCCGTGCTGGAAGCGCGACTGAACGGAGCGCGCGCCGGCGCAAGACAGGCGGAAGCGCTGGCCGCCAGAGCCAACGCCGATCATGCCCAGACGCAGAAGGACCTGGCGCGGGCGCGGGAACTGTTCCGGCACGGCATCACCTCGCAGGAGGCGCTGGATCGGGCCGTGACGCAGAACGAGGCCGCGGCCAGCCAAGCACGGGCCGCGGCCTCGGCAACCGAATCCGCCAGATTTCAGGTGCAGGAAGCGCAATCCGCGTTACTGGTCTATCGCCATGGCTCCTCCACGCTTCCGACCGCAGTCCGAGCCCCGGTTGAGGGGCGCGTGTTGCGGATTTACGACCCCAGCGCGCGGGTGGTCGCGCCGGGGGCGCAGTTGCTGGAAATTGGGTTTACGCCGCGAATCGAAATCGTGGCCGATTTTTTGACGCGCGACGCGGTGCGCATCCAGCCGGGCATGTCCGCGCTGATCACCGACTGGGGCGGCAGCAAGGATATCCGCGCGCGAGTGCGTCTGGTGGAACCCGGCGCCTTCACCAAAGTGTCGGCCCTGGGCGTCGAGGAGCAGCGGGTGAACGTGATCTGCGATCCGACCGAGCCGACGGTTGGGCTGGCGGACGCGTTCCATGTCAACGTGCGCGTGGTTCTGTGGCGGGGAACCGGCGTGCTGCGAGTGCCGGTGAGCGCCGTGTTCCGGCACCTAGGCGGATGGGCGGTATTTGTGGTGGACCATGGCCGGGCGCGCAGACGTGACCTGCAAATCGGGCACCACGGCAGCGCGTATTGGGAAGTGACCTCGGGGCTGCGCGCCGGCGAGCGCGTGATTCTGCATCCAGGCGCTGACGTCGAGGATGGTGTACGAATCAAGGAAGACACGGCTTCAGCAACGGAATAAGCCGCGGTGTTGGCGCGCTGCGCCGGTCCGGCGCACAGCATTTAGGTGAGTTTCGTGGCCTTCCCGGACCTGCTGTGCCCCCGGGGCAAAAGGCGCGGACCCCGCGATTCGCCTCTGCATTGGCATTTCGCGGGAGTCGCGCCGTTGGCTCAGGGAGCCGCGCCGGCGCGAAAGGCCACGGAACTCCGCGGGGCGGCCGGCCTCCGGCTCGGCCTGCGGGTAAGCGGGACGCCCCGCTGTAGGCGGGGCTGGGGCCCGCGCCGGTCAATGCTCGCGGATTCGGGCGGCAGGCTTTCGGTTTTCGGCTGGGAGCCGCCAATTCCGCGGCGTAGGGCGCCTAGGCTTGGGCTAGGGGCGGCGCGGCCAGGGACAGCAGATCGCGTTCCGCGGCGCCGCGGTCTTCGGTCGCGGCGGGGGCGCGGACCAACTGCTGGGCTTGGGCACGCAGCGGATCGGCGATGGCGTTGAAGTCGGCTTCCATGCGCTCCGCGACGCGATCCGACCAAGCAGCCAACAGATGGGCATAGGCGTCCAGTTGGCGCGTCAGCGCAGGTTCGTATCGCCGCCGCCATTGCGCCAGCAGCCGCGAAGCCGCCGGCCCCGGGCCGAGCCAGCGCGGCGGCAAAGAAGTGGAGGCGGTGAAGAGGGTGGAATCGAGCTCCGCCAGCGGCATTTCCCGCAGCAAATCCTCGGAGGGCGCGAACTCCGCAACCAGGCCGCCTGGCGAGCCTGCTGCCAGTTCGGCGCCGCCGGCTTCGCCGGAAGACAGCGTTTCCGCCACCGCCGCCAAATCGCGCCCCAGCCGGAGCGCCAGATCCCGCCAAGCCGAAGCGATCGGCATGGCCTGCCGCTGGAGCGCCTGCGCCATCGCCGCGCGCGCGGCCGCCGCGGGGTCGGCGGGGTTGCCGCCAAGGTTGGGAAGGGAGGCGGATGGGGCGGCGTCTCCGGCCCGCCCGTTCCGTCCGGCTGCGCGGAGAAACGCCTCGGCCGCCGCGGACAACAGTTCCGGAGCGGCGGTTTCCAGGGCCAGCGCCGCTGCTCGCGCCGACGCCGCCACCGGCTCAATCGCCGCGGCGGCATGGCGCAGGCGCGCTTCGGCTTCGCCTACGACAGCGCCGACGTCCGCGCCGGCGTTGGGCGCTGGCCGCCGCAATCGCCCGCGCAGCGCCGCCTCCACCGCCTGCCGCAGTCGGCCGATCTTGCGCTGGAGCGATGCCTGGCGGAGCGGTTGCCGTTGCGCATACAAGGGCGCGATTTGGGCGCTGAACCACGCGTCCAGCAATTGGCGATGGCCGGGCTCGCTGCTGACCGGCGCCACCGGCCAATCGGCGCCGGCGACCATGCCCACATCCTGGCGCAGCCGCTCGGCGATGTAAGCGACGAGATGGTCCCGGTCCGCGGGCGCCACCAGATCGGCCTTGCTCAGCACCACGGCTGGGGGAATGCCCGCTTCCAACAGCCGCCGCGCCAGGCTGAGGTCGTCGGGCGTGAGGGTCGAAGCGGCGTCCACCAGCATGACTCCCAGATCGCAGCGGGGCAGATACGCCAGCGTCTCGGCGCCGCCCTGCAACGCCAGCGACCCCAACCCGGGGGTATCCACGAAGGCAATGCCGCCGCGCAGCCGCTCCGCGGGCAATTCCACCAGCACCCGGGTGACGTGCAAGCGGTTGCCCGGATTGCGGGCTTCGGAGATGAACTCCGCCAAGTCCCCGATGGCGTGGCTTTCGGGCGGCCGATCCGCGCGCCACAGGTGCACCACCGGCGCGTCGCCGTAGGCGATGCGGGTGGGCACGGAGGTAATGGGGGTAACCCCGACGGGGAGCAGATCGGCGCCGAGAATGGCATTCAACAGCGAGGATTTTCCGGAACTCACGCGGCCGAACAGGGCGATTTCAAAGCGCTCATCCTCCCAGCGATCCAGAATGGCGCCCAAAGCCGGCCGCAGTTCCACCACGCCGCGTTCGGCGATGATCCGTTCCAATTGTTGCAACTGGCTCACGTCGCGCCCTTCCGCCGCCAGCCGGTCCAAACGCGCGGACCAGTCCGCGTCCGGATCGGCGACCAACCGATCCATGCGCGCGACCAGGCTTTTCAATTCCGCGACGATGCCGCGCAGCTCGGTTTCCGCTTCCGGCGAAAGCGGCCCATAACCCCGCATGAAGCCCGGACCCAGCTCCTCGGCGGCGATATCCATGAAGGCCAACGTGGTTCGTACCGCGCGCGAGGCGGGAATCTCAGCCGCGGCGGCGGGAATGCCTTGTCCCGCCAGGACCCGCCGCAGTTGCTCCCGGGCGGCGACGATGGAGTCCGCCAGCAGTCCGCGGACGGCGGGGGGCAGATCGGGCAGATAGCGGGGAAACGCCGCCTGAGACTGGGCGCCGTTCAGCACGGTTTCAATATCGGCAAGCAGCCGGTCCAGGTGCTCGCAGGTGACGCGCAGCCGCCGTTGCTGGTTGAGATTGAGCTGCGCTGCGTCCCCCATCGGCGATCCTCCCTTGGCCGGAAATTCCGGTGCAGGAGTCATCTGCCCTGGGGGCGGTTCACGGCGAACTCCAACGCCTGGGGCATCGCCGCGCGGCGACGCCAGCCGCTGCTATTATCGCTGACGCGCGCGGCCGGGGACAACGGCGACCCATTCGGTGCGGCGCGCCGGCGTGGCGGGCCCAAGGGGGGCACCGGGGACGGGGCGTGCTAGGGTGCTTCCATGGTGACTAGGCCAACGGCGCAGACCCGCGCGGAAGGGAGGGCTGCCTACTGGCAGGCTGTCGGACTCTACAACAGCGGTGAACCAGCGAATTTCCGGAGGGGCTTCCTGCTCCTTCAGCGGGCCGCCGCAAAGGGGTCAATTGGCGCCCACGAGTGGCTGGGCGCCATGTACGATTACGGCCTTGGGACCCGAGCGAACCGGCCGAAGGCCTTCCGGCATTACATGATCGCCGCCAGGCTCGGTGATATCAATGCCGCGTACCATGTGGGCATCTTCTACCAGATGGGCCGGGGCGTGAGGCGGAGCTACCGCGAGGCGGTCCGATGGCTGACGCGGGCTGCGGACGCCGGTGACCGCGAAGCCATGCACGAGCTCGGGCGGCCACACCGGTTCGGGCAGGGGCTCCCGCGCGACCCCCGGCGCGGCTATCTTCTGCATCGGCGCGCGGCGAAAATGGGCTGTGCGGAGGCGCAGTATTCGACGGGGGTGTGTCTGAGCCGTGGCGAGGGCGTGCGGGCAAATGCGCGGGCTGCGTTTTATTGGTACTTTCGGGCGGCGCGACAGGGTCACGCCGACGCGGCGCACAACTTGGGCTACTGCTATCGGGAGGGCAAGGGCGCGGCCAAGCACCCGCGCCGCGCCGAGGAGTGGTACGCGCGCGCGCGGCGGTTCGCCGCCGCCGAGCGCGCCAAGGAAAAGGGGTCGTAATTGAGCAGCGGTGCTTCCAAAACAGCAGCGGCCCAGCTTGGCCGCGTGCTACCGTGCGGCCAAGCAACCTCTAGGACAAAGGACGCCGCAGACAGCGGTGATTTGCGCCGGGCCGGGGGGCAACCTGCGGCACTGACGACAACCAACATTGGAGCCTGGGCGAGCCCTCAGTGCGGCGAATCCGCAAATCCGACGGTGTGCCAGGGCGTTCTTGGGAGTCAGCCGCCGAAATGGCGGCCGCCCTGGCGCGGCCACGCCGGCTCGTCGCACCCGAGGGCACGCCCTTCCCGCTGCTGAGCCTGGGCGATGTCCTGATCTACGGGGCAATCATGGCGCAGATGGCCTCGGCGAGCAGCCCGGCAAATAATCCCGGGGAGGGCTCGAAGCGAATCAACGCCTGGGCCGAGGAATTATCGGCCGCCATGCGCATCGGGAAAACGATGGATGCGCAGTGGTGGGCGGATTTTCTTTTTCGAGAAATCGAAAAAGACCCCAAGAATGCGCAGGACATGCGCATGGCGATTTTTCAGGCGCTGGCAATTCTGGAAAAACCCCACCTGCTGCGCCGCGCCGGGGACGGCGCGCGGCGATGTCTCACGGCGCGCCGGCGTGGCGGGCGGGCGCCGCCCGACTGCGGTGACCGGGGCTAGGCGGGCAGGCCTTGACCTTGTCCAGTCCGCAGCGCTTCCACCAGCGCCGCGCGCACCGCAAGGGTAAGGGGTATTGCCCGGAGCTTTTCCGCCGTGGCCTGCCAGGGATAGGAAGCCGAGCGCAGTTGCAACTCCTCTCCCGTCCAAACGGCATAATTGGCCTGAGGCGATCCGCTCTTGGGCTGGCCGACGCTGCCGGGGTTGGCGACCATTCCCGTTCCTTGCGGCCCGGCGCGGCGAACGAAAGGAACGTGGGTGTGGCCGCAGAGCAAGACATCCGCCGCGACGGCGGCCCACTCCTGCTCCCATCGCGGGCTGTCCGCCGGGCAGTATCCGAAAAGCGGATCGCTGGGCATGGCGTGGCAAAGATAAAAGCCGCGGCCCTCACGGTCCAGGCGGAGAGATTGCGGCAGACCGCGCAAGAACTGGCGATGCTCCGGCGTCAGAACAGCATCCGTGTAGCGCGCCATTTCCGCCGCCATGCGCCGGTAGGGAGGGCTGCAATGCGGGTCGGCGCGGTGGGCCAAGGCATAGTCATGGTTGCCGCAGAGCACAACGCTGGCGTGCGCGGCGACCCAGGCGACGACCTCATTGGGCTGCGGGCCGTAATTGACCAAATCCCCCAGGACCCAGATCTCGTCGTATTCTCCGGCCGCGGGCGCGACGGCTTGCAGCGCGTCCCAGTTGCCATGGATATCGGAAAGGATGAGGTTCGGCATTCCACCACCTGCCGGCTGCTCGCCCCCAGTTTGCCCCATCGCCCTGGGGGAGGCACTTTCCGTTGATTGTGCCTGATGCGCGCGCGGGTGGCGGCCGAGGCTAGACTGGTTAGGTCGGAACGAAACATCCCTGGTGCGACGGCCGGGCGCGGATGCGGCCAGGGCCGCCGGCAAGGAAGACTGCGCCAAGGAGGCAAGTGATGCAGCCTGGACCAGCCAAAAAGGTCGAGATCTACGTCAGCGAAAACCAGCAATACCATCACGAGCCGGCGGCGCGGGCGATTTTGGATTTTTTGTTCTACCACGGCGTCGCGGGGGCGACCATGACCCACGGCGCCGGCGGCTTCGGCGCCGACCATCGCCTGCACGCGGCGGATGTTCTGAGCCTGAGCGGCGGACTGCCGGTCAAGATCGAGTTCATCGAAACCGCGGCGAAGGCGGAGGAGCTGCTGCCCAAGCTGGCCGACATGGCGGGACACGGCTTAATCGAGGTGCACGACACCACGGTGTATAAGCCCGCCGCGGCGCGCCGCGCGCCCCGCTCCGCGCCGGGCCATGAACGGCTGGCGGGCACGGCGAAGCTGATGCGCATTTATATCGGGGAAAACGACCGCTGGCGCGACCGGCCGTTGTCCGAAGCCCTGGTCGAGAGCCTGCGCGCCCACGATATCGCCGGCGTCACGGTCTACCGGGGCATTCTGGGATACGGCGCCGCGGGACGGCTGCACCGGGAGCGGGTGCTGAGTCACGACCGTCCGGTGATGTTGTCGGTGGTGGACGGCGAAGACAAGCTGCGGGCGATTTTGCCGCTGCTGGATGAAATGATGACGAGCGGACTGGTCGCGTTGTCGGATGTCGAGGTGATCAAATATTCCCATCGGCCCGCGACCGCGGCCGCCGACGGAAAGGCGGCGCAATGACCTCGGCGCCGGGACAATTGATGCGGATTCACATCGGCGAGGACGACACCTGGCAAGGGCGTCCTCTCTACCAGGAAATTGTGGATCGCTGCCGGCAAGCGGGCGCGTCCGGAGCGACGGTGTACCGCGCGATCGAGGGCTACGGCGGTGGCAGCTTTATTCGCCGGCCCCACTTCTTGCATTCGGCCGATCTGCCGATCGTCGTGACCATCATAGACAGCGCGGAAAAGCTGGCGGAACTCCGGCCGCTGCTGGATGAGATCGTGGACGAGGGCCTGATCGCTCTCTCCGCGGTCGAAGTACTGCGTCCCGCGGCGCGCTAACCCCAACGGCCCGGCGCCATCCGCGCCGCGGCCGCAAGGACGGACGGCAAACCGGTACGGCAGGCCATTGCCTAGCGCGGGCTCCCGGCGCGGTGGCGGGCTAAAGCCCGCCGCACGCGGGGCTGGGGCCCGTTCCGCGGGTCTGGCTCGGCCGCGCCGAGCGCGGCCGCACGCAAGCCGGAGGCATACCCCACGTGTGGCCGGGCGGGGGCTAGGGCTCCTGCCGTGCGTAACGTCGCCCTGCGGGCGGGAAGCAACAGCCGGTCCCGCCGCTGCTGAAAAACCAGCGCCTTGACGGGAGCGCCGGCATCCTCCTGGCGTGCTCGCTCCTGCCCTGCGGGCGCAATCGTGCTTTGACGGCGTCCCGCCAGCGGCGGGGCCGCCGCCATCCGGGCGCCGGCAACGGGCAATCGGGCCGGCTCTCCCAATCGCGGGGGCCGCGCCTTCCGCGCCCCGCGCCGTACAACAGCCGGGCCTGGCCTGCGGGGTTCCCGGCCCGACCGGGCGCGCAAGCGGGCACGACGGCGGCAGGCCCTACCCCGAACCGTCCAGGGACGGCGGGACAGCCGGTGCGCCGCCTGCCCGGTGGGCTAAGAAATCCAGTGCCGCGGCGGTGGCGGCGGTTGCGGAAACCGCGGCCCAGCGGCGGGCGATGCGCCGCAAACGATCCGGGTCCGTCAGCACCAATTCGCCCTTCCGGCTTTCCTGCACCAGACCGCGGGCGAGCCAGCGCTGCATTTGGCGGCTGACGGATTCCGCCGAACTGCCCACCATCGCCGCCAGCTCCTGCCGGCGCAGCGGCGGGGAGAAGCGCAAGCGCAGCGGGGCGGGTGCGGAACCGGCGATGGGGACAGGACTGGCCGGGGTGTCGCGCTCCGCCAAATCCAGCAGCAAGCCCGCCAGCCGGCGCTCCACCGTGCCGGACAAATGCGTGGGAAGCTGAATGGCCAGGTAACGAGCCCAGGCCGACAAATCCCCCACCACCGTCATGGTCAGTTGGCTGTCAGCGCGCAAAATGCCGGCAAACTCCGCGGTGGAGATGCGCGCGAGCATCGCCGGACCGCGCGCGATGACGGAGTACGCGTGAGTCGGCTGGGACAGATCCTCCAGGCCCACCAGACGGCCCTGCCCGACGACATCCAGCATCAGCCGGTCCGAGGCGTAGCCTCCGGTTTCGACGGCTAAGCTGCCGGCGCAGACCATGTGCACGGTTTGCGCCGCTCCGCCCTGGCGCTGCACCGCATTGCCCGCGGCGACATAGACATGGTGTAGTTGGCGGGAGCCGGCGCTGGGTGAGGACACCGGACAATACCTGCCGACTTGGCAACGTTCACATTGGGGGTGTTTGGCGCGGCGTATCATCGGTGCGGTTCCTTGGCGGCAACTCGGCCGGGCAGAGCGGAACGGCCGCCCGGCGGTTCAGCGGCGGGGGAGCCGGAAAGCGCCACCGCCGCGGCGCGCGGCTGGTAGGCGCAGACGGGATCGGAGGCGAGATAGTCGCCGGTCATGGCGTAGGCGCGGGCGCGCGAGCCGCCGCAGATGCGGCGGAACTCGCAGTCGCCGCATTTTCCGCGCAACCGGTCGCGATCGCGAATAGCGGCAAACAGCGGCGACTGGCGATAGATGTCCCCCAGATCCTGCTGTCGCACGTTGCCGGCGGAGAGCGGCAAAAAGCCGCTGGGAAAAACTTCGCCGAGATGGGAGATGAACACCAATCCAGCGCCGTCGCCGATGCCGCGGGGCGCATTGCGGCGCGACCAACGAAAGGCCGGGCCGGTGGCGTGCGTCTCCGCCTGGCGCTGGCGCAGGAAGCGGCGGTAATGCGGCGCCTCGGTGGTGCGCACCAGGAAGCGGCCGCGGGCGGCGGTGGCGTAAAGCAGCGCGAATAAATCTTCCGTTTCCGCCGCGTCCAGCATCTCCTCGGCGCGGGCGCGGCCGACCGGCACGACGCAGAAGACGCTCCACATGGCGATATTCAGCGTTTCGAGGAGATCCCGCAGTGCGGGAAGCTCCGCCCGGTTGCTCCGGGTAGCCGTCGTGTTGACTTGAATGGGCAGCCCGATCCGGCCGGCGGCGCGGGCGGCGGCGAGGGTGATCGCGAAGGAGCCGGAAACACCCCGGAAGCGGTCGTGACTTTCGGCGGTGGCGCCATCTAGGCTGATGGCGATCCGATTCACGCCCGCGGCTTGGATGCGCTCCAGGGCCGCTGCATTCAGGTTGGGCGTGCCACTGGGTGTCAGGGCGACATCCAGTCCCAAACCGGCGGCGTAGGCGGCAAGCTCGAACAGGTCCGGGCGCAGCAACGGGTCACCGCCGGTAATCACCAACACGGCGGGTTGCAGCGCGGCAATCTGCCGCAGCAGGCGATAGCCCTCGGAGGTGGTCAACTCGCCGGGATGGCGGTGCGCCAAGGCGCTGGCGCGGCAATGGCGGCAGGCCAGATCGCAGGCTTGCGTCATTTCCCAAATCACGACCCACGGGCGCGTGTTCAAATCAGCGGGGTCCGGCGGATGAGCCACCGCATCGGCGGCGGGGATGGCCCAGGAGTCTCGCGGCAGCATGCTTTTAGGGGATGCAATTGCCGATCCATTCGCAGCCGCTTGCCACTCGGGTTGCTGGATTTATGGCGAAAGCCGCAAAGATATCAAGTTTGCGTGCAGATGCCACGCAGGCTGCGGTGGCGACGCCAGACTCTATGCGCGAATTAGCGCAGCAAGATTGGGTGTGAAAACCCAGCAATCGGGTACTTGGACCCATTCGCCATGATTGCCTATGGCGAGGGAGTGGAGCGCAAACACAACCGGCCACCCGCGCCTTTGAGCCGCTACATCCGCGGGACGGACAGGGCGGCGTCTCTGCAACCCGCAGCGCGGATGCGCGCCGGCTGGGCCGCATCCAGGGACGAAACCAGTGCCCGAATCCAGTTTTGGACAGCGACGTGCAGCTCGCACACAGTAATTCACGCGAGGCACTCATGGTTTCCAGCGACAGCAACATCGTTTGGCATTCGTACTGGCGGATGGCGGCGGAGGGAGGATACGTCGGCGCGCGCAGGCGGCTGGTGGCCGCGCAGGCGCGGTTGTTGGATCCGGAGTGGACACAACGCATGAGCCCCGACGCCCAACAGGGACTGACCAAGCTGTATCGGGATATCGGCGCCTGGCTGGACGCGTCGGAACAGGACGGCGCAACGGCGCGCGCGCAGAGCACCCGCACAGCTTGCCTCGAGCGATAATGCGGCGGCGCGGCGGCGCGGCGGCGGGCGCTCCTGCCCGCGGCGCAGACGCCCGATCTTCCGAACACGGTCGTGAGCAGTCGGCTTGGTTTCGGTCCTGCGTGTTCACCAGCGCCGCCATGGGCGTACTGATTCGCACTCTTGCTGCCCCGCGCGGCGGCGTCGCGGTTCCGTTTCCACCTCAACCGGCCGGCATTGACGGGCGCGGGCCCCGCGAGTTGACCCGGCGCTACGACGTACGGAGCTAAGGCGGCACACCGGTGTCGTCGGCTCCGCCTGGGGTGAGCGTTGGGTGCAAACGCGCCGAACGCTGCGGGCAATCCAACGGGATTCGGTCGGGCGTCTAGGGAGGCTTACGGGAACGGAAACTCGTCCCGCGGGTTTTTTTGGCGGACCGGTGCGGCCGGACGGGGCTTTCGCCCGCGCCCGGCGCGCCCCTAGGCAGCCACGGAGTGATCGGCATCCATGGGGGCATCAGGCGACGGAACCGCCGCCCGACCCGGCGCGGAACGCCGCTGGCAGGATGGACAGCGATACTCGCCATCCGTGCCGCCTTCGAAATACGCTCCGCAATCCGAACAGCGCTTCCACACGTGAAAACGCACGCTGGGGCCCGACTCCGGCTCGCGCTGCGTCGTGTCATTCGCCTCGGGGGTCATGCCCTGGGATATGCACGCCGAATGCCGCGTTGCTCAGATCCTGATTTGGCGCGCCAATTCGCATTTCATTGCGGTGTCTGCGCGCCGCATTGCCGCCGCCCTCTCCAGGAACCGGGGATTGTGCCGCAGGGCTGGGGGCTATTGCCCCAGGAATGACCGAGCCGCCGTGAGGGCAGTCGCCCTAGTAGCGCGCGTATTTTGCGGGGAATGCGGGATGAGGTTGGGAATGCACGTAGGCTGAGACGTCGGCGGCCTGTTGCGGGGTGAGGCTGCCTCCCTGCCCCAAAGGCATGAAGCGCCGCACGAAGGCCGCCATCTTCCGCACATGATTCATGCCCGCACCTTGGTTATAGGCCTGCGCTCCCCACAGCGGGGGAATCATCGGCGGCTGCCCGGCGCCGTTCCCGCCATGGCAGGAGGCGCAATGGGTGTGGTAAACGCGGGCGCCGGCGCGGGCGTTTGCAGCGTGGGCGAGCCGCGGCAGCGGCGCAAATCCGCGGCCCACGACCGTATCGCCGGCCGGAACGCCGCGCGAGAGCCAGGCGATATAGGCTAGGAATGCCGTCATGCGCCGGCCGGTTGCCGGCAGCGGACGGCCGTTTTCACTGCGCACAAAACACTCGTTAATGCGCTCGGCCAAGGTGATGACGCGCCCCGCGCGGCGATTCCACCCGGGAAAGGCGCCGCTGAGCCCGGCCAGGGGCGCCGCGTAGGCTTGGCGGCCATCGCGCAAATGGCAATCGGCGCAGCTCAGTGCGCCGCCGACATATCCCCGGGCCAGCTGCGGCGTCCGCGCCACCAACTGTCGTCCCAAGCGGATACTGGCGCCCAGCGGACCCGCAGGCAACGGCGCCGGCGCCGGAATTGGCACCGCCGCCAGTTGGGACGCCGCGGGCTGCGTTTGCCAAACGTAGAAGCCCAACCCCAATACCCCGAGAAGGAACACGCTCAGCGCCGGCAAGGCCTCGGTCTGTACCCAGCGCCGCCGCTCGGCGGTCATGGCGCTCCCGCTCCTTGGGCCGGTGCGCCGAAGCCGAAGCGCTGGTAAATGCGCCGCGCCACCGGTGAGGCCAAAAAGCGCAGCCAGTCGGCGGCGGCCCGCGGATGCGGCGCATGCGCCACCACACCGGCAACGTAGACGGCGCGAACATTCTGTGCCGAGGGAATGCGCACCCCGGCGATCGCATGGCCGAGCATTTCCTGGAACCGCACCTCGGATGCCCAGGTGACGCCGGCGTCGCTGGCTCCCTGCATGATGCGCAAGGGCGTCTGGCGGTGGTGGATGTGGGTCAGATATGTAGTCCCGGCGCGCAGTTTGGCGACCATCACCCGCCGCACCAGCGCCCGCCCTCCCGCCCGCTGGAGCGCCGCGGCGATTTGCCGCTCCACTCCCTCCCAAGCGGGGTTGGGCATGGCGACGCGGACATCGCCGCGGCCGAGGTCGGCTAAGCCACGGATGCCCATTGGATTGCCCCGCCGCACCATGATCTCCAGATTATTGCTGGCGTAGGCGACGGTTTGGCGGACCCGCCCGGCACGGCGCAGCGCTCGCACCTTGCGGGCGCCGGCTTCATAGACATCCGGCACTACGCGCAAGGTGAGATTGCCGAGGGTCAGCGTGTCCCGCCGCCGCATCTGGCGCAGTAGGATGCCGGGCGGCAGCGTCTCGTAGAAGATCCGCCCGCGCAGGCGCGGATGCCGCCGCACGAAAGCGCGGATGAGGGCAGGCATCACCATGAACTGATTGCCGCCGACGAACAGATTCAGCCGCGCGCCTTGCGGATCGCCGTGCAGATCGGGGACATTGTCCACCGATCCCACGCGGAACACGTAGCCGTGCGGCGCCGGATCGTTACCCCGGCTCCAAGGCGGATAGACACCCTGGCCGGGCCGCGCCGACGCCGCCGCTGGCGTCAGCGCCAGCATCAACGCCAGCGCCGGCGCCAGCGCCGGCGCCAAACTGGGGCCCAAACCTCGCATTCGCCTGAGTCGTTCCATCTCGTCCCCTTGGGCGCCTACGGCACCGTGATGTAACTGAAGTGTCCGTCGGTTTGCAGCAGGGCCACGGCCATGACCATCGCCGCCACCACGAAAGTGCCGGGCAACAAGTGTTGGCCGAGCAGGGTGCGCACCATGGCTTCCGGCTTTTCCTGGAGCCGAAAACGGGCGATCATCGCTCGCGATTGCTCTTCCATCGCGGTGTGGCAGGCGAGAAAGTTGACGCCGCGCCGCTTCAATCCGGTGATGCTCTTGTCCTGATAGACCGAGCGTTCGCTATCCGGATCGTGATCCCTGGCGTCGGCGGAACTGTGCAGGAACAAATTGCGCCGCGCCCAACGCCCGGTTTTCGGATCCTTCAAGCCGATGAACTCGCCGAGCGGATACCGCGCCCAGGCGGCGTCGTCCAGATTCAGCAAATTCGCGGGGCCGTGCAGCGCCGCCACGATATGGAACTGCCGCGGCGTCAGATCCAAGCCGAATTGAAACCCATTCAGCGAGTTCTTGATGTTGTTGAGGAAGATCCCGTGGTTAATCGCCACGATGTCGTAGACCTGCCGGTACCGCGCCGGCCGCGCCATTAAGCGGCGGAAATCCCGCTCCCGCCAGTCGGCGCGCGTATCCACCAACTGCCCCTGGGCCATGGCGCCCGCCGCCAGCGCGGCGGCGCCGGTCAAGCCGCGCACCAAAAATTGTTTGCGATTCATGTCCATTCTCAGGCTCCCGTACTGCCTGAGAACCACGCTACCCGGCCTCCACCGGCGCCGTCCAATGAGGAGATCTTATGGGCGATTCGCCCGGCCTATGGTTATACCCCGGTTCGGGCCAGGCGCCGGGCGCGCAGCGCGCGGCGCAAGAAAGCCAGGAACTGGCCGGCCACTCCCCCCGGCGCCGGGCCCTGGGGATAGAGCGTGAACAACTGCCGCCGCAAGGCTAGGCCGCGCACCTCGACGGCCAGCAAGGTGCCGAGGCGAAGTTCCTTTTCCACCGACCAGCGGGACACCGCCGCTAATCCGATGCCCAATTCCACCGCCGTCTTCACCGCCTCGGTGCTGCCCAACTGCATGGCGACCTGCGGCAGTTTGCCGGGAAGGGCGGCGCGCAGCGCCGCTTCCAGCGCCTCGCGCGTGCCCGAGCCGGCTTCCCGCATCACCATCGGCAAGCTGAGGAGATCCGCGACCGAAAACGGGGTGCGGAGAGCGGCAAACCGCCGGCCCCGCACCACCACCAGCTCGTCCTGCGCCAGCCGCTGCACCTTGAGCCCGGGCAGAGCGCAAGGGCCTTCAACGAACCCCAGCGGCACGGCCTGTTCCCGCACCAACTGCGCCACCTGCCGTGTGTTGCCGCTGGCGAGCACCAGCCGCACTTTGGGCCACTCACTCTGAAAGCCCGCCAACACGGCGGGCAGGAGATAGTTGGCCAGGGTCGAACTCGCCGCCAAGCGCAGTTCTCCGCTCAGCGCCGGCGGCGATAGCAACTCCGCCTCGATTTCCTGATAGAGCTGGAGGATGCGCCGCGCCTGGCGGTAGAGCCGCTCGCCGGCCGCGGTCAGCCGCGCGCCGCGCGCGGTGCGGTCGAGCAGGCGCTGGCCGTACTCCTCTTCCAAGGCCTTGATCTGCAGGCTGACCGCCGGCTGGCTGAGATGCAACTCCGCCGCGGCGCGGGAAAAGCTTCCCTCCCGCGCGACGACGTAAAAGACGCGCAGCCGGAAATCCCCCATGGCCCGGCCAGTCTAGCAGAGTACGGCGCGGCGGGAGCTTTACTCCGGCTCCAATCCATACATGCGGATTTTGTACAGCAGCGCCTTGTAGCTGATGCCCAGGGCTTGCGCCGCCTGCTTGCGCACGCCGCGGGACTCGCGCAACGCCTGGGCGATGGCTTCGGCCTCCGCTTCTCCCTTCAAGCCCTTGACCAGCGACTTCAAATCCCGCGGCGGCCGCGCCACCGGGGCGGCGGGGGCCGCGGGCGCGGTCGCCGCCAGCGCGGCGGCGTGCTGTTCCAATTCCGCAATGGCCTGAGCTTCGTCTCCCAAGATCAGATACCGCTTGACGAAGTTCTCCATCTCCCGCAAGTTCCCCGGCCAGGGATGGCGCAGACACGCCTCGTGCATGGCCTGGGTAATGGGCAGAATGGGCCGGGAATAGCTTTCCGCGAAGCGGATCATGAACTGCCGCAGCAGCAGCGGAATCTCCTCCTGGCGCTCGCGCAGCGGCGGCAACTGCAAGGTGAACGCGTTCAAGCGATAGTACAGATCGGCGCGGAACCGTCCGCCGCCGATGGCGCGCTGCACGTCAATGTTGGTGGCGCTGAGCACCCGGACATCGGCTTTCAGCGTCTTGCGGCTGCCCAGCCGGGAGTAGGCGCCGTCTTGCAGCACATGGAGCAGCTTGGCTTGCAAGGCGGGCGGCATCTCCCCGATCTCATCGAGCAGGATGGTGCCGTTCTCGCCCAGCTCAAACTTTCCGGGTTTGGCGCGCACCGCGCCGGTGAAGGCGCCGGCCTCGTAGCCAAACAGCTCACTCTCCAGCAGTTCGCCCGGCAACGCGGCGCAGTTGACCTTCACGAACGGGCCGTCGGCGCGGCGGGAATGGCGATGGATCAGCCGCGCCACCACTTCTTTTCCCGTGCCGCTCTCCCCCAAAATCAAGACCGGCACGTCTATGGGCGCGACCCGCAACGCCTCCGCCCGCACTCGCTGCATGGCCGGGCTGACCATCACGTAGCGCGTGTCCTCCCCGTCCGTTTCCGGCGCTGCCGGCGCGGCGCCGGAGGCGGATCCCGCCAGTGCCGCCTGCCCCAGCAAGCTCTTCAGGTCGGCTTCCTTGAGCGGTTTGGTCAGGTAATCGGCGGCCCCCAACTGCGCCGCTTCCACCGCCTTGCGGGTGTCGTTCAGATTCGACAACATGACCACGCGCAAGGCGGGCCGTGCCCGGCGCAGCTTGCCCAAAGTGGCAATCCCATCCTGGCCCGGCATCATCAGGTCCAACAACACCAGGTCGGGGACCGGATCGCGCTTGACCCGCGCCAGCGCCTGGGAGCCGTTCGGCTCCACCTCCACGGTGCAGGCATGGGCCTCCAGCAGGGCGCGGACATAACCCAACTTTTCCGGCTCGTCGTCCACGATCAAAACGCGTACGGGAACGGCGGGCGCGGCTTCCGGGGCAGCGGCGGTGGCGAATTCGCTCATGGCAGAACGCGACGGCGCGGTTACCTGGGCGCCGCCCGCGCCGTTTCCGGCGGCGTGGCCAAAGGCAATACCAGGCAAAACTTACTACCCGCCGCCAGTTCACTCTCCACCCAAATCTTGCCGCCATGCGACTGCACCATTTGCCGGGCAATGGCCAACCCCAGGCCCACGCCGCTGCGCCCGCCGCCGGTCTGAACCTCCTCCGGAGCGAGGCGGACAAAGGGGTCAAAGATCTCCTGGTGAAACTCCGGGGCGATGCCCGGTCCGGTGTCGCAGACGCAGATGCGACACGCGTTGGGCGCTTGGTTGGACTGGCGGCGCCGATTCCCCGGCATGGTGCGCTCCCAGCGGGTGCGCCGCTCCCAAAAGTGGGCTTCCCAACTCAGCCACACCGTGCCGCCGGTGGGCGTGAATTTGAGCGCGTTTTCCAAGAGATTGGAAACCACCCGCTGGATCTTGTGATAGTCGAAGACGAAGGCCGGCAGCGGCGGCGGGGCCAGCAAATACAGCGCCACGCCCTTACGCCGAAAGGAATCGCTCCAAATGCCGTGCAACTCCTCCAAGCAGGCGCCGATGTCGCCCCGGTCCGCCTTGAGGCGGACGCCTTCGGCCTCCATGAGTCCAAAGCTGAGACAATCGTCCACGGTGCGCTGCAGGCGGGAGCAACTGCTCTCCATCTCGCCCAGCACCTCCCGCTGCCGCGGGGTCAAGGGACCGCATTGCCCGTTCGTCAGCAACGCCGCATATCCGGCCATCGTCGCCAGCGGCGTCTTCATGTCATGCGCGGCCGCCGCCAACGCCAACGTGCGGCGCCGCCCCTCGTCGCCCCGTTCCGCGTTGCGCGGGCGCTCCGCCGGAACCGAAGCCGGACCGCGGCCACGGCGGGGCTGGCGGGCACGGCCGGCGGGGCGGCGGGGCGGAGCGAGAGGTTCGGCGGAATTGGCCATGGGAGACGGAGGTTGATCTCAGGCGCAGCGAGGGTCCGATCTCATGGGTAAATCAGAGAAAGCGGCAAGTGAGGCAAAGCAACTGAGTAAGCGCAACCGGCCATCACTGCCGGAACGAAGCCAAGTGACCCTAAGTGTAAATGGCTGCACATCCGGCGTCAAGAATTTTCCCTCCCGCCGGCGCCCGGGAACCGTCGGCGTCATCCCCTGCGATGCACCCGCGTCCGCACGGATATGGCGGCGGGCCGCGATTTTGCCGCCTTCCCGGTGCCACATTGGTCTCCACGCCGGCGCCGCGCCGGCGTCCCAGGAGTGGGAAACACCACCGGCGGCGCAGGTGCAAGCGATTGCAACCCGGTCCCCGGAGGGGCCCGCACCAAGGGAAATCTCATTCCCCATTGCGCCAGATTTTTTCCGCCCCGCGGGGGCTCCCCGGCGGGGGCGCGCAGGGCGGCACCATAGTGAGCGCAAGCAGTAGCAATACTTGGACTTAGGCGATCCGCACCAGCCCGTCCCTTGGGCCCGCCGGCGGGGCGCCGGGCAATGGCAGTGCAGGTGCAGGCAGAGAGCGCGGGGATCATGGACAGCCGAGTTGCCACCGAGGGCGTCAGCGCAGCGGCATCGCTGGCGCCGGCGCTGTTGCCCGCCTCCCTCTGCGGGCAGTTGAGCCGGGTGGCGGCCAGCGGCGTGCCGGTGCTGCTGGAAGGCGAAAGTGGCAGCGGCAAAGACCTGGCGGCGCGCTACCTGCATTTCCGGAGCGGCGCGGCGGGGCCGTTCCTGAAGCTGCACGCACCGGCGCTGGCGGCCGGGCAGGGGAGCTGGTTCGGGCTCGGCGGCGGCACCCTCTACCTGGATCAGATCGGCGAGCTGGCGCCCGCTTGGCAGGCCGAGTTGCTGCGGTGGTTGCAGGAACCCGAAGCGGGCCGGGAGCGGCCACGCTTGGTGGCGGCCACGCCGCAGGAGTTGGCGGGGCAGGCGGCGGCAGGCCAATTCCGCCGCGACCTCCTCTACCGCCTCAACGTCGTCACCCTGCGTCTTGCGCCGCTGCGCCAGCGGCGCGCGGAACTTCCCCGGCTGGTGGCGCTGTTCCTGGAGCAGTACAACCGCGCCCACGGACGCGCCGTTCCGCCGCCGCCGGCCGCGGTTTGGCGCGCCTGGGAAGGGTATGCGTGGCCGGGCAATTTGCGCGAGCTGGAAAACCTGGTGCAGCGCTATGTCATCCTGGAAAGCGCCGACGCACTCACGACCGGGCTGGCGGCGCGCCCGGCGGGTTGGGCGCCGGATGGCTCGCTCTCGCTCAAGCAAATCACCCGGCGCGCCGAACGGCAGCTGGAACGGGAGTTGATCGGGCAAGCATTGGCGGCCAGCCGGGGCAATCGCAAGCGCGCCGCCGGGCTGCTGCGCATTAGCTACCGGGCCCTGCTGTACAAGCTCAAAGATGCCGATCTGGCGCCGCCGCTGGCGCCGGCCGCGGCCCGCTCCGAAGACCAACTGCAAGGAGGAAGGGTATGACGCTTATCGCCATCGGCCGCCGCTGCGCGCGCACGGCGGGCTTGCTGCTGCTCGCCGCCGGTTGCGCGCTGGCGGCCGGCAACGGCAACCATAAGAAGAAGCACAAGGACACGCCGCGACCCAGCGCCAGCGCGCCGCCGGCCTACACCATCGGCCCCAACGACGTGCTGAGCATTGATGTTTGGCATGAAAAGGACCTTTCGGCCACGCTGCCGGTCCGCCCCGACGGGTACATCTCCCTGCCGCTGATCGGCCAGGTGCGGGCGAGCGGATATACCCCGCTGCAACTGCAACAAGCGTTGACGCGGCGGCTGCGCGCCTACATTGACCAGCCGCGCGTCACCGTGGTGGTCACCAAGGTCCTGAGCCGGCTGTTCAACGTCCTGGGCCGAGTGATCAAGCCCGGGGCCTATCCCCTCGACCAGCCCACCACCGTGCTGGACGCGCTGGCCCAAGCCGGCGGCCCGGCGGAGTTCGCCAATACCAAGAAGATTTACGTGCTGCGCTACAAACCGAACGGCTCGCGCTGGATCTATCCGTTCAACTACAACCAAGTCATCAAGGGCCACCTCCCCTGGGAAAACATCCAACTCAAACCGGGGGACACCGTGGTGGTGCCCTGATGGCGCGGCGGACACGGCGCTTCGATTTGGCGGCGGGGCTATTGTTGGCGCTGGCCCTGGCCCCTGCCGCCGCGGCGCAGAATGCCGGTCCGACGGTGACCAACCCCACCACGTTGGCGCAGACGGTGAGCGTCGGCGGGCCGGTGCAGCTGGCGCCGGCGCAGGCGGTAGAGACGTTTCAGCAGATGACCCTGACCGCCGACACGGGGTTTGAGACCAACGTCACCGGGCTGAGCAATGGCGGCAGCGACTGGCTGGAGACCCTGGCGGGCAACTTCGCGGCGGGACAAAACCGGGGGGCGCTGCATTGGGCCCTGGCCTATCAGCCCAGTTACACCGTATACCGCACCTTTCGCGGCTATGACCGCTTCGACCAGGCCGGGGCGCTGGACCTCAGCTGGCAGCTCAGCCCGCATTGGTTTTTGCGGCTCGCCGAGCACGCCGCCTATGGGCGCTATCTCGCCACCCCGCAGGCGGCGCAGGTCAGCGGCTCGGTGGTGGCGTTGAACAACTTCGTGGCCACGCCGTTTGCCCGCCAGTTCAGCCAGCAGCCCACCGTGGCGTTGCACTACGTCGCCAGCTACCGCTGGGCGCTGCATCTCGGCGCCGGCTACCTGGAAAGCCGCTACTTCGGCCAAGCGGCCACCGCCGGTCCGGCGCTCAGCGACCTGGAAGGGGTGACGGGGACCGCGGGCCTCAGCTATCGGCTCAGCCGCCGCACGACCCTGGGCGGGGAACTGGACTATTCCAACATGCGGCTGGCGGGGGGCATCTCCCGCGTGCAGGTGGGCAGCGCGCTATTGCAGTTGACGCGGGTGCTGGGGCCGACCGCGCAGGTGACCCTGTTTGCCGGCCCGCAGGAGACGCAACTGCGCGAGGACCTGAGCCGTTATTTGCCGGCCACCGTGCTGGCCAGCAACCCGGAGCTGGCGCGGATACATCAGAACAACCTGGGCTGGAGCGCGGGAGGCACGTTGGCCGTGCAAAGTTATCACACCGCCTGGAATTTGACCCTGGTGCGCCGCACCACCGACAGCGGCGGCCTGTTCGCCGGCGCCGTGGAGGCGGACCAGGCGACGCTGGGCGCGATGCGCCAGCTGGGCCGCGAATGGACCGTCGGCGGCAATGCCGGGTTTGAGCGCATCACGCCGCTGGGGCTGCGCCTGCCGGGCGGCAACAGCGCGCTGTTCAGCTGGATCGCCGGCGCCCAAATGCGCCGCGGCCTCGGCCCGCGCTGGGTCTTGACCGCGGGATACAACTACGTGGACGAGCATACGCAGGGAACCGTCCCGTTCGCCGCCGCGATCCTGGGGCGGCAAACGGTGGAGTTGGGCATCGGCTACCGCCTGGGGCGGGGCCCGGGAGGCTAGGCCATGGCTGCGCCGCCGCCGGCTTCGACCCTGGGATGGCGCGAGCTGGGCGCGCTGCTGCGCCGCCGCCGCTGGTGGATCGGCGGCAGCATCGTTGGCGTCTGGGGCCTGGCCCTGGCGCTGGCCGCCTGGCTGCCGCCGCGCTATCGCAGCCAGGCCACGCTGCTGATTACCCCCGCGCAGGTGCCCAGCAGCGTGGTCGGGCCCGCGACCGGCAGCGATGACACCTTGCTGGAACAGATCACGCAGCGGGTCTTGAGCCCGCCGCGGCTGGCGCGGTTGGCCGCGCAGTGGCAGGTCTTTGGCCCGGGCACCAGCCGGGAACAGGCGGGAGAGCGGATGCGCCAGGCGGTGGAACTGAACTGGGTGACGGCGCCCGGCGAACGCCAGGGCAGCGCGCCGGCGGCCTTCACCATCGCCTTCAGCGCCCGCAGCCCGCGGCTGGCGCAGGCGGTAGACCGGCAGCTGAGCCAATGGTTCATCCAGTCCAACCAGCACGCCCGCCAGGCGCAGGCCGCCGGGGCCGACCGCTTCCTACAATCCGCCCTGGCCGCCAGCCGCGCCCGGTTGCAGCAACGGCAGCAGGCGCTGCAGGTGTTTCGGGCGCAACATCCGGAACTGGACCCGGCGCAGGCGGCGGCCAGCGCGCAACAATTGACCCTGCTGGCAAGCCAGCAGAGCGGCGCGCAGCAGATCTTGGATCAGGACCGGCAGGAACAGACCTACTTGGGCTCGCTCGCAGCCGAGTACCGCCAGATGCTGGACGTACCGCCGAACGACGGGGCGGCGCCGGCCGTGGCCACCGCCCTGGATCAGCACATTGCCCAGTTGCAGGCGCGCTTGGCCGCCCTGCGGACACGCTACACCGATCGCTATCCGCAGGTACAGCGACTGCAGGCGGAACTGGCGGCGGCGCAACGGCAGCGCCGCCGCGGCGACGCCACGGCCGCCTCCCCGCAACAGGTGGCGGCGATGGCGCCGCTGCTGCAACTGCAGAGCCAGGCGCAGGCCAACCAACTGGCGATTCGCAACGAGCAACACCACCTAGTCCGGCTAGGCCGGCAGATCGCCGCGGCGCAGGCGCAGGCCAACGCCGCTCCGGTGCAGAAACAGCAGCTGACGCAGCTGGAGCAGCAGGACCAGCAGGCGCAGGCCGACTACGACCATCTCACCGCGGAACAGCGGCAAGCCCACCTGGCGGTGGCGCTGGACAACGGCCCGTCCGGAGCCCACTTCCGCCTGTTGGACCCGCCCACCCGCCCCCTCCGCCCGGCGTTTCCCAACCGGCTGCTGTTCAGCGGCCTGGGGCTGGCGCTGGGCGCAGCGCTGGGCGTGCTGCTGGCGCTGGCGCGGGACTGGGGCGATGACCGGCTGCACGGCGAGCGCGAGGCGCGCGCCTGGGCGGCGGCGCCGGTGCTCGGGGCGATCCCGGCGCTGGAGACGCCGGCCGAGCGGCGTCAGGGCCGTCTGCGGGCGGTGGGGCAGTGGCTGCTGGCCAGCGCGCTGTTGTTGGTGGTGGCGGTGGGGAACGGCTGGCTGCTCTGGCATTCCTAGGCGCGGGCATGTACTGTGAGCACTTCCATCTCCGCCGCCGTCCGTTCGAGCTGAGCCCGGATCCCTATTTTCTGTATCCCACCCCGCGCCACAACGAAGCGCTCGCCAACCTCTACCACGCGGTCAGCGGGCGCCGCGGCTTCGTGGTGCTGACCGGCGAGGTGGGCACGGGAAAAACGCTGCTGTTGCGCTGCCTGTTCGATCTGTTGGACCGCAAACAGGTCGCGTTCGCCTATCTGTTCAATCCTCGCCTCACGGCCGATGATTTTCTTCACCACCTGCTGACGGATTTCGGCCTTCCCGCCGACTTGAACGGCAAGAGCGCCCGGCTGCGGGTGCTGAATCAGTTTCTTTTGGACCGGCACCGACGGCAGCTCACCACCGCGCTGGTCGTGGACGAGGCGCAACACCTCAGCCCGGAGGTGCTGGAAGAGATCCGGCTCCTGACGAACCTGGAAACCACCTCGCAGAAGCTGTTGCAGATCGTCCTCGCGGGACAGCCCGAGCTTGAGGATCTCCTCGACTCCTCCCCGTTGCGCCAGCTGAAACAACGGGTGGCGCTGCGCTGCCGGCTGACCGCCTTGAGCGAGCCAGAGACGGCTGGGTACATTGCCCGCCGCCTGGAGCGGGCGCAGGGTCCGAACGGGGCGCAAAACCTGTTTCCGCCTCCGGTGCTGGCGGCGATTTATCGCGCCAGCCGTGGGATTCCGCGGCTCATCAACACGCTCTGCGAAAATGCCTTGGTCACCGCCTACGCCCATCAGCAGACGGAAGTCTCCGAAAGCATCGTGGCCGAGGTGGTGGAGGATTTCCGCCTGCAAGAGACCGCCCCGCCGCCCACGCGCGCCCCATTGCCGCCCGCGCAGGATGAGCGGCGGCAACTGTTGGCCACGTTGCTGCGTCTAGCGCGGCAACTGGACACCGACGCCCCGGCACCCGAGTTGGATTGGGAGCTGCGCTCGGCCGCCAAGGGAGAACCGGTATGAGCCGCATTTTCGAGGCGCTGCAACGCGCGGAAGGTCAACCGGGCGAAGCCCACGCCGCCGCCGGCCCGAGCGCCTGGGCCGCCGCCCTCTCAATCGCCAGCCCGGACCGGGCGCCGGAGACGGCTCCCGAGCCGGTCTTCCCCGCCTTCACGCCGCAGCCCGGGGCCGCGAGCCGGCTGGTCTGCTGGAACCAGTGGGAGGACAACGCGGCGGAAGCGTTCCGCCATCTGGCCGCGAAATTGTTGCACTTGCGCGAACGCTGCCACCCCGAGCGCCGGCTGCAAACGGTGCTCTGCACCAGCAGCCTTCCGCGGGAGGGCAAAAGCATCGTCGCCGCCAATCTCGCGCTGGCGCTGGCGCGCACCAGCGGGAATCGCACGTTGCTGCTGGACGGCGACCTGCGCCAGCCGGCGCAGGCGCAGTTGTGGGGCGTGGAGGACGGCGCGGGGCTGGCGGATTGGATTCACCACGCCGACCCCTCCCCGGTCCCGGCGCCTCCAGTGCGGCAGCTGGGCGAAACGTCGGCGCATTTGCTGCCGGCCGGCGCCGTGGGCCGCGCCACCCAGCCGCTGGCGTTCCTAGAATCCCCGCGCGCCGCGCAGTTGCTGATGATGTTGAACAGTTGGTTCCCGTGGGTGATTATCGATGCCCCACCCCTGCTGCCCGTCGCCGACGCCCACGCCTGGGCGCGCATGGCGGACGGCGTGCTGCTCGTCACCCGTGCGGGAGTCTCGCGCAAGGCGCAAGTACGAGAAGCGTTGCGCAGCTTGGATAGCCGCAACTTGTTGGGCCTCGTGGTGAATCAAAACCCGCAGTCGGCATTGGCCTATCCCCCGCCCCGTTCCTAGTCCGAGATTGGGAGACGTGCGCGGGCCACCGATGGGGGCCGCCCATTCGCGGTCTAGCGGCGCCATTCGGCGTCATGCTACAAAGCCGTGGCATGGGCTCCCCGCATCGCCATGCCGCCGTTGCCATGCTGCGGTTGTGTCATGTCGGCGTCGCCCGCCGCACGGTGTTGCTGGCGCTGACGGAAGCGGGGCTGATTGCGGTTGCCCTCGCGGTGGCGGTGCGGCTGTCCTCCGCCGGAACCGGCGCGGAGGGAACCGGAGCGGGGCTGTGGTTGCCGCTGCTCGCCGCGTTTCTCGGCGCGCTCTGTCTTTACTATTGCGATCTCTATGACTCGGCCGCGATGGCCAGCGGCTTCGAAGTCTCGGCCCGCCTGCTGCAAGCGGTCGGTCTACTGTTCCTGGTGACGGCGGGATTGAACGGCCTATTGCGCCCCAGCGAATGGACGCACGGAGGAGCGCTGGTAGGCGTCGTGCTCGCCGGGGCCGTGCTGGCCGTTTGGCGCGGCGTGTTTTGGCTGTGGAACCATTCCGACCGCCTGGCGCAGCCGACTCTCCTATTCGGGGATGGCCCCCTGGCCATGCGCCTGGCAGCGGAAATTCAGCGCCGTCCCGAATTGGGACTGCACCTGGTCGGCTGTTTCTCGCCCGGCGCCCCGCCCGGCGCGGTTGATTCCGACGCCGGCAACCGCCTGCTGCAAATTACGCGCCGCGAGCGCGTTGCCCGCATCGTAATCACCATGGAGGAACGCCGCGGCCAATGGCCTGCCGAAGAGTTGCTATGCCTAAAGAACGACGGCGTGCGCATTGAAGACGGCACCGAGGCGTATGAGGCCATCACCGGCCGCATCGCCATCGAATCCTTGCGCTATAGCCAAATTCTGTTTGCCCGCGGGTTCACCGTCTCCGCCGCCATGCGCTGCTATAAGCGAGCTGCGTCCTTGTCGCTCGCCTGCTTGGCCCTGATCCTGGCGGCGCCGCTGATGTTGGCCGCCGCGATCGCGATCCGCCTGGACAGCCCGGGGCCGGTGATCTTCCGCCAGCGCCGCGTCGGATGGCGCGGACAGTTATTCACGCTTTATAAGTTCCGTTCCATGTACGTGGACGTGGACGCCAATGGGCAGCACCTCCCCGCCCGGCTCCGGGACCCTCGCATCACCCGTGTCGGGCGATGGCTGCGGCGCACGCGCTGGGACGAGCTGCCGCAACTGTTCAACATTTTGCGCGGCGATATGCACTTCGTCGGCCCGCGACCGTTCGTACTCAACCAGGAACGGGAGCTGGAGGTCCAACTCCCCTTTTACCGCCAACGCTGGGCGGTGCGCCCGGGAGCGACGGGTTGGGCCCAGGTCCATCGCGGGTATTGCGCCACGCTGGCGGACAACGAGGAAAAGCTCTCCTACGACCTGTTCTACATCAAGAATATGTCCTTCAGTCTGGACCTCCTGATCCTATTGCAGACCGTCAAAATATTGCTGCTTGGACGCGGTGGGCGCTGAACCTGCCGCCGCTCCCGGGGGACCGCGTCACTCCCATGCCATTCCTCGCCTTCATCTTTTGGTTCTGCCTGGCCTGGCTGACCTATGCATTCGCCCTCTACCCGCTGGCGCTATTTCTGGCCTCCGCCACTCGCCAACTCGCCGGCGATGTACGCCAAATTCGCCGCGGTGAACGGCGGCGCGTTCCCACCGATTGGCCGGGCGTAAGCCTCATTCTGGCCGCCCGCAACGAAGCCGCCACCCTGCCCGCCAAACTGGCGAGCCTCGCCGCACTCGACTATCCGCGCGATCACCTGGAGTTCATCCTGGTCTCCGACGGCTCGGACGACGCCACGGCCGAAGTACTCGCCGCGTGGCGCGATCCCCGGGCCCGTCGCCTGGTTCTGCCGGTGCGGCGGGGGAAAGCTGCCGCCCTGACGGCTGCCGTGGCCTTGGCGCGATTTCCGGTGTTGTTATTTTGCGACGCAGCGACGCTGCTGGAACCCGGCGCCGTCCGCCAATTGGCCGGCCACTTCAGCGACGCTCGGGTCGGAGTCGTTTGTGGAGCGGTCCATTTCCGCGGCGGACGCGAATCGCGGCAAACGGAAGGGGTCTACTGGCGGTATGAGATGGTGCTGCGTTTGCTGGAGGCGCGCCTGGGCGCCACGCTGACCCCCAGTGGCGCGCTGTATGCCATGCGCCGCGCCGCCTTTCGCCCGCTGCCGCCCGGCAGCCTGCTGGATGATTTACTCCTGCTCTGGTCCGCCCGGCGCCAGGGGTATGGCGTGGTGCTGGACATGGCCGCGCGGGGCGAGGATATCGCCGCGCCATCCGTGCGCGGGGAGTTCTCCCGCCGCCTGCGCATTGCCGAGGGCAGCTTTCAGGCTCTGTCTTCATGCTGGGGATGCCGGATGGGAGCCGTTACCCGTTGGGCGTTTGTCTCCCACAAGCTGATGCGTTGGCTAGCGCCATGGCCCGCCCTTGGCATGGTGGTCAGCACCTGCCTGCTCGTGGTCGCGCATCCCGGCTACCGTCTCGCCTTCGCCGTGGAGATGGCCGTGCTGCTCTGGGCGCTTGCAGGCGCCATTGCCCGGCGTTGGTTGGCGCGCGTTCCCGGCGGCCTGCTGGCGTATTTCGGGCTGGCGATGAACCTCGCCTTGGCGCTCGGGTTATGCCGCTGGCTGGCGGGACGCATAGGCTGGTCGCGCCCTGGCATGCCGCATTGGGAAAGCGCACAATGAAGCCCGCGGAAATCCACGCCCATCCCACTTCCTCCGTCCGCCGGGCCTCGCGCGGCGCCGGTGGAACGCTGTTCGTCTTCGTATTGGTGGATGCGCTGGGTTGGAACCTGCTGCCGCCCTCCGGCTTGCTTCCCGACCTTCTGCCCCATCAGCGCCCGCTGCGGTCCATTTTAGGGTTTAGCGCCGGCGCCATTCCCACGTTGCTGACCGGCCAACCGCCGCAAGTCCATGGTCATTGGAACTTGCTGGCCTACGATCCGCCCAACTCGCGTTTCGCATGGCTGCGCCACTTTTCCTGGCTGCCCGCGTCCTGGCTCGGCAACCGCTATTCCCGCCGGCTGGTGCAACTCATCGGCCGTTGGTGCCTGGGCGCCGGCTCCAGTTTTGCGTGCGCCGTTCATCCCCGTTTGCTGCCCTTGCTGCGGTGGACCGAGGAGCGCAATTTCTACGCCCCGGGCGGCCTGGCGCCGGCCACCTCCGTTTTTGATGAATGGAGGCAACACGGTCTGCCGTTCCGCATTTACTCCTACCGTGATGGCTGGCGCCACGTGCCGGACGAAGACCTCCTCGGCCGGGCCGAGCGCGACCTGCGGCGCGGCGTGGCGCGCGCCTATTTCGT
Source organism: Acidobacteriota bacterium (assembly GCA_027314025.1). Taxonomy (GTDB): domain Bacteria; phylum Acidobacteriota; class Terriglobia; order Terriglobales; family SCQP01; genus JAKAUF01. Next base: position 56,546 of record DAHVCP010000048.1, read on the forward strand.
CTACTTGTCCGGGCTGGATCATTTTCTCCATCTGCACCGCACCGAGCCGGATTTGGTGCGAGCGCGCGTGAACCACCTGGCGGGGCAACTGCGCCGGCTCTTCACCGTGGCCCGGGAAGCGGATCCCGAAGCGGAACTGAGCGTAACTTCCGATCACGGCATGGCTCCGGTCACGCGACGCTTCGACCTGGTGGCCGGGGTCGAGGCACTCGGGTTCCGGATGCCCGAGGAGTATCTGGCCATCTACGACTCTTCGATGGCGCGGTTTTGGTTTTTCTCCGCCGCCGCCCGGCGGATGATCACCGCGCGCCTGCGCCAGCTGCCCTGCGGCCGCATTCTCTCCCCCGCCGAATTGGCGGCGGAAGGCGTCTTTTTCGCGGATCAGCGGTTCGGTGAAGTCGTCTTTCTCTTACATCCCGGCTGGCTCGCCGCCACCAGCGACTTCCATGGCCGCGGCTGGCATCCCACCGGAATGCACGGCTATGACCCCGCGGATGCCGACTCCTCGGCAGTGCTGCTCAGCAGCCACGCGCCGCCGCCAGCGCTGACGACCATAACCGGTCTCCATGACTGGCTTCGGCGTCCGATCCTCGCGGCGGCAGCGGTTGGCCCGGGATGCGCCGAGGTGGCGTCGTGAGCACGCAGGCGCTCCACCGCGCCGCGCCGTCGCCCGCGGCCTCCTGGCCCCGTCCGCTGCGGGTGGCGCACTTCACCAACGCGCTACAGCGGGGCGGCGCCGAACAACACATCCTGGGATTGCTCCGCCATCTCGACCCCTCCCGATTTCAGCAATGGCTTGTCTGTCCGCCGGGGTTGGCCGCACAACTCGCGCCCGACTTGCCCGCCACGGCCGGCGTTTGGCGCTGCCTGCTGCGCCGCCCGCGCCACGCAAGGGCGGCGATCCAGTTCTCCCAATGGCTGCGGCGCCAGCGCGTGGACGTGGTGCACAGCCATTTGTTTTATTCCAGCCTTTTCGCCACACCGGTCGCGCGCTGGGCCCATGTGCCGGTCGTGGTGGAAACGCCGCACCTGCGGGAGCACTGGCGCCAGGGGTGGAAGGCGCATTATTTCGTGGACCGTTGCCTTAGCCGCTGGGTCAGCGGCTATATCGCGGTCTCCAACGCCAACGCCCAGTACCTGCGCCAGACCAAAGGCATCGCCCCTGGCAAGATTCGGGTGATTTGCAACGGCGTCCATCTCTCGGAGCTAACCCCGTCCGACGGCGGCGCCGCGGCCGTCGCACTCCGGGCGGGGTTGGGCCTGGATGAAGACAACCCCCTGCTGCTCGTGCCGGGGCGGCTGGAGATGCAAAAGGGCCACGCGGTCCTCTTGCGCGCGTTGACCCGCATCCGCGAAGCCTTTCCGCTAACCCATGCCGCCTTTGCTGGTGAGGGTTCGCTACGGGCGGAACTGACGAACCAGGCCGCAGCGCTGGGGTTAGGCAGGGCCGTGCATTTTCTCGGGCGCCAGTCCGACATCGCCGCTTGGTTGGCGGCCGCCGACGTCGTGGTTCTTCCGTCCTGGTTTGAGGGCATGCCGTTAGCCGCGATTGAAGCGTTGGCCATGGCCCGCCCGATGGTGGCGACCGCGGTGGATGGCACGGTGGAGGTCATCGCTCACGAACGGACGGGGTTACTGGTCCCTCCCGGCGACCCGGTGGCTCTGGCCCAGGCGATCTGCCGTTTGCTCGGGGATCCCCGCCTGGCGCGCCGTCTCGCCACCGTGGGCCAACAGTCGGTGCAGCGTTTTGACATTCGCCTCCAGGCAACCGCCACCGGCGCACTGTACGAGGAACTTTGGCGGCGGAAAATGGGCGACCTCGTCCAGCGGCGGGAGGAAGCGTGAGCACCGTGGCCGCTTCCATCCCGCAGCCGTGCGATGCCGCACCTGACCGCCGGCTATGCCGTGTGCTCCACGCAGCGTGCGGCGAGTTCGCGACCCGGCATCCCCAGCCAGGCTGGCGCGCCCTGCTCCTCACCGGCAGCCTGGCCCGCGGCGAAAGCTGTTGGCAACGCGCGGGCGACAGGTGGTTGCTGGCCGGCGACGCAGACCTGATTACCGTCGTTGCGTCCCGCAACGCCGCCCGCCGCTACGTTGGCGGCCTGCATGAACATCTCGCCGCGGCGCTGGAAGAAGCCGGCGTGCATGCCGACCTCAGCCTGGGACTGATGGATCTGCGCGCCCTGCGCCGCTTGCCCGCCAGCATCTTCACCTTGGAGCTGATTACATGCGGGCGGATCCTTTGGGGCGAACCCCAAGTTCTGCGCTGGGCGCCGCGCTGCACACCGGCCCAGATTCCTCGCGAGGATGCCTGGCGCCTGCTGAATAATCGCATCGTCGAATGCCTGGCGGCGGTGGTCCAATCCAGCCTGGCCGAACGGTTGAACCACGCGTTGGATAAGCTTCATGCCGCCATTGCCGATTCCTGGCTGCTGTTCACCGGCCGCTACGCGCTCGGCGCTTGCCAGCGTTTGCGCCGCATTGAATCTGCCCTAGCCGCCGGCAACGGCGGACTCCCATGGACCCATACCCCATCCCTACTCGCTTCCCTCCGCCGCGCGGCTGCTCGCGAACCGCTCCCCACGGAGCCGCGACCCAAGGAAGCAACCCTGCGGCGGATAGCGGCGCACACGGAGGCGGCATGGACTTGGGAACTACACCAGCTCGGTGCTGGACGGCTTTGTGATGCGGCCCGGCGCAAGGATGCGGGCGGCGGTTCCCTGGCTTGGCTCGCCGCCGCCCACGCCGCTCCCAATCACCGAACGAAAGTGCGCTGCCTGTCGCGCGCGATGCGCCCGAACGCACCCTCGCCCCGCTATTGCGTTTATGCCGCAGCCGCCGCCTGCTGGTTCAGCTACCCGCATCTGACTGACGACGCCCGCCGCGCGGCCGCGCGGATGCCTTGCCCGCCGCCAACTGGGGCCGGATGGGAGGCCGTCGCCGCCGCGATCGCCGGCAATTATCGCCAATGGATCGAGCACACCAGCCGATGACCTGACTTCCACGCCGCCCACCCACCGCCAGCCGGCCAACCCGATCCCCGATCTCCGTCGGACCACATCGGTGTCGCCCAGCGCCATAGGGTTCCCCATGCGTCTCTTGGTCTATTCGATCCATTGCCCGTTTCCCGCCAACAACGGCGCCAAGATGCGCAGCGCCGCTCTGCTCCGCGCATTGGCCGCGGAGAAACACGCCGTGACATTGCTAGCGTTCGCGCAGCGCAACGAACCCTTCGACCAGGCCCCGTTACGCGCGCTGTGCGACGCCTACCATCTCCTGCCGCTGGAGCTTCCGGCGCTGAGCAGCGGCGCGGCCTGGGCGGGGCGAGTCCGGGCCTTCCCTTCCTCGATCCCATTCGCCATCGCGCGCTTCGCGGTTCCCGGCATGCGCGCCCTGCTGGCACGCACACTGGAATCGGCGCGCTTCGACGCCATCATCTGCGATACCCCATTCGGCGCGGCCAATCTTCCGGCGACCGAACTTCCCCTCATCCTGCACGCGCACAACGTTGAGCACGACCTGATCCGCCAATATGCCGGCCTGGCCCGCAACCCCGGAATTCGCGCATACGCCACCCTGGAGGGAGGGCGCATGCGCCGCTGGGAACAGACAATCGCCCGGCAAGCAGCGGTGATCTTGGCCTGCTCGGCCGCCGACCGCAGCCGTTTCCAGAGGCTGGCGCCCAACACCCCGGTGGTGGTGGCGCCCAATGTTCTTTGCCTTGCCGAATACACCGCGGCGCCCGTTGGCGATGACCGCACGCTGATCTATCAGGGTGGGATGGATTGGATGCCCAACCGCGATGCGGTCGCCTTCTTCGCCGCCAACATTCTGCCGCTGATCCGCCGCCGCGTGCCCCAGGCGCGGCTGTTGGCCGCGGGCCGCACGCCGCCACCCCGGTTCGCCCGCCGCTGGCGGAACGCCGCCGGCGTCGAATTCACCGGCACGTTGCCGGATCTGCGCGCCATCGTCGCCCAATCCGCGGTCAGCGTGGTGCCGCTGCGCATCGGCGGCGGCACTAGGCTGAAAATTCTGGAGGCGGCGGCGCTTGGGCGCGCCATCGTTTCGACGCCGCTGGGCGCGGAGGGACTGTGCTTCACGGCGGGCGTTGACATGGAAATTGCCGCCAACCCCGCGGCGTTTGCCCGCCTCGCCACCGATCTCTTGCTGGATCGCCAGCGGCGCGCGGCATTAGGCGCGGCGGCGCGCCGCTGGGTCGAGCGGTCGTACGGTTTGCGCCAGCTCCGCGACGCCCTGCGCCACGCGTTCGACCTCATCGGCCCCACGACCGTACCGGCCGCGATTACCGCCGCGGCGGCGGCGAGGGCACAAGGAGGCTAAGCCCGGTGCTGTTGTATTACTTCCTCGTCGTCACGCTGCCGCTGATGAACGAGCGTTTTCTGGCTCACCCCCTGCTCGGCTTCACGGTCGAGAAATGGCTGGGCCTCGCCTGCTTCTTCTTCGCCGTGGTGGACTGGGCCATCCGCCGCCGCCCCGCCGCCCCCTTCGCCTCGGCCCAGACCCGCGCCTTCCTGGTTTTCTACCTCCTTGCCCTGGTGTCGTTCGCCACCATTCCCACCCACGCTCCGGCCAGCATGATGCTGGTCTATACCTCCCACCTGTTATTCCTGCTTACCACGCTGCTGCTGGTGCGCACCGTGGAACGCCTCCGGCGGGCGATGCTCGCCGCCGTGGGCGCCATGACCATTGCCTCACTGTTCGTCATTCGGGAATGGCTGGCGGGCAGCGCCCTCTATGGCCTCTCGTTTCGCCCCGGTTATGTCCTCGGCGACGCCAACTACTTCACCGCTTCCATCCTCGTGGTATTGCCCTTTGCGTTCTATGTTTTCACCGAGCGCCGCGTACGTTGGGAGCGGATCCTGTGCTTGAGCGCCATCGCCATCACGCTGTGGGCGGTGATGCTGAGCGCCTCGCGCGGCGGCTTCCTGGGCCTCGTCGCCGCCGGCTTATACCTCATCGCCCGGTCGCGGCGGCGCGCATTCAATCTACTGGGCGTGACGGTTCTCATCGCCCTGGCTTTGGCGCTGGCGCCTATCACCCCCATCCAGCGGTTCCTGCATCCCACGCGCGGCGACCAGCAAAGCACCCAAGACCGCCTGGTCCTGTGGGGCGCGGGGTTGCGGATGATCGCCGCGCACCCCTTGACGGGCATTGGCCTGGACAATTTCAAAGCCGAACTACCCCACTACATGCCGCCGGGCGCCAATATTGATTTCATCGCCCACAGCACCTACATCGAGATTGGCGCCTCGATGGGGCTGCCCGGCTTGTTCGCCTTTCTCGCCATCCTCGGGTTCACCTACTTCAGCCTGCGCCGTAGCCGCCAAAGGGCCCAGGAGATCGGCGCCGAATGGATCTACCTCACCGCCGCCGGGCTGGAGGCGGGCATGGTGGGGTTTGGCATCGCCGTTTTCTTCCTGTCCGCCGCCTTTCTGAAGATGCTCTGGTTCACCGTTTTCATCTCCGCGGTGCTCCCGGCGCTATTGGCGCAGTGGGAGGAGGTCGAGGTTGCGCCGGCCGCGGAACCCGAGGCGGAATCCGCGCAAGCCTCCGTGTGGGCCATCGCCGAGGCAAGTTCGCCATTTTGGCCCGAGGTCAGCGACCCGGCGTGGACGTGGCAATCCGGCGAAACCAGCGTTTGGGCGATCCCCGCCGGCACCGAGGAGCCGCCAGCGTGACCGCGCGCGCCGCCGCATTACCCCTCGCACTGGCGGGGCTGGCGCTGATCCTGAACGTGATCCGATTGCCGCGCCGGCCGGCGCCAAGGCCGGATCCACGGCCGGCCGCGCTCTCCGGCTGCGGGCTGCCCGCATTGGATCGCTTCGGCGGCCTACGGCGCGCGGTGGCCCCCCGCCGCCGCTTCTTTCGCGTCGTGCGGCTGGGCGCAGGCTGGATCTTCCTCACCCCGGGAGGCGATCCGTTTTGGCTGCTGGGCGTCTTCAACGTGCAACCGCCGGACCGGCGTTTCGCCGCCGCGGGCGTGCCCAACGCCTCCGCCTGGGGCATCGCCGCGGCGCGGCAGTTACGCGCCTGGGGCTTTAACACCGCGGCGGAATATTCCTCGCCTTGGGTCGAGCCGGTGTCGCGCTACGGCGCCCGCAACCACCGTGATCCCCTGCCCTTCGTGGACCTTCTCCGGCCCGACTGGTACAGCCTCGCGAACCGCCATCACTATGCCCCGGGACCGGTGAAAAACCTCGTTGCCGGCCTCGATGCGGAATACCACAACTACCGTGGTGATCCGCTTCCTGACATCTTCGATCCCAACTTCGCCATCTACGCCAATCGCCAAGCCGAAGCGGAAACATCCCCGGCGCTGGCCGCTTCCCCCTGGCTGATCGGCACGGCGATCGGCGATACCGACAGCCTATGGGGTTTCGGACCGGGCGGCGCCTTACCCACTCACCCAGCCGGAAAATCCAGTTCCAACATCGGCTGGATCGCGCTCTGCACCAACTTCCGCCAAACCGGAAATGCCGCTCTCGGCGTTCGCTATCGCAATTCGCGGGTCTTCACCAAATACGCCCTCGCGCGCTGGCTTCGCCACCGCTATAGAACCATTCAGGCGCTGGATCGCGCCTGGCACGCCGCCTACACAAGCTTCGACGACAACGGCGGCTATGGCCGCGGCACCGGGTTGTTGGACGAAGACGGGCGCGACCCCTGGGTCGGCCACGATGACGTCAACTTGGCGACCGCCAGGCCGGCGGTGCGCGCGGACCTGAACGCCTTCCTGCGCAAATTCGCCGACCGCTATTTCGCCGTGACGGCCGCCGCCGTGCGCCGCTTTCGTCCCGGCCATCTGGTTTTCGGTCCCGCCACGCTCAACGGCTGGCATGGACTTACCCGGCCGCAAATTCTCGCCGCAGCCGCCCAATATGACGATGTGGTGCAAGCCAGCTTCGGGTCCGCCCAAGTCTATCGGCAAACCCTGCGCGCGGCGCCCAACCGGCCGTTTGTCACCTGGATGGGCTTTACCGCCAACGCCGATAGCGATTTGGCCGCCTATACCCGCCCCGGCGCCGAGGGCTTTCCCACGCAAGCGGCTCGAGGCGCTGCCTACGCGGCCCAATTGCGGCGCGACTTTGATCGCCCTCATGTCGCCGGCGCAAAACTGTGGGACTGGGCTGACTCTTGGGGGGAGAAAGCGAATTGGGGCCTGGTTTCGCTTGCCGGCCGGCCCTATGGACCCAGCCATCCGTGCCCGATTGCCGCCCCAACGCCAATGGCGACCGGATTGAATCGCAAGTCGCATACAGCGCCGGCCCGCCGCGCCGTTGCGGCCGGCTTCACCGGCGCGGTCGCCGCCGCCAACCGCTCCCTGCTCTGGGCTTTTCGCCGCCAAATGCGCACGATACAGGCCTTAGCCCATGGCCGCTAGCCCATCGCATTCCAACCTCTCCGCCCTGCCGCGGGAGCTGCACGGGCCGATTCTCCGCGGCTTGCGCTGGACACTATGGCTTTCGGCCGTGGCCATGCCGCTGGGTTACGCGACGCGGCTCATGCTGGCGCGCACCGGACCGCAAGTGATCGGCGCGTTTGGCCTGCTGCTGATCTATGTCCGCCTGGTCTCGACATTTCTACTCCTCGGCGGCAACGCGGTGCTGATTCAGTTCCTTCCCCGCCTCCCACCGCGCCGCCGCCGCGCCTTTCTGGTGCAATACGGCGCCATCGTTTTGGCGGCGCTGGTGCCATGGTTCGCGGTTGCGTGGCTTTGGCCACAGGGATTGCGCTGGCTTTTCGGACCGGTGGGCGGCGCTCGCTTTCAGGTCATCTTGATCTGGCTCTCGCCCATTTATATCGCCCTTTCCCTGTCCACCGCGGCGCTCAAGGGCCTGCTGGAAATCGCCCCCGCGCAAATGCTCGGCCGGGCGGTAACGATCGGCTCATTCTTGATCTACGCCGCGCTGTTCTTCACCGCCCGCAACGTGTTGGCCCGCTATTATCTCTTCCTGGTTTGGGGCATCTATTTGACCCTTGCGGCGGTCATGGCCAGCATCGGCCTGTGGCTATTCTGGCGCGCGACCCGGACGTCCCCGCGCAGCGCCGGGCGGCGGTGGCGGCCGCTGCGTTTCTTGCGGTCGTATCCGCTGCCCGCGGGCTTTTGGCGCTACACGCTCAGCTTGCAGGGCAACAGCACCATCGGCTTCCTCAGCGCCAGCCTGGACTCGCTATTGGTGCTGCATTGGGGCGGCCTGCGGCAGCTGGGTCTGTATGTCGCGCTGATGACGCTGGTCACGATCATTCCCACCTTGCTCGACATTCTGCTGGACACCCTGCTGCCTTCCCTGACGCACGCCTTGGCGCAAGGCGGCTACCCCGCCGTGGCCTCGTTGAACGAAGCCACCAGCCAGGTTCTTCTATTGGCCGCGCTGGTGATGTCCGTTTTCCTGGCGTTATTCGCCCGCCCCATGGTGGCGATTTTCGGCCCGGTGTATCAGGGCCTGGCGCCGATGCTCCGCATCGCGGCGCCCGCCGCCGCCATCCTCGCCGCCAGCCATTTGTACAACACCATCTTCTCCGCCATCGGACAGCCGCAGCGCTCGACCGTGGCGCAGATTTTCCGGCTGATCGTTTTCGTGGCGCTGTTTCCCGGCCTTTGGCGGACGCAGGGCCTGGCCGGCGCGGTGTGGGCCTGGGCCGCATCGGAGCTGGCCCATCATTTGGCCTCGGTCTATTTCGTCCGCCGTGGCGGCCTGCACCTCCCCTTTCCGCGCGGTTACGCCGCGTTTTGGCTGGGCTTGGCGCTGGGCAGTGGCTTGGCCTTGGCCGCTCCCCGAATGCCGTTGGCGCTTGACGCCGCCGCCTGGTTGACCATCGTAACCGGCTTTTTTGTGGCCGCCGGCTACGCCCCGGCGCAGATTCGCGACTTTCTCCGTCTTTTGTTGCCTGGCGCCACCCCCCGCGCCGCCTAGAATAGGCCGACGGCCTCATTGCCGCCGCCGCTCCGCAGCCTGCCCCTGAACGCTCGCCATGATCCGCCTCGCCATTTTGTGGCACATGCATCAGCCGCTCTACCAGGATGCGGAAAGCGGCGAGTACCGCTTGCCGTGGACGCGCCTGCACGCCTTGAAGGATTACTACGGCATGGCGCGGCTGGTGAGCGAATTTCCCAACCTCAAGGTCACGTTCAACCTCGTGCCTTCCCTCGTTCGGCAGTTGCAGGAATACGCCAGCGGCCAAGCCGACGACCCTTTCCTGCGCGCGGCGCGGACGCCGGTGGAGCAACTGGATACCGCCGGCCGCGAGTTTTTGCTGCGCTATTTTTTCCAAGCGCATCCCCACCGCCTGATCGGCCGGTATCCCCGGTACGCCGAGCTGCTGGCCAAGCTGCGGCAGGACAACGGGAACGTCCAGCGCGGCGCGCGCCATTTCAGCAATGGCGAATTGCAGGACCTCCAGGTGCTGAGCCAACTGGCTTGGGTGGATGAATATTGGCTGGAGCAGGAGCCGGCGCGCGGTTGGGTGGCGCGGGGCCGGGATTTCCGTCCCGAGCATCGCGACGCCATCTGCGCCGCCCAACAGGAGTGGATCGCCGCGGTCCTGCCCGCATACCGGCAGTTGGCGGCGAGCGGGCAAGCCGAACTCTCCACCTCGGCCTTCCACCATCCCATCCTCCCTTTGCTCTGCGACACCGATATCGCGGCCAGCGCCCATCCCGGCATCAAGCTGCCCCGGCAGCGATTTCACTACCCGGGCGACGCCCGCGAGCAGCTCATTCGCGCCCAAAGGCTGCACACGGAAGTCTTCGGCGCGCCGCCGGCGGGCTTGTGGCCCTCCGAAGGCGCGGTCTCGGCCGACATGGCCGCCATCGCCGCCGATCTCGGATTCCATTGGATCGCCAGTGATGAGCAGATTCTCGCCCGCTCCCTGGGCAGCCGCTTCGAGCGCGATTCCGCAGGCCAAGTCTCCAATGCCGTCCAGTTGTATTCGCCCTACCGCCTCGCCGCCGGCAGCGGCGAAATCGCCATCCTGTTTCGGGATCGCGTCCTCTCCGACCTGATCGGATTCGTCTATTCGCAAACGCCGCCGCAGCAGGCGGCCGAGGATTTTGTCCGCCGCCTCCGCAGCGCCGCCGCCCCGGCGTTGGCCGCGGGCCAGGAACCGGTGGTGGCGGTAATCCTGGACGGCGAAAACGCCTGGGAATACTACCCGCGTTCCGGCCGGTCCTTCCTCCGCGCCTTCTACCACCAAATCACCTCCGCCCCGGACATCACCACCTGCACCTTCTCCGAAGCGGTTGCCCGCTCCTCGCCGCGGCTTTCCCGCCTGGCCCCCGGCTCCTGGATTGACGGCAACTTTGACATTTGGATCGGCGGCGAGGAAGACAACCAAGCCTGGGATCTGCTGACCGCCGCCCGGCAGGCGATCGGGCCGGCGCCCGAAACCGGCGATCGGGCCGGCGCCTATGACGCGGTGCTCGCCGCCGAGGGCAGCGATTGGAACTGGTGGTACGGTCCCGAGCACGAATCCCAAAACGCCCGCGAGTTCGATTCCTTGTATCGCTCCCTGCTGAGCGCCGTCTACTCCCGTCTGGGGCGGACACCGCCCGCCAGGCTGCTGGCCCCGATACCCGCCGGTTGGCGCGCCCCTGTCGCGTTCACGCCCGCCACCGGACAGATCCAGCCCCAGGTGGACGGCCGCGTGAGCAGTTATTTCGAATGGCTCGGCGCCGCCGAGGTGCATACCGACGAACGCGCCGCCGCCATGCACGGCCGCCGCAACGTCTTGGCCGCGCTCTACGCCGGGTACAGCGCGGACTTCGTATTCTTCCGTCTCGATTTCGCCGCCGCATTGGGCGAACTGGCCGGCGAGGTCCACATCGAGCTGTTCGCCGCCGGCCAGGAGCGCCGGATAGCGTGCGAAATCGCCCGCGGTGAACTGCGCGGCCTGACCGCCACGCCGGCGTTTGCTCCCGGCGATGCCGAGGCCGCACTGCTGCGCATCCTGGAGGTTCGCGTTCGCCTTGCCGCTTTGGGCCTGTCCGCCGCCGATCCAACGCTCGAGGTCCGCGCCGTCTTTTGCACCGCCGGCCTGCGCGTCGAAAGCCTTCCCGCGGAAGGCAGTTTGGCGCTCACCCCGCCGCAAATCGAGTTCTAGCCGCGAACACCATCCCGAGGCGGCCCGGGGCTCCGCCCTGGCGACGGGGCATCGCCCGCGTTACTGTGAGATAACCGTGAGTCCGGGTGAGTTGCCGGCAATGGGATGTGGGCGGGATCGAAACAGGGCTTGCCGCCGGGAGAGGGCAGAACGAAAGGCGGCGGAGCAGCGGCGAAGCGCGCCGTTGTTTGTACTTGTTATTTTGCTGACGTGTCTGTTTTCAGCAAGACATTCGGGTTTTGCCGGCGAAAATGCGGCCTTGGCGATACGCCCGCGAGGGATTGACGAAGGGCGCGGGGCGTCCCGCGACGCGCCGGGCCGAGGCTGGCTCCGGGCCGCGCGAATGCTCAGGCGCGCGCCTGCGCCACCACCCGCCGCACCGCCGCAATCACGCATTCCGGCTGGTCCAATTGGACCCAATGGCCGCAGGGCGGCGCCACCACATGCCAGCCCAGGGGCGACAGCTTGACCGCCCGCTCCTGCTCGGCCATGCGCTGAGGGGACGGCTGACTGGCGCTGATTACGCCCACGGGAATCTCCAGCGGACGCTCCCGCGCCTGGACTTCGGCGGCCAGCCCTGGCAAAGCGGCGAGCTGCTGGCGGATGCCGGCGTAAAACTTGGGCTGAATCCATAGCCGCGCCAGCGTTTGCCGCATGGCCGGCGAAAGTTGGGCCACCGGCGTCAGCAGTCCGCGGTCCGAAGGGCCGAGAATGCCAAAGGTGACGGCGGTGACTACGGCACGGGCGGCGGTTTCCGGCGCCGGCCGGGCCGCGCGCCGCGGTTCTGCACCCGCTACTGCCCCGCGGGCTGCCGCTGCTCCCCGTACGTCCGCGCCATCGGCGCTCGTCGTCAGCTCCGGCGCACCGGCGCCCGGACCAGAATCGCCTCCCGCGCGGCGCGCTAGCGCCAATTCCATCACCAGCCGCGCCACGCCGAGCCGCGCCGCCCAGACTCCGCGCCCCGCCAAATGCCGCCCGACCTTCAGGCGCAAGCGATCCTGCGCGCTGATCTCCGTCCATTGTTCCGGCGCGGCGGCATCCACCAACACCAGGCCCGCCACCTCCCGCGGATACAGCGCGGTATATAAACGCGCCAGCAGCCCGCCATAGGAATGGCCCACCAGAATGATGGGCCGCGGCACCCCGGCCACCGAAAGCAGCGCCCGCAGATCCTCGACCATCTCGCGCCCGGTGCGCGGCCCGCGCGCGCCGCGCGGCGGAGCGTCGCTCCACCCCATTCCGGCGCGGTCATAGGCAAACACCGGCGCGTCCGCGGCCACGCCGGACAGCACCTGCTCCCAGCCAATGGAGCTGGCCGCCAACGCCGCCTCGAATACCACCGTGGGCGCCGCGGTTCCCCTCCGCGCCATCCCGCCCGGCGCGGGATCGGCCGACGACCGCGCCGTGAGTTCGGATACGCGGGGTCCATCCCTGCCGATGGCATGCAGGCGCCGGCCGTCCGGAAGCGTGAACAGTTCCCCTGGCGGAGGAAACCGCCGCCGGTCGCGGCGCCCTTCCACCGCCTGCCAGGCCGCGCCCGCCGCCGCCATGCCGCCCACCGCCGCCGAAATCGCCAGCCACTTGTTCATCGCGCTTGCTTTCTTGCGCCTGCGTTTTCGCGCCCGCTTTTTTATTCCGGCGCTCCGGGCCGCGCCGCCTAGGTCTGGAGCACGCCGGTGCGGAAGGGCGGAATCTCCGGGTTCAATGCCGCCGCCTCCAGCGCGGCGATCAGCCGGTCCCGAGTCTCGATGGGGTCCAGGATTTCATCCACCCACAGCCGCGCCGCGCCATAGCGAATCTCGGTCTGCTCCTCGTACTTCGCCTGGATCGCCGCCAGCAGTTCTTCCCGCTCCGCCTCCGCCAGCTTCCGCCCCTCTTTTTCCAGTTGCCGGACCCTGATCTCCAGCAGCGTCTGCGCCGCCTGTTCGCCGCCCATCACCGCGTAGCGCGCCGTGGGCCAGGCGAAGATGAACCGCGGATCATAGGCCTTGCCGCACATCGCGTAGTTGCCCGCGCCGAAGCTGCCGCCGAGGATGACGCTGATCTTCGGCACGACGCTGTTGGCCACCACATTCACCATCTTGGCTCCGGCGCGAATGATGCCTGCGGCCTCCGCCTCCTTGCCCACCATGAAGCCGTTCACGTCGTGGAAAAACAGCAGCGGGATGTGGTTTTGGTTGCAGTCCATGATGAACCGCGCCGCCTTATCCGCGCTCTCCGGATAGATTACCCCGCCGAACTCGATGCGCTTATCCGGGCGACGGATCGGCAGCTTTTGGTTGGCGACCACGCCCACGGCGAAACCGCCGAGGCGCCCATAGCCGCAGACCAGCGTTTGCCCGAATTCGGCGCGGTATTCGTCCAGCCGGCTGCCGTCCAGCACCGCCGCGAGAATGTGGCGGACGTCATAGGGCTGGTGGGGGTCGGCGGAATACAGGCCGTACAAATCCTCCGCCGCCGTCTCCGGCGCCTCGGCGGCGATGCGGTCGAAGGGCGGCGCCGGCGGCGGCGCGAACCGTCCCACCAGGCCGCGGATGCGCGCCAGCGCGGCGCGGTCGTCGGCCTCGCGATAATCCACCGTGCCGCTGACCTGGGCGTGCATCTTCGCCCCGCCCAATTCCTCGCTGCTGACGCGCTGGCCGATCGCCGCCTGCACCAGCGCCGGCCCGGCCAAGTACAACCCGCTGCCCTCGGTCATGATCACCGTGTCGCACATCACGGGAAGATAAGCCCCGCCGGCAACGCAACTGCCCAAGATGGCGGTGATCTGCGGAATGCCCCGCGCCGAGAGCACGGCGTTGTTGCGAAACACGCGGCCGAAATCATCGGTGTCGGGGAAGACGTCTTCTTGCAGCGGCAGGAAGATCCCCGCCGAATCCACCAGATAAATGACCGGCAGGCGGTTCGCCAAGGCGATGTTCTGCGCCCGGATGACCTTCTTCGCCGTCATCGGGAAAAACGCCCCGGCCTTCACCGTGGCGTCGTTCACGATCAGCATGGCCAGCCGCCCGGCCACCCGTCCCAGCCCGCAGATTACCCCCGCCGCCGGCGCGCCGCCCCATTCCCCATACATGCCAAAAGCGGCGAACTGCCCCAGTTCTTGAAATGGAGTCTCCGCATCGCAGAGAAGGGCGATGCGTTCCCGCGCCGTCAGCCGGCCTTTGTCATGCTGCCGCCGAATCGCCTCCGTGCCGCCGCCTTGGGCGATCTCCGCACGATCCTTTTGGATGCGCTCCACCAGCGCCGCCATCGCCGCCTGGTTGGCGCGATAGCGCGCCGCTTGGCGGTCAATCGTCGGCGCAATCAAACCTCCCGCTTCCGGCACACCACAGTGTACCGCCCGCAATGGTTGCGGGCTGCGCGCGGGGTGTGCCAAACTTGGCCCGGCGCCCGTCCCGCCCACGGAGGCACTGTGTACGACGAACAATTGGCGGAGGAGATATTGGCGAAGCTGGCAGCTGCGTACCCGGCGAAGTTGAGGTTTGCGGACCTCCGGTCGTCCTTGCCCAGCTATCGGTCGGCCGACGACGCGGCGATCCTAGCCGCTATCGAGGCCCTCGATGCGGAGGGAAGGGCGACGTGCGTCGGCCTGCGCGACGGGTTCAGCGGACGCCCCGAGGTCGCCGAGAACATCGCGCTCTCCGCGACGGAGTGGGAGGCGCGGCGGCGGCGGCGGCCGACCGACCCGTATCCGGATTCCGCCGAGGAGATCCTCAAAGAAATCGGCTACTGGGCTTCGCGTCAGGGTGAGGGGGACCCCGATTCCCAGTGGGAAAGACGGGTTCGGGATCGGCTCGAACAGCTGCGATTTCTGGCACAAAAGGGTGCTCCCGCTCGGGTGCCGAGCGGCTCCGAGGAGTCACGCGACGTGGTGACGGAGATCTACGACCGCGCCCAATTCGAGCTGGACCTGCCGCGGGCCGTTGCGGAGGGCGAAAGGGGGCCGGCGCCGCTCTGCCTCGCGATGGCGGACCTCGACAACTTCAAGGCCGTCAACGACGGCGAGGGACACCAGGCGGGCGACCGGGCTCTCCGCACCGCGGCTCAGGCGATCGCCACGGCCTGCGCCGGGAAGGGGCGCGTTTACCGTTACGGTGGCGACGAGTTCGTGGTCCTATTCGCGAACTTTGAGGAGGCAGAGGCAGCGCCCGTCGCGGAACGGGCGCGGCGTACGGTGGAGCGGGACTGCGCCGGGACGGTAACCGCGAGCATCGGGGTTGCGTCGCTCCAACCCTCGGCAGACGCGGCGTCCGTGTTCAAAGCGGCGGACGAGGCCCTGTACGTTGCGAAAGGAACTGGCGGGAACAGGGTCGAATTCGCCCAACGAGCAGCGGGGGGCGGCAAGGCCGCACCCGCGTAAGCCGCCCTGGCTACATCGTGTTCATGGCGGCGAGGAAGTCGGCGTTGGCCTTGGTCTTGAGCAGCTTGTCGCGCAGCAGTTCCATGGACTCGGTGACGGACAAGGGGGTGAGGACTTTGCGCAGCACCCAAATGCGGTTCAGGTCGTCCTTGGGAATCAGCAGCTCTTCCTTGCGGGTGCCGGAACGCTGGATGTCAATGGCCGGAAAGACGCGCTTATCCACCAATTTCCGGTCGAGGATGATCTCCATGTTGCCGGTGCCCTTGAACTCCTCGAAGATGACCTCGTCCATGCGGCTGCCGGTGTCAATCAGGGCGGTGGCGATGATGGTCAGCGAGCCGCCTTCCTCGATGTTGCGGGCGGCGCCGAAGAACCGCTTCGGCCGTTGCAGGGCGTTGGAATCCACGCCGCCGCTGAGCACCTTGCCGGAGGGCGGCACCACGGTGTTGTAGGCGCGGCCCAGGCGCGTGATCGAATCCAAAAGGATCACCACGTCGCGCTTGTGCTCGACAAGGCGTTTCGCCTTCTCGATGACCATTTCGGCCACCTGCACGTGGCGCGAGGGCGGCTCATCGAAGGTGGAGCTGATGACTTCGCCCTTCACCGTCCGCTGCATGTCGGTCACTTCCTCCGGCCGCTCGTCAATCAGCAGCACCATCAGCACCACTTCCGGATGATTGGCGGTGATGGAGTTGGCGATGGACTGCAAGAGCATGGTCTTGCCGGTGCGCGGCGGAGCCACGATCAAGCCCCGCTGCCCCTTGCCGATCGGCGTCAGCAGGTCCATGATACGCCCGGAGATATTCTCCCGCACCGTTTCCAGCTTGATGCGCTCATTGGGATAGAGCGGCGTCAGGTTGTCGAACAGGATCTTGTTGCGGGCCTCCTCCGGCGAGGCGAAGTTGATCGCCTCCACCTTCACCAGGGCAAAGTACTTCTCCCCCTCGTGCGGCGGCCGCACCTGCCCGGAGATGGTGTCGCCGGTGCGCAGGTCGAAACGGCGGATCTGCGACGGGGAGACGTAAATGTCGTCCGGGCCGGGCAAATAGTTGTAGTCCGGCGATCGCAGGAAACCGTAGCCGTCGGGCAGAATCTCCAGCACGCCTTCGGCGAAGATATGCCCCTCTTTTTCGCTCTGCGCTTGCAGAATCTTGAAGATCAAGTCCTGCTTGCGCATCCCGCTGGCGCCGGGCAACTCCAGCGTGCGGGCGATCCGAGCCAATTCCGTAATGTTTTTTTCCTTCAGTTCCGCGATGGTCATGCGAGTGGAAACACGCGCCGCGGCGGCCGATCCCGAGAATCGCCCCGCCGCCTTTTCAGGTAGGTTTGCGCTGCCCCGCGGCCTTTACTTCCTTCCGCCGCCCCGCCACCATGGGCGGGGCGCCGCTGGCGGGCGCAACGTAAAATACGGGCGGTGAGAGGGAATTGAACCCGATGCGGTCCATCCGCAGAAGTTCAATAGAAGGACTGAGCGTATCACGGCCCGCGCCATTTGGCAAGGGTTCCGGCCCATGGCGCTATTGGCTCAGCGCCAGTCCACGCTGGATCATGGCGTCCAGTTGGGCGTAATCCGGCGGCTTGGGCAGCGAGCAAAACGCCCCCGCGTCCCGTCCCAGCGCCAGCACCGACGTGTCGTTCACCGCCGTCAGCAGAATGGCCGGCAGGCGGCAGCCCAAAGCCCGGCTTTTCAGCAGAAACTCGATGCCGTTCATGCCCGGCATGGCGATATCGGTGACGATCACGTCCGGGGTTTGGCTTTGCAGCAATTGCAGCGCCTCGGCGCCGCTGGCCGCTTCCACGCAGACGTAGTTGCGGCGCTCCAGATGCTCGCGGATGGACTCGCGCACCAGCGCGTCGTCTTCGACCAGCAATACGCAGGTCGGCGCGCCGTTCCCGATCGGCTTGCCGTTGCTGCTGCCCGCAGCGCTCATACCCTCACTACCACCCAATGCGCCTCAGCTTAAGCGCCTCCGCGCCTTCGGGCAATTGGCAAACTAGTAAACAGCGGCCGCGCCTAGCGGCGCGCCTGCACCAGGGCGACGATTTCCGCGATCAAATCGCAGTAGGACCGGCCCGCCTTTTTCGCCGCCATGGCGAACTCCGCCCCGCTCGCCAGCCAGGGGTTGGGATTGGCCTCCAGCACATAAATCTCATTCCGCTTGGTGAGCCGCATGTCAATGCGGCCGTAGTCCCGCAGCTTCAGCGTGCGGTAGGCCGCTAGCGCGGTTTCCTCCAGCCGCTTGGCCGTGGCCTCCGGCAGATCCTCCACCGGCGCGGACTTGGTGACGCGGTAGCTTTCCGTCTCCTTTTCCCACTTCACCTCCGTGCTGGCGATGCGCGGCGTACCCTCCGGCAACTTGGACAGATCCAGTTCCACCAGCGGCAGCACCGCCGGATCCTCGTTGCCCAAAATGGAGGCGTAGATCTCCCGGCCTTCGATGTATTCCTCGATCAAAGCCGGCGAGTCGAACTTGTCATGGATGTAATGAATCCGCTCCATCAGTTCTTTGATGCTGCCCACCACCGAATCCGCCTCGATGCCGATGGAACCGTCCTCGGAGACCGGCTTGACGATCAGCGGAAACTCGATGTCATGCGCGTGGTCCAGCCGCCCGCGGTAGGAGGTGGCGAAAAACGGCGTCTTGATGCCGTGGAACGCGAACATCTTCTTGGCCAGCGCCTTGTCCTGCGCCAGGTACAGCGCGTGCGGGCCGGCGCCGGTATACGGCGTGCCCAGCAGGTCCAAGAAGCCGGCGATCTGCATATCCTTGGTGTCGTCGCCGGCGTAGGACTCGGTCAAATTGAAGATGACGTCGGCTTCCATTTTGGCCAGTGCGCAAAGCGAGGCGTTGCGGCCGTCCAGCAACTGGTAGAACGGCTCGTGGCCGAGCTTCTCCAGCGCCTCGAAGATCTCTTCGTGATCCGGCTTGTCGCGCTTGCGGCGGCGGGAACGCCGCGGCGCGGACGGCGCGGCATCCTCCTCACCCCAAACGTCGTACAGAACCGCGACTTTGAGCTTGGCCGCGGTCATGCCGCCGGCTCCTGCCCGCCGTTGCCTGATCCGCGGCGGCCCGCGCCCAGCCGCGCGGGTTGCGCGCCAGGCGCCGCGCCGCCGGGCGGACGGCGGCCATGGGTCCCGATCTCCTGCGGCGCCGCCATGCCCTGCATGGCCATGGCGGTGATGAAGGTCGCCAGTTCGGTCAAATGGTCGCGTTCCCGCCGCCGCTCCACGCGCAAGTCCAGCCCGCGCAGGCGGCTTTCGATCGCCTCCACCAGCCGCTTCACCGCCGGCCGCCGCACGCCGGTCCAATAGGCCGCCTTATCGGTCAGCGCCTTGCGGTGCTCCCGCACCATGTCCTCCGCCCGCCGCCGCGCGTTCCGCGCGGGCGGAAAAATATCCCGTAAATCCGCATCCATCGCCGGATCGGCGGGCACGGCGGGCTGTT
The DNA here is from genome assembly GCA_027314025.1 of Acidobacteriota bacterium. Lineage (GTDB taxonomy): Bacteria > Acidobacteriota > Terriglobia > Terriglobales > SCQP01 > JAKAUF01. Next base: position 75,473 of record DAHVCP010000048.1, read on the forward strand.
GCGCCGCCGCCGCGCGGTAGAACTCGCCGACGGTCATCTTCATTTCCCGCACCGTGAAGTCGGGACGCCCATGGCGCAGCACCGGCGCCCGTCCACCCACCTCCGCCGCCACCCGCTCCACATACTCCAGCTTGCCCAGCGCCGGCCAGTGGCGGTATTTCTCCCGCCATCCCGAGCCGGGCGTCAGCCACACGGCGAAGGTTTCGGCGAAGTCCTCGTCGGGGTGTTTCTGCGCATACCAGCCGGCGATATGCCGCACATAGTCGCGGGAAAAGGCCACCGGATGGTAGTGGTCCCGGTACGGCCGGCGGTAGGGCCCAAACCAGTGCCGCCATTCCGGCCGGCGGTAGAGGCGGTAGGCGTAGTTGAAGGCGTGGCCGGCCTCATGCCGCAGGTACATCAGGATCTCCCGGCGGTCCTCTAAATCGTTCAACTCCCGTTCCCGCCGCGCCAGGCGGCGGTCGGCAAGATAGAACGGCATGCCGATCACCGGCTCCCCCGAAGGGCAACCCCACTCATCGGTCAAGTAACACATCGGCTGAAAGTGGCTCAGCCCCTTGGCCTCTAACTCCCGGTACAGCCGCCGCACCGGCGCCGCCAGCGGCGAGCCGGGAATGCGCAGCCCGAGGTCGCAGATGCGCCGGTCCAGGATGGAGCGAGCGGATGGGCGGTGGGCAAGTCGGGCCATGGTGGGCGGCCAGCGCCGCGCCGGCAACGCCTTTCGTGTCTTCCTTGCAAACCGTAGCACGCCGCGCCCCGCGGCCGGACGCGCCGGGGTTGGCGAGCGCGGCACTGACCGTATTGCCAGGCTTTGGCGCCGCGCCGCCCGCGCCTTGGCCGGCGGCCATTCTCCCCCGGTTGCGCCGCCGCCAGGGCTAGCGCGCCAGCTGCCCGTTGCGCAGTTCGGCGATCACCGCGCCGTGCTGCTGCCGCACCAGCTCCCGTACCGCCGCGTCGTCGTCCGTGGCGCACTCCACCCGGCGCGTATAGTGCACCTGGCCGCCGCGGAAGATCGTGGTCTCGATCGCCAGGCCGTCCTCGTCGCCATCCTCGCTGCGACGGCGGCAGGGCTCCGTCTGCACGTGAAACGACTCTCCGTCCAGTTCCACCACGCTGTTGTAGCCAAACCCGCGCGTCATGCTCTTCCGACTCGCTCCGCCGCTGAACGCCGCCTTGACACTGCCTTCGCTAGCCACTTATATTGTTATGTTTTCCGCTATTCCACGGCTCAGCCGTGGGCGAGTATACCATCGGACGGGGTAATTCCACCCGCGAAATCGCCGCCATGACTTCCACCCCCAGCTACATGGCCAACTACCTGCCGATCTTGATTCAGTTCGTGCTGGCGTTGGCGCTGGCGCTGGGGCTGATTGTCGCCTCCCGTCTGATCGGCCAGCGGCGCCCCGGCAAGATCAAGCTTTCCCCCTACGAATGCGGCATGACTCCCAAGGGGGACGTGCGCAGCGGGTTCGCCGTCAAGTTCTACCTGGTCGCCATCGTCTTCATTTTGTTCGACATCGAAGCCGTCTTTTTGCTGCCCTGGGCGGTCGAGTTCCGCCGCCTGCGGGTGCTGGGCTTGGTGGAGATGATCGTCTACATCGCCATCGTCCTGGCCGGCTTCACGTACATTTGGAAGCGCGGCGTGCTGGACTGGAACACCCCCGAGCGCAACGAACCGACCCTGCCGCCCTCCGTCGCCCGCACCGGCAACCATTAACCCGCTCTTGGACGCGAAAGCCGAATTGACTCCGAACCCACCCCAGCCGCCTTCTCCATCGCCCGACGCCGCGACGCCGCCTGAATGGCGCCAACAAGCCGCCGCGCGCCGCCTCTTGGATTGGAACCCGGAGGCGATCCTGGACGGCCAGTTCGCCCTGGGCGAACTCAGCCTGACCATCGCCGCCGCGGCCTTGCCCCCCGTGGCGGCCTGGCTGCGCGACGACGCCGAACTGCGCTTCGACCTGCTCGCCGATATCACCTGCGTGGATCATTTCCCCGCCGATCCCCGCTTCGCCGTCGTTTACCAGCTTTACTCCACCTCCCGCCATCATTGGCTGCGCCTCAAGGTCCGCACCAACGCCGACCAGGCGGTGCCGAGCCTGACGCCGGTCTGGCCCAGCGCCAATTGGTGCGAACGCGAGGTCTTCGACTTGTTCGGCGTGCAGTTCGCCGGCCATCCCTTCCTGCGGCGCATCATGATGCCGGATAATTGGGAAGGCCATCCCATGCGCAAGGACTATCCCGTCGAAGGGTACCGCTAGATGCCGGAACTGACCCAAGCTCCGGGCGTGGATACCGAAACCACCGGCCGCAACTTGATCCTGAACATGGGGCCGCAGCACCCCTCCACCCACGGCGTGCTGCGCCTCATCCTGGAAATCGACGGCGAAATGGTCGTCCGCGCCCTGCCGGATATCGGCTATCTGCACACCGGCATCGAGAAAAGCGCGGAATCCAAGTTCTACCAGCAGGTGGTCACGCTCACCGACCGCATTGACTACCTGGCGCCCATGACCAACAACCTCTGCTACGTGCTGGCGGTGGAGAAGCTGTTGGGCCTGGAAGTCCCCCGCCGGGCGCGCTGGGTCCGGGTGCTGCTCAATGAGCTGACGCGCCTCAACAGCCATTTGGTCTGGCTCGGCTCGCACGCCTTGGACATCGGCGCCATGACCGTGTTCCTCTACTGCTTCCGCGAGCGGGAGGAACTGCTGAAGATCTTCGAGTACGTCAGCGGCCAGCGGATGATGACCTCCTACTTCCGTGTCGGCGGCCTGGCCCTGGAGCCGCCGCTGGGCATGCTGGAGCGCATCCGCAAATTCTTGGACGCCTTCCCGGCCAAGATTGACGAATACGAAAACCTGCTGACCGCCAACGCCATCTGGATCGGCCGCACCCGGGGCGTCGGCGTCATCTCCGCCGCCGACGCCGTCGCCTTGGGCCTGACCGGTCCCTGCCTGCGCGCCAGCGGCATGCCGCTGGATCTGCGCAAGGACAATCCCTACTCCAGCTACGACGAGTTCGACTTCAACATACCGGTGCGCACGGAGGGCGACGTCTACGCCCGCTATCTGGTGCGCGTCGAGGAGATGCGGGAAAGCGTCAAGATCGCCCGCCAGGCGCTGGAAGGCATGCCCGAGGGCCCCTGGAAGGCCGAGGTGAACGGCGTCGTCCTGCCCGACCGCGACCGGATGAAGTCGGAGATGGAGGCGCTGATCTATCACTTCAAGATCGTCACCGAGGGCTTCCGCGTGCCCCCGGGCGAAGTGTTCCAGGCCATCGAGTCGCCGCGCGGCATCATGGGCTACTACATCGTCGCCGACGGCACCGCCAAACCCTACCGCTGCCACATGCGCGCCGCCTCCTTCGCCAACTTGCAGGCGCTGCCCCGGATGATCGAGGGCCGGCTGATCGCCGACGTCGTCGCCGTCATTGGCAGCATTGATATCATCCTGGGCGACGTGGACCGCTAATGGAGAACGCACCGAACAGGGCCGTTGGCCGCGCCGCGAACGATGGCAAACCCGGGAACGGAAACCGTAAGGCGCGGACGCGATTCTCTACCGTGCCCGCGCAGGCCAGCCACCGCCATGTCCGTCTTTAGCCCCGCAACCCGAGACCGCTTCGAACGGCTGGCCGCCAGCTATCCGCAGCCCCGCTCCGCCCTGGTGCCGATGCTGCTCTATGCCCAGGACGAACTCGGCTATCTGCCTCCGGAGGCCATCGCCGAGATCGCCGCCCTGCTGGGGGAAACCGAGCTGGCGGTGCGGGAGGTCATCGGCTACTACTCCATGCTGCGCACCGCGCCCGCCGGCCGGTACCACGTGCAGGTTTGCACCAACATCAGCTGCATGCTGCGCGGCGGCGAGGAGGTCCTAGCCCATTGCCAGCGCCGCTTGGGCATCCACAACCGCCAGACCACGCCGGACGGCATGTTTTCCATCGAGGAGGTCGAGTGCATGGGCGCCTGCGCCTGGGCCCCGGCCCTCCAGGTCAACTACGACTTTCACCAGGAACTCGACCCCGCCAAGGTGGATGAGATTCTGGAAAAGTACCGGAGGCAAGGCTAGCCGTGGCCGAACGCCCCGCCTATCCCGCCGCGCACCCCGCGGAAGTCCGGGTCGTCAGCCAGCGCTTCGGCGATCCCCGCGCCGCCACCCTGGCCGGCTATCTCGACACCGGCGGCTATCAAGCCCTGGGCAAGGCGCTGGGCCTGAACGGCGGCGAGGCGATGGCGCCCGAGGCCATCATCGAGGAGGTCAAGAAGTCCTCCCTGCGCGGCCGCGGCGGCGCCGGCTTTCCCACCGGCCTCAAGTGGTCCTTCATTCCCAAGGGCGGCGACAAGCCGAAATACGTGCTCTGCAACGCCGACGAAAGCGAGCCCGGGACCTGCAAGGACCGCCTGATTCTGGAGCACGATCCGTTCGCCATCATCGAGGGCATCACCATCGCCGGCCGGGCCATCGGCGCGCAGCGTGGCTTCATCTACATCCGCGGCGAATACCGCTACGTGCTGGACATCATGCAGCGCGCCTTGGCCGAAGCCTACGCGGCCGGCTACCTGGGCGCCAACATCCGCGGCAGCGGCTTTTCCTTCGACATCCTCGCCCATACCGGCGCCGGGGCCTATGAGTGCGGCGAGGAATCGGCCCTGATGGAGTCGCTGGAGGGCAAGCGCGGCATTCCCCGGCTCAAGCCTCCCTTCCCCGCCATCAGCGGGCTCTACGGCTGCCCCACGGTCATCAACAACGTCGAGACGCTGGCCTCGGTGCCGCCCATCATTCTCCGCGGCGGCGACTGGTTCCTCAATATCGGCCTGCCGAAAAACGGCGGACCGCGCCTGTTCTCCCTCAGCGGCCAGGTGCAGAACCGCGGCGTCTACGAACTGCCGCTGGGCTTTCCCCTGCGCCGCCTGATCGAGGAGGTCGGCGGCGGCGTCCTCGGCGGCAGCTTGAAAGCCGTCGTCCCTGGCGGTTCCTCCACGCCCATCTTCACCGCCGAGGAGGCGCTGGGCCTGAACCTGGACTACGATTCGGTGGGCAAAGCGGGCTCCTTTCTCGGCTCCGGCGGCGTGGTGGTCATCAACGACCGCACCTGCATGGTGCGATTCGCGCTGCGCGTGATGCAGTTCTACCGGCATGAAAGCTGCGGCTGGTGCGTTCCCTGCCGGGAAGGCACCAACTGGCTGCAACTGGCCCTCACCCGCTTTCACCGCGGCGATGGCCGGCCGGAGGACGTGGACCTGTTCACCGACGTGGCGCAGAACATCCTGGGCCGCACCCTTTGCCCGCTGGGAGACGCGGCCGCGATGCCCATCCTCAGCATCGTGCGCAAGTTCCGCTCGGAATTCGAAGATCACCTGCACGGCCGCCCCTGCCCGTTCGCCGCGGAGTCCAGCGCCGTGCCCGTCGCCTAAGCCATGCCCGAGACCCCGTCCAAACCCGCTCCCGCCGCCGGCGCTCCGGCTGCCCCGGCCGAGGTGCATTTCACCGTCAACGGCCACACCCTAGCCGCGGCGCCGGGAACGCTGCTGATCGAGGCCTGCCGCGCCGCCAACATCGAGATCCCCTCGTTCTGCTACTACCCCAAGCTCTCCCTCCAGGCCGCCTGCCGCATGTGCCTGGTGGAGGTGGAGAAGATCCCCAAGCTCCAGACCGCCTGCACCACCGTCGTCGCCGAGGGCATGGTGGTCCATACCGAAACGCCGACGGTGCACGCTGCGCGCAAATCGGCGATCGAGTTCATCCTCACCAACCACCCCCTGGACTGCCCCGTCTGCGACGCCGGCGGCGAGTGCGAACTCCAGGACATGACCTTTCGCTACGGCGCCGCCGTCAGCCGCTTCGACGAACCCAAGCGCCACCGCGACGAGCAGCAATGGTCGCCGGTGGTCTACTACGACCGCCCGCGCTGCATCCTCTGCTACCGCTGCGTGCGAGTCTGCGGCGAGGGCATGGACGTTTGGGCCCTGGGCGTGGGCAATCGCGGCATCCTCTCCACCATCCTGCCCAACCATCAGGATCATCTGGAATGCGAAGAATGCGGCATGTGCATTGACATCTGCCCCGTCGGCGCGCTCACCAGCGGCGCCTACCGCTACCAGACCCGGCCCTGGGAGATGCAGCACGTCGGCGCCATCTGCGCCTTCTGCGGCGATGGCTGCAAGACCACGCTCGGCGTCCGCAACGGCGTCATCCTGCGCGGCGACAACCGCGACAAGAACGGCATCAACGGCGATTTTCTCTGCGTCAAGGGCCGATACGGCACCGACTTCACGCGCCATCCCGAACGGCTGAAAAGCCCCTTGGTGCGCGACGCCTCCGGCGAGCTGCGCCCGGTGAGCTGGGCCTACGCCCTGGAAACCATCACCGACCGCTGGCGCGGCATTCAGGCCGCCCACGGCCAGTTCGGCGTGATCGGCTCGACCCGCTGCAGCAACGAGGAAAGCTACCAGCTGCAAAAGCTGGCGCGCCGCGTGCTCGGCACCAACCACGTGGACCACCACCGCAGCGCCGACTTCCCCGCCCTTTTCGATGCCCTGGCGCAGCCGGCCGGCGCCGCCGCCCAGCCCCTGCCGCAACTGGCCGATTCCGGCGCCCTCAAGACCGCGAAGGCGGTGCTGCTGGTCGGCGGCGACCCGACCCAGGAACACCCCTTGCTGGCCTGGAACCTGCGCTGGGCCCACCGCCTCGCCGGCGCCAGCCTGTATGTCCTCAACCGCCGCGACATTCGCCTGCGCCGCCAGGCGCGCCGCATGGCGCTGCTGACGCATGGCACCGAGGCCGACGCGGTCCGCTATTTAGCCGCGCCGCAGCGCGGCGATCCGCCGCAGGCCGAGCTGACCGCCGTCAGCCCTCCCGGCGACAAGCGCTGGCCGCAAACCCCGCCTTCGACGCCGCAGCCCATCCCCGGCGGGTTGGAGGAGTTCCGCGCCGAATTGGCCCAGGAGCGGGACGTCATCATCGTCTTCGGGCCGGAGCTGACCGGCGACGCCGTCCAGGCCCTGGTCCGCTTCGGCGCCTCGCTGCCCGGGCACACGCGTTATATCGCCATGGCCGACAACGCCAACTCCCGCGGCGCCGCCGACATGGGCCTGTATCCCGATCTGCTGCCCGGCTACCTGCCGGTCGCCGACGGCGCCGCACGGGCCCATTTCGCGGCCGCCTGGGGCGGCGACATCCCCGCCGCGCCGGGCTGGAACCAGCGGCAGATGGTCGAAGCCGTGGACCGGCGCGAGCTGGACGCCCTCTACGTCGTCGGCGCCAACCCCTTCCGCCTGGACCCGGTCAACGCCGCCAACCTCAAATCCTGTTTCCTCGTGGTGCAGGATTTGTTCCTCACCGAGACCGCCCAGGCCGCCGACGTGGTCTTGCCGGCGTTGTCGCTCTATGAGAAATCCGGCACCGTGACCAACACCTGCGGCGAGGTGCAAAGCCAGCGCCGCGGCGGCTCCTTCGAAGGCGCCAAAACCGACATGGAGATCATCCACGCCCTGGCCCGGCTGCTAGGCGCTGATTTCGGCCGCCCCGACGCCGACCGCGTCTTCTCCGAAATCCGCGCCCAAGTCAACGGCTACGACGTTTCCCTGGTTCAGCTCATGGCCGGCCGCGGCGCCCTCGCCGTCCCGCGCGACGGCGCCGCGCCCCGCCAAGCCGCGCCGCAGATGATCCGGCCCAATCACGATTCCCTGTTCACCGCCGGCACCCTGGGCCGGTATAGCGCCACGCTCAACGCCGTCCTGGAGAAACATTCCCGCCCCTAATGCCACTCGGAATCTTTTTCCTCATTTCGCTCGTCAAGGTCGTCCTCACGCTCGCCGTGCTGCTGACGCTGGTGGCCTACGTGCAGCTCGCCGAGCGGCGCATCGTGGCCCGCATCCAGCGCCGCGTCGGCCCCACCCGCGTCGGCCCCAGCGGCTTTCTTCAACCCGCCGCCGACACCTTCAAGTTCATCCTCAAGGAAGACATCACTCCCACCGAGGCGCATCCCTTCCTCTATGTCCTCGCGCCGGTGATCTCCGTCGTGCTAGCCCTCACCGCCCTCTCGGTCGTCCCCATCGGCGGAACCTTCCATCTTTTCGGCTATCCCATCCAGTTCCAGGTCACCGACATCAACGTCGGCCTGCTGTTCGTCCTCGGCGTCACTTCGCTAGGGGTCTACGGCATCGTCCTCGCCGGCTGGTCCTCCAACAGCAAATATTCCTTCCTGGGCTCGCTCCGCGGCGGCTCGCAGATGGTCAGTTATGAACTGGCCCTGGGCCTGGCGCTGATCGGCCCGATCATGCTCGCCGGCTCCCTGGATCTGCGCCAGATTGTCAACGCGCAGAACCACATCTGGTACATCGTTCCGGAGTTCGTCGCCTTCTGCATCTATCTCACCGCCGCCTTCGCGGAAACCAACCGCATCCCCTTCGACCTGCCGGAGGCGGAGGGCGAATTGGGCGCCGGCTACCACACCGAATACAGCTCGATGAAGTTCGCCATGTTCTTCCTGGCCGAGTACGTGAACATGATCACCGTCAGCTGCATCGCGACGATCGTGTTCCTCGGCGGCTGGCACGGCCCCATGTTCGGCCCGGCGCTGCTGCGCGTCTTTTTGCCTGTGATCTGGTTCGCCCTCAAGGTGGCCTTCTTCTTGTTCCTGTACATCTGGGTGCGCGGCACGCTGCCGCGCTTCCGCTACGACCAACTCATGGGCTTCGGATGGAAGTTCCTGGTTCCCCTGGCGCTGGCCAACATCGTGGTCACCGGCGCGGTGCTCAGTTTCCATTGAGGAACGCGGCGATTGCCTAACGGCGCAACTATGCATCCGGCTTTGTTCTTCATTTTCGGCGCGATCGCGGTGGCGGGGGCCGTCAACCTGCTGGTGCAGCGCACGCCGATCTTCAGCGCCCTTTCCCTGGTGGCGGTGATGGGCGCGCTGGCGGTGCTCTATCTCCTGCTCGGCGCCGAGTTCATCGCCTTCGTGCAGGTGCTGGTCTACGCCGGCGCCATCATGGTGCTGTTCGTCTTCGTCATCATGCTGCTCAACGCCCAGCAGCCGGAAAGCAGCCACCGCAGTCGCGTCGCCCGCCTGGTGGGCATTCCCGTCGTGGTGCTGCTGTTCATGGAAGTCGCCGGCGTCTTCGCCGCCACCTACTCCACCACTCCGGTCGGATTCAGCGGCCGCATCATCACCGTGCAGGCCATCGGCGACGCGCTTTTCCATCAATATCTGCTGCCCTTCGAGGTCACGTCGGTGCTCTTCCTGGTCGGCATCATCGGCGCGGTCATGCTCGCCGCCCGCCAAGAGCCGCCCCAGCCGCCGGAGGGCCGGCTCCCGCGCGCCCAGGCCGCCGGCCACGGCGGCTCCGGGCCGACCCCGGAAATGGCCGCCGCCCTGCGCCAGCCCGCCCGCGCGCTGGGCGGCGTCGGGGCGTCCGATGCCGAACCCCACGCCGCCGGCACGGAGGTCAAACCCCGATGAACGCCGCGCTGCACGCCGCCTGCATCCCCACCCTTTCCGGGCGCCGCTCCGGCGCCCGCCCCGCGGAGGCGATGCGATGATTCCCCTGTCGTTTTATCTCATCCTTGGCGCCATCTTGTTTTCGATCGGCGTGGCCGGATTCTTCTTCAAGCGCGACATCATCAGCATCTTCATCTCCATCGAGCTGATGCTGAACGCCGTCAACTTGACCTTCGTCGCCTTCAGCCATTTCTGGCATCAGGCGGCCGGCAACATCTTCGTCTTTTTCGTCATGGTCGTCGCCGCGGCGGAAGCCGCCGTCGGCTTGGCCATTATCATCGCCGTCGTCCGCAACCGGCAGACCCTGAACGCGGACAAGATGGACCTGATGAAGCTGTGACCTTGCGCGCCGCCACCCCTGCCGCCATCGCATGACCCTCTCCCTCCATCTCTGGCTCATTCCCGTCCTCTGTTTTCTGGGCTTCGCCCTGAACATCCTGGGCGGACGGCGCTGGCCGCGGCGCGTGGCCGGCTGGATCGGCGTGCTCTTCCCCGCCGCCGCCTTCGCCGACGCGCTCTACGTCGCCTCGCGCTGGGGCAGCTTCGCCGTCCCCTACATTGAAACCCACGGCGCCTGGATCCTCGCCGGGCCGTTGTCGGTGCCGTTCGGCTTCCAGCTGGACCAGCTCTCGCTGGTGATGCTGCTCGTCGTCACCGGGGTCGGCCTGGTCATCCACGTTTATTCGCTCGGCTACATGGCGCATGAAGGCGGCTTCTACCGCTTCTTCGCGCTGATGAACCTGTTCCTGTTCTTCATGCTCCTGCTGGTGCTGGCCAACAACTTCCTGCTGATGTTCATCGGCTGGGAGGGCGTCGGTTTCGCCAGCTACATCCTGATCGGCTTTTTCTTCCATCGGGACAGCGCCGCCGCCGCCGGATCCAAGGCCTTCGTCACCAACCGCATCGGCGACGTGGGCTTCCTCATCGGCCTGTTCCTCATCTTCCAGCACTTCCACGGCTTCGATTTCACCCGCGTCTTCGCCCAGGTCCGAGCCATGCCGGTCGAACACGCCTGGACCGGCCTGCTGACCGTCATCGGCATCTTGCTGTTCATCGGCGCCACGGGCAAATCCGCCCAGCTTCCCTTGTACGTCTGGCTGCCGGACGCGATGGAGGGCCCGACGCCGGTCAGCGCCCTCATCCACGCCGCCACCATGGTCACCGCCGGTGTCTACATGGTGGCCCGCTCGGCGGCCATCTATGACCGCGCGCCGCTGGCCCTGTCGGTGGTGCTGGCCGTCGGCGCCCTGACCGCCATCTTCGCCGCCTCCATCGGCCTGTTGCAGCGGGACATCAAGAAAGTCCTGGCCTACTCCACCATCAGCCAGCTGGGTTACATGTTCATGGCCTGCGGCGCCATGGTCTACGGCGCGGGTATTTTCCACCTGATGACGCACGCCTTCTTCAAGGGCCTGCTCTTCCTCGCCGCCGGCAGCGCCATCCATGCCCTGGCCGGCGAGCAGGACATGTTCCGCATCCGCGAGCGCGTTCCCGACGGGCTGAAGAAATACGCCCCCATCACCTTCTGGACCTTCGTCGTCGCGACCTGTTCCATCGCCGGCATCCCGGGCTTCGCCGGCTTCTTCAGCAAGGACAAAATCCTCTACGCGGTCCTCTCCGGTCCCCGTCCCAACGCCTGGTGGTGGGCGGTGGGCACCATCGCCGCGGGCATGACGTCGTTCTATATGTTCCGCGCCCTGTTCGTCACCTTCTGGCCCGATCCCGCGCGGCGCGGCGCCGCCTCCGCCGACGGGCCCGTGCGGCCCACCGGCCAGGAACCGGCCGGCGCGGTCACCCACGCCATTGACGCCGCCGGCTTCGGGGCAGGCCCGGTGCTGCCACAGCCGGCCCATCCCCAGCCCCATGAGGGCGGGCCACCGCATGAGGCGCCGGCGGTGATGACCATCCCCATGATCATCCTCGCCGTGCTTGCGGCGCTGGGCGGCTATATCGGCATCAACGACCGCTTTGAAAAATTTCTCGCCCCGGTCTTCGCCACCGGCGTCACCCCCGCCCCCCACGCCGCCGCCATGGGCGAAGGCGCGGTGATGGCCATCTCCATCGCCGTGGCGCTGGCCGGCTTCGCCCTGGCCTGGTACTTCTACCTGGCGCGGCCCGAAGCGGCGGCGCGGGCCAAGCACGCGCTGCCCAAGCTGTGGTCGGCGATTTACAACAAATACTGGGTGGACGAGGTCTACGGCGCGGTCTTCACCCGGCCCCTGGCCTGGTTCTCCCGCGTCGTCTTATGGCGGATCGTGGATGCCGGCGTCATTGACGGCGCGGTCGCCGCCGTCGGCGGCATCAGCCGTTCCACCGGCGGCGGCCTCCGCAAGCAAATCTCGGGCAACATCCGCAGCTACGCCGGCTGGATCGGCGTCGGCGCGGTCGTCGCCATTTTCTACATGCTGGTGGCCCGGTAGAGAGCATGGCGGACATGGCGAACCTGCACCACACCATTCTTTCCTGGATCGTTTTCCTGCCGCTCATCGGCATCGGCGTCCTCCTGCTGCTCCGCTCCGACCGCGCGGCGCGCTGGGCGGTGCTGGCGTTCAGCCTGGCGGACTTGCTGCTCTCGCTGATCCCCGCCTTCGCCTACCAAGCCGCCCGCCCCGGCTATCAGTTCCAGCAGTTCCTGCGCTGGATCCCGGCTTTTCACATTCATTACTACCTCGGCGTGGATGGCATCAGCCTCTGGCTGCTGCCCCTGACCACGCTGATGACCTTCATCGCCGTTCTGGCCTCCTGGAAGAGCGCCCATCAGCACGGCAAGGCATTCTTCATTCTGTTGCTGCTGCTCACCACCGGCATGCTGGGCGCCTTCGCCAGCCTGGATCTGTTCCTGTTCTACGTCTTCTGGGAAGTGGCGCTGGTGCCCATGACGCTGCTCATCGGCATTTGGGGCCAGCACCACCGCATCCGCGCCGCGCTCAAGTTCTTCTTGTACACCATGACCGGCTCGGCGCTGATGCTGGTCTGCATCATCTGGCTCTACAACCTTACCGGCACCTTCGACTTCCCGGTCATCCGCGCCGGCTTGGCCTCCGGCATGTATCACCTCAGCCCCGCGGCCGCGATGTGGCTGTTCCTGGGCTTCTTCATCGCCTTCGCCATCAAAACGCCGCTCTTCCCGTTCCACACCTGGCTGCCGGACATGTACGCGGAGGCGCCGGTGGCGGCGGTGGTCCTTTCAGCGGTGATGGTCAAGCTGGGGCCCTACGGCCTGCTGCGCTTCAACCTGGCACTCTTCCCACACGCCGCCGCCCGCGCCGCCTGGGTCATCGTCATCCTCGGCCTGATCGGCCTGCTCTACGGCGGCTTGGTGGCGTTTTCGCAAAAAAGCATGAAGCGCCTGGTCGCCTATGGCTCCGTCAGCCACATGGGCCTGATCATCGTCGGCGTCTTCACCTTCACCGCCATCGGCGCCCAGGGCGCGGTCTACCAGATGCTGAACCACGGCATCATCACCGGCGGCCTATTCATCCTGATCGGCATTCTCTATGAGCAGCGGCACACCGATGAGCTGTCGGAGTTCGGCGGCGTGGCCAAGGTCATGCCCTGGTTCGCCGGCTTTTTCGTGCTGCTCATGCTCGCCTCCGTGGGGCTGCCGCTGCTGAGCGGCTTCGTCGGCGAATTCCTGATCATGCTCGGCGCCTTCCTGGCCCATCATGCCTTCGGCATAGCCGCGGCGGCCGCCATCATCGTCTCCGCCCTCTACCTGCTGAAGTGGACGCGCGCCACGCTCTGGGGCGAGATCACCCAGCCAGCCAACAATGCCCTGCGCGATCTCGACGGCCGGGAAAAGCTGATTTTCGCGGTTTTGGGGGTTTTGGTCATCTTCATGGGCTTGTTCTCTCCCCTGTTCCTGCGTAAAGTCCAGGACAGCGTCGCCGCGGATCTGGCCCCCTATGCCGGCGCCCACCCCTTCGGCCTGCAAACCAACGCGGCGCCGGTCGCCCGGCCCGCCATTCCCTTCTCCCGATCCCGGCACATGGCGAATACCACGGCGCAGCCCGCCCGCCGCCGCGCCGTCACCCAGGCGGTAGCCAACCCTAACCACCGGGCAGAGATACCAGCGCCGAAACCTGGCGACCTAGCCGCCCTTGCCCTCGGAGGCCGCCGATGACCTCCGCCGCCACCCCGCTGGTCCCCGCTGTCTATTACCTCCGCATCCTTCCGGAGATCGTCCTCACCGTCTTCGGCGCCGTTATCATGCTGATCGAGGGCCCCGCGCGCCATGTCGGCCGCGGCCGCACCACGCGCTGGGTCGCCCTCGTCGGCGCCCTCACCGCCTTCGCCGCCGTCTGGATCCAAAGCCGGCATCCCGGCTACGCCTTCAGCCATCTGTTCCGCGTGGACGGCTTCACCGTCTTTTTCGGCTTCCTGCTCACCGCCATCGCCACCGTCATCATCCTGATGGCCATGGATTACCTGCCGCAGCAGCATTTGGATCGGGGCGAGTTCTACGCCCTCGTCCTTTTCGGCACCGTGGGCATGGGCTTCATGGCCGGCGCCACCGAGCTGATCCTGATGTTCATCGCCCTCGAGATCAGCTCCATCTCCACCTACATCCTGGCCGGCTACCGCCGCCACGCGCCCAAATCCACCGAAGCTTCGCTCAAGTACCTTTTGCTCGGCTCTTTCGCCACCGCCTTCTTCCTTTACGGCATCGCGCTCATCTACGGCGCCACCGGCACCACGCAAATCTCCGCCATCGCCCGGGCTCTGGCCCATCCCAGCGCCGGCGCGGCGGTGCAAACCGGACAGATCGTGCTGCTCGGCGCGGCGCTGATGTTCATCGGTCTGGGCTTCAAAGTTTCCGCCGTGCCCTTCCAGGTGTGGACGCCCGACGTCTATGAGGGCGCCCCGGCGCCGGTGACCGCCTTCATGTCCGCCGCGCCCAAGGCCGCCGCCTTCGCCATTTTCCTGCGTATCTTCACCGTGGCGTTGGCGGCCAACAGCCACGCCTGGTTCTGGCTGCTGTGGGCGGCGGCGCTGCTGTCCATGACCGTGGGCAACGTCGCCGCGCTGCTGCAAAACAATTTCAAGCGCATGCTGGCCTACTCTTCCATCGCCCAGGCCGGCTACATCCTGGTCGCCTTCGCCGCTCTCGGCGCCGACGGTGTTTCCGCGGTCATGTTCTACCTGGCCGCCTACGCCGCCATGAACATCGGCGCCTTCGCCGTGGTCTCCCACTTCGCCCACCGCGATGAACGCTACGTGGACATTCGCAACTACGCCGGCTTGGGCTTCCGCGCTCCATGGCCGGCGTTCTGCCTATCCGTCTTCCTGTTCTCCCTCATCGGCGTGCCGCTCACCGGCGGCTTTTTCGGCAAGGTCTACATCTTCCGCGCCGCGTTGCATTCCCACCTCGTCGCCCTCACGATCATCGGCCTGCTGAACAGCGCCCTCGCCGCCTACTACTACCTGCGGCCGGTGGTGGCCATGTACATGCGCGAGGCGCCGGTGCTCCCCGCCTTGGCGCCCGGCGCTCCCGCCGGCAACATCGAACCCCCCATCCCGCCCACCGCCATGAGCGGCCCCATCGCCGTCGTCTTGGCCCTCTGCGTGGCCGTGGTCATTTGGCTCGGCGTGTTCCCCGGCAGCGTCCTCGCATACGCCCTCCGCTCCGCCCGCCACCTCCTGCACGGCTAGCCCCGCGCCCGCTGGCCCGCGAAGACACACCCCCGCGCCAGGCCTACCGGCTCCGGCGCTGCCCGCCCGCTACCCGACGCGGGGATCACGCCTCCGGCGCACCATGCCAAAAGCGCGGACGGCAACCGGACGGCCAACCCCAATAATCGCCGTGCGCTTGCGCTACTCAGCCCGCAGCGTTTCGCTCGGATCCGCCGCCGCCGCGCGCCGCGCCGGGAACCATGCCGCCATCAGCGCCACGATCAAAATGCCCGCAACCGCCACCAGCGGCGCCAGCCAGCGCGCTGGTGGTAGCCCAAAGATCGCGCTGGCCAGCCAACGTTGCGCCAGCCAACCGCCGGCAAATCCCAGAACCGCACCGGATGCCGAAAGCCGCAGCGACTCCCCCAGGACCCGCCGCAACAGTTGCCCGCGCCGCGCACCCAACGCGAGCCGTATGCCCATCTCCCGGCGGCGGCGGGCCACGCTGAACGCAACGACGCCGTAAAGACCTACTGCGGTCAGCAACAGCGCCAGCGCAGCGAACGACCCCGCCCCAATGGCCTCAAAATCCGCCCGCGCCGAGGAGGCCCGGAGCTGGCGCCGCAGGCTGGTACCGCCGGCCAAAGGAACGTTCGGATCCATCGCCGCCAGCACTCGCCGCGCCGTGCGGACCAATGACATCGGCGGATCGGGCGTACGCAGGTAATAGCTCATCTCATCCAGCCCAACCGGGTTCGGTTGGACTTGGGCCTCCGGGAGGTAGATCTCCGGCGCCGCTGGCGCCAGCTGGGAGCGCGAAAAATTAAAGCGGATATCGCCGGCAACGCCGACGATCACCCTCGGCGCGCCACCGCCGACACCGGGAGTGATCGTCTGCCCCAACGGGCTCTTCCGCCGCGGGAAAAATCGCCGCGCGAACGCGCGATTGACGATCGCCACGGGCGGCGCGGCGGCGGAATCCGCGCGCGTAAAATCTCGCCCCCGGAGCCCCACGCCCAAAGCCGCAAAGTAGCCGGGGGTAGCGGCCGCCACCGCGACGGAACCGGGCCGGGATAGCCTGCCTCCGCCGGCGCGCAGCACGGCGGTGCTGCCGGCGTATCCATCCAGCGTCACGGCGCCAGCGGCAGTTACGCCGGGCAACCGCCGCAGCCGCCGGCTCAGCCGTGTAAAGAACGCGGCGGCGCGCCTAGGCGGAAATGGGCGGCTGGGCAGGGTCACGTCGAACACCAAGGCATTGCGCGCCGCAAAGCCGGGACGGAATGCCTCCATCCGCGCCAGTCCAAGCACCAACAAGGCGGCGGAACTCAGCAAGGCAACGGTCACCGCCACCTGGACGGCCACGAGCGCTCCGCGCAGGCGCAAGAAGCGCCGTCCTTCCGTCCGGCTCCGTCCCGTCGCCTCACGCAGGCGCCGCCCCACGGCGCCGCGCGCGGCGTACAATGCCGGAGCCCAACCGACCACCACCGCCGTGCCCATCACCGCTGCCGCCGCGAACGCCAGCACCGGCGCGCCAAGATGCGCTCCCCCCAGCCGCGGCAATTGCAGCGGCGAAAGCCGCGTGAGGACCGGAAGCAGCCAAGCGGCTAGCGCCAGCCCCGCCACGGCGCCCAAGCCGGTCAGGATCAGGCTTTCCGCCATCAGCTCGCTTACCAGTCGCCGGCGGCTTGCACCCAGGGCGGCGCGCACCGCCATCTCACCTCGCCGCGCAACGCCCCGCGACAGCATCAGGCCGGCCAAATCGGCCGCCGCGATCAAGAGCATGCACCCGGCGGCGGCGAGAATAATCTCCAGCATCGCCCCCGCGGGCGCGCCACTCCGACCGGGATATCGCCCGCTGAGGTAGGCCCGAACGGTGGTGACCGCAACGCTAGTATGGCCGTCGCTGCGCGGATACCGGCGGGCGACGCGGGCGCCGATCGTGCTCATCTCCGCCCGTGCCGCCGCCAGAGTCACGCCCGGCTTCAGCCGCGCCATGATGAGCAAAAACATGGGCGGCGCCCTGCGATCCGCCAGCGGCTGCCCTCCGCCCATCGGGCGCCGGAAGCCCGCCGTGGTGGTCCACAGATCGGCGCGCCAGCCGGGCGGCGCGGCAAAACCTGACGGCATGACGCCGACCACCGTGTACGGCCTGCCGTCGAGCGTAGTGCGCTGACCGATGACGCCGCGCCGACCTCCGAAGCGCGCGATCCAGAGATGATGGCTCAGCACCACCGCGTCGCTGCCCGCGACCGCGCCGGGCTGATCTTCACCGGGGGCAAAGCCCGGGCCGAGCGCTGGGGAGACGCCAAGGAGGTGGAACAGGTTCGCGCTGGCGCTCACGCCCAGCACCCCTGCCGCGGGCCCGGAGCCGGTCAGGGTGTAAGGTGTGCCCGCGACCACCGACATAGCGGAAAAGGCACGGGCCTGTCGCCGGTAGGAGCGGAAATCGGGGAATGATACCCCGGCGCCGCCCCCGCCCGGCGCCCGCACCCGCCACAGCATCACCAGCCGATTCGGGTGCGCATAGGGAAGCGGCTGAAGCAGCACCGCCTCGACCACGGCGAAGATGGCCGTATTGGCGCCGATGGCGAGCGCCAGGACCGCAATGACGGCGGCGGCGAATCCCGGTGATCGTCGCACCCTTCGCCAAGCTTCTCCGAGCATATCCTTCCCTCGGGCACATTCTAATCCCTGCTGCACGACCACCGTGGATCAGGTCGGCTCTGATCCGTCGCGCAAATTGAACGGCTACACGACGATGGGCATCCCCCAAGACCTGGGTCGTTGATCCCGACGGCCCGCGGTACTACCGATTTCGCGAGGGCTCGTTGGTGGCGGCGGGCACGTATGGCGATCCAGGAGATGCCCTGCACTTTCCCCTCGGCGCTATCTCCGCCCTAGTGGATTAAACGAGCAACGGAATCGCCGATCGCACCGTCCACCGGGCAGCCGCTTGGATCGCGGCTCGGATCGCGGCTTACCCCGCAGCTTGGACCGCGGCTTGGACCGCAATGGAGCCGCCGCATCATCCCGCCCCGGCGTCGCGGCGGCGGCGAACAAACATCCCCACGGCGCGGTCGAAGGCGGCGTCGGGCAGCAGCCGCAGCGTGCGAACCAAAAGGGCTAGCTGCCAGGGAAAGGCAATGCGCGAGCGTCCCTGGGCCAAGCCCCGGCGAATCACGCGCGCCGCTTCGTCCGCCTCCAGCACCCAGGGCATGTAGGGATTGCCAGCGGTCAGCGGCGTGCGGACATAACCCGGGCAGATCGTCGCGACGCGAATGCCGCGCGCCCGCAAGCCTACGCGCAGCGCCTCGGCATAGGTGATCAGCGCCGATTTGGCGGCGGAGTAGCTGGCCGAATACGGCAACCCGCGATACCCGGCCAAGCTGGCGACCGCGGCCAATTGCGCGCCGGGCTGGAGGGCGGGCAAAAACGGCGCAAACGTCCGCGCCACCCCGGTGACGTTGAGGCGCAAGGTCCGGTCCAGCAGGTCGGCGTCAATCAGGGTTTCCTTTTCGCCGCCGCCGGCGTTGGCGATTACCAAATCCACGCCGCCTGCCCAGTCCAAAAAATCGGCGGCGGCGGCGTTCATCGCCGCCGCATCGGTCACGTCGGCGGAGCGCAGCCAAATCCGCGCCCCATGGGTGCGGCAGGCGGCCGCCGTGGCCTCGAGTTCCTCCTGCCGCCGGGCCACCAAGCCGAGGCGGACGCCCGGCGCGGCATAGGCCCGCGCCAATGCCCGGCCAATGCCGCTGGAGGCGCCGGTAAGGAAAATCCGCTGCGGGGTGGAAACCATGCGGAGAGGAGTAGCATGGGAACCGGAGGCTGCGACCATGTCCGTCTCGCCGGTGCCCGACGGCTATCATACCGTTACCCCCTACCTGGTGGTGCGCGACCCGCGCCAGTTGATCGCCTTCCTGCAACAGGCCTTTGCTGCCGAGCTCAGCTTCCCCCCCATGCAAGACCCCGGCGGCCGCATCGCCCACGCGGAGATGCGCCTGGGCGATTCCGTCCTCATGCTCGGCGAGCCGCCCGCCGGCAGCCCGGAGCGGCCGGGGATGGTTCATCTTTACCTTTCCGACGTGGACGCCGCCTACCAGCGTGCCCTGGGAGCCGGCGCCAAGAGCCTGCGGCCGCCGGAAAATCAGTTCTATGGCGACCGCTCCGCCGGAGTGGAAGACGGGAACGGCAATTGCTGGTGGCTGGCGACACATTTCGAGGACCTGTCCGAGGAGGAGATGAGACGGCGCGCCGCCGCCCAGCACTGAGCCTCCCCGCACCCCGGGTTCGGCCGCTGCCGGCGGCCGCCCCGGAACGCCATTCGCGGGCAAGTTTTGGGAACTTTTCTCCAGCCGCAAGTGCATATGGAACAAGCAAGAATGCCGGACCCGGGCCAACCCGACCAGGAGTTATTGCGGCGCGCCCGGGCCGGCGATGAGGAGGCCCTGGGCGTCTTGTACCAGCGCCACTACGCCGCCATTTACCGCTTTGCCCGGCACATGAGCGGCGATGCGACGCTGGCCGAAGAAGCCGCCCAGGAAGTTTTCTTGGCCCTCCTGCGCCGGCGCGACGGGTATGATCCCGCGCGCGGCGCCGTGGCGGGCTATTTGTTCGGCATTGCCCGTCATTGGCTCTCCCGCCGCTGGCGGCAGGACTCCCGCTGGGCGCCGCTGAACGAGGAGGTCGCGGCGGCGCCGCCGGGAGCGGCTGGCGGCGCCGAGGATCCAGAGCGGCGGGAAACGGTGGCGGCGGTACGGCGCGCGATCGCCGCCCTGCCGGAGCATTATCGTGCGGTGGTGGTGTTATGCGAGATCGAGGAGCGGAGTTACGAGGAAGTCGCCCAGGCGATGGGTTGTCCCGTGGGCACGATCCGGTCGCGGCTGCACCGGGCGCGGGCGCTGCTGGCCCGGAAATTGGAACCGGCGCGGCCCAGCCAGCCCGCGGCGCCGGCGTCGCCGGCGAGCGTATTGACGGCGAGGTGCCAAGCATGAGCCGGCGGCCCGATAACGACCAGGCCGCCTGGGCGCTGCTGCGCCAGGAACGGGAGCGCCAGGACCGCCTGGATTCGGCATTGGCCGATTTGCGCGCCGAGGCCGAACATTGGCCTCCGAGCGCCTGGCCGCCCGAGCGGCTGCTGGCCGCCTGCCGGCAGCGGCGGAATTTAAGAACATGGCGCCACGGCGCGTGGTGGGCGGCTGCGGCCGCCGCGGCGAGCTTGGCGGCGCTGGCCTGGCTGGGTCCGCGCGTCCTGCCGCCAGCCCACGGCGTAGCCGCCACGGTGGCTCCGGCGATTCAGGCCCCGGCAGCCCCAGCCCCAGCGCAGGTGATGGAAGCCACACTCTCACAGCCATCTAGCGGTACGTTCCTTCCCCTGGGGGGGCCCTTGCCCGCTGACGGCTTCGTCGTGCGCGTCAACCTCCCGGAGTCGGATTTGGCCTCGCTCGGCATTGCCGCCGCACCCGGCGCCGGACCAGTGCCGGCGGAGGTGCTGATGGACCAGGATGGCGTGCCCCGCGGCATTCGCTTTTTGCAATGATGGAGTTTTGCGGCACTTTGCGGTATTAGGGGGAGACAATGCATCGAGATACAGGGCGCTTGGCAGGCAAATCATTGGCGGTGGCCGTGGCGGCGTTGGCGCTGACCAGCGTGGTTGTGGCGCAGGCAACGCCGCGCTTCGGCATCGGCATACGCCTGCCCGGCATGCACGTGGAAATGGCGCAATTGCCGCAGGCGCCGCCGGCGCCGCAGCAGTTCGCCACCGGTTTCGCCGGGCCGGAGGTGATGGCGGTTCGGCCTTTCCGTTTCCGGGTGGTGACCGGCGCCCCCTTTGAGGCTACCGCCACCGCGATCACCACCGAGCGGCTGGCCGACGGGAATCAGATTACTCGCACCTCGGTCTTTCGTGTCGCCCGCGACCAGCAGGGCCGCATGCGCCGCGTCGTACGGCTGGGCGGCATTGGGCCTTGGCTAGCGCACGGGGATATGGTGTTTATCACCGATCCGGTGGCGCATCGCCGCTATGTCGTCAATCCCCAGCGCAAGACCTTCGCCCTGCTGCCCTATCGCGGCCGCGGCGGCGCCGGCGCGCGCCGTCCACTGTGGCGCAGCGCGGAGCGCGGCCAGCAATGGACGGTCGTGAAGCAATCCCTAGGGCATCGCGAGATGGACGGCGTGCGGGTCATTGGGCAGCGCACCATTACCACCATCCCCGGCGGCGCAATCGGCAACCAGGCGCCAATCCGGATTATCTCTGAGCGGTGGTACTCCCCCGCCCTGCATACCGTGGTCGAGGCCAAGCACGACGATCCCCGCTTCGGTGATACCGTCTACCGCCTGGGGCAGATCCGGCGCACCGATCCGCCGGCTAGCTTGTTCGCGCCCCCGCCCGGATTCAAGGAACTCCGCGTGCGACGTTTACATCCGCGCGGTCCGCGCCCCTAGCCGCCTCCGCCGCCCGCCGTTTCCCTCGACGCCCCAAGCGCCAAGCGGACACGGGCCCGCGGCTTTGCCCGCGCCTGCTTCGCCCCCCTGCGGCAAAAGGCGCGGCCCCGGCGAACTGACCCGCTCCGCGTCCCATCGCCGGCCGGGGGACCAGGACCCGCCCGCTAGGGGCGCAGCCGGTGGGCCAGGGAGCGGACCGTACGGTGCAAGTCGCCGGTCCAGTACAGCGCCGCGTAGGCGTAGGTCTCCGGCTGCCCAGCGAAGCTGTGCCCATAGGCAAACAAAATCTGGAAATTGGGATTGCTCGTCGGCGTGTAATAGCCGCCCACATCCAGCATCGCCGCATATCGCGAACTGGGATCCGCGGTTTCCTTTCCGTGCGCGAACACCTCCCCGCCAATCGTCAGCTTCGGGCTCAATTCCCGCAGCAGCAGCGTTCCCCCAAACGGGTAATTCCGCGCCCCCGGCACATGGGCGTTCACCGTTTCCCCCCCGCCGCCGTCAATCGTCCAGGAGCCAAAGCTCTTTTGCGCGTACAGCGGCAGCTTCCAGGAAAATCCCCCCGCCCCCAGCCCCTTGCCCAGGCTGCCGGTAGGAATCTCGGTCATGATGAACGTCCCGATCATCGGCCGGTCCTTTGTCTCCTGGATAAACCGGTACTGAAACCCGAACTCGCTGTCTTCCAGCCCAAAATAGCGCCGACCGTGCGCGGGTATTGCCTCCCCGCTTTGCAGGATGAAGTGGAACATCGTGTTGCAAACCGCGCTGTAATTGAATTCAATCGCCGGAAACTGCGTCGTCACCGAACCCGGCACTGCGTTCGCCCCGCCCCAGGTGTAAAACTCGAAGTCGTGACAGGGGATCACATCGGGATCGTCCAATTGGAACGGCGGGCCCGCGAATAGCGGCTTGGCGCAGGCGATCAGCAGCAGCCCCAGCAGCACGATCCGCCGTCCCGCCGCCGCTTTTCCTAGCACCACACGGGAGTGGGCGATCAGACCGCGCCCCATCACCAGCACACGAGTCCAAATTTCCATTTTTCTGCAACATACAAAGCGCCGCCACGAAAGGCAAAACCCGCCCGCGCGCCAGATGCCGGGCAACCCGGCGCCAGTCGGCCTCGTGCCTGCCGGGTCCCGCCGTGGCCAGGACGCAAGAGGTCACCCGCATGAACCGCGATTGCGACCCTGTTCTCGTCCCCTGCGTCCGCCGCACTCCCGGCAGCACCGGTAATACCAGGAGCGGGGCAGAATAGGACAAATGGCCTGGAGGCGGCAAGACCGGCGGCTGATAGCCGGCATCGCGGCGATGCTGGGGCTGTTCTTGCTTTATGGCGTCTATACGTTGAACTCCACCCATCGCCTGCGGCGCTATCAGCAGGTGGTGCTGGCCCGCAATCGTGCCGACACCGCCGCCTGGCTGCGCATTCAGCACGACACCGCCCAACTGTCCCAGGCGGTGCAGGACATGGTGGCGGCGACCGGATTGCGGCCCTGGCGGCCCGCGCCTAGCATCACCGCCCCGGGTCCCCTGGCGCAGCCGGGGTGGGCCGTGTGGGGATTGGAATTCCACCGCATTCGCGTGGATCTCAACCAAGCCTTGGCGCTGGAGGCCAAGCTCGCGCCCGCCCGGCGCGGCGCGCGGCGGCGGCGGCGGCTGAATTTGGAACTCGACCAGTTTTGGAGCATCAGCGACGAAGCGTTCCGTCTCGCACGCCTCGGCGACCGGCGGGAAGCCGCCGACCTGGTGGAGCGGGAGCTATTGCCCCAGCGGCGCGAGCTGACACGCATGATCGGCGGCTGGCTGACGGCTAACCGGCGCCGGCAGACGCAAACGGAGCAGGCAGTGGCGGCGATTTACGGCGGCATCGAGCGGGAGTTTGCCCTGCTGCTGCTGGCGTTGCTGATCGTCGGCGGAGCCCTGGCGGCGTGGGCGGTGCGGGAAAACCGCCGGGCGTTCGCCCGCATTGAAACGCTGGCGGCGCAATTGGCGCGGCGCTCGGCGGAATTGGAATCGCTGAACGCTCGGCTGCTGAACCTGCAAGAAGATCTGCTCCAATCCGTCGCCCGCGACCTCCACGACGAGTTCGGCCAGTTGCTGACCGCGGCCGGAGCGATGCTGGCGCGCGCGGAGCGGCGTTGCGGCCAGCCGGGAGCGGAGGAGGAAGTCCGCCAGGCGCGGCAGGTGGTCCGCGAAGCGCAAGGCCAGATCCGCAACCTGGCCGCGACGCTCCGCCCTCCCGCGCTCGATGAGTTCGGCCTGGAGCCGGCGCTGGCCGCCTACGCCGCGGAGTTTTCCCGCCGCACCGGCGTCGAAGTGGAATGGCGCTTGGAAACCCCGTTGCCGCCGCTGGCGCCGGACCGGGCGATTCACTGGTACCGGATCGCGCAGGAGGCGGTCAACAACGCCGCGCGGCATGGACGGGCGCGGCGCATCCAGCTACGGATGCGGGCGCACGCCGGTGAACTCGAGCTGGCCATCGAGGATGACGGCTGCGGCTTTGACGGGAGCGCGCCCAGCGCCGGAACTGGGCTGCCGGGCATGCGGCAGCGGGCCTCTTGGCTGGGCGGAACCGTGACCATCGGCCCGCGCGGCGGCGGCGTTCGCGGTACGCTGGTATGCGTAGCCGTGCCCATCGCGGCGGCGGCCCGGCCGCCCGCGCCGGTGGCCGCGGTCCAGGGAGAAGCCTAATGCCGCAAACCCAAGCCGCCGCCCAACGCACCATTCGCATCATCCTGGCGGATGATCACGCCCTGGTGCGGCAAGGCTTCCGGCGCCTGCTGGAAGACGATCCGCGCATCGAAGTGGCGGGGGAGGCGGGAACCGGAATGGAAGCGATCGCCATCTGCCGTGAGTTGCGCCCCGCCGTGGCGCTGCTGGATTTGGCGATGCCGGAACTGAACGGCCTCGCGGCGGCGGAAGAGATCCGGCGCGAAGCGCCGGAAACCAAGGTCATTATCCTCAGCATGCACGCCGACGCCTCGCACATTCAGCAAGCGCTGCGCGCTGGCGTGCAGGGCTACGTGCTGAAGGACGCCGCGGATCTGGACTTGGCCCAGGCGGTTTCGGCGGTGGCCGGGGGCGGAACATTTTGGAGTCCCGGCGCGGCGGCCATCATGGCCGATTTGCTGCGCCAGCCGGCGGACGCCGCCGCCGACCCTTGGGACCGGCTGACGCTGCGCGAACGCGAGGTGCTGCAACTGATCGCCAGCGGGAAATCCAACAAGGAAGCGGCGGCGATGCTGGGCATCAGCCCCAATACCATCGCCGTGCACCGCGCCAACGTGATGGCCACCCTGGGTCTGCGCGGCGCGGCGGAGATGGCCCTCTACGCCGTCAAGCGCGGCCTGATTCCCGGATAGCCACCGCCGGAGCGAAGCGCTGTTGCCACCCGCGCCAGGCGCCTCGGCGCAACCGCGCTCGCCGGCCGCGTTTTCCCAGCCCCGCCTGCGGCGGGGCGTCCCGCTTTGATTGCCGCGGGCCCCAGCCCCGCTTTCGCGCCGCGCGAGAGGTCCTCCCGCGCAGCCGGCGCGCGGTTAGTCGCGGCTAGGCGGCTCGTAGCGCGGCTGGCGCGCCAGCCGCTCGAGCTCGCGCAGCAGCGCCTCGCGGCTATTGCCGCCTTGCAGTTCCGCCTGCATTTGCTTCAGCGCCAGCGCGATGACGTCGTAGTGATGCAGGCCGCGAAATTCCGGCTCGGTGGTGAGTTCCAGCCAAATGTTGTGCAGCAGTTCCAAATCCTCCGGGCGGAGCCGGGGCGTGTGGGGACCGAGATGGAAGATGCTGACCAGGCCGTCGGGACCGACAATCTCCAGCGTGAGGCGCGGGCGAGGTTCGGCCAGCCGCTCCCAGGCATCGCCGGTGGATTTGCCTTGCTCCTCGGCGCTGAGTTGCTTCGAAAGCCCCGCGACGATGGCGGACGATTCCAGCCGCTGGGCCGTGGTGACAATGCTGCGGAAGACATCGGTGCCGGGCACCACCAACAGGGAGACGGTCTTGCCGGCTTTTTCCGCCACCGCGACCACCCGGGTCAGCAAGTCCTGCTCATAATCATTGAATACCTGCGCTTCGTCGGCGACCGCGGGGGCCACCGATTGGCTGTACAAGCGCACGGTCATGACCACGATGTCCTGACGGCTGGTATCCACGCGTTCCAAGATGTAAATGAGGTGGTAGAGCGCCTCCGGAGAGCGAACCGCGACCAGGATGTTGCCGGGGCGGACTTGCAGGGTTTCCGCCGCGACATCCGGCCGGGCGGTGACGCGGAACTGGTCCTTGTGCTCGCTGGGCTGGGCGCGCAGTTCCTTGCGCCGGCTGATGCGCTCCGAAACGATGAAGAGCAGGAAGAAGGCTCCGGTAAAGGAGGCGCCGGCGATGGTGGCGATCTCCTTGGTGAATAGGTTCATGACCGCCGTGGCCAGCAGGACGATCGCGATCAGCGCGGCGCCCAACGGAATCTCCGTCTTGCCGATGCGGAAATTCAGCGGGATGCGCCACTCCCGGCCCTCCGGCGCGGTGAAACGCAGCACCAGCACGGCGACCGCGAGAAAACTGAAGCTCCAAATCAGGCCGAACGCGTAGCCTTCTCCCAGCAGGGCGACGTTGCCGCCGGTGATGAGGATGATGCCGGCTTGCAGCCCGCAGATCATGTTGATGATGCGATGGCTGGTGCCGTACTTTTTGTGCGGAGCGCGAAACCATTGGTGCAGGACGCCATCCTCGCTGACGCGGTTCAAGACGCCGTTGGAGCCGATGATGGCGGTGTTCACCGCGCCGGCTAGAATCAGCGCGCCCACCACGACGACGAACGCCTGAAAGGCGAGGCGGAGATTGTAGGGCCCATAGAGATACATGGCCAGCACGCCGAGCAAATTGCCCAGCAAATGCCGGTGGCGCACGGCGGTGGGCACGATCATCTCGCCGAAGAAGGCGGCCAGGCTAGTGAAGATGAGCGTGTAGACGAAGATGATCGCGGCGGTCTTCTCCAGGTTCTTGACCTTCGGGCTCTCGATCTCGCGGTACACCTGCGCCAGGGTCTCCTCGCCGCTCATGGCCAGCACCGAATGCCCGAAGCCGATCAGCAGCGCCAGCACGGCGACGCTGGAGACCCCGGTATGGAGCAGCCAGCCCAGCGACGCCGGGGTGAAATGCAGATGGCTGACGGGCAGCGGGCTCGGCGGCAGGTGAACGCCCACGTGCCAGAGCGTGTAGGCGGACCACGCGATCAGCAGCACCACCATGACGGTGGTGATTTGCATGATGCGGATCGCTTTTTCGCTGCTCTCGCGAATGCCCTGGATGTTCTTCCACCAAAAATAGCCGGTGATGGCGAGAGCGAAGACGACCGAAAACGCATTGGCGGGCACCCGCCAGGGGTGGCCGATGCGGGCGCTGAAGCTGTGGATGAAGCCGGCGACGTATTGCCCCGCGGAGACGGCGCTGATGGGGCCGGTCAGCAAAAAATCGAACATCAGCGCGGAGACGGCGATCTTGGCCAGGGTGCTGCCCATCGCCGTTTTCACCACGCGATAGACGCCGCCCCGGACGAACATGGTGCTGCTCTCGATGTACAGCGCGCGGACGCCGTAGCTGAACAGCATGACCGCCAAAATGAACCAGGCGGCGCTGGGACCGATGGCCTGCTCGGCAATGCCCGGAACGTAGAAGGCGGAGGAGGCCAGGTCCGACAACACCACCGCGGCGGCGCGCCAATAAGAAATGAAGGCCAACATCACCGTCGTGGCGACGAAGACCTGGACCGCCGGACGCTTGGCGTTGTTAGTGGCCATGCACACGGACGCGGGTGAGCTCCCGCAACGCGCTCACCGGCGTGGATGCGGTAGGAAGCAGGCTATGATTTCTTGGGCCTTGGGCAGCGGCGGCGGCCCCTGGGACGGCCCGGGCCTAAACAGCGGCGGGCGGCGGACGCCCGCGAGCGCCGGCAGGTGGCAACCATCAGAGCTTTTCGGCGTGTTCGCAGCCCGAGCACGAAAGGTACATACCCCCGGCGATGTTCAATTGGCGGTTGCGAATCCGTTTGACGATCCGGACCGGCTTGCCGCACTTGGGGCAGGCCTGCGCGGCGCTGTCTCCGGCCTTGGCGCGGTCGGCGGTCTTGGCGACTTTTCCCATGCGTCTCCTCTTTGGTTCCTAACGGTGTTTTGGACGGCGTTTCCGCTTTGATTTTAACAGGATCGGACGCGGCGGCCCGATCTCGAGCTGCGCGGCGGCGCACCGCCGCGCACGAAGCCGGGGCGGACGGAGATAAAGCGGAGATAAAATAGGGGTGAGGCAGCCCGCGGCCCGCGAACTGCCTGTTTCGCGGCAACCCGGGCCCACGCCTATGGCCGCTTCCACCGCCAACGTACTTGCAGACTGCTCGCTCACGAGTTATCTGCGCCATCCCGACCGTGCCCTCGACGGCCGGATCGCCGCCGCGCGGCGGAATCTGGGCCGGCGCGTGTTGATTCTCGGGCACCATTACCAACGGGACGAAGTCATCCATTTCGCCGACTACACCGGCGACTCCTTCCGGCTGGCGCGCCGGGCGATGGAACACCCCGAGGCCGAGTACATCATCTTTTGCGGCGTGCACTTCATGGCGGAAAGCGCCGACGTGTTGCGCGGACCGGGGCAGCAGGTGATCCTGCCGGATCTGAACGCCGGTTGTTCGATGGCGGACATGGCGGAGTTCACCCAGGTGGAGGACGCCTGGGAGCAACTGGAAGCGCTGGGGCTGGCCGCCGAGATCGTACCCATCACCTATATCAACTCCACCGCGGCCATCAAGGCCTTTTGCGGCGAACACGGCGGCTTGGTCTGCACCTCCTCGAATGCCCAGGCAGCCCTGCGCTGGGCGCTGGCGCGCAAACCGCGCGTGCTGTTTCTGCCCGATCAGCATTTGGGCCGCAACACCGGGCACCAGATCGGCATCGGCCTGGAAGAGATGGCGGTGTGGAATCCGCGGCAGGAACTTGGCGGCAACGACGCCAGCCGCCTCCGCGGCAGCCGCTTGCTCCTGTGGAAGGGACATTGCTCGGTGCACCAGCGATTCCTGCCGCAGCATGTGGACCAGTGCCGCGCCGAGGATCCCACGGTGCGGGTGATCGTGCATCCCGAGTGCAGCTTTGAAGTGGCGCAAAAGGCGGATCAAACCGGCTCAACCGACTTCATCATTCGCGCCATCGAATCCGCCCCGGCGGGGGCGTCCTGGGCCGTGGGCACCGAACTGCACCTGGTGCATCGGCTGGCGCAGCAGCATCCCGAGCAGAAGATCATCCCGTTGGACCGCAATGCCTGCCCGGTCTGCACCACCATGTTCCGCATCTCTCCGCAGCATCTTTGCTGGGTGCTGGAAAATTTAGCACAGGGCGAGGTGGTCAACCCCATCCGCGTGCCGGAAGGCGTGAAGCGTGGCGCGCGGCTGGCGCTGGACCGCATGCTGGCGCTGGCTTAAGCCATGGCCAAGACCTTTACCCTCGGCGAAGCGCAAGCGTTGCTGCCCGTGCTGCGCGGCCTGATGCAGTCGGCCGTGGAGGCGCACACCAAAGCGGAAGCGCTGGAGGCGGAAATGCAGCGGACCATTACCCGCATCCTGCTGCTGGGCGGCGTGCAGCTGGATCCCATCGCCATGGCGGCGCGCAGGGCGGAACGGGACAGCATCTTGCAGCGGCTCAAGGACGTGCTCGGGGAGCTGGACGCGGCGGGAGTGCAGATCAAGGACTTGGAGCGCGGCTTATTGGATTTTCCCTGCCGCATGAATGGCCGCATCGTGCTGCTCTGCTGGCAGCTGGGGGAAGAAACGATCGCCTATTGGCATGGCGCCGAAGAGGGCTTCGCGGGCCGCAAGCCGATTGACCCCGCGCAATTCACGCCGGCGCGGCAGTCTCGGATTCAATAACAAAAACGCGGCCGGGGGCGCCGCGCTCGGGGCGGTGGGCAAGCGGATCGCCCGCCCACCGCCGCCGTCCGGCTAGGGCAGCAGAGCGCTGGCGGGATGTACGCGCACATGCCGGCGCAGGGTGACGGTAATGACGGCTTCGGATTTCAGATCCACCTGCGTGGGCTTGGTGAGCGCCTCGCCCGCCGTGCCCGCGCCCGCCCCGATGGCCGCGCCGATGGCCGCACCCTTGCCATGGCCCACCAAGGCCCCCACCAGGGCGCCAATGCCCGCGCCGCCACCGATCATTTTGACCGAACGGCTGCCGCGCGACGGTCCTAGTACTTCCCAGACGCCGCTGAGCGGATATGTGTGGCCGTTATATTGCAGGCTGACCAATGCGAGCGCCAGCTCGGAGCGGCCCTTGAAATGGCCGCTGGAGGCCGCCACGGTTACTTTGCCGTTAACCCGGGCGCCGCGGGGAACCACCACTTGGCCACCCACCACGACCGGACGGTTAATTTCGCCGACGAACGGTTGATCCACGCTGCTGATATCGGAGCCCAGGGCCTGGTTCAGTCGAATCGCCAGATGGGTGCCTGCGGCGATGGTCACTTTGGGCGGGGGCGGCGGCGGGGCAGGCGGAGCGGATGGCGCTGCCGGCGCGGAGGCCCTGCGGGCGGCCCTGCGAGCGGACCGGGCCGCGGCGCGGCTCCCGCCGCCGCCGTATGACGCTGCTGGAGCGGCCGATTGCGCGGCGCTGGTGTTTTGCGCGGCGGCGGGTGCGCTGTTGGAGGCCGGCGCCGCCGCCGGCGCATTCGATTTGGAACAGCCCACCAGAGCGACCGCCAAAGCCAGGGCGGCCAGCGTTAGAAGCCATTGGGATCGGAATCGCATGTTTTCCCTCCTCAGTGGTGCTCAATCGGGCAAAGTGGCGCTAACCATAGTAGCAGGCCCGCAACTTGACAAGCACACGGAATAGGATATAGCATGGATTCTCACCGATCCGGTTCTGGGTCGAATGGGCCGGTTCGATCGCCAAGCTACGGCGAGCGAACCGGCCCATTTTATTGCCGGGCAAGGGAATTGATTGGTGCGGGCCCCAGCCCCGCTTCGATTGGCGCGGCGCGGAGCCCCGTTTACGCTCCGGGCTGGGCGGGGGCTTCCCTGGGCTGTGCTTGGCGCGGGGCGCGGACCCCGCGATGGGCTCAACCCACCGCCGCGGCGGTGGGTCGCTATCATGATAGGCGGTGGACGTTTACGGCCAATGGATCCAACGTTGGGAGCGACGCTTGGCCGCGCGCGACCGGAACAAGGTGCCGCGGCCGTTCGACTGGGGCTGGGAGTGGCTGCGCGCCACGCCAATAGACGGGCTCCCGGCGCGGCCGCGGGGCCTGGCGGATTTGGCCGCGTGGAATGAACGGGCGCTGGCCGCGAGCGCGGCGTTCTACACCGCGCCCACGGTGCGCGATTACCATCTCCGGGATGGCTGGCTGACGTTTTCCTCGCCCGCTCCCGGCCCCTGCCAGGAAAACAACCGCGTGCACGCGCAATGGCTGCCGGCGAAGCGGCGACCGGGGCGGGAGCGGAGGGCGGTGGTGGTTCTGCCGCAGTGGAATGCCGACGAGAGCGGCCATGTCGGCTTATGCCGCCTGTTCCAGCGCTTTGGCGTGGCGGCGCTGCGCTTAAGCCTGCCCTACCATGATCGGCGCCGGCCGGCGGGCTTGGCGCGGGCGGAGTATACGGTGGACAGCAACATCGGCCGCACCATCCACGCCGCCCGCCAGGCGGTCTGCGACGTGCGCGCGGCGGTGGACTGGCTGGAGGCGGAAGGCGTCGAGCGGATCGGCATCATGGGCACCAGCCTCGGCTCCTGCTACGCCTTTCTAACCACCGCGCATGAGCCGCGTTTGCGCGCCAACGTCTTCAACCACGTCTCGGACTATTTCGGCGACGTCGTCTGGACTGGGTTGACGACCGGACATGTGCGCGCCGGCTTCGCGGGGGCGCTGGACCAGGGGGGACTGCGGGAAGCCTGGCGCGTGATCAGCCCGGCCAGCTATTACCCCCGGCTGGTGGGGGCGCGCAAGCGCCATTTACTGCTCTGCGCCCGCTACGACCTGTCGTTTTTACCCGCATTTTCCCGCCGCGTGCTGGCGGCATTCCGCGCGCTGGGCATCGAGCACGAGGCCCGCTGGCTGCCCTGCGGGCACTACACGGTGGGGCGGCCGCCGTTCAGCTGGTGGGACGGCTTTTACATGACCCGATTCCTGCGCGCCTGGCTCTAGGCGCGGGGTGGAGCTGGCCTGCGCCCGGTCGTCCCGTCCCTTCCGCCGGCGGCCGCGAACGCCGATCCCTCGGCGCCGCCCGTCGGCGCCGGTGGAACGTGGGGAGGCCAGCCGCCGCCGGCCGCGCGGGCATGTTATAAGATGGGTCGTGTTTCAAACAGGTGTTTGCCATGGCGGATAACCGCAGTGGAAGAGGCGCCGGAACAGTCCGGCGCAAGGAGCAGCCGGCGACCCGGGAGCGCATTTTGGCGGCGGCGGCCGAAATCTTCGCCGCCCACGGCTTCCGCCACGCCACGGTGCGCGACATTTGCCGCCAGGCGCGAGCCAACGTGGCGGCGGTGAACTATTACTTCCACGGCAAAATGGGCCTCTACAAAGCCGTCCTGCACGCCGCCATCGAGATCATGCGGCGCGGTGGAGAAGGCCAGGTTCCTGCGCGCGGGCAGGCCCCGCCGCGGGAACGGCTGGAAGCGTATTTCCTGGCGCGGTTGCGGATCCTGCATGGCGATGGGCAAGAGACCTGGATTCACCGCCTTTTGTCCCAGGAAAATACCGACCCCACTCCGGCCTTCGGCCTGCTCATCGAACACGTCTACCGGCCCAGTTGGCTGGCGTTGGCGGACGTGGTTGCGGATTGCATGCAACTGCCCTGCAACGACTGGCGCGTGCAGCTCGGCACTGGCAACGCCTTGGGCGCCACGCTTATTTACATTCCCGGCCCCATTCGCAATCGCTTGAGCCCGCAGCCAACCCCGGAGCAGCGGGACGCCATGGCGCGCGAACTGGCGGGCTTCATGTGGGCGGGCATGCAGGCGCTGGCGCGGCGGCCGCCAGCGGCGCCGGGGGCTTGACGGGAATTGAACATTTGTTTTATACATTTGTTTGAGAATGCCTAGGGGCCGGTGGCCGGACGGGCCAACCCAGCGGAACTTTTCGCCGCCGGCGCCGTAGTGACCCACCAGGAACCGCATGACGCTGCCCGGATTCACCGCCAAAAGCGCGCTGCGCAACCGCCGGCGCAGCCTGCTGACGATCCTCAGCATCGCCTTTTCCTTGTTGCTGCTAACGCTCATGATGGCGGTCTGGCGGGGCTTCTATTTGACCAAGGGCACCCCGGCGGGGGCGCGTCGGCTGATGGTCCGCAACCGCACGTCGCTGACCTTCCCGCTGCCGGCCTATTACGGCCAGAAGATCGCGGCGGTGCCCGGAGTGGAGGCCGTCGCGCCGGCGCTCTGGTTCGGCGGCGTCTACAAGAACAACAAACCGCAAAACTTCTTCGCCCAGATCGGCACCGACCCGAAAACGTTCTTTCAGGTGTACCCGGATTACCGCATTCCCCCGGCGCAATGGGCCGCCTGGCGCCGCGACCGCGCCGGCTGCGTGGTGGATGCGCGCCTGATGGCGCAGCATCATTGGCATTTGGGCCAGCATTTGTTCATCAAGGGCACCATTTTTCCGGTGACGCTGCAATTGACCGTTGACGGCGTGTTTCACGCTCCACCGGGTTTTGAGGCCATCTATTTCAACCAACAATATCTGCAAAAGGCGATGCCGCCGCTAACCTCCATCGCCGGCATGTTTTACGTTCTGACGGATTCCAGCAAGAACGTCAGCCGGGTGGAACGCACGATTGACGCCATGTTCCAGAACTCCCCCGCGCCGACGCGCAGCGAAACGGAGCGGGCATTTTTCCTCGGCTTCGTCAACATGCTCGGCAATATCAAGGCGTTCATCCTGGCGATTTCCCTGGCCGTGGTGTTCGCCATTCTGCTGGTGAGCGCCAACACCATGGCCATGTCCATTCGCGAGCGCATTCGCGAGGTCGCGGTGCTGAAGACGCTGGGCTTCACGCAACGCGGCGTAGTTGGGCTGTTCGTGGGCGAAGCGGTGGCGATCGCGCTGCTGGGCGGGATTTTGGGCACGGCCGGCGCCGCCGGGCTGATTGCCATGGGCAGCCAGTCCCCGCAGGGGGCATTGCTGAAGGCGTTCACGGTGACGCCGGGCATCGCGGCCGCCGCCTTGTTGGTGGCGGTCGTGGTGGGCCTGGTCAGCGCGGCGCTTCCCGCCTGGCGGGCGGCGCAGCACAGCATCGTGGAAGGATTGCGGCACGCGGGCTGAGCGGAGGGCGGCGGGCGATGGCGATACCGATTACCTATAACCTGCGGCATCTGCGGCAACGGCCGGGAGCGACGGCGATGACCGCCGTGGGCATTGCCCTTACGGTGGCGATCGCGCTGTTTATTCTGGCCCTGCTCGGCGGTCTGCGGCAGGCATTCGCCCGCAGCGGCCAGCCGCTGAACGTGCTGGTGCTGCGCAAGGGCTCGACGGCCGAGGTCACCAGCACGGTCACCGAACAGCAGGCGGCGCTGCTGCGAACCTTGCCGGGGATCGCCAAAAATGCCGCCGGGCAGCCCATGGTTTCGCCGGAGCTGGTGGTGGTGGTCTCCCTGCCGCAGCGCAACGGCGCCGGACCGAACAACGTCACGGTGCGGGGCTTGGGCCGGATTGGCAGGCAACTGCGGCCTCAGGTGCATTTGGTGAAGGGGCGATGGTTCCATGCCGGACAGCGGGAGGTGGACGTCAGCCAGTCGGTGGCCCGCCGTTATCGCCATGCCCAAGTGGGCGGCTCCATCCGTTTTGGACAAGGGCAATGGCGGGTGGTGGGCATCTTCGCCGCCGGCAACACCGCGCCGAGTTCGGAAATTTGGGGTGACGTCCATCAGATGCAAGGCGACTTCCAGCGGCAAGGGGTGTTTTCCTCCGTGCTGCTGCAAGCGGCCAGCCCGGTGGAGGCCAGCGCCCTAGTCCGCCGCGTCAGCAGCGACCAGCAACTGGAGCTGCATGGAACCCACGAGCAGGCCTATTACGCCCAACAGACGCAGTCGGGGGCGCCGATCGAGTTCGTCGGTTGGGTGGTGGCGCTGATCATGGCCATCGGCTCCTGCTTCGCGGCCATGAACACCATGTACGCCGCCGTCGCCTACCGGGAACGGGAGATCGGCACGCTGCGCATGCTGGGCTTTTCCCGGCCCAGCATCCTGGGCTGCTTCGTCCTGGAAAGCCTGATGCTGGCGGTGCTGGGTTGGGCGCTGGCGGTGGTGGCGATGCTGCCGCTGAACGGCTTGACCACGGGCACCATGAACAACGCCACCTTCAGCGAAGTGGTGTTCCAAATCAAGATGACGCCGGCGGTGCTGGGCTGGGCGCTGGCGTTCGCGCTGCTGATGGGCTTGATCGGCGGCTTGGCGCCGGCGTGGCAGGCGGCGCGGCGGGAAATCGTGAGCGCATTGCGCGCCTAGGCGGGGTCGCGAACATGGCCAGTTCCACCGACGATCTCAAGAGCCTGCGGATTGACCGCTCCTCCCCGCCCCCTCCGCGGCGGGGACGAACCGTGGCGGTTGCCATGGCCGTGCTCGTGGCCGTGCTGGCGTTCGCGGCCTGGCGTTTGCTGGCGCCGAAGCCATTGACGGTGCGCGTCGCCATCGCCGCGGCGCCCAGTGCGGCGGCGGATCCGGTGGCCCTGACGGCGACCGGCTACGTCGTGGCCCATCACACGATCTATGTGAACAGCAAGGTGACCGGCAAAATCGCCTGGGTCGGCGTCGAGAAGGGCGATCATGTGCGCAAAGGACAGGTGCTGGTGCGGTTGGACGACCGGGAATTCCAGGCGCAGGTGCTGGAGGCGCAAGGGGCCTATGACAATGCCCGCGCCTATTGGCTGGAACTGAAAAGGGGCTCGCGGCCGCAGCAGGTCGCCCAGGCGCGCCACACCCTGCGGCAGGCGCAAGCCACGCTGGCGAACGACCGGCTCAACCTGCAACGCACCCAGGCGCTGGCGGCCCAGGGCATTGACGCGAAGCAGACGCTGGACAACGCTCTCGCTACGTACCGCGCGCAGGCGCAGGACGTGGCGGCGCTGGAGCAGGCCTATCAACTACTCAAGGTCGGCAGCCGGCGCGAGGATATCGCCCGTGCCTACGGCAGCATGCTGGAAGCGCAAGGCCAACTGGAATACGCCCAAGCGCAGCTGGCGGCCACCGAAATCCGCGCCCCGGTCACCGGCACCATCTTGGACCGCACCGCGGAAGTCGGCGAGCTGGTGACGGCGGAGTTCGCCAGCACCGCCACGGGCGGGCCGGTGGGTTCGGTCGTGACCCTGGCGAACCTGAAGGACATCCAGGTGCAGCTCGACATCGCCGAGGCGGACTTCGGCCGGCTCCACAAGAGAATGCAGGCGATTCTTTGGACCGACACCTACCCGAACCGGAAATACCACGGTTACCTCGCTCAAGTTTCGCCGGAGGCGAATGAAGAGAAGGCCACGATTCAGGTGAAGGTGCAGGTGCTCCACCCCGACCGCTATCTCCGGCCGGAGATGAACGCCACGGTGCAATTCCTCAGCCCGCGCCAGCCCGCCGCGGCGGCGCCGCGGGGCGTGGCCGTGCCCTCCGCCGCCGTCCATCGGCGGAACGGCCGCCCGTTTGTCTGGCTGGCGTTTCGCGGCCGGGCATTGCGCCGCGGCGTGCAGATCACCGGGCAAACCGCCGACGCGACCCTGGTCACCGGGTTGGACGGCGGCGAGCAGGTCATCACCAAGGCGCCGGCCGGCCTGCGCGCCGGCGACCGCATCCGCATTCAGACCTCGGGAGATTAGTCATGACCACCACCGCCCCCTTCCCTGCCCCGGCCAAGACCGTCGCCGAACCCGCCATCGTGGAGGCGGAACATATTGGCAAGGTGTTTCACCGCGACAGCTTCGAAGTCGCGGCGCTCGAGGACGTCTCCCTAACCATCGCCCGCGGGGATTTCGTGGCGCTGATGGGCCCGTCGGGTTCGGGCAAGACCACGCTGTTGAACATGATCGCGGCGGTGGACCGTCCCACCAGCGGCACAATGCGCGTCATGGGCCAGGATATTTACCGCCTGAACGATCGCGAGGCGGCGCGCTGGCGCAACGAGAAGATTGGCTACATCTTCCAGACGTTCAACTTGATCCCGGTGCTCACGGCGGCGGAGAACGTGGAGCTGCCGCTCCTGTTGAGCCGGCTGTCAAAAAGCGAGCGGCGGGAGCATGTCGAGACGGCTCTCCGGCTGGTGGGCTTGCAGGACCGCATGGACCACTTGCCGAAGCAGCTTTCCGGCGGACAAGAACAGCGCGTCGCCATCGCGCGAGCCATTGTCTCCGATCCGGCGATCCTTCTGGCCGACGAGCCCACCGGCGACTTGGACCGGCAATCGGCGGCGGAGGTGCTGGAGATCATGACCCGCCTGAACCAAGAATTCCGCAAGACGGTGGTGATGGTTACCCACGACGCGCATGCCGCGGGCTATGCGCATGTCACGCGCCATCTGGAAAAAGGCCATCTCCAGGCCTAGAGGCCGCCTGCGGCGCCCGGTTAGGCGGGAGAAGGCGGCACCGGAGCCGGCCGCAGCGCGCGGACGGCGGCGATGACCCGGCTGGCCGCGAAGTCCACCTCCTCCGCGGTGGTGAACCGCCCGAGGCCAAAACGCAAGGCTGACTGCGCCCATTCCTTGGGCACGCCCATCGCCAGCAGGACATACGACGGCCCGCCGGTTCCCGCCGTGCAGGCCGATCCGGCGGAAATGGCGAGATCGCCCAGTTCCATCATCAGCACTTCGCCGTCCATTTCTTCAAAACACACGTTCAGATTGTGCGGCAACCGGTGCTTGAGACTGCCGTTCACGTGGATGCCCGGCGACGCCGCCAGCAATTGGTCCTTCAGGCGGTCGCGCAATCCCGCCAGGCGTACGCTTTCCGCCGCCATCTCCTGCATTGCCAGCGCCGCCGCCTCGCCCAGGGCGACGATGCCAGGAACGTTCAGCGTACCGGAGCGCAGACCGCGTTCTTGGCCCCCGCCCTCGATTTCCGCCGTCAGGCCCGGTACGCTGCCGCGGCGGATGTATAACGCGCCGATCCCCTTGGGCGCATACATCTTGTGGCCGGAAAGCGAAATCAGATCGGCGGCCCAGGCCGAGGCGTCAATGGGAATTTTGCCTGCCGCCTGAGCGGCGTCCGAGTGCAGCGGAATCCCGCGCTCCCGCGCCAGCCGGCCGATGGCGGGCAAGTCTTGCAGTACCCCGGTTTCATTATTGGCGGCCATCACGCTGATCAACGCGGTTTGGGGTTTCAGCGCCGCGCGCAAGCGCTCCAAATCCAGTCGCCCGTCGCCGCCGACGGGAAGAAAGGTCACCTCGTGGCCCGCCCGGGCCAGCGACTTGCAGGGGTCGAGCACGGCGTGATGTTCGGTGGCTACGGTGACCAGATGCGCGCCGGGGCGGCGTCGCATCACTCCCTTGATGGCCAAGTTATTACTTTCCGTGGCGCCGCTGGTGAAGATGATCTCATCCGCCGCCGCGCCGATCAGCTTGGCGACCTGGCCTCGGGCGTGAGCCACCGCCGCCTCCGCCTGCCAGCCGAAATGATGGCGGCTGGCGGGATTTCCAAATTGGGTGGTGAAGAACGGCGACATCGCCGCCAGCACTCTACGGTCCACTGGGGTGGTGGCGTGATAGTCCAAATAGACTGGCGTCTGCACCCGATTTGCTCCGTGGAGAACATCCAGTGTACGGCGCGGGCGCACCTAGGTAAAGGCGTGCGCGTACAGGCCAGCCTTAGACCGGGCAGACAAGCGGCAACCGCTCGCTGGCCGCGGGGACAGCTACTGCCGGGTCACGACCAAGCCGGCGGAGGGCATGGTTAGGCGCAGCAAACGCCCCCGTTGCAGCAGGAGATACACCGTTGCTTGGCTAGTCTCGGCGCGCAGTTGCTCTTCGCCCTGCTGGCGGCCGGGTCCATGGCCGCCGAGTGGTATCTCCGTGAGCCGGACTTGGCCCGGATCGCCAGTATGCGGCACAAATACGGAAAACGTCTGTGTGCCGCCTTTGGACCAGTTGTACCGATCCGCGAGCGGTTCCCAGAGCGAATACACATTGGCGTCCAAGATCGCGGTGGTTGGCGGCAACTGGAACAGGAATGTTTGCGCCTGTCCATGCGCTGGCTGGTAGCGCGCTCGCAAGCGTTTGCTGGCAAAACGGACGGCGATGCGGTCCGCGCCCTGTTGCCATGCGTAGGCACGCAAGCTGCCGCCGGCGAACCATTGCAACTCCGCCCGCTGCTTGATGCGGCCGCCGCCCACGCGGTATTGCAGCTGGACTTGCAAACGCCCGCCGGCGCCGCTGTTGTGCAATTGAAAACGCTCCTGGCCCAAGCGCTTGCCGTGCCGCGCGATGACCAACGTGCCGGAATCGTGCTTGGGCAGCTGCGCGGGTGCGGCCATTCCCAAGGCCAGGGCGAGAAGGGGGACGGAGAGTAACGGACGGATCATAGCGGGAACGGAGTAGACAAATGCGGGTGCGCCGCCGGGCGCGCCACCCATTGATAGATCTGATCCAGCACGCGGTCCGCAAGGAGTTCCGGACTCACGCCGGTCTCCCCGGAAGCCATGGGCACGGTCAGGTGGGCACGGCGATAGAACGGCAGCCGCCGTGCGTGGAGTTCGCGGAACGAGGCTTCATCCCGGAACAACGGCCGATTGGTGACCTGAGCGCAGCGCAGCAACAACTCTTCCAGCGGCACGTCCAGGAACACCACAACCCCGCCGGCGGCGAGCAGGCGCTCACAGTTGCTGGGCTGGGCGAAGGTCCCGCCACCCAAAGCCACGACCATACGGCGGCGCGCGGCCGCACCGAGCACCAACTCCAGCTGCTCCCGCTCCAGGGCGCGAAAACCAGCCTCGCCGCGGCGGGCAAAGATTTCCGGAATGGGCAGCCCCGCAGCCGCCTCGATGCGCTCATCCAAGTCACAGAAGTGCCAGCCCAGCCGCGCCGCCAGGCAGCGGCCCAAGGTGGTCTTGCCGCTGCCCATGAAGCCGGTCAGCAAGATCGGATTGGGAGGTGGAGTGGGCGGCACAGGGCCAGATTAGCAGGGCGCGGGCAGCGCGCGGGCGGCGAGCGGGCCAGCACGCGGGCCGGGCGCGGAGCGCGACCGGGCGCCGGACGCGGCCCCCC
>DAHVCP010000053.1 GCA_027314025.1 Acidobacteriota bacterium
GCCAGCAAGGAGGCTGGCAATACGCCATGGCCCGCAGACGCTATCAGCAAGGCAGTATCCGCAAACGCGGCAAACGCCGGCCTGCATGGGAGCTTTTGTGGTGTGAAGACGTCGTGGAACCGGACGGCAGGATCGTCCGGCGCCGGAAATCCGTAATTCTGGGCCCTGCGGCGCAGTTGACGCTGCGCCAGGCCCGGAAGCTGGGGGACGAGTTCCTGCGCCCGCTGAACCAGGGCAAGATTCTGCCCCAGTCCACGATCACCTTCCGGGAGTTCGTGGAGCGGTATTACGTTCCCCACGCCCTGCCCGCCCTCAACTCCTCCACGCAGCAGCGTTACCGCCAAACCTTCAAGCATCATCTGCCTCCCGCTTTCGGCAAATGGCGGCTCACGGACATCCCGGCCCTGGCGATCCAGCAGTACGCCCTGGCCAAGATGGACTCTGGGCTCAGTTGGGAAATGGCCAGCCATTTCCGCAACCTCATCTCGGCGGTGTTCTCGGTCGCCAAGCAATGGGGGTATTTTTCCGGCGAGAATCCCGCCCGCGGGGTGCGGCTGCCGGAGAAGAGGGCGGTCCGGGAAAAGCATGCCCTGACGCTGGACCAAATCCAGCGGCTGTTGGGAACGCTCGAAGACCCGGCGCGAATGATTTTTCTGGCCGGGATATTGACCGGCATGCGCATCGGGGAAATCCTCGGGCTCCGCTGGCAGGACGTGGACTTCGCTTCCGGGCGCATCCACGTACGGCAAGCCTGCTATCGCGGCCAGGTGGACACCCCCAAAACCCAGGCCAGCCGGCGGATCATTCCGCTGCCGCGCCAGCTAGCCGATACGCTGCTGCGCTTCGGCAAGGGTGCAGCCGATGGCCTGGTCTTCCACAGTTCCAAGGGAACGCCCTTGGGCGACACCAACCTGCTGCACCGGCAACTGAAGCCTGCCGGAGCGAAGTTGGGCATGCCCTGGCTGAGTTGGCATGCGCTGCGCCGCACCCACGCCACGCTGTTCCAGGCCGTGGGCGGGACGTTGCGGGCAGCGCAGGCGCAACTGGGCCATTCGCGAATGGCGACGACCTTGGAACTCTACACCGTGCCGCTGGCGGAAGCGCAGCGGCGGACGGTCCAACCGCGACGGGTTTGGCGGGCGACCGATTCCGTTTTGGGGAGACGAGTTGGCCGGGTTTTTGGGACGAAGCGCCGCCCACGGCCTAGAACCTGACCCTGCAAAATCAATGAGTTGGATGGTAGGCACGAGCGGACTCGAACCGCTGACCTCTACCGTGTCAATTTCCAGGACGAGGCCACACCGGAAGGTGCCGATTGAGGCCAAGTGCTAGGAGTTGCAAGGGCTTTCCGGCGGGTGCCTCCTCGGCGGCCCCTATGGAGCGCTACCGCGTGATGCCACGAAATACGGTGATGGGTGGCGGGGTTACGGCACAATCATGGCACACCGCCAGGCTAGGGATAGGTGCCGATCACGCCGTGGGCAACCGGGCCTTTTTGCTTCCCTGAGGTCCTTTGCGGGCGGGGTGCTTGCGATGGGCCCGAAGGTATTTGTAGCGCGCGATTAACGCCCGGGCGGCGGCGGGGGAAATCCACTGCGGGTCAGCGCCGGATTTTTGCAATAGGGCAGGAAGCACCGGTTTCGGGGTGTTCGGGTTCCAATAATAAATGGAGCTGCACCAAGGGCAGGGGTTCTCGTACGAGCCGGCGGCAAAAATGACCGAACCGTCGTTGGCCACCGAGCCGAGGCGGGCGCCCCCGCCAGCGTGCCAGCCAAGGTCGCATTCTGGCGTGCAGCCGCCGGATGTCGCCGGCCCCGACGTCGCGACGACGCAGATCGGCCATCGGGGGTTGTGCAGCGGGGCGCCGGAGTCATGGACGTACGCGTACCAGGAGCCGCTCGGGCTTACCGCGAAATTCGGCTCCGTGTTGGCGACATCCTCGCTGCCAAGCGTGAGTTGCGCGGGCCTCGGATATGCCGCGGAGATACCCACGGCGACGCTCCTGTCGCGGTCGCAGGCGACGAAGCCCGCTCTCGGGCCCACCTGAATGACGGCGCCCGTCAATCCGTCAATCGTTCCCTTCGCGGTCCATACCGCAATCGTGCCGCAGGTCGCTTGCAGCCCCCACATCTGAACATCATTGCCGGTTGGCCCGCGCCAGTGCAGCTCTTGGTACGGGGGGCGGAGACTGAACACGCGGACACGGCCGGAGTTGTCGGCCAGTGCCAGAGCCATGCGGCTTGAGCTGACGGCGAACTGAGGGCCGAGGCGGCTCCCGGGCGCGGCACTGGTCGCTGCGCCAGCGTGGCCAGCGCAGGACACCACGACGCGGACTGGCCGCCGCCAGGCAAAATCGGCGCCGGAATCGAAGCCCGGACCACCGAGGAAGGCGTAGCACAGCGTCCGGGGGTCGGGGAGGGACGGTCGGGTCCCCGAACCCGCCGCCCGGCCGGGATCCTGGGCGATGCCCCTTGTGGGGCCAGGCGCGGCGAGGCCCAGGCGGCCCTGTTCCGCAACAGAGCTGAGGCTGCCCAGCGGTGCGGCTGGCCCCTGCCCCTGCGCGGAGACAGGGGCCAGCGCGGCAATCACCACGAACGCTCCCACGCCGGCAAGACTGCCACGCCGGCCCTTACCGGGTTCGCGTGCCGCAATCCGTAGTTTCGTCGCGGTCGTCATCCCGGCTCTCAAAGCGGGTGGTAGCTGATCTTGATAGTGCTGAAACCGAAGGGGTCATACTGCACCATGAGGTTGGAGAGCCAGTTGCCGAATCCCGTCATCTGGTTGAATATACCCCCGCCCGGGTTCACGCCACCCGGCAGCGTACCACCGCCGCCGCCTCCGCCGCCACCCACGTTCCCGCCTATGGGGCCAAATAATGGTTGGACACACGGTATGAAATACCTGCCGCCGCTCACGGCCTGTCCCCAGAATGTGTCCGTTGATCGGGGCGGACTCAGTAGCTGCGGGCCGCCAGGTTCGTACAGGTTGCGCTTCCCGTTGAGCGTAGTGTACACGGGTGAGTTGCTCGCAAAATAGGTGCCGGGTTTGGCGTACAGCATGGCGTGGCTCAGCGGATC
Organism: Acidobacteriota bacterium; assembly: GCA_027314025.1. GTDB lineage: Bacteria > Acidobacteriota > Terriglobia > Terriglobales > SCQP01 > JAKAUF01. The sequence goes on from DAHVCP010000053.1 coordinate 3,078, forward strand.
GTTGTGGTCGGCGCTCGCGTCGAGCAGCAGGACATCTCCGGGCGCGGGCGCCCCGGCCGGGAGGTAATACCTCCCAGAGGCGATTTCCGCTGTGGTTTGGTAAGGAGTGTAAAGATTGGCGTCCAGAATGGCGAGCCAGATCTCATGCGAGCAGTCAATCGGCGTCGCTGGCCCACCAGCGGGCCCGGGCACGTCGGTTTGCCCCGTCTCGCCGTACTTCCATTCGCCTAGCTGTTGTTGGTTGGCAAGTTCCTGTGCCGCTTTAAGCACCGCCTTCGCTTCCTCCGAAGTGAGAGGGTGAAAGTTGGGAGGACATTTTTTCAGCCCCGTCGGGTCAATCGTCGAGCACGGGCTGCCCTCGGCATAGGAGTAGCGGTCCCAGCTTTGGGGATCGGCCGGGCTGCCCACCGCCCAGCCGGCGGGATCGGGCGACAGCCAGCGCTTCTCCAGCGGCGCGTAGTTGCGGAACAGAAAATGGTACAGCCCGCTGTCGGCGTCCAGTTCATGGCCGCCCCAGTGGCGATTGGTTGTGGCATCTTGCGCCTCTCCGGGCCATTCCAGCCCCGACGGGAGGTAGTGATAGTTCATCGCGCCAGCGGAGGGATTGTAGCGGAACGCGAACGACCCGAGCAGGCTGGTGGAGGTGTACGCGTAGTTGGAGTGGCCCGAAGGAGGACTGGCGTCCCAGGTTTCGAGCGGCATGCCGCCGGCGCCGATGTCCAGGCGCACCCAGCTTGACGTGCTCGCGTCCCAAACGCCCCGCAATGTGCCGCCCAGGCCGTAAAAATAATCGAACGTTCCTGCCGGTGTCGCCGCTTGCGCCCGCTGGCCACCGGCATCGTAGGAATACGTCGAGGCCTGGCCGGGGTTGTAGCCGGTCATCTCGCCCAGCGCGTTCCAGGAGTAGCCGGCTGAGCCGTCGCTGGTGAGCCGTCCGTCGCTGTCATAGGCGTAGCCGGACGCGGTGATGCTGTTGGTGGAGCCGCCGATGCCAACGTCCCAGTTCTCCGGGCCGGTCGCCTGGTAGAGGTTGGGGGATTACCCGCGCTTTCGCGCGTCGCTGGTGGCCGCGCGGTTTTTTCTGTCGGAGCAGATGCGGACTAGCGGCGGGGCGGGCCCGGGAGATCGCGGAAGAACAGCGAAAAGACGGAGCCGAACCAGAGAAGCAGTAAAACTAGCTACTGCGAGAGCAGGGCACGCTCCACGGGGGAGGCAACCGTGCTGCTGAACACTGCCGGGGTGATGGCGGAGACGCCGGGTCCCCGGACTCGCGGTGGATTAGCTGGCCGGGGTATTGGCTGAGGCCTTCTTCCCGGGGTGGGTGACTTGGTGCAATAGGTCCAGCATGGGCTGGAGGCTTTGCGACACGGCTTGGTTGGCCGAGGTGAAGCGGGGGGCTCGAGCGCCGCGGCCGCTAATCCAGACGAGGTCGCCGTCGGGATTAACCAATTCCAGATCGAGGCGATAGCGGTAATTGTGCAGATCGGTGAGACCGGGATTGAGCAGGCTGTCCATGGTGGGCAGGCTGGATTCGCCGTCGCTTTCGCCGGTGTAGGTCGAAGAGCGGCCGTAGGCGGCCGCGCCAGCGCCACCCGAGGAGGCAGTGCTGCCGACGCTAGGAATCTGGTTGGGGTTGATGTAACTGGCTCCGCCTTGAGTGCCGGCGCCGGGGCTGGGCTGGGCGCCTTGGGCGATGGATTGCTCTTCGCGGCGGCGGGCGGCCGCAAGGGCGCGTTCTTCACGGCGGCGGCGGGCGGCGTCCCGCTTCAACTGCGCGGGCTTGGGCTGGCGGTAGACGATCCCCTTCAGAATGACGCTGGCGTTGCTTTCGTTTTCTGTGACTACCACCTGATGGGACTCAAAGAGATATTGCTGCATCAAGCCGGCGATTTGCTGCGCATCCGGGCCATTCGGCGTTTCCACATACACGCGCAGGGCATTGGGATTGGGCTGGAGCGCCGGGGGTAGGAGCGGCGCGGCGCCATCGGCCCCACCGCCGATGAAGGTGGCGGCATTGGGATTGCTCGGCGCCGGACCGGTGGGCGGCGCGGCCATCGGCGGCAGCGCGGAGGCGGCCGCGGGGGCGGCGGCGTGCTGCTGGGCGGCGGGCTGTTGCGCCCACAGGCAGGCGGGCAGGAGCAGGAGGGCGGCGAAACTCCAATAGGGACGAGTCATGGGGAAAATCACCAAAATACTATCATTCATGCCGGCCCCGCGGAGGCGGCCGAGGGGCCCAGGCGGTTACTGGCCGTTTCCGTGCTCCCGGCGAGGGCGCTTGCAGCGGCGACTACGGGGCTTTTTCCAGGTGCAGGCTGCCCACGTTCATGTCCACATGCACGGTGGTGCCGCGGCCGTCGCCCAAGACCATGACCTTGTGGCCGTCGCCGTCGCTCTTGAACAAGGCGTCGTTGAAGTTGTTGTGCAGGAAGCCTAGGGTCTTGTGCGCGATGATTTTGCCCGAGGCGCCGGGGCGGAGGTAAAAGTAGGTGCCGCCGAAATCGGTCTTGACGTGCATGTCCTGCACCACGCCGAAGCCATCGAGAAACTTGATGGAGCCGTAATCGCTGTCCAGCTTGACCTGCGCCCAGCGGGGATTGTGGATGAGGAAATCGCCGACGTCGGTGAACCCATCCAAACTGCCGTTGCCGCCGCCGCCATTGCCGCGCATGCGAACGTCGCCGTAGATGTTTCGGATGACCAGGCTGAGGGAGCTGGGCAGCGTGACGCGGATCTCCGCCCACAACTCGACGGACTTCTTGTTGCCGACGTCCCGGATGTGAACGCGATGGCCGCGGTAGATATTGGTGTCGGTGCCGTGAATGAAGAAAAAGCTCTTCATGTACGGATAGCCGTAATTTTGGAACTGTTTGACCGGGTAATGGCCAATAATCCGCAGCTGCGGGCCGATTTTGCGGATGTCGAAATGCAGCTGTTGGGTCAGCGTACGGGCGAAGACGCGGTCCAGGCCGCCGCCGTGCACGAGGATGGCGATCTTCACCTGATCGGTGGGCTGGGTGATGATGTCAATCGGGCCAACCAGGTTCTGGATGACCACTTGGGTCAAGCCGGCGGTGGAAACCGACTTCATCACGGGGCGGATGTAGGTGGCGCGCTTGGCCCAGGCCGGGGCGGCGCAGCAGAGGGCGGCGAGCAGGACAAGAATAAAGGATCGGCGGGGGGACACCATGCGGGCTCCGAGTGCGGCAATGAACGAAATTGGGCTGAGTTGCCTTCGATTGTAGTCCAGAGAGGGAGGGCGGCGGTGTGAGCGGAATCTCCTATGCAATATGTTTGCCCGGCGGGGCCTCACGCCCGCGATTTGCGGATAGCATGAAAGTAAAGAGGCCCGGCCGGGAGGCGATCTGGGTGGGCGCGAGCGGCGAAACGAAGGGGGCGGCGATGCGGGAATCTAGGCTGGGACGAACGGGAAGAACGCGCGGGACGATGGTTCCCGCCATGGCGCCGGCGCCGGCCAGGGTATTCGTGGCGGTGCTGGCGGTGGCGCTGGCGGCGGCATTGGCCGCGCCGCGGGCGCAGGCGCAGATTCGCATTCTGAACGGTGGGCACAAAGGGCAGGGAGCGGGCGGCGGGCTGCACCTGCCGCAGGTGCCGGTGCCGCCGCCGCCGAAGGTGCGGCTGCCCGATCCGCCGCCGGCGAAGATCCAGCAGATCATCCGGGAATTCACCGCGAACGAAAGCCGCAACTTGGCGTTGCTGGCGCACAACTATACCTACGACGAGCACATTGACCTGGAGGTTCTGGACAACGACGGCAACCCGACCGGGCAGTCTTACCGCCAGGCCGACGCCATCTTGTTCGGCCCCACGGGACGCAGAGAGATCGTCTGCACCTGGTGCCCGCAGTCCACGCTGCAAAACGTGATCCTGACCGAGGACGACCTTAACGATTTTTTCGACATGGATTTCTACACGGTCAAAATGCAGGATCTGGCCGACTACGACATCCGCTATATTGACCATGAAAAGCTGGAGGATTTGACCGCCTACCGCTTCAGCATCAAGCCGAAGAAGATTCTCAAGGGGCACCGGTATTTCGCCGGCACGGTGTGGGTGGACGACCACTATTTGCAGATCGTCAAGAGCGAGGGCAAGGCGGTGCCGGACCAGTTCAGCCATGGCATGCCCAGCAATATCTTTTTGCCCTTCACCACCTACCGGCAGTTGATTGACGGCAAGTATTGGTTTCCGGTCTATACCAGCACCGACTCCCGGCTGCCGTTTTATGACGGCAAGAACTACGCCGGTTCGACGCGGCTGAAGCTGGTGGTCCAATTCACCAAGTACAAGCGTTACGGGTCGAGCTTCCAAATTCAGTACAAAGGTTTGGCCAAGAAGCCAGCGGCGAAGCAGCCGCCAGCGGAGAAGCATTAGCGGCGGGGAAGGGTCGGCGGACGGAGCGCCGGGCCGAGACCCGTCTTTCCGGGCGGTCGGCGCGGAGGTGTCAGAGCCAGCGGCGGACGCGGGCGGCGTATTGCGCGTAGGGAGCGGCGAAGGCTGCGCTCAGGCGGGATTCTTCCAGCGGAATCACGACCCATTGCAAATAGGCGATGACGAGCAGAAGGGGCAGGAGCGGCGCGAGTTGCGCCAGGAAGAACATTTCGCCTAGATACGCGAGCACCAGGCCCAGGTACATTGGATTGCGGCTGAGGCGGTAGGGGCCGGCGGCGACGAAGGCGCGGGAGATTTCCCCCGGCGTAGTGGTGGTGCGCCGGCGACGGAACAGAACCAGCGCCCAGCCGGCGAGGGTCACAGCCAATGTCCAGAGCAAGATGCCGGCGATGGCGAGAGCGCGGCGGTCGCGCGGCGCAGGCGTTGCGAGCGGTAGGAGACGCTGCCAGCCGGCACCCGCCAAATAGGCAAGCACGAAGACCCAAGGCACGGGGATACGCAGCAGCAGGCGCAGCGGAAGCGGCGCGGACGGCGAGGTTGCCATTGCGGCAGGCTACAGCGGCGCGCAGCGGGAGGCAACCGAGCGGGCCCTGGGGTGGGGACGGGGGCAGTTGCATCTGCGGGTTATATGCGCAGGCAGGCCGGGGAGCGGTGCGGAAGCGGGAGAGAATCCGGCTGTGCGGGAACGCTGCGTGGCTAGGCGGCGGGAACGGGGGATGCTGCGGGGCGTCGGTGGCGAGCCTGCGGGGGCGAGGGTAGGTTGAGCGCGGAGCCGGACACTTGCCGCAGCCGGGTACCCTGGGCTCGGGTTCGCGCGTTTCCAACCGGATGAAGGGTGGGGTAAGGTTATGCACGGGCAGTTGCGGCGGGCCGGGAACGCGCCGATGGCGGCCGCTCATTTCGGCTAGGTGGGCCGGGTAGAGGGCGAGGAGGGCTGGCGGAATGATCAAGGTAAGTCGGGCGGCTCGGTGGGCATGGGCGGTGGGAATGGCGGTGGCGCCGCTATGCGCAGCGCAGGTCGCGGCGAAGAAGAATCGGGCTCCTGACCCGTGCCAGGCGCGCGTCCGCTGCCTGCGGCTGTACCGTCTCGGGAAGGCCGCGAGCGTGGCGGCGCTCGAGAAAGCGTTCCACGCCGGTTGCGACGGCTATTCGGAGGAGGCGATCCGAGCGCTGCGCCTGTATCAGCTTGGCGCACCCGGCAGCGCACAGGCGCTCCTTAATTCGATGCCGCGCGGGATCGGGGACTTCGTGTCGTTTTTGTGGATGGCGACCGACGGAACCTTCGAGACCGCGGGGGACATCAACTCCTCGTACGGAACCGTCTACCCCATGGATGAACTGGTTAGCGGCGGTTGCCGGGACGGTGCGCCGCGCGGAGGCGCCGAGTTGTTCCGGTTTTATTTTCGTGATCTAGCCAAACTCTCCGCGGCGCACGCGAAATATTTGCCCGGGTTTTTGATCACGTCGCAGCTATTTGGCTATAGGGCGGAGTGGGATGAGTTCGACGCGGGCACGGAGATGAACGTAGATGGCATGTTCTCGCGGCTCCTTGGGCCAATGCTCGGGGCGCGGCCGAAAGAGTTTAGGCAGGCCGCAATCAAATCAGGCGCGCTTGGCTGGCCCGCCCTGAAGCAGGCGAAGGCGGCGCTGGCGGCGGAAAAGCGGGCGAAGGAACATCCGCCCGACCCCTGCCAGGCGCGCGTCCGCTGCCTGCGGCTGTACCGTCTCGGGAAGGCTGCGAGCGTGGCGGCGCTCGAGAAAGCGTTCCACGCCGGTTGCGACGGCTATTCGGAGGAGGCGATCCGGGCGCTGCGCCTGTATCAGCTTGGCGCACCCGGCGGCGCACAGGCGCTCCTGAATTCGATGCCGCGCGGAATCGGAGATGTCATGTCGTTACTATGGATGACGGATGACGGTTCCGCGGATGACCAGGACGTGTTCTACGGTGTCGGCTATCCCAAGGACCAGTTGCCCGAAAACGGCTGCCGTGACGGGGCCGCCATCGGAGCCGCAGGTGAGTTCCGGTCCTATTTCGCTGACCTCGCAAGCCTTTCCGAGTCGCACCCGAAATACATGCCCAGGTTCTTCGCGGTGTCGCAGTTATTCGGCTACGAGGCGCAATGGGAGGTGTACAAGGGGACGGGTTCCGTGGACGTGGGCGCGATGTTTTCTCGGCTCCTCGCCTCGATTCTGGAGGCGCGGCCCAAAGAGTTCATGAAGACCTACAACTCGACGATCGACTGGGGCAATTTAGCTGGCACTGCTGCCCTGGAGCAGGCGAGGGCGGCGCTGGCGGCGGAGAAGCACAAGACGCCGCCGGAGAAGCCGAAGTAAGGGGCAGGGCCGAGGCTGCCGGCTGCGGGTCGGGGGGACGGATTGAGAATGGGCAGGCGGGCGGGGATTGCGTGCGTACTGTCCGGGAGCAGCGACGATGCCGCTGCCGGAGGTAGAGCTTGCCGAAGCGCTTAGCGGCTGCCGCTCCGGGCGGCCCACCGGCATCCAGCAACCCCCAGCGCGAGGCTCAGGCGCTGCTCGCGGCGGCGATCGGAATTTACAACGGGGGTGACTGGAGCCGATTTCCCGAAGGCTTTCGGCTGGTCCGGCGGGCAGCGGACGCGGGTTCCGTTAGCGCCCAGGAATGGCTGGGGGCGGCATACGATTACGGTCTCGGCACGCGCAGGAACCAGCGGAAGGCGTTCCGGCACTATCGGGTTGCCGCGCAACACGGGTCGCGGAGCGCCGAATACAACCTAGCCCTCTTTTACGAAATGGGCCGCGGCGTGAGGCGCAACTATCGCGAGGCGCGGCGCTGGATGACACGTGCGGCGAGGCATGGGGACCGCGAGGCCATCCATGTGCTCGGGTGGATGAATCGGTATGGTAGGGGCGGGCCGCGCAATCTGCGGCGCGGCTATCTCCTGCACCGGCGCGCGGCGCGGATGGGATGCGCGGAGGCGCAGTTTTCGACGGCGTCTGTCTGAGCCGCGGCGAGGGTGTGCGGGCCGACGCGCGGGCGGCGTTTTATTGGTACTTCCGAGCTGCGCGGCAGGGGCACGCCGACGCGGCGCACAATCTCGGCTATTTCTACCGGGAAGGTAAAGGCGTGGTGAAAAACCTGCGGCGCGCCGAGGAGTGGTATGCGCGCGCGAAGAAGTTTGCCGCGGCCGAGCGGGCACAGAGAAAAGCCGAGGGAAGGTGATCGGAGGCGGCCAGGCGTTTGCTTTTCGGCTGGCGCGACACTCAATCGGCCCCGGATACGGCCAATAGGGTACCGCGGCGCTGAGGCGCGCGGGATTTTAGTTCGGCGCAGCGGCGGGCAAGATCTGCGGGCGCGGGCAGCGGAGCGGGTCCCCGGCAGCCCAGCGGCGGTATTTAGGGGAGGGAAGCGCTTGCTGGGGATGGCGCCGGGCCGGGGGCTGGGGCGGCGGAGATAGAAATGTGGCGGCCGGCGGAGAAGACGGCGCGGCAAAGATTGCGGCCGAGGGAATAGGGAATGGCGCGGTAGTCGTCCGCGGCGAACAGGGCGAGATCGGCGCGCTTGCCGGGCATTATCGAGCCGGTATCGGCGGCGCGGCCAAGAGCGGCGGCGGCGTTGATGGTGACGGCGGTCCAAGCCTCGGCGGGCGTCAGGCGCATTTGCGTGCAGGCCAGGGACATGGCCAGCGGCAAGCTGAGCAGGGGACTGGTGCCGGGGTTGAAATCGGTGGCCAGGGCCACGGCGGCGCCGGCGGCGATGAGGGCGCGGGCCGGGGGATAGGGGGTGGCGAGAAACAGGTCGCAGCCGGGAAGCAGCGTGGCGACGGCGCTGGAACCGGCCAGGGCTTGGTGGTCGAGCGCCGTGGTTTGCTCCAGATGATCGGCGGAGGCGGCGCCGAGCTCGGCGGCGAGGCGTGCGGCACCGGTGGCGGCGAGCTGCTCGGCGTGGATCTTGAGGCCGAGGCCGCGGGCTCGCGCGGCGCGAAGAACAGTATCCGCTTCGGATACGGTGAAAGCGCCGCGGTCGCAGAACACATCGGCGAACGCGATCAGCTGGCCGCCGCGGGCGGCGGTTTCCGCAGGGCTGAGGGCGGCGGGAAGCAGCACTTCAGTGATGAGGCGAAGGAACTCGGCGCGGCGGTCGGCGAATTCCGGCGGAACGACATGGGCGGCGAGGAGGGTCAGGACGGTTTGGACGCCGGCGGCGCGGCCGGCGGCGGCGGCGAGGCGGAGCAGGCGCAGCTCGGCGGCGGGGGAAAGGCCGTAGCCGGACTTGATTTCGACCAGCGTGGCGCCGAAGGATTGGGCGGCGCGAAGATGAGCGACGGCGGTGGCGAGCAGTTCGGCGTCGGCGGCTGCGGCGAACTGGCGGGCGGTTTGCAGGATGCCGCCGCCGGAGCGGGCGATTTCTTCGTAGGTTGCGCCGCGGAGGCGGCGGTCGAAATCATCAAGGCGGGGGGCGGGGAAGACCAGATGCGTGTGGCTGTCCACCAGACCGGGGGTCAGCAATTGACCGCGGCAGTCGAACTCCTCCAGCGTGTCGCTGCCCGCCAGCCCAGGGCTGGCGGTGGCATCGCGGCCGCTTGGATCGTCGCTCACCTGACGCCCACGCTGGTTCCCGCGTGCGATTCGTGCGACGGCGTCGGTTGGGCCGGCGGCGAAGATGCGGCCGTTTTCGATCAGCACCGCGCCATCGCGGATCAGGCCGAGATCCTCCATCTCCGCGCCGCGGCGGGCGCGGTCCGGGCCGGCTAGGGTCAAGAGTTGGGCGGCGTGGACCAGCAGCGTGCGCACGGCTATTTCCGGCGGGACGGCGGGGCATCGGCCCCAGGAGTTTGCGCGCCGCCTGAGGGGCCCGTGGACAGGTCAACCGTTGGCGGGTTCGCCATGGGCAAATCCATGCCATGGGCGCGGGCAAAGTCGCGGGCCTCGGCGTAGCCGGCATCGGCATGGCGGGCGACGCCCAGGCCGGGATCGTTGGTCAGGACGCGCTCGATGCGGGCGTCCATTTCCACGCTCCCATCCGCGACCGTGACCTGGCCGGCATGCTGCGAGTAGCCGATGCCGACGCCGCCGCCATGGTGAATGGAGACCCAACTGGCGCCGCTGGCGGTGTTCAGCAGGGCATTGAGCAAGGGCCAATCGGCAACCGCGTCGCTGCCGTCGGCCATGGCCTCGGTTTCACGGTAGGGAGAAGCGACTGAGCCTGCGTCGAGATGGTCGCGGCCCATCACCACCGGCGCCTTGAGCTGGCCGCGGCGGACCATGGCGTTGATGGCGAGGCCGAATTTATCCCGCTCGCCGTAGCCCAGCCAGCAGATGCGGGCGGGCAGGCCTTGGAAGCGGATCCGTTTGGCGGCGAGCTGGATCCAGCGGCGCAGGACTTCGTCCTCGGGGAAGAGCTGAAGTACGAGCTGGTCGGTGGCATGGATGTCCGCCGCCTCGCCGCTGAGCGCGACCCAGCGGAAGGGGCCGCGGCCGGAGCAAAACATGGGACGAATGTATTCCGGCACGAAGCCGGGAAAGTTAAAGGCGTCCTTCAACCCATGTTCGCCGGCCATGGCGCGAATGTTGTTGCCGTAGTCGAAGACCACGCTGCCCAGCTTTTGCAGCGCCAGCATGCCGGCGACATGGGCGACGATGGAATCCAAGGCGTGGCGTTGGTATTCGGCGGGATCGCGGCCGCGGAGTTCCGCGGCGGCGGCGAGGTCGAGGCCGGCGGGAATGTAACCGTTCAGCGGATCGTGGGCGCTGGTTTGGTCGGTGAGCAGATCGGGGACGACACCACGGCGGGCCAGCTCCGGAATGACCTCGGCGCAGTTGCCGACCAGGCCGACGGAGACGGCTTCCTGCTTGCGGACGGCGTTTTTCAGGATGCGCAGCGCTTCATCCAGGTCATTGACCATGATGTCGCAGTACCCGGATTTCAGCCGCCGCTTGATGCGCTCCGGGTCCACTTCGATGCCCAAGTAGGCGGCGCCGTTGAGCGTGGCGGCCAACGGCTGCGCGCCGCCCATGCCGCCCAGGCCGCCGCTGGCCACTAACTTGCCCGCCAGGCTGCCGCCGAAATGCTTGCGAGCGGCGGCGGCGAATGTTTCAAATGTTCCTTGCAGTATTCCTTGCGAGCCGATGTAAATCCAGCTACCCGCGGTCATTTGGCCGTACATCATCAGGCCCCGGCGGCTGAGGTCGCGAAAGGTGTCCCAATTGGCCCAGCGGCCCACCAAATTGGAGTTGGCGATCAGGACGCGGGGAGCGTAGTCGTGGGTGCGGAAGATGCCGACCGGCTTGCCGGATTGGACCAGCAAGGTTTCGTCATTCTTTAGGCGGGTGAGGGCGGCAACGATGGCGTGATACGCGGGCCAATTGCGCGCGGCTTGTCCGGTTCCGCCGTAGACGACCAGGTCCTGAGGTCGCTCGGCGACATCGGGGTCGAGGTTGTTCATCAGCATGCGCATCGCCGCCTCCTGGGGCCAGCCCTCGCAGGAGGGCTCGCCGCCACGGGGGGCGTGGACGGTGCGGGGGCCGTGGCCTGTGGTGATCGGCATGTCCCGCCGCGCCTCCTATCCACCCTGTCGCCTCCGCGAGTGTTGGTGGAACTGCATTATGTTCCGGTGCCGATGACCCCAGACCCGGCGCAGATGACCTCCGATCCGCTCGTCCTGGTGGTGCCCAACTTCAGCGAGGGCCGCAGGCTCGAGGTCATGGACGCGATCGTGGAGGCGATGACGGCCGTCCCCGGCGTCATCCTGCTCCATCGCCAGTCCGA
>DAHVCP010000054.1 GCA_027314025.1 Acidobacteriota bacterium
CCGGGCCGAGCCCCTCCCTCGATTGGGTGGCGTGGCCGGGCCGCGAGGCAATCGTCGCGCTGGATGGCGACGCCCGCACCAACCCCGATGTGCGGCGGGCGCTGCGGGGGCTGGCGGGCGAGTTGGCCGGGCGCGGTGCGAGTGTGCGGGTGGCGGCCATCCCGCCGGACGCCGGGCCGAAGGCCGGGCCCGATGACGCGCTGGCGGCGTGCGGCGATGACGCGGTACTGGGGATGCTCGATGCCGCCCGGCCCTGGCCCGAGTGCGCGGCGGCCGAGGCCGAGGCGGCGGTGAGCGCCCTAGAGGCGCTGGCCGCAGCGGCGCGGCGCACGGCGGAACCGCCGACGGCGGAAATCGCCGCGGTGGCCGATCCGGCGGTGCGGGCGCGGCTGACCGCCAGGGTGGCGGCGCTGCGAATTCCCGGCGCCACGAAGGCCGCGATGGAGCGGGAGGTGGCCGCCGAACTGGGCGCGGCGGCGGAGCGGCGGGCGGCCGCGGCTGAGGCCGCCAGAAAGGGTCGGCTGCTGAGCCTGGCCGTGGACCCGGCGGAGCTGGTGGCCGACCTGGAGCGGTTTTTCTCCGGCCACTCCTATTTGCCGCCAGCGGCTCCAATCGCGCTGGCATTGCTGGCGATGAACACCTGGACCTTCGACGCATTCGATAGCACGCCGTATCTGGTGCTGGAATCCGCCGGGCCCGGCTGCGGCAAAAACCGCGTCCTAATCGAACTCATGGGGCTGCTGGTTCGGGAGCCACTGCCCATCGTCACCCCGAATGTGGCGCCCCTGTTCCGGGCTATCGAGGAACTCAAGCCGACGATCCTCATGAGCGAGGCCGAGGCGCTGGCGGGAAACGACGCCGACGCGAAAACGCTCCGCGAAATATTGAACGAGGGCTACAAGCGCGGGGCGCGGGTGCCGCGGTGCGTGGGCGATGACCACGCCGTCCAGTTCTTCGACCCGTACTGTCCCAAGTTTTTTGCGTCCATCGGCGGCCTGCGGGGTGCGCTGCTTACGCGCTGCATCGTCGTCCACATGACGAAACGGCCGGCGGGCTTCCCCCTGGCGGGCCGGCGACAAAAGACCCGCGAGCGCACGGCCGCCCCACTGCGGGAGCGCATCGAGGCATACGCCATGCAGGCGCGGGATGCCCTGTCCCGGCTAAATGAGGCGGAGCCGGACGACGGATACTGGCCCGGCCTGGCCGACCGCGAGGGCGAGGTGTGGGGGCCGCTGCTGACGCACGCGCGGCTGGCGGGGGCAGCGATCGAGCAGCGGGCCTACGCGGCCGCCCGCCTGCTGGCCGGGCTGAGTCGCCGTATCCAGTCGCAGGACGGCCGCCTGGCCAAAGCACGGGAGATCGCCGACGCACTGGCGGCGCTGGACGGCGAACGGTTCCGGCCCGGCGACCTAGTGGAGCGGTTGGCGGAGGCGGAAAACTGGGGTGCGGACCTAGGCGACTGCCGGGACGGAAGGGCGAAGGCCAAGACCATTGGCCGATTCTTGGCCAATTACCGGCTCCCGTCCTACAACCGCGACAGGCAGGGCACCAGCTATGACCGCCGGGAGGCCATCGCCGCCATCAGCGCCGGCCTGCCGGACCCAGAGCCACCCCAGGGCACCCCCCGAGAGGATGCCGCTGGTTGCAACGTTGCAACGGACCTAATAAACACGCGGGTTTCCGTGATGGCAACCCCCGCGAGCGTGGCAACCCCTTGCGCAATCGAGTTGCCACGCGAAAATGGGCCGGTGGCAACCCCGCTGCGCGCGGCGGCCGCTTGCAACGGCGGCTTGCCACGCCGAGACCCGCACAAACATTGGGCCGGTGGCAACGTGGCAACCGTGGCAACCCAATCCACCCCACAGCCCACCTTGTTCGCCCCGCCGGACGGCGAAGAAACCTTGGGTGCCGCCTACGCCCGCGCCCGACGCGAAGGCAGGCTGCCCGCCGTGCCTGGGCCATCGCCGGACGGGAGGCACCGCGACCTATGACTGCCGGGGAGATTTTGGCCGCCGCGCAGCGGGCCGGTGTCAGGGTGGCCTTCAAGCCGCCCAATACCCTCTCGGTGGACCTGCCCGCCGCCGCCGAGCCGATCTGGCTGCCGTTGCTGCGGGAGCACAAGCCGGAGATCATCGCTGCGCTGCGCCAGCCGCCGTCCGAACCGTGCCCGGCGGGCCACCCGGCCTACTGGTGGCGGCTCCGCGAAACCGACCCGTGGCGCTGCGGGCGCTGCGACCCGGACCCCCGCGCGGCCCGCTGGCATGGCGTGACGCTTGCAACGCTGGGCGAACGCCAGATTGTCCTTCGCGCCCCCACGGGCGACCTGCCCGCGGTCGGCGAGTGGTGCCGTTTGCCCGGCGGTGAACTTGGCGACCTGCTGGCCTACACCCCGGACGGCAGCGAGGCGCTGCTGCGGCTGCTCTCGCCGGGCCAGCCGGACGCGCCGCGGTTCTCCTGGGCCGAACCGGACGGGCTTACGCCCACCGGGCGCAATTGCCGGAGGCTAGCATGACCCGCCGCCCGACAGACTTCACCGCCGCCTTGGCCCTGGGCGCACCCTGGCGATCCATCGCCCCCTGCTCGCGCTGCGGCGGTTCGCGCATCTTCAGCTTCCGCCACAGCCGGGCTATTTGCCCGCGCTGCGATCTGGGCGAAACTTTTCCGCCGCCGAGCCGTTCGATTGCACGCATCCCGCCGCCAAAACGCGGTGGGCAAAGGAGCCCCGCATGATCACACTTGCCACCATCGCGTTCGCCGCCGAGTGCGTCTGCCTTGCCGTCGCCATCTATTTCGCCCGAAAGGAAAACCGCCATGACCCAACCAATTGACGATTCCTGGCGCGACACCGCCGCCGCCGACCGCCTCGAAGCCCAGCGCCGCCGCGCCATTGCGGCCGCCGACGCCTACGCGGTCGCCGACGCCGATTCGGCGATTCAGACCCGGCTTGATCTGGCCGCCGCCGCTGCCGCCGCCGTCGGCGCGCGATCCCGACAGCCCGAGCCGCCGCGCCCCGGCGAAGAATCCCGGATCGAGGCCGGGATTGCGCGATTGCGAGGCCGGCTCGCGGATGCCCAGGCCGGCGTCGCCCGAGCCCAGACCGTCCTTCTCGCCGGACCGGACCAGCAGGCGACCGAGGCTCTAGCCAACGCCGCCGGCGAGTGCCGTGACCTTCAACGCCAGATTGGCGCCTGCGAGGCCCGGTTGGCGGACATCGGCCGACAGCGTGAGCTGCGACTCAAGGCCGTCGCCGCGGCAAAGGCCGAAGCCAAAAAGGCGGCGGAGCGGCAGCGGCAGGCCGAGCTTGATCTGAGAATCGCCACGCTCCAGCGCGAAGCCCGCCAGCACGCCGATCAGGCCGTGGCGCGGATCGTCCAGTTGCAGGGACTCGGGGTGCCCGAATCGAAGATTTTGCACGGCCTGGCGACCCTGCCCACGGCCGAAAATCAAGCGCAGCGCTGGGGCCTAATGATCCACGTTCCCTGGACCTGGCAGGATCGCGCCGCCGCCTTGGCG